>NZ_DATLKJ010000024.1:0-2818 GCF_035538455.1 Chitinophaga sp.
AAAAATGAAATCAATATCCTGTACGGTGCTGTTTACTATTTCCATCGTTATTAATTTTTCTGCTGTAAAACTATTCACATCCGTAATCATATAACAGATACAGAAATTGAATATTTTACTATAACAGATAGAAATACAGCCTTCCCTGATCCCCCACCATGGCGGAGAATGCCTTCATCAGTTATTGGCCCGGTACTCATTAGGTGTAAAGCCCACACGCTGTTTGAACAGACGGGTGAAATGCTGAGGATACTTGAAGCCCAGCTCATAAGCAATCTCACTGACAGATTTACTGGTATCAAATATCTTCTCCTTGGCAGTATCTATAAGTTTCAGCTGAATGTACTCCTGTGGCGATTTACCCGTTTCCTTCTTCACCATATCACCGAAATAGTTAGGCGATAAATTCAACTCCCCGGCGCAATATGCCACGGAAGGCAGCCCGATCGCCTGTGGCCTGTCTGACATAAAATAATCATTCAGCAGTGTTTCAAATCTCTCCAGAATACCCTTGTGCGCATTATCACGCGTAAGGAACTGACGATCATAAAAACGGACACAGTAATTAAGGAACAACTCTATATTGGATACGATGAGTTTCTTACTATGCTTGTCCATACCACGTTCCAGCTCATATTGAATTTTTCTGAAGCTGTCCAGCACAATATGGCGCTCCTGTTCCGATATATGCAGCGCTTCGTTTGCATTATAGGAGAAGAAACTATAATCGTGCATCTGACGCGCCAGCACTGTCCCGCGGATCAGGTCCGGATGGAATGCCAGCGCATGCCCCTGCGGCTGATAATACTCGCCGTTGCTTTCAATAGTCACTACTTGTCCTGGTGCAAAAAACACCAACGTGCCATCCTGGTAGTCATAATTATTCTTTCCATAACGCAGGTCGCCGATCTTTACGTCCTTTAGTATGATGGTATAAAGTCCGAAGTATACGCGGTATCCCCTGCGAGGCATCGCTTTCGACAAATCAACCACCGTTACCAGCGGGTGCAGGGTCTCGTGATTGTTATACGCGTTGTATTCACTGACAGATTCATGCCTCAATAAAATATCCATAACAATTATCGTTTGTCTTATCCAAAGTTACACTATCCGCCCCTGCTTTTTCCCTCCTGCCTGCACAATCAGTAATACTGGTAGATATTACGGTAATCGGTATAACAAATGGTCCGGAAATACCTATGACCTTTGCATTGTCAACAATCATCAAACATTCAATACTTAAAATTATGCAATACAGAACACTTGGAAACAGCAACCTGGAAGTATCCGCCATCGGCCTGGGATGTATGGGAATGAGCTATGCTTATGGACCGGCAGCGGACCGCAAAGATATGATCAACCTGACCCATGCTGCAATAGACCGGGGCCTTACTTTCTTCGATACAGCAGAAGCATATGGTCCCCACACCAATGAAGAACTGCTGGGCGAAGCGCTGGCGCCTTACCGCGATAAAGTAGTCTTGGCTACCAAATTCGGCATCGGCATGCAGAACGCTCAGATCGCGGCAAACAGCGATCCCGCTTTGATACGCCGGTCAGTGGAAGGCTCGCTGAAACGCCTCCGTACAGATGTTATCGATCTTTATTATCAACATCGTGTAGACCCCAACGTGCCCATTGAAGACGTAGCTGGTACGATCAGAGAGCTGGTAAAAGAAGGTAAGATTAAACACTGGGGCCTCTCCGAACCTGGCGTGAATACAATCCGCCGCGCCCATGCCGTACATCCTGTTACAGCCGTGCAAAGCGAATATTCATTATGGTGGAGAAAACCGGAAGCGGAGCTGCTACCTGCGCTGGAAGAGCTGGGCATCGGCTTTGTACCATTCAGTCCGCTGGGTAAAGGTTTTCTGGCAGGTAACTATGGTAAAGACACCACCTTTGCCAACAACGACTTCCGGCACGTATTGCCTCGCTTTGCACCCGAAGCGCTGACTGCCAACCAGGCTATGGTGGATCTGATTGCCGAAGTAGCGCAGCAAAAAAATGTCAGCGCCGCACAGATCGCGTTGGCCTGGTTACTGGCACAACGCCCCTGGATCGCGCCAATACCCGGCACTGTCAAACTGCATCGTTTGTACGAAAACATGGAAGCCGCTGATATTGTGCTGACAACGGAAGAAGTAGACGCACTCAGCGAAGCAGCTTCAAAGATTACCGTGGTGGGCGAAAGATACCCGGAACAACTGGAAAAAACAACAGGACTATAACGGGCTATAGTACTGCTGTCAATAGTGAGGACAATAACGATTGTCTTCACTATTTTTTTACCCGGAATCATCTATTTTAGCATATATAACAGATGGATAAATCTAATATATTACTATAACAGATGAAAAACTTCCGCTACATAGATATAGCTGATAAGATCGAACAACTGATTAACAACAATACTCACCCAGCCGGTGAAAAACTCCCGTCATTAAGGATAATCAGTCATCAGTACAACGTCAGTATAGGTACCGCCATCAAGGCATTCAGCCTGCTGGAAGACAAAGGTCTGATTGCCGCAAGGGAAAAGTCCGGCTTTGTGGCGCTGCGCAAATCTGGTTTCCGGACTGAACTTCCGGAATCGCCACACAATAAACCAGCCGTAAAAGATGTGCGTGTGAGCAAGATATTCAGCATGATCCCACCTGATGATGATGTACATGCAGCAAAGTATATATCTTTCTTCAATGCCACGCTGGATACCACCATGACGCCCTTCAATGCCATCCGGCGCAGCATACAAAATGCATCACGGGATCTCAGCGGCCGCCACCTGCAATATGAATCATCATCCGGCAGCACATTA
>NZ_DATLKJ010000025.1:0-38635 GCF_035538455.1 Chitinophaga sp.
GGTAGTATAAAATTCCAGTTCCCATATGCTTTCTTTCGTTTCGTACTTATTCTGGATCAGGTTGATGAAAACCTGCGCATAGTCCGGATTCAAATGATGATAGCCGGAGTCGATCACCTTCTTCGCCCAGGCCAGCGCATCTTTGTACTTGTCAGGCTTGTTTGTGGGAAAACCTGCCCAATAGAGATTTACACGTGCCAGCATCCCCCTCACTGCCGACTGTGTAACACGGCCACCATAACTATACGCAGTGATTGGCTTCACCAGGGATTCCGCTTCCATCATTTCTTTCACAATAAAAGTATATACCTCGTCCGCCGGTGTACGCTCATAATAGATATCATCCACAGAAGCCGTGGGTTTCAGTTTCAGTGGCACGTCTCCAAAGTTCTGCACGAGCATGAAATACAGATATGCCCGCAGGAATTTGGCTTCTCCCTTGATCACTTTGCGTCTGTCTTCATCTATCTGTGGCTTATCGATGTTCGCCAGTAGCATATTGGCACGCTCGATGCCCTGATAAAAACGCTGCCATACAGTATAAACTGTGAGCAGGCCCGGATCGTAATCGAATATGGTCAACCCCGTGACATTGCTCGTGAACATCTCATCCACGGTGCTGAACAAAGTGATGAGGTAACCCGGCTGCTCTTTGCCAAGCGCATCGTAAATGCCAGTGAGCGCATTATCCAGTTCTTTTTCTGTTTTGTAATAATCAGTGACCGATTGTACGTCTGTAGGTTTAGTATCCAGTATTTTCATGCAGGAGGAAAGACCTCCGAGTATGACGAGTGACAGCAGACAGACTGATTTTTTCATACGACAAGTTTTAGAATGAAGCATTGACACCGAAGATGACAGTTCTGGCGCGCGGATATGGCGAGTAGTCGAAACCCGGTGTCAGCGTGGAATGGCGGGTAGAGACTTCCGGGTCTATGCCGGAGTATCTTGTCCAGGTATAGAGGTTTTGTGCAGAAGCATAGACACGAATAGATTTCATCTTAATCCCCTTCAGCAACCGCGCGGGAATGTTGTAGCCCAGTGATATCGTTTTCAGCCGGAGATAAGAACCATCCTCCACAATTCGTGATGTATAAAAATCCGCGCCCTGGCCATTGATGCGCGGAATATCGTTGTTGGGATGCTCCGGTGTCCAGCGGTTCATGTAACTCAGGTACTTGTTTACATTGGCGCCGGAAGCCGGCGTAACATTCTCAAAAACCACGCGGTTAGCATTCAGCACATCATTGCCATAAGAGAACTGGAAAAATACGTTGAGGTCAAAATTCTTATACGTGAAATTGTTATTGAAACCACCGGTGAAATCCGGGTTGGGATCACCGATGACCGTATAGTCGCTCAGATTAATGACACCATCATAATTAATATCGCGATACCTGGCATCTCCCGGCCTGATGGAAGCACGGTTGCCGCCATTGGAGGGAATACCGTCCTTCAGCACATAGGTGCCGTCTGCCTGCTGATTGAAATCGCTGTACTGGTAAACGCCTTCATAGATAATTCCATAGAATTGTGCAATAGGCTTGCCTATCTTCGCGATGTACACCGGGTTACTGTTGTAAATGGCAGAAGTTGTCTTGGTGAGGGCTTCCTGGTTCTGTGTGAGTGCCAATACCTTATTGCGGTTGAAAGCAATATTGAAATCCGCATTCCAGGAGAAATTGCGCGTGTGGATATTGGTAATGCCCAACGACAGTTCAATCCCACTGTTGGATACCGAGCCAATATTTTTCACAGTGCTGGTATAACCAGTCACAGCGGGTATATCTGCGGTAAGCAATAAGTCGTTGGTACGCTTATAATAGTAATCCCCTGTAAAGGAAATCCTGTCTTTCCAAAAAGTAATATCCACACCCGCATTGAACTGTTGGGTCCCTTCCCATCTCATATCCGGATTACCAAGTATACCGGATACCATTCCCCTTGAAGGGGCAGCATTCCCGAATGAATAGCCGGTGGTGTAACCTGTGCTGAGTGTGGAAATGTAATCAAACTCACCAACCCTGTTATTACCGGTAACACCATAACTGAAACGCACCTTTGCATCTGTAATAAATTTCTGATGCTTCATGAAATTCTCCTCACTGATACGGTAGGCAACAGCCGCTGAAGGGAAATAGCTCCACCGGCTGCCTTTCGGGAATTTGGAGGAGCCGTCTGCGCGGATAGAGGCTGTAAGCAGGTATTTGGAACGATAGCTATAGTTCACCCTGGCGAGAAAAGAGAGCAATCCCCAATTGGCACTGGCCGCCTTAATAGCTTGTGGCGTGCCCTCATCCATACCACTCAGCCCTAACGACTCATTGTTGATCTGTATGGCAGAAGCGCCAAAGAGATTGGTTTTTCCCGTCTGCTGCGTATAGCCGCCTACGATATTAAGATTATGCTCTCTGTTGAAAGTCCTGTCGTAAGTGAGTGTATTCTCATTGGTAAAATTCAACACGGTGGTGATGTCCTGCGAGCCGTTGATACCCTGCGAACGGGGATTGTCAGGACTGCCGCTTCTTGTAAGCGAGTTATTGAAAGCATTTGATTGTATCGACACACGGCTCACGCCACCTGTCACCCGTAGCTTCAGGCCATTGATGATCGTATATTCGAGGTAAGCATTGGCTATCAGGTTGCCAGAGAGTCTTTCACGCAATTCATTCTTCAGCTGCAGCAATGGGTTGGTACGGTAATCCGCCAATGCGCTTACTTCCGGATCAAACAGTTCATCTTCATAATCTATTGTTGAGGCGCTGGAGGTGTTGAGAATCGGGCGATATGCCCAGATACTGTACATTAATGATGCAGTGGTAATGCCGCCATTGGCAGTAGCGAGCGTACCGAACTCCTTTGTATCCGCATAGTTGGCAGTAAGACCAAATCTCACTTTATCCGTAATGCCCTGATCGAGTGTGATGCGTGCCTGGTAACGCCGGAAGCCAGTGTTCACAAAAATGCCGTCTTGCCCGGTGTAGGAGGCAGATAGGGCATACCTGCTTTTACCGTTACCACCGGATAACGAAATATTGTGGTTCTGCATCGGCGCAACGCGCGACACTTTATCATACCAGTCAATACCCTCCACATTACGGTAATCTTCCAGCGATTTATGTTGTCCTTTGAAATACACAGAATCAGCGCGGGCGCTGTCGATCTCCATCTGCACCTTCACAAATTCATAAGGACTGAGCACCTTCAATTTCTTCACCTCCTGCTGAAACCCATAATAGCCATTATAGGTCACCAATGGAGGTCCAGCCTTCCCTCTTTTTGTAGTGATAATGATCACACCATTTGCTCCACGCGCACCATAGATGGCGGTGGCAGATGCATCTTTGAGAATATCGATTGTAGCGATGTCTGCCGGGTTGATGGCATTGTTATCATTGTTCTCTATCGGGAAGCCGTCAACTACGTAGAGCGGAGCATTTTCTTTGGTAAGGGAATTGGCGCCGCGGATAGTGATGTTCATCATTGCGCCGGGTTGACCATCTGTGGAAGACACTTGCACGCCAGCCACGCGGCCGGCCAGCGCCTGGTCAAAAGATACTACCGGCGCCTTGTTCATATTATCTACATTCACGAGACCTACAGAGCCAGATAAATCCTTCTTTTTTACTTCACCATAACCGATCACAACCACCTGCTCCAGCGAGCTGTTCTGTGGCAACATCCTGATGTTAAGCTCCCTGTTGCTGCCGGGATTCATTTCCTGTTTTGCAAAGCCGATACACGAGAACACGAGTACTGCATCGCCACCGGGAACATTGATATGGAACTGTCCTTTTAAATCAGTGGTAGTGCCTGTGGTAGTGCCTTTCACCGTGATGCTTACCGCAGGCAATGGCGCGCCATTGGCGTCTGTTACTTTTCCCGTAACAGTGAACGGTGGAGATTCCGTACTCATACATACACACAGCTCAGGCAGCAATACAAAGAACAACAGTAGCATTTTCTTCATACCGTGAAGTTTTAGCAATAGTGATACAGGAGATAGTTATGACAGTTACTATCCTATTTTGGTTGATTACAAATTCCTTGCAGCTATTTATTATTTCATCAGGCTATAGAGCAGACCAGACACTATCAGGTACCATTAACTTTCTGTTAAGAATTACAATTACCTAATTTCCTGTAAATAAGCGGAACGGGAAGAAAAATCTATGCAAGCGTTACCGAAGATTTTTGGGGAAGACAACTAATGCGCTTTGTAAGCCAATGCTATGGCCTGTGTAGTGGTATAATACTTTGCCAGCATGTTGGGAATTTCCCATACAGGCATATTACCCTGGAGGAGATACTGCAGAAATTTTTTTGTCACCTGTGCGAAGTGCTCTTCATGACCCAGATTGGGAGGGATCACCATTTGCCACCCCGCGGTGGTTTTCTTCAACGACAGGCCCGGGCAGATTTGTTGCAGCCTGTCTGTAGCCAGCTGCAATGCGGTTTCATATTTTGACGTAACATTCACTATGGGTTCTACATACAATACTGGTTTATACTGTTGTTCTTTACCCTGCCGGATCACAAGATTTGCAAGGCTTCCACGGATAATGGAATAGTGCGTATCGCCCGTGCCCTCAGGCGCCTGATAGTTCCAGGTAACGGCTACCTTTGCATGCACGCCTTGGATAGTGTAATTCATCTCCCCATTGGCATACACATCCAGGATACTGTCTTTTATATCTTTCAGCAGAAAAGGCGGAAAGGTCGCTTCACCGGTAGACCGCTGGAATTGTTGCAGTGTTATATGCGTGGGCCAGCGGCGTGCGGTAAGCATACGAATATCCTTGCGGTAATCGAGCGCAACATCCGGGAAGCAACACCATTGCACCAGGTCCACGAGGTGAGTCGTTACGTCCACAATGCCTTCGCCCTCCTGCGTTACATCATAGTACCAGGCTGGGCGTACCAGCGGTGAGCCTGATACGTTTTTATAAAAGTGATGCACGCTTTCCTTTACTACAGCGGGATTCCCGACACTGCCCTTTTCTAAATGCCCGAATACAGTCGGGTCCTGAGCCAATGCACGTTGCAGGATGTTGGTGATTTCATAACGCTCCGTCATAATATCGTAGAGGAGTACTTTATTTTTACGGGCTGTTTCAAAAGCGCTTTGCAACAGCTCAAACCCACGGGCATCAATGGCCATGGGTTTATCTGCCAGCACATTCAGACCGGCTTTTACGGCTTCTGAGATATATTCTGTCTTACGGCGATTGTTACCTGCAATGACGACTACATTACCCGGCTTTTCTTCCAGCATTCTATCGAGGTAGCCGGCGCCGCTGTATACTTTCTCATCCCAGTGTGTAGGTGCTGAAGGCCGGTTATTATATTGTGTTACCAATTTCAGGTATGCAGCAAGCCCGGCGCCTTCAGGCGCGTACACATGCACCACAGGGCTTACCTGTTCGTACATATCTTTCTGTATCAATGCGGCGTGAAAGTGACCGGGATCAAGCGTGATAAACCTGACAGGATAATTCATGGATTTCTCGCTGTTTTGCGCGCCTGCGTCCGCTGCTGTAAATATAGCTGCAGCAAACATCAACGCAGTGTGGTGCGCACAAGATCTGTATTTATTTTTAAATCGCTGCATCATTTGCGGATGTTTTTATAATGACGAACGGATGTCGTGGACAATAGTTCCTCCTATAATTGTTTGTTGTATGTGGATGTTTTCGTCGAAGATGACGATGTCTGCATCTTTGCCTGCTACCAGCACCCCCTTTTTGTCAGCGATACCCATAATTCGTGCGGGCGTAGCCGTTATCATCCTGACGGCTTCGGCCAGTGGCACGTCCGCCTGCTGTATCATAGTTCGCACCAGGCGGTCGGCAGTAGCTACGCTTCCCGCAAACGAGCTGCGGTCGGGTAGCTTGGCTACGCCATCTTCCACGATGACACGGGTGCCATGATGAATGTTACCCAGGATACTTTCTCCGGGCGGCATACCGGCAGCTCGCATCGCATCGGTAATGAGGGCTGTGCGGTCAGGGCCTTTAATCTTGTATACCAGCTTCAGTAAGGGCGGGGGGAGGTGTATCCCGTCCGCAATAATCTCCACATCCATCTCATCTATCAGGTATCCGCTCTCTATCACCCCCGCATAGCGGAAGGCATTGCGGCGTGTTACGCCAGACATGGCTGAATAAAAATGCGTAGCCAACGTATAGCCGTTTTCGTAAGCCTCCAGGACTTCTTCATAGATGGCGTCTGTGTGTGCTACAGCAGCCAGCACCCCTCTTGAGCGGAGATAACGGCCAAAGGCAATAGCGCCTTTCAGCTCCGGGGCTGCACTCCACCGGCTTATCGCTGATGAATACGCCAATACAGCCTCATACTCTTCAGGGTCTGGGTCCCGGATGTAACGCGGGTCCTGTGCACCACGTTGGCTCATAGCAAAGTAAGGCCCTTCGAGATGCATACCCAGCAATTGCGCACCTTTACTGTTCTGCTTCACAGCCGCTTCATAATAATCCAGTGTTTTGAAGAGATATTCCGGTTCGCTGGTAAGCGTCGTAGGATACATGGCTGTTGTACCATAACGGGCATGTAGTTCCGCGATGCGCAGAAATGACGCAACGTTACCATCCATGAAATCATGGCCTCCACCGCCGTGCACATGCAGATCAATAAAACCCGGCGCAATATAATGTCCGCCGGCATCCAGCGTCTCGGCATCCGGCGCGTCAAGATCGCCGGCAGTTACCTCCGTAATCACGCCATCTCTTATCAGCACTGTAGCGTTACGGATAATACGATGTGGCGTAATCACATGTCCATTGAATATCTTCAGTGTTTTCATTACAGCCTGTGAATTTAACATTTCTTCCCTCCATCATCACCCCGGGAAAATTACCTCCATCCCCATCTCCTGATTCGATGACCGTACACGGCATAAAACACGAGATACAAATAACAAGGCAGCAGCACCCAGTAAGCCTCACGCAGGTTGTAGCGGTCTGCAAAGTAACCATACAGCAACGGCAGAATGGCATTACCGCATAATCCCATAATCATTACGGAAGCGCCTAGTTTGGTGAACCTCCCCAGCCCGTCCAGCGCCAGCGGCCAAATACCTGCCCACACCAGCGAATTGGCAAACCCCAGTAACACCACAAACCAGATGGAAATATCAGTGGTATGTCCCAGCAGCTTCACCTGTCCGCGTGTAGACACGATCAGCAAGGTAAAGACCGTCCCGAGTAATGTGCAAAGACGCAACATGTTGACCTGGCTCACTAGCCGCGGTATCACAATAATGCCCATGATATATCCGCAGATAGTGGCAAACAATGTATAGGAAGGAAACACTTTCGCTTCCAGCAATTGTATCTGCATAGAGCCCGCATAACCAATAATGGTGTCAATAGCAATCACTTGAGTGCCTACATGCAGGAAGATGGCTACTGCCCCCAATACGAGGTGCGGAAACTGGAAAATACTTGTTTTATCGGAGTTGGCCGCTGCTACAGCCTCACTTTCCTGCTCAGTATCTATCTCTGGTAACGGCGAATGCAACATCATCCAGCCGAGGCAGAATAGCGCCGCGCCCACACAGGCGTAGGGCGCCACTACCCTCCTGATCAGCTCATCCAATGCAGCATCTCGTTGTGCCTCAGTCATCAACGGCAACTGTTTGAATAACTCACTGTCTGTGGCCTTCAGTATCACGGCAGCAAACAGCAGCGGCGCCAGTATTCCTGCAGCCTTGTTACAGATACCCATGATACTGATGCGCTGCGCCGCGCGATCCTTCGGGCCTAATACGGTGATATACGGATTAGCAGCCGTTTGCAGAATAGCCAGTCCCGCACCGATAGCAAACAGACCAACCAGGAAAATTCCGTATGTACGTGAGAGCGCGGCCGGTACAAAAATAAACGCACCGGCGGCCATCGCCCAGAAACCTACCATCATCCCTCGCTTAAAACCCCTTGCCTTCAAAAGATAGGACGCAGGTACCGACATTACAAAGTAGGAAATGTAAAATGCGAAGGCCACCAGGTAAGATTCAAAATTGCTCAGCTCACAGGCAATTTTAAAATAAGGGATGAGTATGGAATTGATCCACGACACAAACCCAAATATGAAGAACAGCAGCCCTATAATCAGGATCGAAATCATAGTATCCCGCCTGCTTAATGTGCCGGCTGCTACAGCTGTGATGTTTTTTTTCATACGTGGATCAGTTATACTACCGGTTTCCATCCCGGCTGGTATTCGCGCGCCCAGTATTGCTGTGCGTTGTTGTTATTTAAGATATGACCTTTAGCCGGATCTACGTGCAGCGTATCCCCGGAGCGCAATGCAATATTGCCGAGTTGACAGAGCAACGTGCTCTTATGGCCGCTGGTAATATCAGCGCGCAGTATGGCGCCCTTGCGGATACCATCCAGGAAGTTCTGGATATGGATGTGGTCCAGGGCCTCCGATGGATTGTTGAGGTTACGGGCATCAATCACAGTTTCGTTCTTCACTTCTTTCGTCAGCTTGTTTTGTAAATCGTATACGCGGTAACTGTTACCATCGATGACGAGAGAACCATTATCGCCGTAGAACATAACACCAACACTGGTTCCTTCCACAGTGCGACCGTTGCAGCTTCTGCCTTCCCATACGATACTGGTGTTGTTATTGAAGTCAAGTGTGATCACCTGTGTATCGGGAGTCTGCCAGTCGTCCTGGTAGCGGTAACGGCCGCCGATAGAACTCACGCTGGTGGGATAATCCACATCAAGGCCCCAACGCGCCAGGTCCATCATATGTGTTCCGTTATTGAGCGCTTCGCCGGTGCCCCAGTGCCAGAACCAATGCCAGTTGTAATGCACGAGATTATCCTGGAAAGCGCGACGCGGTGCGGGGCCCTGCCACAGTTCATAATCGAGCCACGCAGGCACGGGTACTTCTTTTCCTTTACCAATCGATGGCCTGTTGTTGGTGTACCACCCTTTTGCAAAATAAGGACGACCTATAGCCCCTGCTCTCAGCTCGTTAATAGCGGCCGCTACGTTTGGCCAGGAGCGGCGCTGGTTACCCATCTGAATCACGTTTTTATACTTGGCGGAGGCAGCTACCAGCCACTCTCCTTCCTGCGGATTGTGACTGGCAGGCTTTTCGAGGTATACATGTTTACCTGCGGAAGAAGCGAGTATGGCTGCAGGGGCGTGCCAGTGATCAGGCGCAGCCACCACAAGCGCATCGAGATGCTTATCTTCCAGGGCCTTACGAAAATCAGGACGGGCCTCCGGTTTGCGGTGTTGCCGCTGTGTAACACTATCAATACATTTCGCAGCAGCGCGGCTGTCAACATCGCAAACAAACATCACCTCGCAATCCGGCAATCCGGCAAAACTATTGGCAAGCGCCAATCCACGGCTGTTCACGCCCATCATTGCAACCCTGACACGTTCGTTGGCGCCGATAATAGCAGCATAACTTCTGGCGCTGAATGATGGTAGTATGCCGCCAACGGAAGCTACTGCCGCGCCTTTCATGGCTGTTTTAATAAAGCCTCTCCTCGAGTTGTTAGTCATGTATCTAGAATTTTATTGAATAAAAGATATTCCCGCCTGTTCTGCCACTTCTGCCAGGCTCACCGGCATCCCTTTCCGCGCTTTGCTGTCATCGGCAGCAGCCATGAAGCTGTAGATTTCAAGTGTTTCTTCGGGGGGCACAGGCGCAACACCCGTTTTGAAAAATTTAATGATCTCCGACAACAGGGGCAATGTTCCTTTGAAAGGTCCCAGGGTACGCACGCCTTCTTCACCGAATACCATTCCGCCATAAGTATGCTTACCAGTGCGCGTTCCCCTGAAAATACCAATACGTCCATCTTTCCAGGTGCCCACTACAACATCAGTCCCGTCGGTATGTACCCTGCTTACTTCTTTACATCCCGTGCCCATCACAGCAAACAACATTTCCACTCCATGTATACCATACCAGAACAAATCCGGATGCGTTTTTTCCAATGTAGCAGGACTATACGTATCAGCACCCAGCACTTTACCAATCATCTTTCCCGCAGCAATCTCCTGTGCATCCGAAATATATCTGAGCGAAGAAGACGAGAAAACGGGTACTTTATATTTTTTTGCGGTATCATATATGGCAGCTACATCCTTCAGGGATGCCGCCACCGGCTTATCAACAAACAAAGGCTTTCCGGCCTTCAGCACTTCCATTGCCTGCTCCAGCCTTGGCCTGCCATCATTCGTCTCTAAAAATACCACATCTACCTTTGATAATAAAGCAGCAATGGAATCGGTTATTTCCACACCGCTTTTCTGTGCTTCAGCAGTATAAGCAGGAATCCTTTCTGCGCTGCTCTTAATATCTTTACTACCCTGTGGATAGGCAGCAACAATTGAATAGCCTTCGAACTCAGGTGTTTTGTCTGTACCGTTCAATGCTTTGATGATCTCCATACTATGGGAAGTATCCAGTCCGATGATCCCTGCGCGACGGCCAGTCATAGGAGTTCTACCGTATAACAGGGAAGGCATGATGCCGGCGAACCCTATTCCTATTCCGGCTGCAGTGGTGGTTGATAAAAATTCTCTACGGGATAGCATATAGATAGTTTTTTCTCGCAAAGGCGCAAAGTAAGCAAAGAACGCAAAGGATATTTTTAAGTTAACAAAGAACTCTTTGATTGCCCGAAAATATTGCAGGGCACTGCTAAGCAGTCTTACTTAACTTAAAAATATCCTTTACGTTCTTTGCTTACTTTGCGCCTTTGCGAGAGATATTCGTGAGACATGAAACTAAAGTATACAAATTTTTTCCATCTGATCTTTATTCTGTGAAAAAATGACCGGGAACGTTCCCGGAAACGATTTCGGTAACGTTCCCGGTAGTTTATTTAGGTATACTCACACAAATAGATAAATTTGAGTCGGCACAACACATGTATGTAAAACGTTTCTTCTTTTTCAGGATGCTGTAACTACATACCCTGTTCTATAAAAATTAAAGTAGATAATGGAAAAAAACAACCGGCGGAATTTTCTGAAATTAACCGGCCTCACAGGAGCCGGATTGCTTGGAACCAGCCTCCTGAAAGGCTTTCCCACGACACAGAAAGACACCCCGGCCCTTCACAACGATTCATCATACAGGCAGGTATTCAACATGAGCGGTTATTCGGCACCGAAGCTGGAAACAGTACGCGTTGGATTTATTGGCCTTGGCAACCGTGGCCCCGCCGCTGTAAAGCGCATGAAATACATTGATGGCGTAGACATCAAAGGACTATGTGACATACGCCCGGAAAGAACCGAAGCCGCAAAGAAATTGCTCGAAGGCACCAGGCATACGCCCACGCTGTATTCAGGCACTGCAAACGCTTGGAAGAAAATGTGCGAACGTGATGATATTGACCTGATCTATATTGCTACACCCTGGGACCTGCACACACCGATGGCTGTCTTCGCTATGAATCATAACAAGCACGCCTGTACGGAAGTACCCGCCGCCACTACTATCGATGAATGCTGGCAACTGGTAAGTACCTCTGAACGCACACGCAAACACTGCATGATGCTCGAGAACTGCTGCTATGACTTTTTTGAACTGCTGACACTCAACATGGCCAGGCAAGGACTTTTCGGAGAAATCGTACACTGCGAAGGCGCCTATATTCACGACCTGCTGGAAGGTAACTTCTCTAAAACAAAAAACTATGATCTGTGGCGGCTGAAAGAAAACTTCCGCAGGAAAGGCAACCTGTATCCCACGCACGGCCTCGGCCCTGTGTGCCAGGTGCTTGATATTAACCGGGGTGATAAAATGGATTACCTCGTATCGATGTCAGGAAATGATTTCTTGATGGGTAATACTGCCAGGAAACTCGCTGCCACGGATGACTTCTACAAACCATTTGTGGGCAAGCCGTACAATGGTAATATGAACACCACCATCATCCGTACCATCAAGGGCAGAACCATTATGCTGCAGCACGATGTGACCTCTCCCCGGCCCTATTCCAGGATACACCTGGTAAGCGGCACAAAAGGCGTTGCACAAAAATATCCACTGCCTGGACGCATTGCATTGGGCGGTGATCAATGGGCTTCTCCTGAAGAAATGAATACACTCACAGAAAAATATACGCCTGAAATAGTAAATCGCGTGGGCGAAATGGCAAAGCAGGTAGGCGGCCATGGTGGTATGGACTTCATCATGGACTGGCGCACGATAGATTGTCTGCGAAACGGATTGCCGCTGGACCAGGACGTATACGACGCTGCATTATGGAGTTCAATCTTCCCGCTGAGTGAAAAGTCCGTATTGAACCGTTCCAATTCGGTCGACATTCCTGACTTCACCAATGGCGCGTGGAAAATGAACAAGCCGGTAAACCTGTCGCTTGAAAATGGTGGCACCACGAAGATTATGATGTAATGTAATGCACCACTTGCAGCCAACGATATTGTCACTTCAACATAAAGATGCCTGATTTTGTATACTCCATTTGTCAATTATTATGAAGATGAAAATTTTTATAACAACCGATCCTTATGAATTAGGTAAAGCCGCCGGCCGTGCCGCAGCAGCGCTCATCAAGCAGGTTATTGCAACAAAGGGAAGCGCGAACATTATCCTCGCTACGGGAACCAGCCAGTTCGAAACATTGAAGCAGCTGGTTTCTGATGAGGATTTAGATTGGAGCAAAGTGGTGATGTTTCATCTCGATGAATACATCGGGTTACCCGAATCATCGCCTGCCAGCTTCAGGAAATATCTGAAAGATCGCTTCCTTGCAAAAGTGCCGCCACTGAAGGCCGTCTATCTGATCAACGGCGAAGCTGACCCTGTCCAGGAATGCAACCGATTGAACAAGATCATCACAGAAAACCCTGTGGACGTAGCTTTAGTGGGTATCGGAGAAAATGCGCATCTCGCATTTAATGACCCTCCGGCAGATTTTACTACTACCCAGCCTTATATCATTGTTGACCTGGAAGAAGCCTGCCGCATGCAACAGTACCGCGAAGGATGGTTCAAATCCATAGATGATGTGCCCCGTCAGGCGATCAGCATGTCTGTTCACCAGATTATGAAATCAGCGCATATCATCTGCTCCGTAGCCGACAGTCGCAAAGCCACTGCCGTCAAGAATTCATTGGAGCAGCCGGTAAGTAACCTGTACCCCGCCAGCATCCTGCAAAAACATCCCAGCTGCGGTTTCTACATGGATGAACAGGCGGCACAGGAACTCAACAGAGAAGTACTTGTGAAAAATTAGACGTTGGATTTTAGAAGTAAACATCAGCCTTCTGTACCGGATAAAACGCCGGTATAGGAGGCTGAACTTATTTATAGGCGTTCCGGCCTCCCGCCACATATTGTTCTGCATCTCCGCACATAATTTTCTCACTGCCATAAGGGTATTCCCTTAGCCGCGTGTTGTAATAATATAATTGCATGAGCATACCGTTACTGTCGTTTCCATACAACAACAGCTGCTGATGCTATATTCTGTACTCAACAAAACAAGTTATGATAGCATTCTTCAAAACTGCAGAGCGCACGCATAATTCCTCATCTGTGAACAATTATGTATTTCAACGACACGTATTCGCCTATAAAGCTGTCCCAATGTGGCACCTGGAGAACAAAAAAGTACTTGAACTTGGATGTGGTAATGGTTATGGGATCAAATTACTCGCACCTTATACGCGCCAGTATATCGCTGTGGATAAAACACTACCTGCCGGTGAGCATCTGTCAATACCTCCAAACGCTCTTTATAAGCAGTGTCAGCTGCCGGCACTTCCATTTATCAGAGAGCATTCATTTGATACCGTTATTTGTTTTCAGGTGATAGAACATATAAAAGACGATCACGCATTACTGAAGGAAATTAAAAGAGTACTGAAGCCTGGCGGCACTTTGTTTATGACAACGCCTAACCGCAGATCCTCACTCACCCGCAATCCTTTCCATGTAAGGGAATACCTCCCACAGGAAATAACGGCATTGATGGCGCTGCATTTTGAACAATACGATGTAGAAGGTGTCTATGGCAATGAAACGGTGATGTCCTACTACGAGGAAAATAAGAAAAGTGTTACCGTTATTACACGTTTTGACATTTTCAATCTCCAATACAAATTGCCGGCATGCTTACTGCGCATCCCATATACGTTGATGAATAATCTGAACAGGGTAATAATACACCGGTCAATAACAGATATCAGCGGCAATATCGCAGATGATGATTTTTTTATCCAAACGTTGAATGAAAACTGCCTGGACTATTTCGTAACGGCAGTTAACAGCAGGTATTAATAGTTCACTGCGCCCCGGATTATATACATTCGGCCTATTTTTATCATTGAATAAAAACTGTTGCCCGAAGGTGACCATTGACCCTTATTCTTAACCAAACCCTGTTGTTATGATCCCTCAATTCTACACTCTTCGCAGAATCACCTGGATGATTCTCCTTTTTCTATGCGCGTTATTTCAATATACCACTGCACAGGTATACGCCAACAGCCAGACCAGCGGCGTCACTGGCCTATGCCTGCTCTGCGGTGTTACCGGTGCAGACAATGCAGTGAATAATGCAAGCCTGAACGATTACTCCACCTTCAACATCAGCGTTGGATTACTCGGTGTTACCGTTTATCAGACGCTCATATTTCCCTCAGGTAGTACCGCCGGCTGCGATTCGCTCGTGATTGGTATTGGTAGTGGCAATTCCATCCTCTCTATAAATCTTGTGGGTGGCCTTACAGTACAAACCTTCAACGGTGCTACGCCCAACAATGATGCACACGCAATTGACAGCAGCAACCTCCGGCTCTGGGGAAACAGCCGCGGCGAAATTGCGTTAAAGCCTTCTGCGACTTTCGACCGGGTGAAGATCACTTTATCCAGCAGTCTCGTAGGCTTGCTCAATGCATTCCATCTTTATTATGCGTACCGCAAACCCGCATTGCCGCTGCCCGTGGTCGCAGACAGTGTAATGATCTGTGCAGGCGATACTGTAACTGTCACCGCAGCAGCGGCAGCAGGTGCAACAGTACGCTGGTATAACGCACCAACAGGCGGCACGCTACTCTACACGGGTGCCAATTATAAAGTGAGTCCGGCTGTCACTACCTACTACTACACAGACGCGACACTGAACGGATGTACCAGCCTTCGTAAAAGCACTAAGGTCATCGTGAATCCCAAACCGGCCAATCCGGTTTATACAGTGCCTAATGGCATTTCATGCGGTAACACCAGTATTGCTGTTTCCAATTATACGCCCGGCATTTATTACAAAGTACGCTCGGTATACTCAGGGCTGTTCGGGCAGCTTCTCGATACGTCATACAATGTAACTGGCGCCAATACGGTTATAGTGCCCGATATCAACTATTTCTACAATGCTAATGTCAGTATTCGTATACAGGCCGTAAATATGCTCACAGGCTGCAAATCAGATATTGTACAACAGACACTGGTCTATGGAGGCCATGCCACCTATACAGCTGTCGGGAATAACAACATAACCATATGCAAAGGGGATAGCACTACATTATATGCATTTGTTCACGACGACCCCACCGATGAAATTGCCAATATCCGCTGGTACAATGCTCCAATCGGAGGTACCCTGCTGTATACAGGCAAATACTTTACCGTAAGCCCTTCCGCAACAACCAGCTATTATGCAACAGCGGCCTATCAATGCGAATACCCTGTGCGTACCAGGGCTACGGTAAATGTGCATAAGTTGGATGATCCCGTCTTCACCGTACCGCAGGGCATGGTATGCGGTGACACTAAAATAAAAGTGTTGAATTACCTGCCTGGCATCAGCTATCGTGTAAGGCTTATGTATAGTTCTTTCACCGGTGTGCTGCACGATACGTCCTTCACTACTTCTAATACAGATACCATCTCCACCGCAGGGTATATTCCGCCGATACCAGCACTGGTGGATATTTATATCCAGGCAAGAGATGCATCAACAGGATGCAGGTCCGATACCGTACACCAATTCTTTAATGCAGGCGGCTCCTCTCAGCATCCGTCCGCGGATACTGACAGCCTGGCTATATGCAGGGGCGACAGCGTGACGCTGCATGCATTTGTGCCCGTGTTCACACTTTCCATCATACGTTGGTATGATGCCCCTTCAGGAGGAAATCTGCTGTATACCGGCAATTACTATAAAGTAAGCCCGCAGCAGGCCACGGCGTATTATGCGGCAGCCGGATATGAATGCGAATACCCGGTGCGCACCCGTGTGAAGGTTACCGTTAAAGCTTGCTTTAAACAGGCATACAATCAGGTAGCGCCAGCCACACATATACTGGAGCTGTTCCCCAACCCCAGTTCCGGTGAAGTAAGACTATACACAGATAAACAGCTCTCCGGCAACCTGCTGACCATCAGAAACATCTATGGTGCTGAAGTACAGCGGAGCATATTGCAAGGCAACAAGTTTATACTGACACCACAATTGACCAACGGTATTTACTTTATTGAGATCAGGAAAAATGCGAAAGAAGTATATACAGGAAGAATCGTTTTGAAACGATAATTATTGATGAAAGATGCCGGCACACCCAGACAACGTGTTCCGGCATTTTTCTTCAGGCAGCACACTTGGAAAGTTTAATACCGCTTTGTAATATCGTGCACTAAAATGGTTTGTAATAAGTACAAGGGGTTTTAGTTCTAGTTCATCAGGGATAATGGTGGCGTTCGATAATATGTTTACATTTGATATCCTATTTCTTTTTTCGAAAAGCCAACTTAAAAAAGGAATAGCATTTTAATGAAACCAATTTTACTCGTTACACGAAACCTAATGTTCTATGGCCAGCTTCCTGAAACGCTTATTCACTAAACGGAAAAAAACACTTAGCAAAGGAGAATTGTATGACATTCAGACAGAACAGATTATAAAACAGGTCTGTCACAACAAAAGTAATTGCGTAGATGCAGGATGTAACCGGGGAGATATCCTCGATATTCTGTTAAAGTATGCACCGGATGGCCAGCATTACGCTTTTGAGCCTATTCCGGATTTATATCAGCATCTTTTAAGAAGATTCGATAGTAGAAGAAATTGTAAAATCTACGACATTGCATTGAGCGATAAGGAAGGGACTTCAAGTTTTAACTATGTTATTACCAACCCTGCATATAGTGGATTGATTAAGAGACGGTATGACAGAGAGGGGGAAGAAGACACCCTCATCCAGGTAAATACCAATTTACTCGATAATGTGCTGCCGGAAGATTACCAGGTTGATTTGATAAAAATTGATGTGGAAGGCGGCGAATTACCCCTGTTGCACGGCGCTGTAAACACATTGAAAAAAAATAAGCCGGTAATCGTTTTTGAACATGGTCTTGGCTCATCAGAGCTCTATGGCACCCGCCCTGAGGAACTACACGCATTTCTTGCTGATTGCGGACTGAATACTTTTACGCTAACCAATTGGTTAAATAATCAGTCGCCGTTAACGGTGGAACAATTGGTGGCGCTCTTCAATTCCAATGATGAATACTACTTCGTTGCTGATGCACGTAACTAAGGAGTCACCGGAAATTTTTACCTGAAAGGTGGCATTAGCCACCTTTTAATTTTATATCCATTGTCCTTTTACAGGGGACAGATCTTCATCATCATCTCCATCATTTCCTCCCGGACCATTTTCTCTGCACCCCGCTCCAGATGGCTGGTGCGACATCTCCATGTTTCATAGCCGCCGCGTTCCATCTCATGTGCCGGAGGCACATAGCCGGTGTATCCGTTTGCGAGTCCGATAGTAAAGTAGTGATCGGTAGGATTATTGTACTTCAGCCACAATCCGGTTTCAGCAAAAAACTCGCCTCCCAGCCCACCTATAATACCATCGCCTATACGAATCACCTGCAAAGGGAATAATATTTCATCAGGGTATTCGTATAATAACACCTGCTCACGGGCATAAATCAGTCGCAGGCCACAGGCATCCGGCTGCAGATTACTGTAATCAGTTGTTGCCGCCAGTTGCTTCGCGGTGTGCAACTCTGTAGAAGAAGGCTTGCGTACAAACATGGGCAATTCCCGGTAATCCGCTGCCAGCAGTGGTGCGGCATCCCAGGTAAGCGATTTCAGCGAAAGGGCCACTTTGGCGGCAAGGTCATTGCCAATCAGCTCACTCTTCACAAAATTACCGGAAGGATACCGCTGCGGTGCCATAAAATCCCAGATGTTAGCATCTCCACTGGTGCCGTTGCTGAGTATCCCTACAAAATCATTTCCTGCATTGAGCCGGCCCCGGATAGCGCTGGCGAATACGCCAAAATAATCAGCCGTAATCGTTCCCGGTTCACTGTCGCCAACATAGTGCATGGAATAATTCCCCAGAAGGGCGATCCATTTATTATCCGTCCCTTTAATAGCCAGGTAGCTCAGCTCAGGATCTGTAGCGCCAGCCCGGGATATGATCTTATCCTCATCACCAAGAGGGTTGGTCTTTACGCCGTCTGCACCACCGTTGACAGGATTGGTAGCGATATACTCTTCGCGCATAGTGTAACGGCGGCATACCACATGCTCAGGGGCATGTACTTTTCCCAGAGCAATCCTGGCCGGACGTAAATTGCGCTTAGCCATAACAGCCGCAGCCACAATCAACTCCGGCAAACGGCTCCTATAGCTGGTATCAGTGGTACCGAGGAAAATATCGGTTACCGAGCCGGAGAAATGTGTATGCGTGCTGGCGATCATAATATGACCGGTTGGAATGCCTGTTGCTTCACTAACAGCCATCCTTACTTCATCCAATAGGTCTTTGGGCATAGCACAGATGTCTGCCACTACAATGACTACAAGTGTAGTCCCCTGCTGCATTACAATAGCCTTTGCATAAAGTGGATCATGTATCGTCTGTGCGATATGGCATACGAAATCACCATTGATGAGTGTACCGGTTGCAGGCGTGATGTCTGTCTGAGCTGCACCGGCGAGGAAAGACAGGTTATCCATAGAGGGTGATTTATGTAGTTATCTGAATGCCCGTCGTATGACACGTAGCCAGTTTTGATGAAAGATATTATCAATATCTTCCTCGCTGTAACCTCTGCCGGAGAGTAGGGATTCAAACTGCTGCAGATCTGCGATAGATTGCAGATCCCAGGGAGCCTGTTCAGTACCGAAAATACCGTCAAGGTCACTGCCGATGGCAATATGGCGACTACTCCCGGTAAGCTGGCAAATATGGTCCCAGTGATCAGCGAGGTGAGACAACTTTATATCAAGCTGCCACGGATCAGAAACAGTGTCAATGAAGCGGATGTCAAGCGCCCAGCAGTCGAGCATCCCGCCGATTACAGCGTCTCTTTCTGCAAGCCGTCTGATCTGGTCATCTGTGAGCTGCCGTTGCGTGGGCACCAGCTTGCGCACGTTGTGGTGACTGGCCCATACAGGACCCTCATACAGATCCATTGCCTGATCAAAGCCTTCATCTGTGAGATGTGTAACATCGAGAATGATGTTCAGTTGGCCCATTTCCCGGAGCAATTCCTTACCGGCTGCCGTGAGTGGGCCAGCCATTTTTGTACCGGGTGCATATCTTCCCGGTCCGAAATGCGAAAGCCCCAATGCCCGTAATCCATATGCATGTGCCTTATGCAGATAAGAGATGTTGACCAGCGAGTCTGCGCCTTCCAGGCTCAAAATATATCCGATGGCTTTCTCTTCATCGGGAATGTCATTGTTGTTCCACAATGCGAGATGAGTATCCAGTGTAGCTGTATCTGTTATCTGCACCATTTCTCCCAGCGTTTCCATTTCGCGGTACCAGGCCAGCTGCGCCTGCGTCATGGCCCATGCCTGCTGCGGTGAATGCCATCCGGGAAGCGGGCTTCCGGATGGTGTCACACGCGCCAGCTGCGTAGCCACAACCAGGCCGATCCTGCCCTTCCTCAACTCGGGCAGGCACACAGTTCCGCGGCCACGGTCCGGTTTATCTTTCATGTGCATCTCACGCTGACGGATACCCGCAAGTGGTTGTGTAAGATCGCGGTTCCATTCTATCGCATTCATCGCCAGATCGAGATGCGCGTCTATCATAAATCTCCTGCTCATCATTTTAAGGCTGCTTCGCTTACTATACTGAAAGGGTACTTCTCCATGAGGTAATGTATACGCCGGCTGAAGTCCGTAAACAATTGGCGCCATGCTTCCGCCTCTCCTGCTTCATACTTATAAAATCCGCTGCCATTGCTCATTCCCCGGCCTCCATCTTTCAATATCTGTCTGAAAAAAGATGGCAGCCGTTTCTGGTTGGATAGCTCGCCGTTCAGGTCTTTCATCACCATACCATAGGCATATACACCCATAAGGTCCATATAACGGAAATTACCGGCGAAAGGCAGGTAATAGCCGGCATCGTTGCGGCATGCCCTGTCAATGTCCTCTACGGTAGCGTAGCCATTCTCCACAAGATAACATGCTTCCCTTGCCAGTGCTGCCAGCAGTCTCGCACGGATACCAGTATCACCACAGATCAGGTAAGGATCTTTTTTCCAGTACTCACGTGCCAGATCATACATACCCGATGCGATACCGTCGCTGTTGTGATGATTGACGATCAGTTCCAGGAAGAAAGTGGTGTCCGCGGGTAGCGACCAGTTAGCACCGATAATACGTGCAGGTTGTCTGGCACCCTGCTGCAGCGTGCTCAATGGAATGCTTTCTGTATTAATGGCAATCACAGCATCTTCCGTTATGTTATATTCCAACAGTCTTATCAGGTGCTGTTTTTCCTCCACATCTTCGGAGCTAACAGCAATGGCCAAACGATGATCGGGTAAGTAACTGAGCGTCCGGGTCAGTTCCAGCCGGTCATCTGCAATGCTGGTGGCAGCGTGTATAACCGCCGCTGCCTTGCCTGTGTCTTTGGTAAAGAGTGTCACATTATGCCCGGCCTGCAACAAGCAGCTGCAAATACTGAAAGCAAGCGCATCACTGCCTGTCACGAGAACCGGAGTTGTATGGTAATGGTGGACAAAACGTTCCATGTTCAGATTTTAGACGTTAGGAATTAGTATCCAGGCTAACGGCATAAAACTAATAGCTGGCAGCTAACATTACATACTGCCCATTACCGCCGCCGCGGTATGAACAGCATGGTCAATATCTTCTTCCGTGTGGGCGGCACTGATGTACCACAGCCCCCTGCCGATAACGCGTATGCCGCGGTCATGCATCCCTGCTATAAAGCGGCCCAGCTTTGCTTTATCAAAGGAGAGCACATCGCGGTAATCAGTCGCTTTTTTCATGTCGGTAAAGGCTATATGAAACATAGGGCCAGGACCCTGTAACAATACATGATGGCCAGTTTGCACGGCTGCGCGTTGCAGGCCATCCATCAATCTGCGGCCGTGAGCGAACATGCGCTCATACGGTTGTTCCTCTTCCAGCACTTGTATCGTGGCAAGCGCCGCTGCTACAGTAGCGTTGCTGGTGTTCATTGTACCGGCATGAATCACGCGCGCGTTTGCGATCACATCCATCCATTCTTTTCTACCTACAATAGCACTGATAGGATAGCCACTCGCAAAGGCTTTGGCGAAAACCGCAAGATCGGGCGTAATGCCAAAATACTGCTGGGCGCCACCGAGCGAAAGGCGGAAACCAGTAATCACTTCATCGAAAATGAGCGCAATACCATAGTCGTCACATAACTGCCTCAACGTCTGCAGAAAACCTGCTTCCGGCTGTATACAGCCACTGTTACACATCACTGGTTCAGTGATCACCGCGGCAATTTCATGATGCCGTACTGCAAGCGTCTGTTTCAGCAGTTCGGGATCGTTCCAGGGCAGTATGATAAATTCATCCTTTGAATGTTCCGGTAGCCCTTCCGTCCACGGATATACCGAGGGTTCTTCTCTATTACCGAGTGCTTCTGCAGAAGGCGCGGAGATACCCCAGCATACATTGTCCATCCACCCATGATAGTGGCCTTCAAAGCGCAGGAACTTCTGCCTGCCGGTCTTGGCGCGGGCCACGCGAAAAGCCGTCTGTACAGCTTCTGAGCCATCCAGGCAAAAACGCAGCAGTTCCGCTGATGGGATAAGGCGATTTAAGGTTTCAGCCAGCTCTATCTCTTTAATATGTTGCCCGGCAAAGAGCTGCGCCTGTGCGGAATATTCCTGTACAGCCTCCAACACCCGCGGATGCGAATGCCCCAGTATGAGCGGTCCCTGGCTGAGCGTGAAATCGAGATACTCATTCCCATCAGCATCATACACACGGCTTCCTTTGCCATGCGTATAAAATATTGCATGCGGATGGTTATACTTTCTGAACTCAGATGACACCCCACCTGCCAATACTTTCTTTGCCCTTTCCAGCAGCGTGGCGGATTGTGTATATTGAATGGATGACATAAGCGGATAACAGGTTTATATAGTTTTCAGCCTGCGGCTGAATGAAAGTTCTTTCCAGTGATGAATACGATATCCCCATGCTGCAAAGCAGAACAGAATGGCATAACATGGCAATAATAGTAATACGCTATGCTGCGGGCGCAGCGGATTAAGATCTATCAGCCGGCCAAACAACAGCGGAATAGTTGCTCCGCCGGAAACAGCCATGATCAGCAATGCAGATCCCGGCTTGGTATATCTCCCCAGTTGTCTTACAGATAATCCCCAGATAGTCCCCCACAACAAGGCCGTGGAAAGACCGGTAAGAATCACGCAGAACGCAGATACCCAGCCATCCGTAAACCACGCTGCAATGCTCATGGTAATGCCCCATACCGCGCACAACATCAGTGCATGCTGCTGCTTCAGATATCGGGGTATCAGTACAGCGCCCGATGCATAACTGATCAGTGATGCATACAAGGTATATTCCGTAAAATGCCGGGCCTGTGTTAAAGGGATACCCAGTGATTTACCATACAATATCACGCCATCGATAGCAATCACCTCACAGCCGCTGGCCACAAACAATGCAATCACACCAAACACAAGATAAGGGTACTGCAACACGCCTGTTTTGTCTTCAGCGCTCATGCGCAGGTCTTCATCGGATTGTTCGTTTACTTCCGGTAGTTTTGAAAACGCGATCATCACTGCGAGTAGCAGCAACACCGATGCAATGATGACATACGGCGGTACTATCCGCATGGCATAGGCATTTAATATCTGCTCCCGTTGCACCTCCCCGGCGCTGCTGATACTGCTGATAATAGTATCCGCGTTGAAGAAGAAAACAGCGCCGAGTATACGCTGGCTCATAATTCCTGCCGTTTTATTCGCGATACCCATGAAGCTGATACGCTGTGCAGTACTCTCTGCCGGGCCAATAATCGCAACATAGGGATTAGCGGCGGTTTGCAGCAATGCCAGCCCCGTACCGGTAACAAAAAGGCCGGTAAGAAACAGACCGTAAGTGCGTGTCCATGCTGCCGGCAGGAATAATAATGCACCGATCACCATCACACACAAACCGGTGACCATGCCTTTCCGGTATCCCGTAAACTTCAATATCCATGCGGATGGCAGCGCCATCACAAAGTAAGCGATATAAGCAGCGAAGGCCACCCACAGCGACTGGAAGTTGCTGAGCTGTAGGCATATCTTGAAATATGGTATCAGGATACCGTTCAGCCAGGTAAGAAATCCAAAAACGAAAAACAGAATGCCGATGATAATCATCGGATACGTGGAAGACCTGTTCATTTATTGTTTTTTTAGAACATCGGCAGGATAATCAGCAGCCAGCCTGTTTATATCCTGTGTAAACGCAGCAAAGGCAGCCGGCCATTGCGTAGCATCATCATCTGTATAGGTATAAAGTCCATTCTTATCCTGCACCCCCCTGGCCTGCTCCTCCGCCATCCGCTGCATCACTACGGGCACAGCGTGGCTGTTAGAGAGGAAAGGGAAAATATTCTCAAAGGCAGTGGCAAAGTCCTTTATTCCCAGCAGATCCATTCTCCTGAAAATCCCCATCAGCGTCATCCAGGAACCGGCATCATAACGGAAAGCTTTATCTGCATCTTCCATCGTGGCCTGCCCGGTTTCCACAAGATGAAACGCTTCACGGTATACAGCATACATCAGTCGGTTGGTGATAAATCCTCGTATATCTTTTTTCAGTAGCGTAGGTTCCTTACCCCATCGTTGGGCAAGCTGATATACCCACTGCGCGGTATTCATATCGGTATGTTTGCCACAGGTAATTTCGAGAAAGCGTGTAGCATGGGCTGGCTCCGCCCAATGTACGCCCAGAAAGCGTTCCGGGCGGTCGATGTGTTCCTGTAGCTCGCTGATCGGGATGGCAGAAGTATTACTGGCTATAACCACATCAGGACCTACCGCAGCTGTTATATATCCATACACCTTTGTCTTGATCTCAATCTTTTCGATCACACACTCCTGCACGAAGCAGCAATCGTGTAATTTATGATAGTCTTCCGTCACCGTCAGCATTGACAGATAGTGCTCCACAGAAGCATGCAGCAGCCCCGCGTCTTCGCAGTGCAGCAGCTGATCATGGATACGGGATGGCGCGGCCAGCCAGTCTGCACGCTGTGGTGCGACGGCCTTAACACGATGTCCGGCAGCCAGCAGCGCTACCGCTATGCTGCTGCCCATGAGGCCGAGGCCAACTACGCCTGCTGTAATGTTTTCCGGTTCCGGATGTTGTTTCATACAGGTTACTGAGGAAGCTTTACAATACAATCGATCTCTACTTTGATGCCTTCCGCCAGCACAGACTGCACAGTCGTGCGCGCAGGCCTGATGTCCTGAAAGAACGTCGCGTACACTTTGTTATAAGCGTCAAAATCTTTGATATCAGCCAGGTGTGCGGTACACTTCACTACGTGGTCCATCGTTGCGCCGGCAGCTTCGACAATAGTCTTGATATTGTTCAGCGTGAGGCGGGTTTCTTCTTCTATGGTGCCTGGTACAAATTTTGAATTTTTAAAATCAACGGCAGCCTGTCCGCTTACAAAAAGAAAACCACCGGCAATAACGCCATCTGAATAAGCGCCTGTTTCAAAATGCTGATCACGGTCAGGGTGCACGATCTTTTTTTTATCCATTCAAGATATTTTGATGATTGAAAAAGAAATATTTTTTGACAGCGATGATCACCGTACAAGCAAGGTGAATAACGTTGTAACATCACTCTAAAGCGCGTCGGGCTACTGTGAAACAATAATACAGTAGTTTTTAATAGCTTAGCTTTATCAGGGGCATAAAAAACTATGCAACCGTTGCCGAAAACGGTTGTTCGAGAAAACTACTCTAATTCTATCGGAAGGATTTGATCGCTGTTTACTGTATGGCCGTATCCGGAACGGCTATCGTGAAAAACCATTCTATCAGAAAGGCTTTGGTTATTATCTATTGTATCACTGTTAGCACTAAAACATCCCTCTCATGACCAGTGACAACATTGCTTCTGTAAGAAGCAATCCTGCCGTTCCCTCATCACATGAGGCCGGTATCGTATTGGGCTATTGGACGCCCGGCGATGGCGGAGGCGGCGACTTTTTCTGGGATGATATCGCTACCGACGCTGACAACGGCGGTACCGTGATCAGACCCAACATCATTCCTCCGGCAAGCCCGGGACGATGGAAGCGCATTATCAATGAACTGACCAATGTCAAGTGGTTTGGCGCCAAAGGCGACAACGTAAATGATGACACCACCAGCCTACAGGCTGCTATTACGTTTGCGAGCCAGAAAGGTACCAATTGTTTCGTTCCTCCAGGAGTTTACATCACTACAAAGCCGATCATTCTCTGGGGCTCCAATGCCCTCGCCACCAAAGGCGGCGTCACCCTGATCGGTGCATCCAAAACGGATACGATCATCCGTAAGAAAACACATACCGTCTATGGCGCAGCCAACTGGCCCGTAGCTTCCCACGCCAACCTGCTGGGTAATATAGACGCTGTTATTATCACCGAAAGAATCGCACCTACCGGCAGCGACGGCGCCTACAACTGGGGACTCAACCATATCCAGCTGGATTCTTCGCTGCCAGGCATGCATCCGCTTTTTCCCACTTCCCGCGACCGCGTGGAATGGGGACTATACACTTATCAGGGCGTGGGCATTAATATTTCCAACGTCTCTATTACCGCAGACAAATGCATCTATCAACGAACAGTATATGTAAGCCTTTACGACGGTATGTACCTGAACGCATACCGCTACGGCTTTTACATGGACGGCAGCTGCACCTCCGTGAACATCAGATCCAGCTTTGTAGTGGGCATACTGGACAGTAACAACGGTATCGCATGGCAGCTGAAAGGCAGGTACACCAGCTGCAACAACCTCGCCGCAGATGGCAACAAAGGAACTGTGTACCGCTTCCTCGACTGGACCGGCTCTGTAAACGGGCTGGGGTCCGAAAGCCGTGAAGCAAATGTTATCTTCGATTTCGATGGTTCACAGACAACGATCAGCGGACTCGTTATCTCAAGACCGTTCAATCCGGATGCCATTATTTTCAGAATCACCAGAAGTAAAATCAAAGTACAATCCGCACAGTTCTCCTGGACCACAGCCTTCGTGTCAGGGCTTCCCCCGGAAGAATGGGCGCTGCCGCGAAACTGGCTCTACCAGGTCACCCCATCCGGCGGCTCTCTTGATCTGAGTAATATTCACATCGTGTTTTTCAGTCCCAGCGGCGGCGGCAATACCGACAACATCAATTATTTCAAGACACCTACTGACAGAACCCGCAATAACAACTTCAACATCAAAATTGAAAATATAGGTAACTCTGTCAACAACAACAATCAGGGCATGCTCAATTTCAAATCCGGTGAGATCATGCCTTACCTGGGCCGCGACAACAGGGCCATACCTTTCAGCAAGCTCTATCAGGATGTCAACTACTTCACCAAGGCACTATACCTCGACGCAGACGGCAGTCCCATTAAAGGAAAATATGGCGACTACAGTGCCATCGAAGCTCCGGAAGTGGGTGATGTTTTCTTTGAAAATAAGCCGATGCAAAATGGCGCCTTTGCCTGGATATGTGCCGTAAAAGGTTCAACAGTAGGTAATTCCGCATACTGCAAAGTGCCTATAATCATGGGCGGGCTTACCGCAGACAGACCAGGAACCAACCTCGTAGCCGGACAACAATACTATAACTCCGAAAGCAGCAAACTGGAAGTATTCGACGGCGCCGCGTGGAACGACATCAGCCCTGTAGACAAACAAGGCTACACCAAACTGGTACAGTACGTGAACATATGCCTATGGCTGGTGATTTTGCTGTATATACTGGTGGGTATCCTGTTTGTACTCGTGTCTATATAATTAATTGTCTTCTTCAGCATGTATAACATATACGGCTGAACGAATTTAAAATGTTTCACAGACCCGTGCTTCCTTCATACAGCAATATCCGGGGCGGATGTTCTTAGGTACACGGGTCTGTTTTTTTAACTTATTGTCAGCAGGAAATCAAGTAATGCAAAAAATGATTACCTTCCTTTATCAGAAAATATATTTGTAATCCTTTATGCTGAAACACCTCGAAACACTGGATACACAACTGTCTGCACTACGCCCCTCCTATTATTCGCAACTGGCGCCTGCACTTACCGGAGATGCAATACAGGCGCTGGAAAAAAAATACGCTACTACGCTTCCTTCAGACGTAAGACAGTTATACCTGTGGAAAAACGGACAGCAGCCCAACTGTTACGAAGCCTTCGTCAATAATTCCTTGTTTGTGTCACTGGAAGAGATGCTGGACACTGCACAGGAACTTACGTCCATGATCGGCAGCGATTTCGATGTAGACAACTGGTGGAACGCCGGCTGGCTCCCCCTGTTCCACAACGGCGGCGGCAGCCGCATCTGCTACGACATGAACGGTATATTCACCGCCCGCAAAGGGCAGCTGATAGAATACTGGAATGCTGACAGCGACAGGAACGTGATCAGTCCCGATCTTGACACCTTCCTGGCTTCACTGAGCCAGTACTACGCTACTACCCCGCCTGAAGCATTTGATGAGTTCTTTATCATTGATCCGCCCCAGGGGTTTCCTGAAAGATTCATTGCAGGATGATCACGCAGTAACAGATATATAATAACCATCAGGATCTCTCAGCGAAAATTCATCGCGTCCTGAATTTTGGTTAATATGCGGGGCTTCTTCCACAATAGCTTTCAGCTGCTGCGCATGTACCCATGCTTTTTCAAAGTCGCTCACCCGGAAGAACAGAATAAGCCCGTTACCAGGCGTTAATGAAGAATTGGTCATTGTAGGATGACCATGCTCACCCCACTTATGCAGGCATAGCACCACGGTGCCGTCATTATCAGTAAGTATCTCAAAGGTACTGCCACCGTGGCTGCTACGGCAACCCAGCAGCTGCTGATACCAGTGGGAGCTCTGCTCTACATCTTTTACAGCAATGATGATTTCAGGTCTTATCATGAATTAATCTTTATCAGCAGCTATCAGTAGAAAGATGGGCCGCCGGCTTTCGTCTTTCATTTCCGGGTAACGTGCCAGCACTTCCGGAGAAGGCCCCGGCTCCTCAATCCTGCGGATTGTAAACCCGGCATCGATGATAGCATTAATCCAGGTAGATAAAGTACGGTGATATTTGATCACATCACTACCAAGAAAGCGCGTGTTGCGCAGTCCCTCCTCCTGATAATGATCCAGTGGCCAGTGCAACCGGTTCCCGGTGGTATCGTAGTACCAGTCCTGCTCAGCACGTGCAGTGAACACCGGATGCTCCACAGATATTACAAATGTGCCGCCGGATTTCAGACAATGATACACCTTGCGGCACACCACATCAAAACGCTCTACGTAATGCAGGGCCAGTGAACTGAATACCACGTCAAATTCACTACTACTGAAATCAATGTCTTCAATAGCCATCCGGCAATACTCGATAGCGGCATCGGAAGTGGCAGCCCTGGCGCGTTGCAGCATTTTTTCAGACAGATCCACTCCAGTTACACGACCAGCTCCCTGTTCACGCGCATAGCGGCAATGCCAGCCAAAGCCACAGCCAAGATCCAGAACAGTTTTACCTTCCAGCACAGGCAACATAGCGCGTAATATGCTCCACTCGCCCGCAGCATGCAGTCCGTCCACAGAACGCGGCATTTTACTGTAAGTATAGAAAAATGCGGGATCATCGTATTTATTCTCTTTCATAACAATCAAATTTACATCATCCTTTTATCGTCAGGCTACAGGCCTTAATGATACCAGTTGCATTTCCTTCTCCTTGCCCCTTAACCTGATAGAACCCAGCTTTTGCGTCACATAACGGCTGTCCGGATGGATGGATGCTATCAGGTCAGCCGAAGCTATCACTTCTTCATTGAGTTCTTTACACATACTTTGTATGCGTGAAGTAGTATTGAGTACATCCCCGGAATAGGTAATGTCTCTTTTGATGATACCCACCTCTCCTGCTACTACCTGGCCGCAATGCAAACCTGCTTTGAAAGATGGCACTGTGCCGTATTGCTTCAGGTATTTATCTTTCAGCCCTTCGATATGCAGTTTGATATCAAAAAAACACTTCACGCATTTACTGCCGGCAATACCATCATCATATTTCCAGGCAATCACCACTTCATCGCCTACATATTGATATATTTCCCCGTGATTGTTGAGAATGGGATTGGTGATGTCTGTAAAGAAGTCTTTCAGCATCTCATGATATTTTTTATCACCCAGTTTCTCTGCCAGCGTAGTCGAGGCGTTCAGGTCCAGAAACATAAAGATGCGGCGTTCTTCCCTTGGCGTATTATACTTGCCGGTGATAATATTCCAGAAATTACCCTGCCCAAATTTATTGTTCACCTGCACCAGCAGCTGGGTAACGCCCACAACTACCGCCCATACAAGTCCGTTCTTCTGCAATCTGGCCGTATCTGGGTTACCAAGTGCCCGCAGGATGAGATTAATGAGCAGGATAATGACGATGAAAGAAACAGTAACGGCGAAAATCGTATAGCCGTAAGATTTATCCCGGAACCTGACGTTCACATAGAAAATGAGGAAACTCCCTCCCAGCAAGGCGCCGAATAGCCCCATTCCCATATTCACCGCAATGGAAAGCAGCAGCGAATAACCCGGTGCCGGACCGGCAGAATTGTTGGTATGCAATACCAGGTAATCATACACCGCAATCAGAAAGCCGATAATCATCCAGGAAATAATGATCATCCACAACTGACGAAGCTGAATCTGTACCATGCACAACGATTTATTTGGTTTGTTTGATTGTCCTGACCAATGTTTGATGAATATTTCCGCTATCCCCCTGTGTTTTCACCCTCCACATCACTGACACCATAAAAATCATAAAAATCCTGATCATATCATGGGCTTTATTCCAAAAAATTCGAGTATCTTAATAACAAACTATTACAAAAGCACTGTAAGGCATTTATCCACGGCAATCTAATTATATGAAGCGATTATTTGACTTCGCCGAAGCACAGGCCACCAAACGTCCGGACGGCGTTATGATGGCCTCCAAAGTGAACGGCACATGGCGTACCCTGAGTTACAAGGATGTATTACAACAATCAAAAGAACTGGCAGCCGGTATTTTACAGTTAGGTATTCAGAATACAGAACTGACACCGGAAAAACAGGAAAAGATTGCACTGGTATCTCAAAGCAAACCTGAATGGGTGATCACTGATCTCGCAGTTCAACAGACCGGCGGCATACTCACCCCTATTTACCCTACTATCAGCCCTACCGAATTCGCCGCTATCCTCAACGAGGCGGAAGTACGCATTATCTTCTTCTCCAGCAATGACCTGTACCAGCGCTTCCAGCCTGCATTCAGGGACATCCCGACACTAAAACACATATTTACTTTTGACGAGGTGCCCGGCGCAGAAAACTGGAAGTCGCTCAAAGCCACGCCGGAAGGGGAAGAGAAAAGAAATGAAGTGTGCACACGCATACAGGAGGATACGATCTCCACTATCATCTATACCTCCGGTACCACCGGTGCGCCCAAAGGTGTGATGCTCACCCATCGTAATATCGTGAGTAATGTGTTAGACTGCATGCCCATATTCCACTTTGCCCGTGAAGGCGACCGGAGCCTGAGCTTTCTGCCGCTCAATCACATCTTCGAAAAAATGCTCACTTACTTATATATTAATGCCGGCGTCGCCATCTACTATGCCGAAAGCATGGACACAATCGGCGACAACCTCCGCGAAGTAAAGCCGATGGTCTTTACCTGCGTACCACGACTGCTGGAAAAGGTATATGAAAGGATCATGGCCAAAGGCCTGGAGCTGAAAGGTATCAAACGCGCCCTCTTCTTCTGGGCAGTAGACCTGGGGAAGCGTTACGACAACGTCAACGATGGCGGCTTCTTCTACAAACTACAATTAGCCATCGCCAATAAACTTATTTTCAATAAATGGCGCGAAGCCCTGGGAGGTCGCATAGAAGCCATCGTCAGTGGATCAGCACCTCTGCAGGAAAAGCTGATCCGGATCTTCACCGCCGCCCGGATCACCATCATGGAAGGTTACGGTCTGACCGAAACCTCCCCGGTGATCTCCGTGAACCGCCTCGATAGCCAGGACCGCCGCATTGGCACCGTAGGCCCCATTATTAAGGATGTAGAAGTGAACCTCGCTGAAGACGGCGAAATCCTCGTCCGTGGCTCCAACATCATGGTCGGCTATTATAAAAAGCCAGCCGAAACCGCCGAAGTGCTTACTCCCGACGGCTGGTTCCATACCGGCGACATCGGCGCCTGGATCGACGATCGTTTTCTGAAGATCACCGACCGTAAAAAAGAAGTGTTTAAAACCTCCGGCGGTAAATACGTTGCGCCACAAGCCATCGAAAATAAAATGCGCGAAAGCCCTTACATAGAACAGATGATGGTAGTTGGCCCCGGCCGGAAATTTGTTGCTGCCCTCATCGTTCCCAACTTCGCACAGATAAGGAGCCGCGTCTCCGGCCTCCCCGCTGACAACAAAGAGCTGATTAAAGATCCTGCTGTCATCAAACTGATACAGGAGCAGGTCGACAAATACAATCCACTCTTCGGTCATGTGGAACAGGTAAAAAAGTTCACCCTGCTATCCACCGAATGGACCATAGATAATGGTGTTCTGACACCTAAGCTATCACTCAGAAGAAAAGTGGTGGAACAACAATTCAGCAAAGAGATCGAAGCGATGTACGAATAAACAGCGATTGGATTGATGTATATGATGATGAGGGAATTATTATCGACTCCTCTCTCATCATCATATAAGTCAATCTACTCACCGTCCAGCGCTGCTATCAGTTTCTTTCCATATTCCAATAGCTTCTTCTCATTAAAACCTGCATACCCCAGTATCAGCGCAGGTTTCGTCTTCTGCTCATGCGCATACAATGAAAGAGCGATACACCGTATGCCTGCCCTGTTCAGGCGGCCTGCTATCTGTCGGTCGTCAGCGCCATCCTGCAACCAGCCAATAAGATGCATACCACTGTCCTGTTTCTCTGCCCGGATAAGTCCCTTACCGTATTTCTGTAAAAGCGCTATCAGGTAGTCCTGTCTTTTCTTATAAAGCACCCGCATCTTCCGCAGGTGTATAGTGAAATAACCGCCAGAGATAAATTCGTGCAGAATCGCCTGGTCAGTGATCGCATTCTGCCTGTCAAGAAATGCCTTACCTTTCGCAAAAATCGCTGCCATAGGCACATCCGGCAATACCATATATCCAATACGCAAGCCAGGGAAGATCACTTTACTGAATGTTCCCAGGTAAATCACCTTCCCATGCGTATCCAGTCCCTGTAAAGCCGGAATAGGCTTCTTGCTGTAACGCAATTCACTGTCGTAATCATCTTCAATGATCCACATATCTTTCTTACCGGCCCATTTTAGTAACCGCAACCGCATGGACACCGGCATAGTACCACCCAACGGAAACTGGTGCGAGGGTGTAACGAATGCCATACCAGCATCAGGGTGGTATTTCATAGCATAGTCGAGATCAATACCCTCACTGGTAACCGGCACATAACAAGGCGCTGCCCCCATTTCCATGAAAGCAGCTTTGGCGTTACCATAGCCAGGATCTTCCATCCAGAACTTCATTTTCTTTTTTATGAGCAGTCTCGCAATCAGATCAAGGCATTGCTGGGTACCGTTGGTAATCACTATCTGCTCCGGCTCACAGTGGAGCGCCCGGTTGGTGCGCAGATAAGTAGCGATCACTTCACGTAGCGGGTAGTAACCCTGCGCATCGTCATAACCAAGATTGAGAAACTCGAAGCCGCGGAACACCTTGCCCGCACAGCGTATCCACGTTTTATAGGGAAAGCTGTCCAACGCAGGTAACGCATACTCAAATGGCTTTGAAGTGCCTTTGTGCGTTTCTTTGGTGATAATCTCTTCCGGTAACGGATAGCTGAATCCAGGCGTAGGCACCTCAGGGCGAGGCGCTGCCTTTACCGGCTGCGGCAGGCTGTTCAGTGTACCTATATGCTCCGAAATAAAACTTCCCGAACCAACGGCGCCGGTGATATAGCCTTCCAGCTCCAGCTGCTCATAAGCCAACAGTACAATATTCCTGGATACGCCTATCTCTTTTGCCAGGTTGCGTGAGGAAGGCAACCGCTGTCCGGCACGCAGCTGGCCATTGAGGATACATTGCTGCAATCCGCTGTACAGCTGCATATAGGCAGGCTCCTTCAGTTTCCTGTTGATATGCAGACCAGGAATAACAATATCATGTGATGATTTGGGCATAATAATGGCACCACAAAAATATGCATAAATGGTTCAATTTAGAAACCATTTACTTTATACCTTCACATTACACTTTTAATTAACCGGAATAAGAAAAAGAAAAAGCAAGACCATGTACTTTACACAGGAAGAGATCAGGAGATTCAGGGAGGATACGCCCGGTGCCGAAAACCGTATCCATCTGAACAATGCAGGAGCCGGCCTGATGCCCCGGCAGGTAGCCGCTGCAATCAATGATCATATACAGCTGGAAACCATGATTGGCGGTTACGAAGCAGCTGATAAACAAAAGGAGGCCATCGGCAGGTTTTATACATCAGCGGCCACACTGTTCAATTGCAAGCCTGGTGAAATTGCCTTCACAGCCAACGCCACCGACTCGTTCGACAGAGCCATCTCCTCCATTCCCTTTGAAAAGGGTGATGTGATCCTCACTACCAACGAAGACTATACATCGAACCAGATCACCTACCTGGCGTTTGCCAAGCGCTTCGGCATACAGGTGGTAAGGGTTGCCAGCCTGCCTTCCGGCGGTGTAGACCTTAACCACTTTGAAGAATGTCTGAAACAATACAAGCCACGGCTGGCTGCTATTACACATATCCCTACCAGCTCCGGGCTGATACAACCAGTGAACGAAATCGGGCGGCTATGCAGGCAATATAACACATTGTACCTCCTGGATGCATGCCAGTCTGTTGGACAGCTCCCGCTGGACGTGAAAGAAATCCAATGCGATTTTATGAGCGTCACCTCGCGCAAGTTTCTGCGTGGACCAAGAGGCGCCGGCTTCCTGTACGTGGCGGAACATGTGCTCCAGGCAGGTTACGAGCCACTGTTCATAGACATGCGCGGGGCAGACTGGATTGCGGAAAACCAGTACCAGCCAAAGCCGGACGCCACCCGATTCGAAGACTGGGAATTCGCGTATGCGTTAGTACTAGGTACAGGCGCGGCTATAGATTACTTGTTGCAGCTGGATCAGCACAAAGTGGAGCGGCAGGTAAAGTACCTTTCGGCCTATCTTCGCACAGGTTTGCAGACCATACCCGGTGTCACTACGCACGACAAAGGGCAGGAACCGGGTGGACTGGTTACGTTTCACATACAGGGCAAAGAGCCTAATGCAGTAAAGAAAGAATTGGCAGACAGGAATATCAATGCCGTTACCAGCCACCGGAATTTTTCTGTGATAGATTTTACTGAAAAGAAAATAGACTGGGCGATACGCGTGTCACCTCATTACTACAATACCATCGGAGAACTGGATGCCTGCGTAGAGGCAGTGAAAGAGATTGCAGGGTAGCTCGCAGGCTCGCTTCTTTCTCGCAAAGAAGCGAGCCCCGCGAGCTCAATAATAATACGCTATTCCCAGCTTGTTAAGATCGTTGACGATAGCGGGAGTGTTCTCCACATAAATCCTGAAATCAGATTTATGCCGGTAGTTGCTCTCCCCTTCAAAATTCGGAACATGCTCCCACTGGGCGGCTACATCATTGAGTATTTGCAGGAAAATCTCCTTGCGTTCCGGGGCTTCATCTGCCAGCAACAATTTGTAGTTGATAATGATAATGGAGAAATTATTATCCTCCAGCCAGTTCAGGTCGTTCAGCATTTCTTCGAGTGAATCGAAGTTATAGTTGAAATAGTCCGGAAATCTGAACTGCAAGGCGATTCCACTGAATAGATCATTCAGGTTCCGGTGATTTCTGCCATCGAATTTCACTACAATGGAGTCAGTGTTGCTGACGCCTGCCTCTTTGTCAAACAAATAAAACCCGTTCATATCTTTTATATCAGAAGTCTTCAAATGATGCATAATGATCGCTGGTATAGTAGCGGCTGCCATCGCTTCCCAGCACAATCCTTTCCGGACCGCGGTTAACACCCTGTACATATTTGTTCACATCATACTCTTTGTACGTGATGCGAACGCCGCGGGAATCATACTTAGGCAACAGCCCCTCCCGGTTTTGGAATGTAGTACCGCCAACATAGCCGGGAGGCGGCGTTCCATAGTCAGCCACATACCCTGCCACATAGTAGGCTTTCTGTGGTACAGTGACGGCAACATTTTTACCAACAACGTGATAACCTGAATTGTTTAACGCAGCGGAAGCGCTACCGGTTCCAAACAAAAGGGTTAAACAAGCGAACAAGTTTAGCAATAATCTCATGGATTTTCATTTTTGAAGTGAACAATTATGATTAACAAATAAAAAATGACTCCAGGATAACAGCACTCTTCCTACATACGGGGAAACTCTCCACCTTCTATGGAAAGCGGGTTAAGTCTATACTCTCAACAAAAGCGATGATCTAAAATAATGAGAATAATAATTGAAACTTTCGCGTTTCGAGGAATTAAAGATTAATTCATTTTGGGAAAGGCAGACATATGCAAAGACCGGCATACCAGCGCCTCTGCTGCATTTCAGCAAGTGAGGCGCGTCAGCCGGTTACTTATTTTGCTTTGGGTTTGATCAGGGGGGATGGATGACAAAGGCCGAAGTGATAAATACAGGTCCCGGATTTCCTTTTGTTGCACCTTGCTGCATAGTCGGTACTGCCATTAAGTTGTTGCGCAACGATGGTGGAATGACTATGCATAAAACCGGTTCGCGTAGCCGCGGATGGGCGTATCCCGCCGGAACCTGCTGTTATTGTTTGCTACAGATGAACTTCCTTCATAAAATATGTTCCCACCAAAGCACCGCCGTCTTTATCACGACATAAAAACGGGCGGGTGCTCCGGCAGAAACATCGTTTGTGCATCATGAATGCTGCAGGAAACTTTTGCAATCTGTAGCCGGGCAAGTTCCACCATTACCTGAACTACTGGTCACATTGTTAAAATTTTAAGCAAAAAACAAATTACGAAACAGCGCTCTCCACCACGCTATTTCAAGAACTCCATTGGGTCCTGTGGCAATTTTTTACAAAAAATAATTACTGCAAACATCCAGATTCTTTATGATCATTAATTAATCAGTCAATACAGTTCCCACTCCTTCCTCCTTTGCTTTCTCGTAGAAATATACGGCTGTGGCAATATCAAAAACGGCCATTCCCATTGGATTAAACATGACTACATCGTCGGCGCCTGCATTCTCCAGCTTACGGTCGCAGACGAGGTCAACAAGTGAAAGCGTATCTTCCTTCTTCAATCCTTTGGTTTTGTGCATCACTTCTATATCAGTATTCTCCCTGCATACTTCATCCCAGTCGTCAACAATAATATGGCTGGCATGTGTGATAAAATCGGGAGTATAATCTCTCAGCGAAACATTCAGCTGCAGGGAACCTTTCTTGGGCGCCCTGTTCACATAAGGTTGGCTGGATACAGTACAGGTCACAAAAATATCTGCGTTATCAAATGCTTCTTCCCAGGTACCAACAATATTCACTTTACTTCTCAGCGCCTCAGGGATGAGAGTGGTATCTGGTGTGCGCAGGTCATAGATATTGACCTGTTTCAGCCTGTCCCCAAGCAGCGAAGTAATCATGCTCAGGTGCTGCTGGCCGATAGGGCCGAAACCGATGATACCTGCAATAATATCCTGTTTGTCTTCCGAAAGCTGTTCTTTTATCACCAGGCCCGTAACGGCAGCTGTACGCACAGCGCTGATATGACTGGTATTGATGATGCAGGCGGGCACGCCGGTATCAGCTTCGTTCAGGATAGTCACTGAGTTGGCGCGCGGAATATCTTTGTTGATATTCCCCGGAAAGCTGGCAATCCATTTAATACCTGAGAAATCCACTTTCCCTCCAACAAATGCCGGCATGGCAATAATGCGGTTGGTAAGATTGCGATATCTGAGATACGGCTTGATAGGCTGCGCGAAATCGCCGCTCTTCAATGTAAAAACGGTATCCCTGATCTTTTCAATCACATCATCCCAGCTGGTGTTAATACGCAGCAAATCAGATTTGCTTAAATAATACATACGCTTTTATTTTCTATGCTTTACAGTTGTAAAATTTCCCGGGAAATATTTATCCGTGCTTGGCTGAAGTTATCTTGCTGCCGATGCGGCCAGTAGGGGCAAACTGGCTTTCTTTCTTAACGCCGGAACAGGCCGGCACTGCTTCAGTGAGATAGCATCTGACAACAAGCCTATGGCTTGCCTGACTATCGATTCTTTTCAGGGCGGACAGCATATACTTCAGTTTTTCATTAAATCAATACATGAAGGAAACCGCTTTACCAATAGATAATTGCAGCATCACTCCGGGTTTCGTTTGCATAAGGATAATTAACATCTACTACCTTCGGATTTCATTTACGCCTATTAACCATCAGTGTGAATCAGTTTTCGTGACAGTAAATCTCAAAAATTGACACACAGTATTTATTTATCTCCAATTGATATACTTTCCCTGTTAAGCTGGCAGCAATAAAACACACATCACCCTGCCAGGCTATGAACAATCATTCACCAGAAAGAGATAATTACACCGGTCCCAAAACACGCAACTGCAGTGCATAGAAAGCCTGGCATTTCACCAATGGACATTCATTTTTGGTGCGTGTGGTACAGTTAAGTTGGTCTGACAGTTTAAGGGGCTAGGCACAACTACCTCATCCTGATAGTTGATGTAAATGTGTTATTACGCAATATATGCGTAATATGCATCGACAGTAGCCTTATTATGAACTCGTAAACACTATGGGAACGGCAAAATGCACTTATTTAAATAGGGTCAAAGTAAACACAGCTGCGGTGGAAACAACTTTATTTGCCATTTATTTCTTATGAATACTCTCTTAGTCGTGACAGAAAAGTATTGCATGATCAAAATAAAAGTATAATTCCGAAATAACAAAAACTCTTATT
>NZ_DATLKJ010000026.1:0-16529 GCF_035538455.1 Chitinophaga sp.
TACATTTCCAAATTCCTACATTTCAGGAGCTTCTTTCACCTGTAGGGCAGTATCTAATAGTTTGTACACGCGATCTGCAGAAAAGTTTTTACGGAATGACGCTGTGCTGAATGCGCTTTGTTCGGCATAAAAAGCAGGATCCTTTAACAGTTGTTGTATAAATCCGGCAAATTCTCCCGGGTCTTCGGTAACGAGGCAGCCGTTGTTACTTTTGTCTGGCATACCATCCAGGCCATGCGCGTTACATACTATCGGCATACCATAAGACAGTGCCTCCAGTACTTTCACCTTGACACCGGTTCCGGAAAGCATAGGGCAAAGTGCGACACGGGATTTAAAGTAATATTCGCTCAGGTCTTCAGCGAAAGGTATCAGGGTAACATTTTTGAGTCCTGCAGGAATATGAGGCACAATTTTGCCAATGATACAAAAACTGATAGTGTCTGGTAATAATGGATACACTTCTTTGAAGAACCAGGCTGCTGACGCGAGGTTATGTGGATTATGGGAAGCCACATAGATCAGATCAAATTCTTTTTTTGTTTGTGTATGAGATACCGGCGCTTCTTCCACCATCGTAGGAATATACCTTACGTCGTTTTCCAAAAACTGGCCGAAAAAATACTTTTCTTCCGGAGAGCAAGCCCATACCTGGTCGAAGAGGGAAAGCCGTCTTAATTCGTCACCCAGTGAAGCGCCGATGTTAAAACGCTTGTCGCGCTGATGCTGGGATGTTACCAGGTCATGCGTATCCAGTATGGTAACAGCATTGCCGATCTTCGGATTATCCTTAATCAGGTCAGCCCAATAAACGTAGCTGATAATAATATAATCGTAGCTGTTATGTTCCAGTACTTCATCAAAATGTCTGCGCAGATACAGGTTAGTATGGTTAGGGATGGAGCCCTTTACCGGTTTTAGTTTCCGGTTAAACAACAGTTGCTTTAACTTATAGGAAAAAAAGTAAGTAACCGGGTTTTTCTTTTCCGGCTTCCGTTTCCAGAACCATGCTTGCTCCACCATCCCACTGTTTCTGAATGCAGCGACATTTTCGGGAGTGGTTTTTTCCCATACATCCTGCTGGGAAATAAAATCCACTTTCATTCCACGATCCTTGAAATACTTCAGTAAAGTGACGGCCCGCGTCTGGCTTCCACTGAACTTTTCAATAGGATTTAACGGAAAGGTGTAGAGGATACGTTTCATATCTGTTGTTATATAAAATGAGGTGGCAAAGCTAAAAAAAATAGTGTAAACCGACATACCTGCCTGTTTAAGGCCTGCAGCTGCGATCCCACGGGGATATTATCTGACTTTAATTATATTTGCCGGCGGATACTGATTTTAACAAATCATGAAAACTATCACAGGAAATCAGGATAAAGATAAAATAGCGCCCGTAAATGACTAGCCATAGCGATACTAAGGATATCAGCATCAGTATTATCATAGCCACTTTCAATGTAGCAAAAGAACTCAGGGAATGTTTGCAATCCATCACTGCCCAATCGTTTAAAAGTATTGAGATTGTGGTGGTGGATGCCGGAAGTGCAGATGAAACGGTGTCAATATTGAAGGATTACAAAGGGGGGCATTCACTCGTTTGGGTTAGTGAACCGGACAAAGGCATCTATGATGCATTGAATAAAGGAGTCAGGTTAGCAAAGGGGAAATGGCTTCATTTCCTGGGGGCTGACGACCGGTTGCTGCCGGATTTCAGTAAACTGGCAGCTGAACTGAAAAGTGAAAATACTGTCTATTACGGTATCAGCCGGGCTTATTATCCGGCTCAGCCTCGTAACATCGGGTTGTTTGCCGGAAAATTTTCCAGTTACCGGATGTCCAGGAACTGTCTGAACCATCAGGCGATCCTTTATCCTGCTGCTGTTTTTCAGAAATATTCTTATGATCTCCGCTATAAAGTATGTGCTGATTATGCGTTGAACATCCGGGTTTGGGGGGACCGTCAATTCCTCAAACAATATTTCCCGATTACTATTGTGGATTACAATATGGATGGTTTTTCTTCTTTTAACACGGATAATTTATTCAAAAAGGAAAAGCCTGCCATTATCAAAGAAAGCATGGGATGGTTTATTTACGTAAGGTTCCTTATGAGGCAATTCAGGAAAAAACTGAAAGGACAATCTGACTATTAGTGTATAATTCAGCGATGTACATAATTTATTAACTTCGCCCTTTATTTGCGTAAAACGATAAAAGTCAGGTATTGAAACGGGTACTCTTTTTTTTTCCGGTAAATCCTATTGAGAAGAATGCCGGCAACAGAACACGCGCACTGAACCTGTTGAAGTACTTCAGCGAGAGAGGAATCATGGTGGATTACATTGCTGAGAGGCATTGGGGTACCTTTACACCTGAAAACATTGCTATGCTGAAGCAGAGCGGCCTGGTGCAGGATGTCCGGATGCTTGAGCGGAAGCCGGTAAAGAAAAATGCCGTTAAATATTTCTTCAACTATAAAATTCCCAATAAGCTCTTTCTGCGGAAACTGAAGCTGCGTGAAGGATCTATTCCCAACCGTCTTACCCTGCAGCTGCGTAGAGAGTTTGATCAAATCCTTACAGAACGTCATTACGATTATATTCTGATCAGCTATGCCTATTGGGCAGATCTGATCTTCGATAACCCACTTACCCATAATTCGGTTACTATCATAGATACGCATGATCTGTTGTCATCACTTCACCAGCGCGATGAAGGATTCGACAAGAGTACAGCACTGAGCGACGAACTAAGGCGTCTTGCCCTCTTCGACCAGGTATGGGCTATCTCACCGGACGAAATGTATTTTTTTTCGCAGTTTCTGGAGGGCAGCGTGAAGCACATCCCTGTGGTTGTGGATACACCACCGGTTGTTTCCCCTTTACCGGAGAAGGAGTACGATTTGATCTATGTAGCTACAGATAATAACAGCAACCTGCTATCTGCTGACTGGTTCTTTAAAAAAGTATATCCATTGCTGCCGGAATACATCCGGATTTGTGTGATTGGTACTATAGGATCACATGTACCGGCCGGACTGAAGAATGTAACGGTGATACCTTTTGTGGAAAGCCTGCATACATATTATTTCAGGTCGAAGATTGCCATCTGCCCTATGCTGGCAGGTACGGGCGTGAAGGTAAAGGTGGTGGAAGCATTATCACACGGATTGCCTGTAGTATGCACAGAACGTGGTATGGACGGGTTGCCTGATAAAAGCAACAACGGCTGCCTGCTGGTGGAAAACGAGCAACAGTTTGCAGACGGAATACAGGAACTGCTGCACAACAACGCATTTTATGAGGAGCAGAGCCGGATGGCCAAAGATACTTTTCGGCAACATTTCTCAGAAGAACAGGTATACAGGAAGCTGGACACCGCCTTGAACATTAACAGCGGGCATTAAGACTTTGCCCATTTCTGCTCATAGGTCTTAAAAAAGAGATGGGCTGTTCTCTCGCTGATATAGCTGATGTATAAGCCAATATTCAATACCTTAACACGATCCTTGTAATTCCGGTATAACCCTTTTCTTTGCCAGTTAAGATCTTTCCTGTGTCTTTTCAGGTATTTGAAGAACAACGCGCATTCATCAGACCAGGAGGTGATGGGTGTTTTCTTATAGATCTCGTAATAGCCGCCATATTGTACTACTCTACCGTTATGATAGCGGGAATAATCCGCGCGGTATTTTCCGTAAATATTTTTTGAAATGAGAAAATCCTTCATGGCTTGATCTGCCTGATAATAGCTGGCAATTTTGTTTTCGGTAAGTTTGCCGGAAGTGGTGGATTGTTCGGTAGCCTGGTTGTCGCGAATGAGATAAGAGTAAAAATCCCCTTTAATACACCGGATAACTTTCGCATGGAAAACTGCTTCCAGCATGAACGGTGAATCTTCATAGATACGTTGTCTGAAACGTATATGATTTTCTTCCAGCAGGGATCTTTTATAACATTTACCAGCAGTGGCTGTGTTGAATGAATCGCGTGTGTGGGTGCTCTCCCGGAGGAAACTGACAATGGGGTCCTGTCCTACGAAATTTCCGGGTTCGTATTCAAAATGAAAAAGCTCATGGAGTTCATTATGCTGTTTCTTTACCGCCTTATATCCGAAGCAGATAATGTCTGCGTCAGCAGCGAGCGCTTCGTGTATGCATATGGTCACTGTTTCCTGCGCTATCCAGTCGTCTCCATCTACAAACAATACATATTCTCCGGTTGCGTGGTCCAGGCCGTTGTTCCGGGCAGCTCCCTGTCCTGCATTCTCCTGCGAAATCACTTTCACCTGCCTGTTTTCCTTTTCACAGGCGAGCAGTAAATCGAGTGAGGCATCTGTAGAGCCATCGTTAATGAAAATGATCTCAGTGTTGGTATAGGTTTGACCAAGCAGGGATGCAATGCAGGCTGGCAGATATGGAACGAGGTTATATACCGGAACAATAATGCTGACTAATGGATTATGCATAAGCGGTTTTTATCACGATGCCGCAAAGATAAATAAAGAGCAGTTAGCTTCTGGCCTTCAGTTTTTGCTAATGGCTGAAAGCTAACGGCTAATTTCTTAAATTTGTGTACCATATCAGCATAGCGATGAATGCGGCCAAAAAAACGATTGAGCGACTGATAGACGGAACGAATATCACTATCAATGGCTCCAATGAATGGGATATACAGGTGATCAACGACGACCTGTATGCACGAATACTGCGCCACGGCTCAATAGGACTGGGAGAAGCCTATATGGAAGGCTGGTGGGAGTGTGCAGCTCCTGATGAATTGTTTTCAAGAGTATTGCAGAAGCGGCTCGACAGAAGTATTCCATTTAACTTCACTACATTTTTACAGGTGGCGAGAGCCAGGGTTTTTAATCAGCAGTCCCGCGACAAAGCCAGGGAAGCGGTGATGCGGCACTATGATATAGGGAATGACCTTTATCAGCAGATGCTCGACAAACGGATGATCTATTCCTGCGCATATTGGGAGGATGTATCCAATCTTGATGAAGCGCAGGAGAAAAAGCTGGATCTTATCTGCCGTAAGCTGAAACTTTCATCTGGTCAGCGTTTGCTGGATATAGGCTGTGGATGGGGCGGGCTTGCGCAATATGCAGCGGAAAGGTATGGCGTATCTGTAACAGGCATCACTTTATCGGAACCGCAGGCGCTAGTGGCCAGGGAAAACTGTCGCGGCCTGCCTGTGGAGATCAGGGTACAGGACTACCGTGATCTTCATGAGAAATTCGACAGGATTGTTTCCGTTGGGATGTTTGAACATGTGGGGTATAAGAATTATGCTTCTTTTATGAAGGTAGCGGAGGAGAATCTGCTGCCGGATGGTATCTTTCTGCTGCATACCATCGGCGGAAATGAAACGGTTACCAACATTGATCCGTGGATTAATAAATATATCTTCCCCAACAGCGTGCTGCCGTCGCTGGATCAGATCAACAAAGCCAATGCAGGCCGCTTTATTATGGAAGACCTGCATAACTTCGGCGCCTATTACGACCGCACACTGATGGCGTGGCTCAGTAACTTTGAGCGGGCATGGCAAACGCTCAGCCAACGTTATGACAATACTTTTTTCAGGATGTGGAAATACTATCTCTGTATGAGCGCTGCTACCTTCCGTTCTAAAGTCAATGACCTATGGCAGATTGTATGGACGTTACCGTCGTATAAAGGCGTTTATGAATCCGTGAGGCGCTGATTCTCCTTATTTGTCTATTTTGTGGTGATTATTCGATATTTTTAATCACCTGATCTGATTATCATATGGCCGTCATCAGAATATGCTGGTCAAATGTATTTACCAGGCCGTCAAAACAATCATAAAAACATCATAGTCCCGTGATTAAAGAAAAGATCCGCCAGTTGGCAGGAGAGCTGCATGCAGAAACGATTGCCAACAGGCGCCACCTGCATGCCAATCCGGAGCTTTCCTATAAAGAATACAATACGGCAGCTTTCATTGCTGAAAAGCTGCGTATACTTGACATTCCCTTTCAGCCGATGGCCAACACCGGCCTGGTGGGCCTGTTACAGGGAAGTAAGGGGGATGGAGAAAAGGTAGTGGCATTACGCGCAGATATAGATGCGTTACCCATCCAGGAGCTGAATAATGTGCCTTACCGGTCGAAGCACAATGGTGTGATGCATGCCTGTGGTCATGATGTGCATACCTCATCGTTGCTGGCTACTGCTGCTATTCTTGGACGTATGCGCGATGATTTTGCAGGCACTGTGAAATTTATTTTCCAGCCGGCAGAAGAGCTGATTCCCGGCGGCGCCAGTATGATGATAAAAGAAGGGGTGCTAGAGAACCCGCGCCCGCATAATATCCTGGGGCAGCATACCATGCCGGAGATGCCAGCTGGCAAGGTTGGTTTTCGTGGTGGCCGTTATATGGCGAGCAATGACGAGATCTTTATCACCATCAAAGGGAGAGGCGGCCATGGCGCTATGCCTCACCTGGGTATAGATCCGGTGGTGATTGCCTGTCATGTAGTGATTGCACTGCAACAGATTGTCAGCCGCCGCGCTAACCCGCTGCTGCCTTCTGTGTTGTCTTTTGGTAAAATGCTTGCCAACGGCGCTACCAACGTCATTCCTGATGAAGTGAGGCTGGAGGGCACTTTCCGCTCTCTGGATGAAAGGTGGCGCCACGAAGCGCTGGGAAAGATCCGCCGGATGGCCGTATCTCTAGCTGAGAGCATGGAAGCCCATTGTGATATAGATATCCGCCAGGGCTACCCGGTGCTCATTAACCACGACCAGCTGACCGCGACTACCCGTGCACACGCGGTGGATTTTCTCGGTGCAGAGAATGTGCTGGATCTCGACATCTGGATGGCCGCTGAAGATTTTGCCTATTACTCTCAGGCCGCCGATGCCTGTTTCTACCGCCTCGGTGTACGCGATGAATCGCGTGGTATTACCTCCGGCCTGCATACCGCCACTTTTGATGCGGACGAACGCTCTCTCGAAACAGGCGCCGGCCTGATGGCCTATCTGGCCTTGAAAACGCTGGGCAACTGATTACAGCTGCAATACTTTGTGTATACGGGTTTCCTCCAGGAATACGCTGTCGTGCGATATCACGATCAGCGTGCCCTTGTAGGCTGCAAATATCTGTGTCAGCATTTTTATATTGGTGAGATCCAGGTTATTGGTGGGCTCATCCAGTATGATCACGTCAGGCGTCTGGCTGCGCAGCGTCATGCAGCATAAGGAAAGGCGCAGTATCTCGCCACCGCTCAGTACAGCGCAGGGCTTGTCCCAGGCCTCTTTATCGAAGAGAAAGCGTACCAGTATTGTTTTCACCATAGCGGGTTCGAGATGCAGGTCATTAAAGCTTTCTGCCTGTTCCAGTACCGTTTTATTTCTATCTATAACGGAATATTCCTGATCCAGTACCAGGCAGTTGACTGGTGCGCGGTAAAGATTTCCATGCTGAGGCGTTATGTTTCCCGTGATCAGTTTTACCAGGGTAGATTTACCGCTGCCGTTGCTGCCGGATATGGCCAGCCTGTCGCCGCTCATGATGGTAAAGCTGAGCGGCTCCTGCCATAACGGAGACGCATATACGTAACTGTATTGCAGGGCATCGGCTTTAACCAGTATCTTACCGGTATGGATATCTGCTTTTTCGAAATGCCCCTTCATGATGCGGCTCACCTGTGCGCCGGCGCTCACTTTCTCCAGGCCGGCCTGTAAGGACGTCACTTTGTCGGTATGCACTTCCTGTATTTTGGCCAGGGAATTCTCTGCCTGTATGCGCCGGCCGTTGAGTAGTATTTTCGGTATGTCGCCTTTTTTAGCCTGTTTTTTTCCGCGGGCGTTCTCGCGCTGTTTTCTTTCAATAGCTTCCTGCTGCTGCAATTTAGCGGCTTTCACTGTTTTCTCTGCGTGGGCAATTTTATGCTGGAGGGCGGTTGTTTCTTCCGCTTTCTTTTCTTCATAGAAAGAATAGTTACCGCCATAGCTTTTTATCCCGGTGGCCTGTAGCTCCCAGATGGGTTGGCATAGCTCCAGCAGTTGCCGGTCGTGACTGGCGGTGAGCAGGGTAGTAGACGGGTGTGCTACCCATTCGTACAGCCGTTGGCGTGAATCAGCGTCGAGGTGGTTGGTGGGCTCGTCCAGCAGCACACAAGCGGGCTGGTGTATGCGGATACCCGCGAGGAACACCTTTGTTTTTTCGCCTCCGCTGAGTTGCGTAAAGGATTGCTCCAGCGAGATGTAAGGGATGTTCCATTGTTCAAATGCCTGTTCACAGCGGGTGAGCAGTTCCCAGTCGTCGGCCAGTGCTTCAAAATGATGTTCGGCTGTATCGCCGCCCAGGATGGCATTCAGCGCGTTATATTTTGCCTGTATGCCCAGTGCCGCAGCAACAGAGAGGTGATTGTACTGCCCGAAGTGCTGCGGTACATAATAAACGGGCGCATTCCTGGTGACCGTGCCGTTGTTTGGAGGCAGTACGCCAGCCAGGATCTTCAGCAGCGTGGATTTTCCGGTGCCGTTATCGCCGGCAACGGCGGCCTTTTCGTATTTATTGAGCGATACCTGAACATTGGAGAACAATGTCTCGCGGTTGGGTAATATGTAAGAGATGTTTTGAGCAGTAAGCAACATGTTTATCTGTTAAAATGTAAGAAATGCCTGTCGGATGCAGGATAGGAGAGGTGGGTTTTACTGCTGTAATTTTCATTGGTGTAAATTTTAAGTTGAATAATTTTTTACCGGAGATGATCCGATGGAACAAATAAATATAAATAGATGTGAAATGCTTACTGGAAGCGAGGCTCCGGAGAATGGAACGGGTCTGTTATGTGAGAATAACTATTACATGATGGCACGAAGATAGACAATTTTTTTTACGGTAATATTTTTTTCCTGATTATCCGATGGTTTCTGCGGTGGGTAATGACAGATAGAAAGTGCTTCCTTTCAGTGGTATACTTTCAAACCATAGGTTGCCTGATTGCGCGTTGGCATATTCCTTACAGAGGTAAAGGCCAAGCCCGATGCCTTTTTCATTGGCGGTTCCGAAAGTGGAGCGGACCTTCAGAGAAAAGATTTCCTGTTGTCTTTCCATGGGAATACCTGTGCCGGTATCTTTTACGACCAGGACGCATTGTTGTTGTTGCCTGGTGGTTTCAATATAAATACTGCCACCGCTTTTCGTGAATTTGATGGCATTGCCGATCAGGTTACGTACAATCAGCTGGAGCATGTTCATGTCTGCCTTAACGGTGATGTCCGGGTCAATCCTGTGGTCCAGGTTGATGTTCTTCTTTTGCAGCAATGGTTCATTCAGCCGGATTACGGGCATGATCACTTTTTCCATATTGATGGCTGCGAGGTTTACCGTGTGGCCCTGCAATTGTGTTTTGGACCACAGGAGCATGTTGTACAGCATGTCCTGCGTATTGTTCACCATATGGAGCAGCTCTGCTTCCAGTTCTTTTTTGTCTTCCGGTGGCAGGTCGATGTTTTTCATCAGTTCCAGGTACGACTGAATGGAGGCGATAGGGCTGCGAAGATCGTGGGATATGATAGAGAAGAGTTTGTTCTTTTCCGTGTTCATGGTTTCCAGTACGCGGGTCTTTTCTTCACCGCGTTCTTTCTCTTTGTTGTATGCCCGTTTGATGTACAGCGTACCAAAGAAGATCATCACGACGGTGATGATATAAGTAGACAGGAGGTCGATGAACATATTGACTCTGCTGGTGTATACTTTGGTAACGGATGCCGGGTGCAGGTACTCATAGATAACGATGGTTGTTACAAGCAGTATAGAATAGGCCAGCCACCAGACATACTGGTTGCGCGGGGAAAGGAGCATTACGAGGAAAAAGGTGAGGATGAATGTCATGAAGGAGGCACCCTGAATGCCTTCGCTATAAAAATAGTTGAATGCAAACATGATGTTCACCATGATAACGGAAACGGCTATACTGAGACCTGATCTGCCTTTAAATCTTGATAAGTAATAGAGGAATCCCATAGCAGGTAAAAGCAAGACGAATATGAGGGCGGTGACTTTCAGGCCGGTAAAATAATTGAAGGGGATATTGTAGGCAAATATCAGCAGCGAGGCCAGGCACATGAAGTGGAAGATGCGGTTTTCAAGTGATACTTCTTGCGGTGGTCCAATCAGATAGCGGAAGGTTTTTCTCATACGTTCGGCAAAGAAGGTTATCGTTTTTATCATGAGGTAAAGCTAATAAAATACAGGAATGATGCTGGTCTAGCCGGATTGTGCGATCTGGACTAGTAAAGTATACCAGTTTCATCAGATCTTTACAGTACTAAAAGTATACCATATTCATGAACACGCTATCTGACAACAACAATTCAGGCAAAAGGTTATCACTTATTCAGTTATATATGCGGCTGGCACTGGGCATCGGTTATCTGGTACCGGCGCTGGACAGGCTGGGTGTATGGGGAGCTCCGGGCGGGCATAACATCAGCTGGGGCGACTGGGATCATTTCTCGGTTTATGCACATCAGGTAATGGGTTTCCTGCCTTACGGCCTGGCTTCTGTGCTGGCGGTAGCTGCTACTATCGCTGAGCTGATCTTCGGTGTATTATTGCTGATTGGCTGGCAAACCCGCCTGGCAGCTACCGGGAGTGGTTTCCTGGCGTTGGGCTTTGCGCTTTCTATGGCAGTGTCTTTCGGGATCGTATCACCGTTAAGCTATTCTGTATTTGTAGTAAGCGCCTCGAGTTTCCTGCTGGCTACTATTCCTCATTATCGCTGGAGCCTTGATGAAAGACGGAGGCGGGCCAGGGCCTGATCCACTTTCTCGCAAAGGTTTCTCGCAAAGCAGCATAAGCAGCAAAGCAGCAAAGGATTTTTTTAAGTTAAATAAGACTGTTTTGTAGTCCGTAAATATTGTAAGGTACTACTAACAGTCTTTTAAACTTAAAGTATGCTTTGCTGCTTATGCTGCTTTGCGAGAAACCTTTGTAATTCCCCAAAATTGGTATCCGGTGTTGCTGTTTGTCTACAATATGACTGCTGTGCGGTGTGCATTTTATTAGCAGGAATGGCCCACCAGCGTGGGTATTGGCATGGTATAATCTTTGGAGTCCTTTGAAGTAACTGTTCCGGATATCGGGTACAGCACCTGAAATATATATTCACTGGTAGTGCTGGTTCTAACCTTAATCTCCAATTTCAATGAGCCTTATTGATGTAATAGTTTCAGATAGATTTGATTTCCTGGCTGGTGGCGGGGAAACTGCTGACCTGATCCGCAGATATCCCTGGGAGAATACGCCTGTGGGGCCTATCAGTGCGTGGCCTGCGTCGCTGAAAATGAGTCTGGGTATTATACTGACTTCCAGGCATCCGATGTGCATATGGTGGGGTGAGGACCTGATCAACTTTTACAATGATGCCTTCCGGCAGCTCATCCCGGGCAAGCATCCGGGAAGTATCGGGCAGCAGGCCAATGCGGTATGGAAGGAGGCCTGGCCGCAGATAGGACAGCGGGTGCGGCAGGTATTGCGGAATGGTGTTGGTACCGTGGAGAAGGCTGCATTCCTGATCATGAAAAGACCGGATTGCCTGGAAGAGGTGTATTATACGTTTTCTTTCAGTCCGGTGGCCGGTTCTGAGGGGCAGGTGGCGGGTATGATCGGTACGGTATCTGACGATACGGATCATGTTTTTACGGAGCGGCAATGCCAAACGCTGAAGGAGATTTCGTTGTTTAACCGTACCTGCAGAAAGCCTTCGGCAATTTATATGCAGACTTTGCGCGCCTTGCAGCAGCGTAACCAGTATGATATCCCGTTTGCCTTCTTCTATGAGAAAGATAAAGCGCTTCACCTGAACGCCTATACGTATATACCGGTATCTGCCTCCACCTTACCTGCCGTTATGGAGAGAGAAAGTGCAGGGCAGCTATGGCCGGTGATGGAGGCCATTACTACCGGGCAACCTGTAATTGTACCACAGCTGTCAGAAAAGTTTGGAATGCTTCCCGCGGGGGCGTGGAGCAGGCAGCCGGATAATGCCATTGTTATCCCGGTATGTCACCGGGCTAGCGGAGAAGTGTATGGGGCGCTCATTATCGGTCTTAATCCTTACCGTCCGCTTGATGAAAAGTATCAGTCGTTTCTTCAGCAGGTGACGGATAATATGGCAGCTGATATAGCGGCGGTATCACGTGATTATTCCTGCTTACGGGAAGATGCGCAGCAACATCTGCTTCGCCTGGCGGCCATTGTTCAACACAGTGATGATGCTATTGTGAGTAAAACGTCGGAGGGTATTATAACCAGCTGGAATCCGGCGGCAGAGAAGCTTTTTGGCTATTCTGCGGCAGAAATAACAGGACAGCCGATTACCCGCATCATTCCTCCGGAATTGCTGGATGAGGAAGTGATTATTATGGAACAATTGAAACAGGGAAATAATGTTGATCATTTTGAAACGAAGCGAATGACCAAAGATGGCCGTTTGCTGGATGTTTCTCTGACGATCTCTCCGTTGAGGGATGCAGCAGGTAACTTTATCGGCGCCTCCAAGATTGCGAGGGATATTACGGAACAGAAAAGGCTCTTTAGCTCGCTTCGTGAGAGTGAAGCCCGTTATATGCAGATCGCTATGGATATGGATGCGATGATAGCCCGGCGTACCCGGGAGCTGACGGAGGCTAACCTGAGCCTGGAACGAACCAATAAGGAGCTGGAGCAGTTTGCTTTTGTGACCAGTCATGATCTGCAGGAGCCGCTGCGTAAGATCCATACATTCGGCGGGTTACTGCATAATGCGGAGCTGAACAACATGAGCGGCGCTTCGCGTATCTATCTCCAGAAGATGATGACAAGCGCGCAGCGTATGTCGCAGCTGATACACGATCTGTTGAATTTCTCCCGGCTTACCTGTACCGATGATATATTTGTGATGACGGATCTCAACGACGTGATGAAGCACGTGCTGAGTGACTTTGAGTTGACCATCAGCCAGAAGAAGGCGAAAATAGAAATAGGCCCGCTGCCGGTTTTACATGCAGTACCGTTACAGATGAACCAGTTGCTGTTTAACCTGTTGGGTAACGCCCTGAAGTTTACGGCTGACAACAGGCAACCGCGTATCAGCGTCACTTCCAGGTTGCTGTCGAATGAGGACTGCAGCAATTACCCGGAACTGGATCCTGCAAAGAGATATTACGAGATCATTGTGAAAGACAACGGGATAGGCTTCAGCCAGATGTATGAAGCCAAGATCTTCCAGATTTTCCAACGACTTAATTCGCGCAGCGCATATGAAGGTACTGGTATCGGACTGGCGTTGTGTAATAAGATAGCGCTGAATCACAGAGGGTGTATACATGCAACAGGTAGTCCGGAGAGAGGAGCGGCCTTTCATGTTATGTTGCATGCAGACCTTCCGGAATGATGGAGCGTTGATTATTTTCCCGGGATAACGTCAACGCCTATATGCTTTTGCCATCTTTCATCAATCACATCTCTCAAAATTCCACAGAGGGCTTCAAATGAACTGGGCTTTGTCAGAAATAACCGGGCACCCAATGCCAGGCTTTCCTGCATATCTTCGACGAGTCCGGAAGTGCTTAGTACAATGACCTTGGTGAGATGACGCTGAATAATTTTCCCCAGTTCCCGCAGACATTCCTTCCCATTCATTTTCGGCATATTAAGGTCGAGGAAAATGTAATCGGGATTTTCGATCTTTTTGTCGGTAAGTAATTTGAGCGCCTGAAAACCACTTTCACAGACATGCGTATTGATGTTAGACGAAATCTCTTTTATTGCTTCGCTGAAAAAGAGCCTATCATCCGCATCATCATCAATTACGAGAATAGTTTGCGGTTTTGTCATGGTTAAAATTTTGTAAGCAGTGAGAATTTTTGCTTTTGTATCAGGTTTCCAAGCGGCCTATAAATATCGGAAATTCAGCCCATAATTTCAAATGAAAAAATAAGTAATGTATTTTGCCGTAAGAGGCCCTTACTGGCAGGGTGTTTCACCGTATCGGGGAAATCTCTTAAAGGCGCGTAAGTTTCTCGCAAAGAAGCGAAGGAGCAAAGAGCGCCAAGGATATTTTAAGTTAGCAGAGAACTTTTTGGTAGCCCGTAAATATTGTTGGATACTACTAAACAGTCTTATTTAACTTAAAATATCCTTGGCGCTCTTTGCTCCTTCGCTTCTTTGCGAGAAACCTGGGTTATTCTTTGATGATACGTTTGATCACTACTTTATTATTCTGTATCAGTTTGATGATATAAGCGCCTGATGGATGTTTGGCGCTATTGAAGCTGATACGCTGTTTACCGGCAGGCATCTGACTGTTCACCAGCACTACTACCGGCTGACCGGCAACGTTGTATACGGTGAGGTTGGTATGTCCTGCGGATTTCAGTTCATAGGTGATGGTAACGTTGCTGCTGAATGGATTCGGATAGGCGTCTACATTAAGCACCAGTTCCGGGGCGGCGTGTTCCTTTTGTATGCTGAAGGCAGCTTTGTCAGCTGTCAGCGCGGTTACGGTTTTGATCCTGACTTCGGTGTAGCTGTTCCATGCGTTGACGTTGTTGCCATGTCCCAGGATTCGTACATACTTCGCTGTTACTGCTGCTGGTAAGCTGAATGATTCAAATGCGGTGGATGTGCCGCTGCTTTGAAGTCCGGAGGCTGCAGTGGCCCAGTTTACACCGTCGTTGCCGGTGAGGATATCGAAAGAGGCTTTGCGGGTATCTCCTTTATAGAAGGCGATGTCCACGCCTGTGATGTTTAGTTGGCTGCCGAGGCAGAACTGTATCCACTGGCCGTCGCCGCTGGCAGACCAGCGGGTGCTGAGGTTGTTGTCGAGCGCATTGGCGGCGACGTTGCCGTCGTCTCCGCTTGCGGTAACAGGATCACAGCCGGGAGGGGCAGACACGGTTATTTTCACCTGTGCGGATGTTGTAGCAGCGTTCCCGTTATCGGTGGCTTTGGCGGTAAGCGTATAGGCGCCTGCGGCAACGTTGTTCCAGCTGAAAGTATAGGGACTGGTGAGTGCTTCACCGAGTTTGGTGCTGCCGTTAAAGAATTCCACTTTGGAAATGCTGCCGTCGCTATCAGTGGCTGTTGCGTTTATGGAAACGTTTGCAGGTGAGGAGAAAACAGCATTGTTAGCGGGGGATGTAATATTTACGGCAGGGGGATTATTCACCGGGCCGCTGTTGCCGGGAATCCACCAGTTGCCGGAGATAAACAGCTGGCACAGCAGGCCGTATGAGTCGCTGTAGTAGCCGCTTTTAGCTGTTTTCAGGAAGTTCCAGCCACTGTTCAGGAAAGCCTGGTTGTTGCTGCTGATCACAGATGCGGCAACGAAAGGCCCGATGAAAACGGCTTCTTGCCCACTGCCTCTGTTGGAACCATTGAGTTGATAGCCATCCACAATTTTGGCAGGGTCGCTGCCTGTTTTCTGCCGCACCCATGTTACCAGTTTGTTGCAGATACTATAGGCATTGGTGTTGCCATACATGGCATAGTCCATCACAATCCTCAGCGGAACGCGGCAGGCGTTGTAGTTGTACTCATTGGTTTCGGGGAATTCGTCCAGGTAGTTCTGCGGTGCAGGTTCCGGCGGATTCTTTACCACAAAGTCGGAGATCAGTCCGGTAGAAGCGGAGTACTTGGGAACGAACTGGTTGTACACGGCATACAATGCATTGATGACGTTATTCCAGGTGGCATCGCCGGTTTCCTGGTAGAATGCCCGCATATGATCCATCATCCAGTCGGAGGGCCTGGTATTCAGGGCGGTTTTGTCATCCCAGTCGCCGAGGTTGAGGCGGTTGCTGGTGGTTACATAGCTTACTTTAAGACCATTGTTGATGACCTTTTTGGCCTCGTTCAGGTAGTTGATTGTGCCTGAAGATCCCCACTGGTAGTGGGCGAGGATGAGTGAATAGGCGATGTCCATATCGCCGTCGGTCGCTGAATCGAAATGGCCCTGCGCTCCGGAGGCGTCAGCGACCACCCAGCCCATGAGGTTGCTGTTGTTAGAGCTGCGGTAGGCCCTGAAGGTTTTGTACAGGCCATCGAAGATGGTTCTGGCATCCGGATCATGACCGGCCATGAGCACGGCGATGACCATGCCGTAGCCGTGGCCTTCAGAGGATCCCAGCGGCTTGTAGCCATCTGCGCTGCCCGTGATATCGCCTTTTACATAGTAACCGCCGGGCAGGGAAGTGAGATTGTGTTTCAGGTACTGCGATTTCCAGTAATTGTAATAGCTGGCTACACTGGCGTTCATATCCGCCTGTGTAACGTTATTGGGCTTGATGCAGCCAGGATAGCTGACAGCCTGGGGGAAAGGTTTGTTTTGTGCCGGTAGCCGGAAGCCGATCAGGCATAGCAAGCCGATCATTAACAGGTAGTGTTTCTTGTTCATAGAGGTTTTGTTTAGGGGGATGTAATTGATTTTTCAATCCAGACAGATTTTGGATTTGGGTTTCAGATTTAGTCTACAGGTTTATGGGTCTTCAATCGATT
>NZ_DATLKJ010000027.1:0-26613 GCF_035538455.1 Chitinophaga sp.
GGGAACATTGCATTATATTCCTGCCTGGATGTGCTGATGATCCTTCCAAATTTTTTTGTCTCTTTTATATTTTCATCTGTGATCAGGTTGATGTTGTCATTAACGGGATTCAACACGCTTACGGTAACACCATCTTTGAAGATGAACGGATTGCCATTTTCATATACGATTCCTTTTACCGGAAACTGCCCGTTGGATGCACCGTTGATACTTTTTATAAGGAGCATGGAGTTTTTATAATCCAGTTTTCCGGTGAGATTAACGCAGGCCGAAATAATCCAGGTGGCGATTTTACGTGCATCGGCATTCGCCATATATACCCTGGCTGTGTTGCCGCTAAATTTATATTCGTAAAGTGAAACGTTTACGCCTTCCCAGTCTTTTAATGTATCAGTTGTGGATAGCAGTTTGCCTTCCATGTACCGTCCTTTGAGAACGGAGTTGGTTACCCGCTTTGCGATTGTCTGAAGGCTGTCGCTCAGGAATTTTTCTTTTAATATGTCAGACTGACAAAAGCCGGCTGTGCTGATCAAAGCGCAGCAGATCAACAGAAGAATGGTGCGGATCATAAGTTATATTTTTTAATGACTTTTTGAATGGCGTTTCTGTAATAGTTTCCCCCTTTATGATTATATCCCAGGTTAGCTATGTCATAGGCATATATTACGGATGCGTCTGTGCCGGACATCCCCTTACGCAGATTCTGCTGATAATTGACGATGGCGGGTTTATATCGCTGATTCTGCAATAAGGTGCCTGCCAGGTATAAAATGCAGTCTTGTCTGGTGGGGAATTTCCGGTAGCGGTTATCCATCCGGATGCTTTCATCAAATACCAGTTGCCCTTTACTGGTTCTTTCTATGATCCGGATATACTTTCCTTTGAATTCATCCGGTTGTCCTTTCAGCACATAGGCTGCTATTGAATCGGCTGTAATCTTTTTGATCCCGAAGAGATTGTTGGCGTAATATCCTATTCTGGTAAAACCACAACCGCTCTCAATGATGGCCATTGCCATAATCGTTTTTGGGGGCAGGTTAAGGTGAGGAGCAAGGCTGTCTATGTAAGGCTTTAATGACAGGATGAATGCATTCCGTTCGGCTTCGGTGGGGTGCCCTGTGGCACTCAGGTAGCAGTTGTCGTTCATGCCATTTGCCTTATCCTCATTGGGGGTGGGTGGGAAGCTGATGTTTTGTCCATACAATAGTACAGGCATAAAGGTAAGGAGTGACAATACAGCAATTCTGTTTATCATAGTCAGGTGTTTGGAGGTTACAATAAATCCGGGCTCTTTTCTCAGAAAATACAGGAAGGCCGGGGCTAATCATTCTTTTTGGGGCATTTATTCTCGCTAAAGTTACAATAATGGGTCATATATTCATAAAAATGTTGTGTACTGATTTGAGGCAACTGCAGAAGCATTCCGGCAGTCATTTAACTAAAAGACTATTATCTGTCCGCTTTAAGTTTTCTTCATAACCGGTACGAGCTGTGCTTCTTCTTCCTCCGTGAACACATGTGAGCGAATGATAAACCTTACGCCCAGCGGAATTTCAAGAGAGAAGCTGGCGCCTCTTCCGGGAGTTACATCTACTGTAAGCTGTGTATGTTTCCAGTATTCGAACTGATCTTTGCTCATCCAGAAATTACAACCGGCAATGCTGCCGAGGCAGATGTCACTTTCGCCGGTTTTAAAGTCACCTTCTTCAAAGCACATAGGAGCGGAGCCATCGCAGCAGCCGCCACTCTGATGAAACATCAGGCGGCCGTATTTCTTCTGCAGCTCATCCACTATTTCCCGGGCTGCGGGTGTAATCAATACTCTTGCTGTCATGATCTGCTTTTTTATATGAAAGCAATAGGCAGACGGGCACTCATGCACCCACCTGCCGTTTTAGTAACACTTAAAAAAATCAGAAGAATCCCAGTTTTTGTTTGCTATAGGATATCAGCATGTTCTTCGTCTGACGATAATGTTCGAGCATCATTTTATGGCCTTCCCTTCCGAAGCCTGATTTTTTATAACCGCCGAAGGGAGCATGTGCCGGGTATGCATGGTAGTTGTTTACCCATACCCTGCCGGCTTTAATGGCTCTAGGCACCTGATACAATTCATGAGCATCGCGGGTCCATACGCCAGCGCCGAGGCCGTAAAGTGTATCGTTGGCGATGTCTATGGCTTCTTCAGTAGATTTGAAAGTGGTCACGCATACCACGGGGCCGAAGATCTCTTCCTGGAAGATCCTCATTTTATTATTCCCTTTGAAGATGGTGGGCTGTATATAATAGCCGCCTTCCAGTTCGCCTGTTTGTTTGTTGATGTCGCCGCCAGTGAGTACTTCAGCGCCTTCGTCTTTACCAATTTGCAGATAGGAACGGATCTTTTCGTATTGATCGTTGCTGGCCTGTGCGCCTATCATCACGGTGCTGTCCAGCGGATGGCCTGTTTTGATTGCTTTGGTGCGTGCAATGACGCGGTCCATAAATTTACCGTAGATACTTTCATGCACCAGTATGCGTGAAGGACAGGTACATACTTCACCCTGGTTGAGAGCGAACAGTACGGCGCCTTCGACGGCCTTGTCGAAAAATTCATCATCTGCATCTGCTACGGAGGGGAAGAAGATGTTAGGCGATTTACCACCCAGCTCCATTGTAGCAGGAATGATATTCTCTGATGCGTATTGGAGGATCAGCCGGCCGGTAGTGGTTTCACCGGTGAAGGACACTTTAGCGATGCGTGGGGAAGTGGCCAATGGTTTACCTGCTTCCGGGCCGAAGCCTGTCACGATATTCAATACACCAGGAGGTAGCATATCGCCGATGAGTTCCATCAGCACCATTACTGAAGTAGGTGTCTGTTCTGCTGGTTTGACCACGGTACAGCAGCCTGCAGCAAGCGCCGGAGCTATCTTCCAGGTGGCCATGAGCAACGGGAAGTTCCAGGGGATGATTTGTCCTACTACGCCTAGCGGTTCATGCAGCACAATGCTCACGGTGTGTTCATCAAGTTCAGCGATAGCGCCTTCTTCACCACGGATCACGCCGGCAAAGTAGCGGAAGTGATCTACGCAGAGCGGCAGATCGGCTGCGCGCGTTTCGCGGATAGGCTTGCCGTTGTCAATTGCTTCTACGGTGGCGAGGTATTCCAGGTTGTCTTCTATCACCTGTGCAATTTTCAGCAGGAGGTTACTACGTTCCGCAGCGGAGGTTTTACTCCAGGAGGGAAAAGCGGCATGGGCTGCATCGAGTGCGGCTTCTATATCTTCTTTAGTACCGCGGGCCGCCTGGGTAAATACTTTCCCATCAATGGGAGAGGGATTGTCGAAATATTCGCCTTTAACGGGGGCAACAAATTTTCCACCGATGAAGTGGTCATAACGGGCTTTGAACTTCGGCCGCTGTACGATGTGGGCAGGAGCTGCCTTTTCGTCAGCCTGAGCTGTTACTGTAGACATAGATAGTCGTTTTAAGGAATAAGCAAATAACTTGGGCTACTAAATAAGGCATATCCGCTGCTTCTTTATAGCACGATCCTTTCATTTCACAGCATGATTTTTCCAGTTTTTTGTATGATGGATATATTTTCCCGAAGCGACCTGAGAATCCGACGGGGTGTATTGCCCTTGCTGTTGACTTGTTTAAGAAAATTGAAGGCATCGCACCGAAACGGTACTGCCTATTGATAATAACAGAATAAGATATTATTTTAGGAAACGGAAACAGCCCTGAATAACATGAAGAAAACCCGCATACCCGCCGTATTCGTAGCGACAGCAACATTATTTTTCACAGCATGCAGTCATCCACAGAAAGATGCCCTGCTGCTGAAAGATGTCACTTTAATTGACGGAACCGGCGCCAGCCCGGTATTGCATACAGATATTCTGATTAAAGGCGATACTGTGGCTGCGATAGGAAAAAACCTTGACAGCAGCAACGCTACCGTAGTTATGTTGCAGGGTAAAACGGTGATGCCTACACTGATTTCTGCGCATTCACATATCGGTGTCCTGAAAGGCACTACCAGCAAGCCGGAAAACTATACCCACGAGAATATTCTTTCGCAGCTTAAAAAGTATCAGGACTATGGCGTGTTGCATGTGATGGCGCTGGGCAGCGACCTTCCTTATCTTTTTGAAAGCGGCATCCGTGATTCTTCAGCGGCAGGACTATGGCCCGGAGCCAGGTTGCATACAGCAGGATACGGTTTCAGTGTGCCGGATGGAATGCCACCGATGGATCATTTGTTCAGGCCCGCTAATGTAGCGCAGGTATCTGTTGAAATGGACAGCCTGAAGCAGCTGCATCCGGATATGGTGAAGATGTGGGTAGATGATTTTGGAGGCAAAGCCCCGAAGATGAAACCAGCAATTTACAAGGCCATTATAGATGAGGCGCACAAGCGGCAGCTCCGGGTAGCGGCACATGTATATCATCTTGCAGACCTGCAGCAGCTGGTGGCTGATGGAATAGATGTGATCGCACACAGTGTTCGTGATGCAGTGATTGATGATACTACCATTGCACAGATGCGGGCTAAGCATATTATCTACATTCCTACACTTTCCCTGGATGAATTTGCTTATATCTATGCAGATAAACCGGAATGGATCAATGATGCATTCTTCAGAAAATCCCTGGAGCCTGGTGTGTACGAAATGATCACTTCCGAAAAATTTCAAAACGACCTGAAGAATGACCCGGCATTAGCAAAGAACACGGCTGCATTTCAGACAGCGTTGAAGAATCTGAAGAAAGTATATGCGGCAGGTATCCTGGTAGCGCTGGGTACTGATAGTGGCGCAACACCGCTGCGGGCGCAGGGATTCAGCGAACACCTGGAACTGGAACTCCTGGTGCAGGCAGGGCTTACACCTCTGCAGGCTATCACCGCGGCTACCTTCAGCGCCGCGCGGGCGCTGAAGGTAGCCGGGAAGTCAGGCACTGTAACCCCCGGTAAAACTGCCGACCTGCTGATTGTTGACGGTGATCCACTGAGCAACATAAAAAATACACGGAATATTGTTGCGGTGTATAAAGCCGGGAAAGAAGTGAGCAAAGGCCCACTCAGCAAATAATCACCTCATCACTGTTTGCGGCGTTGCCGGTGGTTGTCGAGGTTCAGGTATACTTTCATCCTCAGGTTCCTGCCTGCTCCGCTGATACCGGAAGCAAAGACGCGATAGTTCTGATCAAGGATGTTTTCCAGTGCAGCCTGGATCTTTACGCAGTCAGTGATGGTCCACATGGAGGAAAGGTTCAGTGTATACCACGACGGCATGCCTTCTGTGGTGGCGTATTGCTGGTTATCTTCTCCATACGGATTGTAATCATGCAGTTTTTTCCATCCGTTATACAGCGCATATATTTCTGTATCCACCAATTTATGCTGATAGCGGATGCCTGTTTTGCCGAATACGGGCGGGATGTGGTCCATCGGTACTTCTTTCCCATCTGCACCTTTATACCGGCCGTAGGTATAAGTAATATAGCTATATAACTGGAAGCCGGGCATGAGATGAAGTTTCACGTCGCCCTGGAAGCCGCAGATGTAAGCGCTGGCTTTGTTCTGGTTGGCTGCCACAGGAGTTGGTTTGCCATCATATATTACGGTGTCTGCCCCATTGAGGGAAAATTTGTCCAGCGCAATAGCATTGTGAAAGAGGCTGTAGAAACCATTCACTTCTGCAAACAACCAGCCATTGAAGATACGGTTGAGGCCCACGTTGAAGTTATACGTTTGTTCCGGTTTAAGTTGGGTGTTCGGAACAATTAACTGCTTTCCGCCGGCAGACTCGAATACTTTAGCCATATCGTCAATATTGGGTGCGCGGAAGCCAGTGGAGAAATCAGCGGAGAGTTTACTGTTGGCATCCGGCAGGTAAATGATGCCTGCATTGGCGCTGTAGGTGACATTCCGCTGTGTTGCGGTGGTGAAGGGAAGGTGGAGGATAGCGGTATCTACAAAGGTACTGTTGAGCGTCACATAGTTGATGCGGAGACCGTCGTTGAGTATTAGCTTACCGGGGATGATCTTATAAAGATGTTGTACATATGCGCCTGTGTAGTTCATGTTGTTCTTACCGTCGGGGTAGCGGGTATCGATGCGATAGTTTTTTATGTCGTTGCCAATATTCTGTTCATAGGCGGTAGAGTTGAGGAAATTGAATTGCCCGTCGATGCCGATGTTCATCTCATGTCTTCCTGTGCTTTTACGCAGGTCTGCACTGACGGCCACCACCTGAATATCCTCTATGCGGTGCGCCCTGTAATCATTCCGGTAGGCCCGCTGCATGCGGCTTTCCTGTATTTTCTGGTAGTTTGCACCTATCATCAGCTGATCAAAGAACTTACCCATAGTTTTGTTACTGTATTGGTAAGCGGCCATCAGTCTTTCCTGCGGGCCGTAGTACCATTCGGCCCAGCGCAGCTGACCGTTGCGGGTATCGGTGAGTCTGTCGTATCGTGGAATATCGCTGCTGGTGGAATATTGCATATTCAATTCATGCACCTGGCCGGATGTTGGTTGCCACAGGAACTTCTGGAGCAGATCAAATTGTTTATAGTCGCTGGCCCGCTGTACATTGGCATCCGGGTTGGTAACGACGGAGTCTCTGCCGTTTATGCGGTCTATGTATTTTGGTCTCTTCCCAACATCTCCATAGAACGGATTGCGCTGATCTCCTTGTCGCAGGTTGCCAAAGCTGCTGTAGCTAAAGGATGTAAGCGATGCTACTTTCTTTCCGCCGATATTAATATCCGCATGACCGGTGTATTCCTGGTAAGCGCTGCTGTGGGAACCGGAGAGACTGGTTTTTACCAGCAGCCTGTTATCTGTGGTGAGCAAGGGTTTCCGGGTACGGAAGTGAATCACGCCACCCAGCGCATCGGAGCCATAGATGGTGGAGGCGGGACCGTATAGGATTTCAACTTTTTCGAGGATGTCGTCATCAATAGTGATCACATTCTGTAAGTGCCCGGTGCGGTAGATGGCATTGTTCATACGTACGCCGTCAATCACCAGTAGTATGCGGCTGGCTTCAAAGCCGCGCAATACGGGGCTGCCGCCGCCCAGCTGACTGCGTTGCACGAATACCTTGCCGCTTTGTTCCAGCAGGCTGCCTGTATTGTTGGACAGGGAAGATTGTATGTCTTTCAGCTGCAATACATCTACTTTCTGTGCTATATACCTGCTTTTCTCTTCAAACTTGTTGGCTGTAACAATTACTTCGGCAATGGAGTTGACAGAATCACGCTGCTGCCCGTAAGCGAATGCCGGGAGAATGCAGAACAGGAGGGTAAGGGTGGTAAAGCGCTTCATACAGATGAATATAGTGTGGTTGATAAATACGCTGGAATGATCGTCGTGGTATTGTTCCGATACAGCTACAGTTATTCACGGGTTATACAGGTACTCTTGCCAGGAATGGTGGATGGATACAGTATTTCAGGTGTTTCCTGGCGTCTTTCCATTGATCACAAAAAAGAAACGGAACTGCTACAAAGGTTGAATAATCACGAATGCGTTTAAATAAATATAACAATATTTTCCAGAAAAGTATGACTGTTATGTTTATATTGTGGGCGCTTCCGGCTGTAACATGGCCTGAGCCTATGATTAACAGCAGTGAACAACGTTGAAGGCTGCAGGTGAAAATGAAGATGATCTGTTTGGCATAAATCCCTTTAAACTGTTCACCCTTAATGCACATATATTTTACATATACCAGGAAGTTTCCCTTATTAACAGATATGAAGTCAGGATTTCAACTTATTTGCTGGCTGTGCCTTGCGCTGTTTAATGCCCATGCACAGCAATCTTTATTATGGTATACCAAGGCGGCGGACAAATGGAACCATGCACTGCCCATCGGCAATGGAAGAATGGGCGCTATGATATTCGGCAAAGCCGATAATGAAGTCATACAATTGAATGAAGAAAGCCTGTGGGCAGGCAACCAGGTGAATGATAACAACCCCGGAGCGAAGGCGCGTATCATGGAGATCCAGCAGCTGATTGTGAACGGGGATAATAAACAGGCCACTGAGTTAAGCAAGAAGTATTTGCTGGGCACTCCTCCAGAGTTGAGATCGTATCAGACGTTGGGTAACCTGCTATTGTTTTTTGATCATGCCGGTACAGTGGAGCAATACCGCCGCAGCCTGGATCTTGAGACAGGCGTGGTGTCCGTTAGTTATAGCGTTAACGGGGTACGTTATACCCGTGAGGCGTTTGCTTCTGCACCGGATAACTGTATTGTGGTGCATATATCTGCATCGAAGCCTGGCAGTCTGAACTTCAGGCTGGGGCTGTCGCGCAACAGAGACGCTACAGTAACTGCTGCTTCGGGCAGTACACTTATAATGGATGGCCAGATCATCGACAGCGTATCGGCAAAGGCCGGCAAAGGTGGCAAGGACATGAAGTTTAACGCCCTGGTGAAAGTAATGGCTGATGCAGGAAAAACGGAAGCAAAAGGGGGTGAGGTCGTTGTTACCGGTGCGTCAACCGCTACGGTGATTATTACTGCGGCAACAGATTACAACCTGCAAAAATTAAATTTCGACAGGTCTATCAACAGCAAGGAGATCTGTAGTTCAATTATATCCGATGCCGCCAGGTATCCTTATAAAGAGTTGTTGAGAAGGCATGAAGAAGAATACAGTAAAGCATTTGCGCGGGTGAAGCTGGACCTTGGCGGGGATAACTTCTCCGACATACCTACCGACCAGCGGATGGAAAAAGTGCGCAAGGGCGCTATAGATAACCAGCTTGCAGCGTTGTATTTTCAGTTTGGCCGCTACCTGCTCATGAGCAGCTCGAGAAAGCCGGGTGTACTGCCGGCAAATTTGCAGGGGATCTGGAACAATGACTATGCTGCGCCCTGGAATGCGGACTTCCATACCAACATTAACCTGCAAATGAATTACTGGCCGGCTGATGTGGCCAACCTACCTGAAACATTTATGCCTTTCGCGCACTTTGTGGATCAGCTGCGTGTTCCAGGCAGGCAAACCGCGAGAGAAATGTATGATGCAGAAGGATGGACTATTCATCACTGCACCGATGTTTTTGGCAGAACCGGTATTCACGATGGGGTGGAATGGGGTGCTTCGCCACTGGCTGCTGCATGGCTTTGCATGAATCTGTGGGAACATTTCCGCTTTACGTCAGACACCGCTTATCTCAGGAATCTGGCCTACCCTGTTATGAAGGAGGCGGCGGAATTTGTGCAGAGCTTCCTGGTAAAAGATAAACATGGGTATCTCGTCACGGCTCCTTCTACATCACCTGAAAATAGTTTTATCCTGCCAGGCGGAGAACGCGGTCAGTTTACGTACGCACCAACCATAGATGTGGAACTGATCATGAGCCTGTATCATGGTTGCCTGGAAGCAGGACGTATATTAAAAGATGACCCTGCCTTTCTGAAAGGACTGGGTATGACATTGGCTCAACTGCCGCCAATAAGTATCAGTAAGCGTACTGGCGGTATCCAGGAATGGATAGAGGACTATGAAGAAGCAGAACCCGGCCACCGGCATATTTCGCATCTGTTAGGATTATATCCCGGCGAGACTATTAAGCCTGCTGATACATTATTATTCGAAGCAGCGAAGAAGACACTGGAGAGAAGGCTTGCCAACGGAGGCGGACATACCGGTTGGAGCAGGGCCTGGATTATCAATTTCTATGCGCGCCTGCTGGATGGTGAGAAAGCATGGAAAAATGTGCAGGCATTATTGCAGAAGTCTACGTTGGATAACCTGCTGGATGTACATCCGCCGTTCCAGATCGATGGTAATTTCGGTGGTACGGCCGGTATTGCTGAAATGCTCCTGCAAAGTCATAACGGCTATATTGAGCTGCTGCCTGCATTGCCCGCTGCGTGGAGCAATGGCGAGGTGGACGGACTGGTAGCGCGTGGCGGCTTTACCGTTAAAATGAAATGGAAGGAAGGTAAACTTATTGATGCGTCGCTGCTTTCAGAGAAAGGAGGCGCCCGTAAAGTGAAATATCATAACACGCTTATTGACATAAACGCCAAAGCAGGGCAGGTATATTCATTGAATAAAGAACTGCTACAGTAACATTTCCTGATTTTTGATGCAGGTATGACAAGCTTTTAGTTTTTAGCCGTTAAAACTAACGGCTAAAAACTGAAAGCCCCTCATTTTAATATATATCCATGATTCCATCTGGTGGGTGCTCCCGCGCATTTGGAAATATAAACCTCCTTTTGTATCATTGCACTGATCAGCTGTCTTCGTCAACCGGCAGCAGTATATAACGGGGAATGCAGCAACGTAATTTGAAGTGAGCAGTGAATGGAATACGGATCGATCAGATGTCCATACAGTAAGTTTCCCGGCTTAAAGATTTTGCGCTTGCCTGAATGAAAAGCGAACCATTACAGGCGACTATGAACAATGATGACTTTTGATTGTCAGCCATCGTTATTGCTATTAACCAACACCAACATTTAGCCTGAATCATCGGTTCAGGTATTTATCTTTTTTCAGAAGAGCCGGATACCCACCAATATCGGATCAAGTAGAGTAGTATATCATTTTTCGTACTGGCGATGATGATATACATTAATAATAATAAAAGTGAACGAAAAAATATTCAACAAGCTCTCCGGAGAAAAGGCTTCACCTGTTGAAGATCCGCCACCATCAATAGCGGATGACAACAGGGAATGGCAAGGTCCTGCTGCTCTTTCAGAAGAGGAGGGGAAACACTTTAACGCGCCCTATACTTCACGAACGGAGCTAACAGCGGCATTCATTGACAATATGATTGAAGCAGACCATGAAGCTGGTCAATTAAAGCGCCACCGCATGCTTATTATCGTTGCAGCCGCCATTTGGGTGATGGTCATTAGTGTGGTCCTTTGGCTTATATTCACCGGAGGACAAAAAGAACAGCAGAAAACCGGGACGATGGATCAAAAAAGGGACGAATGATCTGCTTGAGAATGTTGCCGTACCTGTGCAGAATGGCGCTACAGAAGGATATATGGATTACTATTTATCGCCACTGCCCTCCAATGAAGTAGTTTTAAATCCGGCATTGATACAAAATCCGGGATGGAATTAATACGATAGAAAAACTTGAGTTATGATTCGATTTAAGCTGACGTCTTTGCTGGTAGTTACTTTCATGGGGTGCATGAAATTTACTTCCGCACAAAATAATGGAAAGGCAAAACCCAATATCATCTTCATCCTGGTAGATGATCTGGGGTATGGAGATGTAGGCGTATTTAACCAGCACCTGCGGAAGGCGCAGCAGAACCCGGCGGTGCCGTATCTTGTTACACCTTCACTGGACCGGATGGCTGCATCAGGCGCGATCTTTTTACATCAGTACTGTAATGCACCGGTGTGCGCGCCTTCCCGCGCTTCGCTGATGACAGGTGTAACGCAGGGCCATGCCCGTGTGAGAGATAACCAGTTTGATAAAGCGCTCGAAGATAACTATACTATGGCCGGCACCCTGAAGCAGGCAGGATATACTACAGTGGCCATCGGAAAGTGGTGTTTGCAGGGGCAAAAGGAGTGGACGGCCCATCCGCTGAAACGCGGATTTGATCAATATTACGGTTATATCAGACATGCTGACGGCCATGAACATTATCCGCATGAAGGATTGTACAGGGGCATCAAGGAAATGTATGATGATACCACCAATGTAACAGCGGGGCTGGAAAAGTGTTACACCGGCGACCTATGGACCGCCAGAGCCAAACAATGGATCGTCAGTCATGCCGCAAAACAGCAACAGGTACCTTTCTTCATGTATCTTTCATTTGATACGCCACATGCCACCATTGAGCTGCCAACACAGGAATATCCCAAAGGGAGCGGTTTACATGGCGGACTGCAATGGCTGGGTACTCCGGGGCATATGATCAATACCGCCAGCGGCACCGTTGATTCCTGGATAGCGCCGGTGTTCAGAAATGCCATGTATAAAGATAATAAGACCGGAGAGCTGAAGCCCTGGACGGATGTGGATAAGCGCTATGCCACCGTAGTACAGCGTCTCGATCAGCAGATAGGTGATATTCTTCAGTTGTTGAAAGATCTGAAGATAGATAAGAATACACTGGTCGTGTTTTCTTCCGACAACGGTCCTTCAGCAGAATCCTATCTACCGGAAAAATATACGCCGGAGTTCTTTGATGGCTACGGTCCGTTTGATGGTATCAAGCGCGACACATGGGAGGGTGGCGTGAGGATGCCGGTGATTGCACAATGGGTGGGTGTTATTGCACCCGGAAAGAAAATCATGGTTCCCTCTATGTTGTCCGACTGGATGCCCACCTTCCTGGATGCCGCCGGAATGACCGCGCCTGCGCGGACTGATGGTGTTTCATTGCTACCATCGCTCACCGGCAGAGGAAAGCAACAGAACGGTCAGGTGTATGTTGAATATTTCGAGAACGGCGAAACACCAGCTTATCCTGCATTTGACAAATCGCATGCAGGCCGCCGCAGACGCCAGATGCAGCTGATCCGTATGGACAACTATGTAGGCGTACGTTACGATATCCGCGGGGCTGATGATGATTTTGAAATATACAACGTAATGAACGATCCGAAGGAGACGCGTAACCTGGCGGCACAGCTGCCGGATCTTGAAACGAAGATGAAGGCAAAGGTTATGCAGGTACGTATGCCGGACCCCGAAGCGCCGAGACCATATGATCAGGCGTTGATCCCTGCTGTAACATTGAATGTCACCACGCCCGGTATCCGCTGGAAGTTATACAATGACCAGGCGCCGTGGGTTGCATCGACTGAAAGCCTCTCGCCGCTGAAATCCGGTGTGGCGGCTGATTTGCAGCATATTGACGAAAGTGCAGCCGGACTTGTTACCTGCCAGACCTATATACGCGTGCCTGAAGATGGCATGTATACTTTTTACCTGAAGGCTGGTCAGCAGGCTTTTTTACGCATACATGAAGCGGCGGTGATCGATGAGGATTACGGATATGTGCCTGGTACAGAACGGAGTGCCGTGTTACCATTGAAAAAGGGATTGCATCCTCTCAGCATTGTTTATCGCAACATGAAAGCGGATCGGCCTTTATCATTGCAGTGGCAAGGACCAGGGTTTGACAGACGTGAAGCAGGGAAGACTGATTTTTATAGACAATGATGAATCCGCTAACGGATTTATGATAAGTATAATGCTAAGTAGCAAGTTGTCTGAATTAGCTACGGTAAAGAGTTTAAACCCCGGGATAATTCCCGGCTGCAGCACGGCTTCAATAAATTGACAGTACCTTCGTGCCCTCAGGCGCGCGCGCTTTTTGTTAGAGAGAAGATAAAAAGACAATTTTTTTTCACACCTACAAAAAGCAATTATGTCAACATATAACACAGAGCTTATCAGGGAAGCTATACAACCTGTTCGTAAAGCTCTTACTGCACATCCGCTGTACGCGACAATGAGAAGTATATCAGACATTCGGGTATTTATGAAGTATCATGTTTTCGCCGTATGGGATTTTATGTCGTTATTGAAATCTTTACAATTGCAGCTCACCTGTACAGATATTCCGTGGATACCCAAAGGGAGCGCGGCTACACGATTCCTGATCAATGAGATCGTAACCGGCGAAGAAAGTGATGTGGATCAAAACGGGCAGCGGGTAAGCCACTATGAGCTGTATCTTACTGCAATGGAACAGGCAGGCGCCAGCAGTGAAGTTATCAGAGAGTATATGCATTATCTTAACAATGGCTATACTGTACAGACGGCGCTGGTTGCAGTGAATGCGCCGGCGGCTGTCCAGCAGTTTGTGCAATATACCTTTGATGTGGTGCAGCATGAGCCGGTGCATGTGCAGGCGGCTGTTTTTACCTTTGGTCGTGAAGACCTTATACCGGACATCTTTATGCCCATCGTCAGTGATCTCGACAAGCAGTTCCCTGAACAGGTAAGTATCTTCAAATATTACCTGGAGCGGCATATCGAAGTAGACGGCGATCATCATAGTCTGTTGGGTATGGAGATGGTAAGGGAACTGTGCGGTGATGACCCGAAGAAATGGGAGGAGGCCATCGATGCGGCAAAAAAAGGTCTGGAAATGCGGCTGGTATTATGGGACGGCATTACATCAGACATGGCACTGCACACTAACTAGTAAGAACGGGCTGGTACAGTAAATTCCGATCAGGCATATCACTACTATCCGAAAAAAATCCACGGTAAGAACAGTATAACAGTGAACCCTTCGTTTATTCATACATAAGCTGATTTCACTCACTCGTTGTTCGTTGCGTTTGCAACTGTCGGTATTCTTCTATTTTCCAGGTAGGTGATAGTACCCATGATCTTTAATATAGCACGGTTGATTCATACATCGTATCAGAAGAGGATAATAATAGGAAAAGAACCGGATGATGTTATGCGGTCAGCATTTCATTATCCGGTTATCCGGCCATTCCGATGGCGCCACCGTACAAAACGATTTCCTGTATGCCGTCGATCTTCAGAAATTTTTCGATCTTCTTATCCTGAATGGCTGCAGTGGTAAATACACCTAATTGCAATGCTGTGGCTGAGAGGTGGAAGGTTTGGCCAAGGTGGCCGCAGTCGAGCAATAGTACCCTGTATGCACGGGAGTGATCATACTTCCACATGCTGCGTTGTACCATCGCTGTGAATATAAATGTTACGGCGGCGTTGCTGACCCAATGCTGACCGGAGAAGAAATCGAGCAGCTGCTTGCGGGCAGGCAGGTGGTTGACGAATGTGAGGGCATTTGTCTCTACTTCGTAATGATATACTGCCGGTTCAATCGATTCTACATTTTTTACGAAGGCATATAATTCAACAGGATGCCTGGCGCCGCCTGATGGTGAGGTTTTGATGACTCTTTTGTCGATTTTGGCATCGTCATAAAAGCGGCTATAGCCCGCAACCAGCTTTACAAAGGAGCTGAAGGCGCTTTTGGATATGGGCGTATCTTTAAAGTTTCTGCATGTTCTTCGCCGAAGGAGCACATCCCAGAAATCAACCGGAGGCAGGAAAGGATCATCCAGCTTTATTTTGGTGGTGTTATCACTTGTTTTGAATGGGGAAGGAGGAGGATGTGTGACTGCTTTCTTCTCCAGTTGTCTTCTTACCTCTTCCTGGTCGAAGTTATATTTCACGGAAGCGGTGCCATAATGAAAGTACTTCGCGTTAAGATCCCATTTCCAGTTTTCTTCCAGGCGACGGTCGTGTTGCTCTCGCCGGGAGCCTGCTATCAGCAATAGATTGAGCCGTATCATCTGGTGGATGATATCATTGATGGCGGGTATATGCAGGAACCGGTTGCTGAGCTCATGGCTGTATACCGGATTGGTGGCAGCAGACAGGATATCGAGCACCAACAGGTTGGCTGTTAGTGAGGTGCCCGTCAGATAATTTTCAATGGTCATACTGCCATCTTTCCAGTATTGCAGCAGGCTGAATGCTCTGCGAATCAGCCGGGAGTCAGACGCAGCAGGTGTTTCCATGGTAGCCGTAGCCGGCTATTTTAAGTCTGGATGCTGGTTTTTTGGAAAAGGTAAATACTAATTCTGCTGCTTCTGAAGGATTGAGTTTCTGGTATTGCCTGGTGAAAGCATTCATTTGCTCTTCTGTCAGTTCTATCTGGATCTGGCGTTTACTCGCTGCTTTTTTGGTTTGTTTCTCCGCAGCGGCAGGGGAAAGTGAGGGAGTGGTTTTTACTTTCTTTGCCATGGTGTTGGGGTTTAATACTATTAATTTACACAAATATCGTCAGATGTACAATATTTATTTACTGTAGAAAGAACGGTCAGGTAATCAAAATAAGAAACTTTTAACAAGTGATTTACTACCTTCGGCGCTGATTTTTATCCGCTACATGTCAACACCTAATCCGCATAATACTCCGGACACAGAGTTGTGGCAACTTGTCCGGACGGGCAACCTGCAAGCTTATGAAGAGATATATGAACGTTACTGGGAACCCCTGTACGAAAGCGCTTACTGGCGCCTGTATGACAAAGCCGCCGCCAAGGATATTGTACAGGAAGTATTTATTTACTGCTGGCAGAAAAAAGAACAGATACAGATCTCTGAATCTGTGGGAGCCTATCTTCGTGCAGCCGTCAGGTTTAGGATACTGAATCACCTGAAATCGGAGCAGGCGAGGGAGAAGTACAGCCAGCTGGCTGGCCGGGAACTACCCGAAATCACGCACGCTACAGAGGAGTCCATCGCAAGTGCCGACCTGCTGGCTACCTATCAGCGCCAGTTGCAGCGCCTCCCGGAAAAAATGCGGCAATTGTTTATCGACAGCAGGGATCATGGTCTGTCGGTACGTGAGATCGCGGAGAAACACAGCCTGTCTGAGCAAACCGTTAAGAACCAGCTATCAGCTGCCCTGAAAAAACTGCGGGAAGGATTGGGTAATTTCTTCCAGGAATAATTTTTTTTCTTCAACATAGTACTACCACATTTCGAGGATTGTCTATTAAACAACAGCATATGAGTCACCCTGATCAACAAATCATCGATCTTCTGCTTGAAAAGCATGCTCTCGGTATCTGCACACCGGAAGAATGCGCTGTATTGGAAAGATGGTATGATGCATTTCCTGCTGACGGTCCTGTATTTGAAAATGGTGCAGAGAAACAGGATATACGGGAGTCGTTGAAAGCGGGGGTTTTTGGGGTGATTCAACAGGAAATAAATGAGACAGCCACGACGCCTGAAACAGTCATGCATGTGGCAGCAGCCGCCGAAACTGTACCGGGGAACGGGCCTTTCCGGAGCATGTATTGGCGTGTTGCCGCGGCGGTGCTGGTGTTGATCGCTACAGGGAGTTTGTTCTTCCTCTTCAAAAGCAAGCCGGCACCACTGACATATACAGAGGTCTCCGCTCCGGCGGGCAGGAATATCTTTCACCTGCAGCTCCCTGACGGCTCAGCGGTATGGCTGGAACCCGGATCCAGGCTGCGTTATGCGAACCAGTTCGGAGAGAAAAGCCGCAACGTGCAGATGATAGATGGTCTTGCTTACTTTTCGGTAGTGCAGGGCGCTTCACATCCTTTCACGGTCAGCGCTGCCGGTATACAGGCAAAGGTGCTGGGCACTGAATTCAGTGTGAAGGCTTACCGCGGATTACCGGATGTACAGGTGTACGTCAGTTCCGGCAAGGTACAGGTATCCGACAGCAGTCATGTATTAGGCATCCTGGCAGCTGGCCAGCAGATTGTATACGCACAAACAACCGGAACGGTTACACGTATGGACGGAAAGCAGGATGACTGGCGCCACGGAACCATAGCACTGCAGGGTGTTTCTTTCGCGGAAGTAGCCTGCATACTGCAGAACCGCTACGAAATACAGGTTGGCTATGATGCAGCGAAAATGTCTCCCTATCGTTTCACCTTGCGGATATCCGCCAACATGTCGCTGGCGGAAGTACTGGAAATGCTGAAAGACCTGAGTGGTCTGAATTATACGCTCAATAACGGCCATGTAACTGTCACCGGCGTACAACAATAATCATTCGACAACAATACTGTATCCCTGTATAAACGGCTGCAACATGCGGCACGGGGAAGCCATGCTTTTAAAAAACGGATAAGGTAATGCAACGACTTTTAACTGTACTGTTTCTGTTATGCGGACTGGTAGCCTCCGCTCAGCAAAATGAAACGAAAATAACTATAAGTATTCCTGCCACTACGCTGGAAAATGCGCTGAAGTTGCTGGAGCAACAGACACAGATTCATTTCTCCTACGAGTATACACGCATAAAAGGTATAACTGTAGACGCACATACCTATAAGGATGTCACATTGGAAACCATATGCAGAGAGCTATTGAAGGGCACTACACTTATTTTCAAACGCAGCGGGGATCAGGTAATCATCGGGCCTGCCAAACATGCGCGCACCCTGAGCGGGTATGTAGAAGATGCGGCTTCGGGTGAAAGGCTGATCGGCGTATCATTGGCGGTACCAGCGCAACAGTCTGGTGCGATCACTAATGCTTATGGGTTTTACAGCCTTACATTGCCCGGAGATTCTCTTCGTCTGCTGGTGTCGTACGTCGGCTATGAACGCCTCGATACCACTGTGTCGATGCATAGTAGTACCAGTGTCACTTTCCGGATGAAGGCGCTCAACCGTCAGCTGGGAGAGGTCACTATTCGCGGTGCAGCTGCGGAAAAGATTGAAGCGTCATCGCAGATGAGCCGTATTAATTTATCTGCGGCTATGGTACAGTCCACACCGCGCCTCTTTGGAGAAGCGGACTTGTTTAAGACACTACAACTGTTACCTGGTGTGAAACAGGGAACAGAAGCTACCAGCGCTTTGCTGGTACGCGGCGGCACACCAGACCAGAACCTCATCCTGCTGGATGGTGCGCCGCTTTATAATCCTATGCACCTGATGGGCATATTCTCCACTTTCAACACGCAGGTACTGAAAGATGTAACCCTTTATAAAGGGGCATTTCCGGCGCATTACGGTGGCAGGTTATCTTCCGTGGTAGACATCTCCACCAAAGACGGGAACATGAATAAAGTACAGGGAAACTTCTCCATTGGCCTGCTGGCAACGCAGGCCATGCTGGAGGGGCCTATCAAAAAAGGGAAGACGACTTTCCTCATCTCTGCCCGCAGATCTTATCCTGATCTCTTTTCAAAGTTATATCTCAATGGCCAGGACGATCCACCGGAAAAGTTCCGGCTCAACTTTTATGATCTTAATGCCAAACTGCATCATAAATTTTCTGACAAAGACAAACTGTACATTGGCTTTTACGCAGGCCGCGATAAGTTTGAAACACGCTACCGGTACGTGGATCCTAAGAACGGGAACTACTATGTTGCCGATGCCGGCGGACAATGGAGAAATTATGCGGGTACTATCCGCTGGAACCATGTGTATTCGCCAAAGCTGTTTTCCAACATAATGTTGATCGGAAGCGACTATCGCTTTAAATCACTTTTCGCACAGGAAGGAGTGAGTAACGGAGAGGCCTATACGGACCTGCAGCAACTCAGCTCCGGTATCCGGGATTACGGAGCCAAATGGGACTTTGAATATCAACCCAAACCCGCGCATTCCATTAAAGCGGGCGCCTCTTATATGTTCCGCGTTTTCACACCTGGCGCCGTGCGCACGAGACAAACGGAGAAAGATCGGGTAACCGCGGATTCCACGAACAACAACAATAAAATTCATGCATCCGAAATAGACCTGTATGCCGAAGATGACTGGGAGATTTCCCGTCGCCTCAAGCTCAATGCCGGATTGCATCTCAGTGCATTTAACGTATCGGGGCGCTTTTATCATTCTATACAGCCACGCCTGAATGTGCGTTATCTTTTGCCAGGTGACTGGGCTTTAAAGGCTTCCTATTCCCGCATGACACAATATATTCATCTGCTGGCCAGCAACTCCATCTCACTCCCTACGGATCTGTGGGTACCCGCAACTGATAAAATAAGACCCCAGGAGGCAGACCAGTTTGCCATTGGTATTGCCCGTAACATATTTGGTGACAAATTTGAATTTTCTGCGGAAGGATATTATAAGCAGATGCATAACGTAATTGAATACAAGGAAGGGGCCGACTATCTCAGTACCAGCAAAGGTGATGCCTGGCAGGGCCAGGTGGCAGCGGGCGATGGAAAGGCATATGGGCTGGAACTGTTGTTGCAGAAGAAAACAGGGCGGCTTACAGGCTGGGTGGGATATACACTCGCATGGGCCAACCGCCAGATCCCGGGGGTGAATTACGGCAGAGAGTTTCCTTACAAGTACGATCGTCGTCATGACTTCCACCTGGTAGGAGCTTACAAACTGACCAAGGGTATTGAGCTTTCTGCCTCCTGGATCTACCAGAGCGCTTCGCCATTTACAATACCAGTGGCATGGTATATGGGGATACAGGACCCTGTTGGCCAAAACGGAGAGTGGAGACTGTCCCAAAATGTAGCACACATCAATTCGCGTAACAATGTGCGCATCATGCCGTATCATCGGCTTGATATGGGTATCAGCTTCATCAAATACAAAAGGAACGGGATGGCGCGTACCTGGAATATAAGCCTGCTCAATGTATATAACCGCTATAATCCTATATTCTATTATCTGGAGAATTACAGCAAAGATGGCACCAAAGCTGAATTGTCTGCGGTGAACCTCCTTCCTTTTATGCCAAGTATTTCTTACAGTCTGAAATTTTAAAAGATGAAGATGAAATTGTTTCTGCTGCTGACGCTCACTGCATGCAGCTGTAAAAAAGATGTCACAATAGACCTGCCTGAAGAAGTGAATAAACCGGTACTTAATTTACTGATGAGTAAAGACAGCCTGATGGTGGCACAAGTAACACTTGCCAGCCGTATCGGGCAGTGGAAGTTGCCGGCGCCAATAAGAAATGCTGAAGTGAAATTATACGAGAACGATGTGTTTAAAGAAAATATGACACTGCTGGATAAAGACTGGGTGGTATTCTACAAGAGTACTATCAAAGCGCAGGAAGGAGCTACCTATCGCATTGTTGCCAGTATACCCGGTTATACAGAGGTGGAAGGCCGTGATATGATTCCGGAACCGGCAAAAGTGGGAGAGGTCCGGTTAAAAGTAGTTACAGACAATGATGGCGGTACCAAAGGAATTGTTACGGTGGAGCTGCATGACAAGCCGCGAGAGAAGAATTATTACCGCATAAGAATATACGCACTTGATACATTCGATGGCATTCCGGTAAGGATGCCGATGTATTTAAAGTCCACCGAGCCTCATGATGTATTATTCGGAGGAAAAGAACGGGATACTTTTTTTACGGACGATGTTTTTTTTGACGGTCGCAGCCCGCGTTTCAGCTTCGTTACGTCACTGAGACGCAACAATCCTGAAAAGGTAGTCGCGGAGGTGACCTCGCTGACGTACAACAGTTACAATTATCTCTTCAGCAGCTTTATGGCGAAGGAAAAAAATGAAGACCCTTTATCGGAGAAAGTAATAGTGTTTAATAACATTTTAAATGGACTGGGTATCGTAGGAGGAATGACGCCGCAAGACCATCCGGCTCTGCCCTGATACCCTGGTTAAACGGAATCCCTATCTTTAATGCTATGCGGTTCCATGTTCTGGTGAGCATGGAGCCGCTTTTTCGTTTAGCCGTGGGGGTATTGATCAGGGGGAAGTTCTTTCCGGCGCTGTATGGTGTTCCACTGTTCCGGGGTCATTTCAAATTTGATCTCATCTTTGCCATGCACGCCGGTTTCTGTCCAGCCAGACTTTCTGTAAAAGGTTTCCGCCCTGGTATCAGGGGCCGTTCCCAGCCATACGCTGTGATGCGTTTGGGAGAAGTACCAGTTGAGCATGCTGTCGTGCAGTTGTCTGCCAATTCCCTGTTTGTCGAATCCGGGGAGTACAAACAGCGCCCAGATATTATTTGCTTTCAGATCAGCAATAGCAAATCCAACTACCTGGTTATCTATTTCGCAAACCCAGCCTTTTCCTCTTACAGTGATATACTCCTGACAGTCCTGGTCCGTTACCAGAGCGGGGTTGGACAAGGTATTTTCTTTGACAGCGTTCCTTACGTTCTGTATCTGTTTAATATCAGTGATAACAGCTTCTCTGATGTGCATGGGGTTTATTCGTTTACTTTTCTGATTAAAGGTAGTAATAAGAGCAGAAGTGCGGTGAAATATCCAGCCGGTGATGTTGCTGTCGGGTTTCACCGGTTGTACTTAACTTTAATATTGTAGCCCTTACCGGTAAGTATTATCACTGCAGTGTTTAATTTGTTAATTCACGGAACCCAAATATTGAAGCGATGCCTCAATACTATTCCCTCATTCATTAAACCCAAGGCATATGACAAATGCATATTTCACGTTGCAAAACCTTACCGGCCCTACCAGTAAAGATATCAGTACCACTTTCCAGCGGATGTCTGAGTTAATCAGGGACGACGGAGAGCCTGGCCAGTTGCTGGTACAGATCCTGGATGGCCCGGAATCATCACATTGGACCATTACCATATCTCAGGATGGTACCCGCCTGACTACGGAAAAGAACGAGCACGCTGACTTTGAAATTATCACCACCGCTGACACCTGGTGGCAGATCGCCACAGGCACATTGTCTCCGTTAAAAGCGTTTCTCCAGGGAGATTTGAGAATAACAGGAGACTACCAATGGGGAAAGAAAATATTACAGCAACTAAAAAAATCTGAAAACAGATAAAAAGGAGGATAACATTATGGCCACAGCAACCGGACCCGTTAATTGTGTGTTGATAACCACAGGGGTATCCTATGTAAGCGTACAGGATACGGCAACAAACAGGGCAGTACCCTTCATATTATGGAATAGCCTGGATGGACAGCCATCTTCCACCTGGGAAATAGAGAACATGTGGGTATCCATGTTAAAAGATGCGCGGAACAACGGTAAGGTAGTTACCGTCAATTCCGTAAGTGATACCAGCGCCATTATCAGCAGCGTACAGATATAACCTGTCGCAGATGCCGCTGCCTGCACTGGCGGAATCAGTGCGAATTTTATATATCCGGTCACGGCCTCACGTGAAGCTGGGGCTATGGCCGGAATGCAGGAAAAGGGGAGCCTGGGACTGAATGTTTTTCCTTAAATAGGTACAGATGCAAATAATAAATGTATATTTGAGCTGATAATTTGAGTTCTACGCTTCTGTAAGCTATCATTTCTACACTCACGGAGTTTATCGTTACACCTGCATTTTTCTCAAATATTCTGTCATTTTATTTTTTTTTTCATGAACATTTTTGTCTCCAATCTGGGGTTTAACTTTTACACAGAAGAACTTGTTAACCTGTTTATCGAATATGGTGTGATCACGGGTGCATCAGTAGCTACCGACAGATACACCGGTAAAAGTAAAGGATATGGTTTTGTTGAAATGCTTAATCGGGATGAAGGCGAAGACGCCATCAGTAAGCTGAACGGCATGGTAATAGATGGCCGCAGTATCAGTGTGGCGGAAGCTAAACCGCCCAAAAGACCAACATTTACACCACGCCGTTACTGATTCCCTGCGGATCATCCGGGCAGGCTGCCGGTCATGATGTAATAAAACTACAGATATGACTCCGGAAACCCTGGCTGATCCGCCGTTGTTGCATTATAGGCATGATACCGCCGGGTGGTCCGTCCCCAGGCGCAATAGCCTCCGATCAATTTTCCCAGCCCTGTAACATGCGCCTGTACGGCGGTGGTTATTTCTTCCGGCAACCGGAAGGACTGGCATATGACGGGTATCTCATTTTCCAGCACGAAGAAGCGTTCGCACCATTCATGGATCATCTTACAGGTGGTGTCAATAGCTTCATGCCTGGAACAATGGCGTTCATGTTGCAGCAGGATGGCAATATTATGTATTTCGCCTCTTTTCTCTTCCTTTTCGAGGGAATGAATATCATTAGCAATACTGATTACATCACAGCAGATGTTATGTAGCTCCCGTATCTGTGGCATGGCCCGTAATGCCGGCGGTACCTCAAAGCCCTGTACCTGTTCCAGGTAGGCAATCCCTACGTACATATACCCGCTTTCTCTCCGGAAAGGAATGTATTCATCTATCTTCATCATGCTACCGGAGAAACGGTTGTGTGTTTCTACGATATAGGCATTATAGTATTGTTCCCAGGCGGAGCGCAGATGCGCCGTCCACCGGGCAGACATACCCTGTGCTGATCCTGCCCATAGCCCGGAGAAAGCCTGTACCACTGCAGCATCCGGAAAGGAAAATACATGGGGGTCGGTATACATGACGCTGTTCAGATCATTGACGAGCTGCGCAACGAGGTCGGGACGTCTGTCCAGCGCGCCATCCACCTGGTCATCTATCATCGCCGCAAGGATAGGCGCACAAGTGGGTAGCAATATATTTTCAACAGGAGCATCATACCAGCTGCCGCCGAGACCGGCAATATCTGCAGAGAGGTGTTTTAGAACGGCAGCATCGGCGTTAAGCATGCCATAGCTGCGGAACCATTCAAAGACCCGTTGTCTCAGTATGTCTACATCCGGGTAGGGAGTTCCCGGAAAGGGGACATGAATCATTTCCTGGATCATAACCAACGTTTATCATCAGACAGATTAGTGTATAGCAATATTACTATACCGTGCTGCATACAGGTTTCCTCAGGATGCTGATAAACCGTTACTTTTACAGGAATGTAAAAATGTTGGAACGTATATGAAACAGCTGGTCAGCATTATTCAAGAATGATACAATACTGGATGGGGCCGAAGACTTTAAATTGTATGGCAAGATACTCGCGATAAACGAAAAATCAGATTCCGGCCATGAATCGTTATCCCGCCAGCCAAGGTATATCCGTTCCCGGATAACGACGTTCAGAGAGATGGAAACCAATACCGGCCTGCATCACGGTTTCCTGTTCAAGGCGCTGGATGCATGGATCAATCCGACGAGGGATTGGATCTACCGGTAAGTTCCCTTGCTATTCTTTTGTTTTTGCTGTGGGATAAAACCAGTATCTCACCATGAGCACCACGGGTATGCCCAGGGCTATCCAGGAATACACATCCCATATGCCATCGCCGGCCAGTGCCGTGATCAGACCTGATAAAGAGAGCGCTGCAATAAGCAGTGGCTTAGCCCATAATCCGGAGAAATTATTCATGCGTTGCTGCAATTTTTTCCAGTCTGTTCCATTGTGACCTGGTGGCGCTTCTGCGCTCGAACCACAGGTACAGGCCTGTTATAAGGATAATGATAGTGGCGAGGTCAAACAAGGCCCAGATGATTTTCAGCGGTATGCCGCCGTAGTCGCCGAAGTGTAACGGCTCTGATAAAAACAGGGTATTGACATACCACGGCATACGTCGTATGTCTGTCAGCCTGCCGGTCTGTGCATCTACCAGTGCCGGTGTAAGCAGCCTGGAAGTAAGTGCTGTATTACCCCGCATGAATACAGCGTAGTGATGTTTGCTGGAGAACATGGTGCCCGGATATGTAATAATGCGTGGTTCCATATGCGGCGCTGCAGCCTGCGCCACAACCATGGCACTGTCGATAGACGCCAGTTTGCCCTGTAAAGGTTGCTGATGGGCATAAGGCGCTACCATCTCTTTCAGCTGACCCTGTTGCCACATAAACAGCACTACGTCCGACATGGCATTGATGATACCGGTAAGCCCGACTACGCTGGCCCATGCCAGAGAGACAATACCGAGCAGATTATGGGTGTCCAGCCACTGCAGTCTTTTCGACTTGTACTTGCGTACTATGCCAAAGTCGTACTTTTTCATAATACGGCCATATAATACAATACCGGTGATAATGGCAATCACGAAGAGAATGCCCATAAGGCCGAGGAACAATTTCCCACCTATGCCCAGGAACATATTGATATGGATCTTCAGTATGATATCCATGATGCCGTCAGTAGTTGGTTTGTTGAGTACCGCACCGGTATATACGTTTAGGGTGGCATACCTGCTTTTTTCCGGTGGTGCATCTGGTTTGGGGGCGAGATCGAAGGTTACTTTGTTTTTATCTTCATTATCCCAGAAAATATAACGGATATGATTCCCGGGATACTGCGCGGAAGCTACTATGGCCAGAGAGTCCAGCGGAAGCGGTTTGGCGCCCTGAGGGATTTCAGCTACCACCTGTTTTTCAAGTACTTTGTCCAGTTCCTGGTGGAAGATCAGCGGTAGGCCGGTTATACACAGCATCAGCAGGAACAGCGTACATATGAGGCTGGTCCACTTATGCCAGTTGAACCATCGTTTAGCGGTTTTAATATCCATGGGTTCGTTCCGGTTTAACGGAAAGGTAAAGATGCGAACGGAACCGGGTATAGGGTTTGCGTGATTGGGAAATTTATTTATGCAATCGGGAAATTATACTTTGGCATATAGTTGTGTAAAGCGCTCCGGCCACTGCTGTTACAGGATTTTACTGATAGTTTTCTGGTTTACGGTATGTGTACGATGTTTGCTATTTGTGATGTTTTTTTTGCATGACTGCCGCCAGGTGTTTTTTTTCTGTTAAGTTTTTTTTACTTTCGATTTCGTCGAGCACAAAATATAAATAGAGCGATTTCCAGTACGTGATTCATTAACCCGAGGAACTAAACTTGTTTCCCATTTTTAATTAATGACCCTATGAGCTTATTTATTTCAACCAAACTATAGCTGATAGATTTATTCCCTTACAGGGAGTATGATGTTTGTTGTTTCCTATTGCCAATATCCGGTGTACCCCACATGTGGGATAGGGAGGGGGGTGCATGTGCGTCTGTAATGTTGTATAGCGTCGTGAGCATTTTTATCACCATAATTTAAATTCAAAGCAATGAAAAAATTAAATCTGTCGAGCGCGATTGTAGCAACCATGTTTGTTTCTGCTGTACTGGTTTCCTGTAAAAAAAATGAAGCCTCCGTCAATGGGGGAGATACTCCGGTATCATCTATAGATGCAAGGGCGGAAGTGTACCATCCTCAATACATGGGGAGTACCATCCAGGCGTTTTATCGTGGTAACCCGGTAAGCCTGCTGGAGATTGAGAACGGCAGGTACCTGCT
>NZ_DATLKJ010000028.1:0-16214 GCF_035538455.1 Chitinophaga sp.
ATTTTCTGCAGTTGTTCTACATCTCTCCCCTCACATCCCTTATACAGAATGCGGCTACCCAGGTCGAGCTGAGAGGAGTCAATAGGGCCCCGGGTGCTTTGATTATTAGTATTACTCAGGTTGTAAACGGCGCCGGAAGAAGGAGTAGAACTGCTGCTCCTGGTTGCAGGAGTGCTGTTACTGCTCCTGGTAGAAGGCGCCGGCGATGCCAAAGGAAGATATGACGGAGTCGAAGCCGCAGCAGGCGTATAGCTGCTGCCGCCGGAACTATAAGACGATGAGTAATGCGAGCTATGAGAACTATGGGAAGAATGAGACCTGTGTGAACTATGAGAACTATGCATTAAAACGAGACTGTTCGCGGGGTCAGTCATATTGAGTTTTAATACGAGTTTCGGCTTTAAAACATTCCTGTGAGAATTTTCAATATTGAAATCTTTATCATTCTCTATTGAAATATGCGGATGCACGGGAGCTGCATTTCCTGAGGTTATCGAGCTGATGGCGGCTGTAATTACCGCCAGGCTTTTCCTGGCCAGCTGCTGAAACCCGAACTTATTACGGCTCATTTGTAATGGTTTTATATGAGAGACTGGTAATGAGGTTTAACGTACAGATAGGTTAAAGTTTTCAAGGGATATGTATACATTAAATTGAAATTCAATATAGTAAAAATTTTCGGAACTGCAGAAAGAAAAGTCAGGATTGCTACTTTCCGGGACCTGAAATTGTCAATACTTCCCCTTTTGCTGTAGGCAGCTGTATGGTGTTGCCACTCGCTGTCAACCTTCGTTTCATATTGCTGGTAATTTGCACCGTAGCGCCATGCCATGGGTTTTCCAGCGTCAGTGGACGCCCTTGTTCACTGACAATCTTTATGAACAGGATTTTTCCTTTGCTTAATGTGGAAGACACGAGGAAAGCCCCTTCGCTTCTCAGGTTTACAAAAGCAGCATCGCGTGCCAGCGGCCATACTTTAAATACGCGTAGTATTTGTCCGTCAGACATACACAGCATCTCATTGAGGGTGTTCGGAACCGTGCTGCAATTTTCAATGCCATGCGGATTTCTATACTGGAACCCGTTGGGATATGTATGCAGGCTGTACAACCGGAGCTGGGTCAGAATAGAATCGGCATTGTAACCAACTCTCACGGCTGCCGGAAAGAAACTGTTAGAGCCGTTGAAGTCCTGCCAGCGGCGCATTTCGTCAATGGTATTAACGGAGGTATGAAGCTGTGAGCTATCGCTGTGCAGGCCGATCTGCCCGGCCGGATAAATATGCTGAATACCCAGCGTATTATCCCGCCACCAATCAGGGCCTTTTTCTGTATAACGAAAGACGGTTTTGCCATTTCTTGTTTGTACAGGAAAAGGCGCCAGGTTGTCTTTTATGGCGCTCCATTCCTGCTGTAATCTTTGGTCTGTCTGAAGTAACTGCGCCATGTCTATGGCAGTTTGTAATACCATCCGGGAAAGTCCCAGTGATAACAGCGGATTCTTATTGCCGATAGTCCCTTCATGGACAGCATCGTTTTCAATAACGTAATAGTTGCCTTCTTTTTTAACGTAGTGTTGCCAGAAGGTAGCCACTGCCTTTATAAACGGATAAACGCGTTGCGTGTATTGCTTGTCGTAAGTATGATAAAAAGCCTGTGAGATATTAACGGCACAATAGGAGGCATTGCTTTTTTGTCCATAGAAAAGCCCTTCATCTTCCACGTGATGTGCTGAAATATATTCGCCTGCACTTTGTTCCATGATCCTGTTTCTGCGGGTAGTTTCAATTCCCAACGGGCCTATCCCAACCGGGTAAAGCACGCCATCGGGGATACCTGTGATTCTGGAAGCATAGTACTTTCCTCTCTTCATAAAATCCAGTACCGGCGCATCAAAAGGGATCGCCTGCTGCAGGTGGTTGGACGAATACAGGGCGTAGAATGGAGCAATGTAATTATAATTGAGATGATAATCTCCGTTCCATGCCGGTATTTCGCGGGTTACCCAGCTACCGAATATACCGGGCGGAAACCTGGGATCACGGCTGCATGCAGCCATGGTATATTGTGATTTATAATATTGGTTTTCAATAACACTATCTTCGATGGCCACCAGGCTTTCCTGCCAGTAGTGATGCCACCAGCTAAGATGAGCTGCCAGCAATTGTTTTATCGACTGATCTGTGATATGCGCTACATCTTTTTTTACCTGGACAAGTGGTGCTTTACTTTTGAAATTACCCGACATAGAACAGGCAACCGTTACTTTTTCTTTTGGCTGAATAAAGAAACTGTCTGATGTGTGCCCGATTATTTTACAGGCAATGGCTGCCATACTCCGGATATCTACATCCTTTACAAATCCTCTTTGCAACCATTGCATGCCCTGAAGATCGGCGCCTTTCGAAGTGGTATCCGGAAACTTGTTTTCGGCAGGAGGATTGATATGGAATTGATCGGCGCCGGGTAGCATCAGCTGCACAATGCCTGCTACAGGGGTATTTCCACTGTTACTGATCTCAACTATCAACAGATCCTGGGTGGCTGCCACCCAGGAGTTCATCTTTACCTGGATGTCCGCTTTTTCAAAAGAAGAGTAGGTAACAGCATCTAACAGCTTTTGTTCAACATGGTAGGATGCCCCCTGGAGAGATGGAATGCTGACCTGCAATTTGCCCGGTAATGCAGGGAAAGATTCATTGTAGCCGGATTTCAGCCGCCAGAAATCATTACGGGCCAGAAAGTATTGTTGCTGCTCCGGTGGTCCGCCTATAGCGGCAGCACAGGAACCATTGCCCAGCAGCGGTGCATCCACGGCTGTATTGTTGGGTATGCGGGAAGGTGGTGCATTGAAAACGGTGGTATGACGGCCGACGATCTGTGCTGCGCTGATCTGTGCAGTAACATCGTTACTGTATAACAGGAAGCAACCAAGGGTGTATATGCCATAATGTATGAGCGACTGAATGATTCTGATTCCTGGTTGCATATTATGTGGAGTATATTTTAAGTATGAAAGTAGAAATGGTACCCTGTTGTTTTCTGTGCTATATTATCTTTTTCCTATGTTTTATTTGCCCTGGTTGAAGGGGAGCTATGCATGCAGTACTATTTTCTGCATTACCACTTATCATATTTTATTCATTGGCTAGATTAGTTATTTTTGATTTTATTGTCGTGTAATGCTTATCTGTATTGTGTTTTGTGTGGTGTTGCTATTTTTGCGCGCTTGTTTTCTCATTCAAGGAGAGTTAATTTTAGCAAAGAACTGGTTAATTATGATATAAACAAGTATCACTATCTCACCTAATTTTAAGGCATGATCAGCGGCCTGCGAATCCGCTGAGGATTTGGTTTTTAGGACATATCAACCACCATGAATGTTGCAGTTGTGCTGTATCAACTGCAGCGAAGTTTTGTTGCAATAACTGTAAACGAATGCAATTAACTGTTGCGGTGTTCAGTCTCAGGACTGTGCATCTTAGTAATTCACGTATGTAAAACAACTTTAGTTACTTAATAATTCCTGGTATTGCTTTTTATCGGAAACACTTATAGGCGGTAGTCAACATAGCATCGGCTGACACTGCAGGAGATTCATTTTATCAATTTATACTTATGAGTAAACAAATTTTGATAGCAGTATGGCTGCTATTAGTGGTAGCATTTGCTTCCGCGCAAGCCCCGTCTATCTCGGGTAAAATAACAGGTAAAGATGGAACGCCCGTCCCCGGGGCATCTGTCCGTGTAAAGGGTGCTAACACCGGCGCAGCAGCCACTGGTGATGGCTCGTTTAAGATCACTGCAAAGGAGGGGGACATACTGGTAGTGACTGCTTTAGGCTATAATATAGCAGAGATAAAAGTAGGCAGCAGTTCATCACTCAACATTACGCTCACCGATAATTCAAGACAGATCAATGAAGTAATGGTAACTGCGCTTGGCATACGCCGGGATAAACGCATGCTTACCTACAGTGTTGAAGAAATCAAAGGAAATGCATTGGTAGAAGCAAAGCAGGATAATATGGTCAATGCCATCGCTGGTAAAGTATCCGGTGTGCAGGTCACTAATTCCAGTGGGGTGCCAGGAAGCTCTTCCAGGATTGTAATACGCGGAAGCACTTCTCTGGTAGGTAATAACCAGGCGCTGTTTGTAATTGATGGCGTACCGATGCTGAACGAAGAAGCCGGTAACCCCGACGGCTCTATATACTCTGGTGGTACGACGAACAGAGGTGGAGACATTGACCCCAACATTATTGAGAGTATTACTGTATTAAAAGGCGCAGCTGCTACTGCCCTGTATGGTTCCGCCGCAGCGAGAGGTGCAGTGCTGATCACTACAAAGAACGGCGCTGCCAAAGGAAAACAAGGCAGACCAAATCTGTCGCTGAGCTCCAGCTATTCTTTTCAAACTCCCATATTCCCGAAGTTTCAGGATAAATATGCGCAGGGAACAGGAGGTGAATATGTGGATGGCAACAATGGCGAACTAAGTTCATCTTCCTGGGGGCCGGCTATAGACAAATTAAGCGTGAATGGCAAACCGGTACAAAAGCGTAATAACGTAAAGGACTTCTTCAGAACAGGTCATACCAGCGACAATAATATCAATGTATCAGGATATACAGATCGTTCAAACTACATGGTGTCCTACTCTTATCTCAAAACCAATGGCACCATCCCCAACACAGATTATTCAAGACACTCCATGTTTGTAAAGTATGGCGCCAAAGTTTTAGATAACCTGCAGTTGTCTGCACAGTTTAACTACATACAATCAGATAACCACCGCTACCTGGAAGGTAACAACTTCGTAAACCCATTGTGGACAGTATACGGAGCGCCTATTTCATGGGACCCGCATCCGACAACGAACGCAGACGGATCACAGCGTGTATACCGCGCTGGTCGTAATAACCCATATTGGATACTCGACAATACCGGTTTGCGCGACAGAACCAACCGTATCATCCCTGTTATCACCCTCGCTTATACTCCTCTCTCCTGGCTGACTATAACAGAGCGGTTAGGCGCAGATATGTATGTTAATACAACTGACTACCACGAAGCGCCTGGTGCAATCGGCTGGGGAAACAACGGTGCAACTCCCATCACCGGCCAGCTGTATAAACGCGATATGAAAAGTCAGCAGTTCAACCATGACCTGATGATTGAAGCCAGGAAAGAGTTTAACAATGATCTGTTTGTTAACCTGTTACTGGGTAATAACATCTTTACTAACTATAATGATAAAAACTTTGTGCAAGGGATAGGGTTATCAGCAGATGATCTCTACAATATAGTCAACGCTGCGCAGGTAATATCTAACTATGGCTACTACAGAACGAGAAAAGTAGGTTTTTACGCACAGGCTAACCTGGAATACAGACGTATGCTCACACTGGCGCTCACCGGTCGTTATGATGGCAGCTCTGTGCTGTCGAAAGACAATCAGTTCTATCCTTACGGATCTGTTAGTGCAGGATTTGTATTCACGGAAGCATTGAAGATGGCAGATAACCCTGTTTTAAATTTTGGTAAAGTAAGGGTTTCTTATTCTGCGGTAGGTAATGACAACGTGGGCCCATACTCACTCACCAATGCCTTCTTCCAGGCTTCTCCTGGTGTAACGTTCCCCTTCAGAGGACAGAACGCCTACTCACTCACCAGCACATATAATTTCCCGTTAAGAAACGAGAAACTGAACGAGTTTGAAGTAGGTCTCGAAACGAAATTATTCCGCAACAGGGCATCGCTCGAAGCATCTTACTTTAACAAGAAGAGCACGGATCTGCTTACACCGGGATCACCGCTATCGGCAGCCACAGGATTCAGCTCCGCTTCGCTGAACGCAGGCGCTATGCGCAACAAAGGTGTGGAAGTGACCTTGGGCATTACACCGGTTAAAACAAAAGACCTCACCTGGAACGTCAGCCTTAATTATACAAAGATCACCAACGAGGTGCTGAATCTGGCGCATGGTATCAACTACATCCAGTTGGCAGGCTTCACCAACCCGGGGATCTTCGCATACGCCAACCAACCTTATGGTGTGATCTATGGCAAGCACTATTTGCGTAACGATCAGCATCAGCTGCTCATCGCCGACAACGGTTACCCGATGATCAGCAGCGATTTTGGCCCTATCGGTAATGTGACGCCTAAATGGATGGGTGGCCTTACAAGTACGCTCAATTACAAGGGACTTACCTTCTCCTTCACCCTGGATCATAAACATGGTGGAGACGTGATCAACCTCGACAATTCTTACCTCTACTTCTATGGTACCGCTAAAGGCACAGAGAACAGAGGCGGTACAGTGGTGCTCCCGGGTGTGATTGCCTCTAATAATAAACCTAACGACATTCCTATCACCCTGGATGAAAACTATTACAAGAATTCCTACTCCAAGGTAGACGAAAGCAGCGTGGAAGATGGTTCTTATCTCAAACTGCGGCAGGTATCACTGGGATACGACCTCAGTGCTTCACTGCTGAAGAAAACCGGGTTTAAATCACTGGTGCTTTCTGTGACCGGTACCAATTTCATCCTGCATAAGAATTATACAGGTTCTGACCCTGAAGTAAGTCTGGGTGGTACTGGTAACGGGCAGGGATTCTCCAACTTTATGGTTCCATCAAACAGGAGTATTGTAGTAGGATTGAAGGCTTCTTTTTAATCAATGTTTAAAACTAATTACATGAAAATAATAAAAGCACTCGCTCTTGTGGGTTGTGCTGTGTTTATCACGACCGGATGTAAGAAATTCCTGGACATCAATGATGATCCCAACAACCCGTTGAAAGTGAAAGAAGCATTGCTGCTGCCAGCCGTGGAAACGGCCACTTCCAGCCTGGTGGTGGGCGGTACCAACGCCAATATTACTGCCTATTGGATGCAGCAGCTTTCGCTGAATCAGCAGGCGCCCAGTCTGGAATCGTACTGGATCACCAGTGTAGATGCCAACAATACCTGGAACTATGCGCTTTACACCACTATATTCCAAAACCTGACTATCATGATCTCACAGGCCGAAGCTGCAAAGCATAACAGCTATGCCGCCATCGGTAAAACACTGTTTGCCTACAACCTCGCTGTTGCTACTGATCTCTGGAATAACATCCCTTATTCCCAGGGCTTCCGTATGCCACAGGTGATGCAGCCTGCATATGACAGCCAGGAATCTGTCTACATCAATATCCAAAAGATGCTCGACAGCGCGTTGTACTATATCAGCCTGCCTAAAGGAGACATAAAGCCTGGTGCAGATGATTTCATTTACAACGGCGATATGCGCCAATGGCAAAAACTGATCTATACGCTCAAAGCGAGATATTACCTGAGACTTACCAAAGCACCCGGACGTACTGCCGCATTGCAGGCCGACAGTGCGCTGACTGCCTTACAGAACGGATTTGCGGCCAATGGAGATAATGCACTTATCAGCTATCCGGGTACCGGACAAAGCGTTAATCCCTGGTATAACAACACCGCTGACGCAGCAGGTGGCGTGGTATTGGGACAGTCCTTTGTAGATTCATTGAAAACCAGGAACGACCCAAGATTGCCGGTCATCGCGTCTAAAAACAAAGATGGGGAGTATGTAGGCAGAAATGTAAATGATGTACCCTCTCCTAACGTAAAGAAGCTTTCCCGTGTAGATTCATTCTATGCAGACGCTGCAGCCAGCGTTTACCTGGCTACTTACAGCGAGGCGCTGTTCATCAAGGCGGAAGCAACCTTCATTAAGCAGGGTGCTGGTGCTGCCGATCCGGTGTATCATGCTGCCATTGCAGCGCATATGTCTATGCTGAACGTTCCTGCAAATGCACAGCAGACCTATATCTCAGCAAGGCCGGCACTCACCGTTGCCAATGCTGTACAACAAATTATCTCTGAGAAATATATCGCCAATTTCCTGTCACCGGAAGTGTATAACGACTGGCGCCGTACGGGCTATCCTGTGCTGGTGCCTTACAAAGGAACAGGTGTAACCGGTATTCCAAGAAGATGGCCTTATCCTGCAAACGAATTGCTGACTAATCCTCAGCCCGATCAAAAAGCAACCGTTAATGACCGTGTTTGGTGGGACACGGCTAATTAATATTCAAGGATTTTCGATTTACGAATTTTGGAATTTAAAAATGCAACGAAGATTGACGAATAAACTGTGCAATCTCGCTGCATTTTTAAATTCTAAAATTCGTAAATCGAAAAATCTCTAAATATTATTTGATTCCCAGTTTCGTTTTCACTACCGGTAAAAGATCATCACTCCCTGGGGCCACTACAAGCACATCTTTCGAATTGTCTACTACATAAGCGATCCCCTTTTCAGCGGCTACTGTGTTCACTGCCTTTTGAGCCTTTTGGATAATAGGCTGTGTGATTTTCTGCTGACGCGCTGCCAATAACTGTTCCATCCTGCCATTGTACTCTTGTATACTGTTTTGAGCTGTCTGCAGTTCTTTAATCTTTGCCTCCCTGATAGCAGGGCTCAGCGTTTTCTCACTGGCGGTAAAAGCTTTCTCCTTGTCCATGTATTCCTTTAGCAAGGCTTGTCCGTCCTTGGTCAGGCTGTCCTGGTATTTCTGCAAAGAGGCAAAAGCAATTTTGGCTTCCGGCATACTGGTGATCAGCTCCTGCATATCAATGTGCGCCATTTTCGAGGGCTCTATGGTGCGCATACCCATTACAACGATAACAACAAGCAAAAGAACGAGTGTAATGTTCTTAGTCATAAGGCAGACGGTTTTTAGGTGATTGGAAAGTTTAAAATTAAACCCTTACTGATATGGTACAGCGCTTCAAGAGGAAATTAACATTAATTTGGGGATTGGATAGCAATACATAAAACAAAAGCATTACCAGTACAGGTAACCTTCCGGCGCCAGGTAATTTAACATACCGCTTTCTCAGGTTTCTCATTCGCTTGTCATTCGATTATCAAAGGAAGTAAAAGCGCATAATTTCAGAAATGCCGGTTACCCTCTGTATTAAGCGGATTAATTAACGATTTGTTGCAATATGTGGCCCGCTCAAATTCGCTGACATTGATAGAGAGGAATGAAATGTCGGGGAATAGGGGCGCCAGCCGTTGGGTGATCAGTTTTGACAAATATGCTTTCTGCTCTGTTGTACGTCCTTCCATGATGCTGGCATAGATATGCAGAAAGCCATGCTTGCCTGTCCCCAGCCGGTAATACTCATAGGGATGGAGCCGCACTTTTATATCATTTTCTGCAAATAGCCCTGTGGACTCAGCGGCAAGATATACCGTATCCATAATTATATCGGGTGTTTGTTGTTCCAGTATATTCCGGGAGCATTCTATAACGAAATGAGGCATATGGCTGATGGTTTTCTTACGTAAAAATAGTTAAAACCTCCTTAACGGTATTACCGGGCGATGAGTCGAAATAGTGTGGCATAAAGTTATATACGGGGTTCAATATTCAGATACCTGGCAGCTGATCATTAAATAACAGGTCTTTAGCCCGGGCAGGCTAAAGACCTATTACTTACAGCTATTCTAGAGTTTATCGATCCATGATTTTATTGCTTCTTTGGTTTGCCCGGTTTTCTTCTGGATACGGCCAAGAAGTTCATCTTCCTTTCCTTCTTCATACAACAGGTCGTCGTCAGTGAGATCGGCATATTGTTGTTTGATCTTACCCTTTAGTTCATTCCAGCCGCCTTTTACTTTAAGGAGAAATCCATTGTTTTCGTTGCTCATGGTAAAATACTTTTAGGATGAGTAATATTGGATTCTTATTTCAAATAATGATCCATATGCTGAAGGCATGGCGATATGGGGTCTTCATAAGTACGGCCACAGATATACGTGGAAAAAGATGCACAAAAGCGGCTATAAGTCAACATATGGCTGAGTACTGTTGATGTGCAGATAGGCCTGTCATAAAAAAAGCACTTGCTTTTTAATTTTATTTTCTATCTTTCTTACGGAATTGAAGATTGGATACCAAAGGGTAACTGAGTTGAAAGCCATGTTATGTATGTATGTACTAACTCAAATCATTTAATTGTGTTTTAGTGAACCACTTTTATTAAAGCGTTACCGTTTATATCCCAATAGATTAACACTGCCTCGTTCTAGATTTTAAAATCATCGAAATTATTGTATTATGAAAGTATTGCTGTTTTTATCCTGTCTTGTTGCTTTGATCATCATTAACCCAGATACCTCAGTTGCAAAGCCGCATACTAATATTTTCGGCTCTGGACCATTATTTAGGATCCCTACTCTCTATAACATTACCATGTTGTATAATACAGTAAATATGAGATTGAGTATTGCATGGCATTCTAATCCAGGAACTGTTATGAGTGGATATTTTTGGATTCAGGTTGGAAGTACTAATAAAGAAATCTTGTGGGGTGACAATTTTGTGGAAGTTGATATGAGTATGAACCCAATTCAACCTAACGTTGTACAAACAATGTATTTTAATAAGGCGGCAGTTAAGTATGTATGGAACGGTGCAACCGTTACTGTGACATGCCAACCGCTATCTGGCGTAGGCGGAGGATGTGAAACTATATAAAAATCTGCCTGTATAATCTCGTCATTTGAATATGTACAGGGCGGGTAATCTCTACAAACGTGAACGGCGTTACCGATACGATATAGACGGCAATTTACTTATACCAACAACCTCATCAGTAAAGGATCGCACCAGGTACTGTAATAGCGGCCTGAAATTTTTACGGGAGCCCCCACAGCAGATGGCCTGTTGTGGGGCTTTTTACATTTAAATTGCAAATAAAACATCGGTTTAAGTCAATTTTGCTATTGCAGGGATTTGATAATAAGAGGATCTTGTCAGGCATAAAACCTAATAGAATGAAGAAGGCCATCAACGCGATGTTTGGTGTGATGCTATGCGTAATACCAGCCATGCAGGTGGTAGCAGCAGATTCATTGACAGTGGCGTCACCGAATAGGGCTGTTCGATTCAATATATCGATTGGAGACAAGGGTGAAGTAACCTACAATATAACCTTTAAGCAACAAACGGTAATACAGCCGTCTGTACTGGGAATAGAGGCCTGGTCGAAGAACCTGTCGCTTCGTGCTGTTGAGTCTTCTCAGAAGGATACAATATGGAAGCCGCTGTATGGTGAACGGAACCAGATCAGGGATAATTACCATGCAAAGACGTTTACTTTTCAAAAGGGCGGCGGGCAATTATTGAAAATAGAAGTAAGGGCTTATGATGCCGGTATCGCTTTCCGTTACTGTTTTCCGGAGAATCCTGCCGGAGGAGCAGATATGGTGATCAATAAAGAACACACAACATTCACCTTCCCGGATAGCACGAGAGCATGGTTTACAAGTCAGGCACAGGGGCACTATCAATTACTGCCATTAGGCCAGTGGTCTTCCGAGGCAGAAAGACCCTTGACGCTGCAACTGACAAATGGGTTAATGGTTGCACTGGCAGAAGCCGAAATGGTCGACTATTGCAGAACGAAATTTGTTACGTCAGCAGACATACCAAATACTATTACCTGCTCTATGTATGACAAAGTAGCGCTGACCATGCCGTTTTCCACGCCATGGCGAGTGATCATGATCGCAGAGAAAGCGCCGCAGTTGCTACAGAACAATGACCTGATCCTGAATCTGAATCCACCCTGTGCTATTCCAAATACCGACTGGATTGTGCCGGGCAAGATAATGCGTGAAATGAGTTTGTCCACTACGGGGGCAAAAGCACTGGTGGATTTTGCCGTTAGGCGTCATCTGCAATACATTCACTTTGATGCAGGCTGGTATGGGTTTGAATACACGGTGTCATCTGATGCTTCCGCTGTCAACGTAGATCCCCGTCGTAATCCACGGAATGATCTGGATCTGCAGGAAGTGATCCGTTATGCAAAGCAGAAAGGAATCGGCGTGTTCCTGTATGTGAATCAACGGGCCCTCGTAAAGCAACTGGATACCTTATTGCCGCTGTATGAAAAATGGGGCGTTGCCGGCCTCAAATTCGGCTTTGTGCATGTTGGCTCGCACAGATGGACTACCTGGCTGCATGATGCCATTAGAAAGTGTGCAATCCATCATCTGATGGTAGATATTCATGATGAATACAGGCCCACAGGTTTCAGCCGCACTTATCCTAATCTGCTCACACAGGAAGGGGTAGGCGGCAACGAAGAGATGCCGGATGCCAATCATAATACGGTGCTGCCTTTCACGCGGTTTTTATGCGGCCCCGCAGATTATACCATCTGTTACTATCACCGGCCTGAGCTAAAATTGAGGCTGAAAGAAACGCAGAATGCACGCGTTCTTAAAACCACAGCTGCGCACCAGCTGGCATTGGCAGCCGTCTACTACAGTCCGCTCCAGTTCCTGTATTGGTACGATAAACCGGAAGATTCGCAGGATGAGCCGGAGCTGACATTCTTCGACCATATTCCAACCGTATGGGATGATACCAAAGTATTGGATGGCGAGATCGGCAAGTTCGTGACAGTAGCCCGTGAAAGCAAAGGGCAATGGTTTGTGGGAAGCATTTCCAACAACGATGCAAGAGATCTCAGCATCAGTTTTTCGTTCCTGCAACCGGGCAAAAAATATAAAGCCACCGTCTTTTACGATGATCCGGCTTCGCCTGTGCGTACAAAGGTGTCAATGAAACAGCTGACTGTAACCAGTTCCACTGTACTGCGCCAACACTTGATGCCTTCCGGCGGCCTGGCAGTCTGGTGTAAAGAATGAGACCCGGATAATCCCTTTCCCTTTTGGCTACAACATCCTTCCTTTAGGATACATCCACGCTGCGATTGTTGACGAGTTTTGTGTCAACAAAATAATAGTAATATGAAAGTAGTTCTCACCGGTTCAATCGGAAACATTGGCAAACCGCTCACACAGGAGCTGGTGTCAAAAGGGTATTCCGTTACCGTTATCAGCAGTAATGCTGAAAGACAAAAAGACATCGAAGCATTAGGCGCTAAAGCCGCTATCGGCACAATGGAAGACGCTGTATTTCTGGCAGCAACTTTCAAAGGTGCAGATATTGTGTATGTCATGGAAACACTTGATGCCGCTGGCGGCTTCTTCGGCAAGGATACTGATTACATCGAAACGATCAACCATATTGGTAATAGCTACAAACAGGCTATTGAACAATCAGGCGTGAAGAAGGTGATACACCTTAGCAGTATTGGCGCCGACATGGATAAAGGAAACGGTATCCTGATCTTTCACCATAATGTCGAGAACATTCTGAAGCAGCTGCCGGAGGATGTTGCTATAAAATTCATGCGTCCTGTTGCTTTCTATACCAATATGTTCGGATTGATCCGGAACATTAAAGCGAAAGGCGCCATCATACAGAATTATAGTGATGAAGGAAAAAAGCCATGGGTTTCACCGCTGGACATCGCAGCCGTTATAGCGGAAGAAATGGGAAAGCCCTTTGAAGGCAGGACCATCCGCTACATTGCCAGCGATGAGGTTTCTTCGGATGAACTGGTAAATATCCTGGGCGAAGCCATCGGAAGATCTGACCTGGAATGGCAGGTGGTTACGGATGAGCAATACCTGAATGGGCTGTTGGCGGCAGGAATGAATCCGAAAATTGCCAAAGGTTTTATGGAGATGCAGGCCAGTATGCGTGGCGGGGTATTATATGAAGATTATTTCCGCAACAGGCCTGTACTGGGAAAAGTTAAGCTCGTTGACTTTGCGAAGGAATTTGCAGCAGCTTATCATCAACAGTAAAATGTTTATCTTTAATCATTGAAAAATGAAATCCATTAAGGAACCAGGATGTACCTGATACACCTGGTTCCTTAGTGGTCTGAAACATTATGGCAGATATAAAACCACGTAGAATCAAAACGATCAGCGAGTTCCATCAGCTCCGGAATCTACCGGCGCCGGAACATCCATTGATCAGCGTAGTGGATTATGCTACTATTTCACGTCCTGCGGGAAAAGAGCAGAATAGCTGGGTCTTCGATTTTTATAGCATCTCTATAAAGCGGGGAATAAACGGTAAGATGATTTACGGACAGCAGGAGTATGATTTTGATGAGGGTATTATGTTCTTTATTTCCCCCAACCAGGTTTTCAGGATCGCTGTGGACCCTCAGTCTACAGCAGAACGTTCCGGCTGGATGTTGCTTGTACACCCTGATTTTCTGTGGAATACGCCGCTGGCGAAGACCATTAAACAATATGAGTATTTTGATTATTCGGTAAATGAAGCGTTATTTCTGTCAGAGAAGGAAGAAGCGATTATTAATAACATTATTCAGACTATCGGGCAGGAGTATCATTCTAATATCGATAAGTTCAGCCAGTCAATCATCATTTCGCAAATAGAAACGCTGCTCAACTATGCTGAGCGGTTTTATCACCGTCAGTTCATTACCAGGAAAATTACCCACCACAAAATTCTGGACCGCCTGGAAGAAATGCTCGCTGAGTATTTCAACAGTGATGACGTGATCGGGAAAGGGCTGCCAACTGTCCAGTATATTGCCCGGTCATTAAATGTGTCCCCCAAGTATTTAAGCAGCCTGTTAAAAGTACTGACAGGGCTGACCGCGCAACAACATATTCACGAAAAGCTGATAGAAAAAGCTAAGGAGAAACTATCGACAACAGATTTATCGGTAAGTGAGATCGCTTATGAACTGGGGTTTGAACATTCACAGTCCTTCAGCAAGTTGTTCAAGAGTAAAACCAGCCTTTCCCCGCTCGAGTTCAGACAGTCGTTCAGCTGACGGGAAAAGATCATAATATCGTTAACAGCCAGCTCTGTAAAGGGTTTGGCTGTTTTTTTATTATTAGGTCATTGTTCTCCGGGCGGGAATTTTCAAAAAAGGGAAATAATCACAACTAATCGGGAAATCTGCCAATCCTCTCCACCCTGTTTTGATTGCACCTTTGTATTGTTCAATCAAACAAAAACTTCAAAAAACAAACAACATGAAAAACCAAGCAAACCAGCAATCAGTAAAGAATGTAGTATTGGTACACGGCGCTTTCGCTGATGGTTCAGGATATAAAGGTGTATATGATGCCCTTACCAGCCAAGGTTACCGGGTGACAGTTGTAGGGTAATCTCCATTTGCCTTATGGGCGTATTGGTAGGAAAGATTAGAATGGTTATATATGAGGTTTGAATTCTATGTTTTCTACGTTGTTATATGTCAATAAATTAAGCATTAACGTTTGGCCATCGTCGTATTTTTCCCTAATTTTACTTGGATTTTCGTCTATTAAATTGTTATTAATGATGACAGATTTAGAACAAGAAATTGCTATTCAGGAAAGGAAATTTGCCTCAACAATTGAGCGCATAAGAAGGCGTAATTTCATGAACAATCTACCATTCTTAATATTATCCGATACATTGCCAGAAGGGCAGGGTTTTTATGAATATGCTGATGGCCATATAGAAATTCAGGAAGTGTACACAGTTGGCGCAGAGATCGAAACCCGGTTTATTCGTAATTTATCTGTAGCAGAAGCTGAGCAGATTCGTGAAAGCTTTAAGCACAGGAATGGATTACACTAAGCCAACATTGCTTGTTATCTCCGGACCTAATGGTGCGGGGAAATCTACCCACATTGAATCCATGCTGCCAGAATTGTTTGATGGTGTTCCCCCTTTTGACAGAGACCTAACCCGTACCCACTTTGAACGAGAATTGCATGGAAAAGGATTGACTCAGGAAGAAGTTAGTAGCCAATCTTCATCGATGATGGAAGAATATCTGTCAACAAAAATCAATGAAGCCATTGCCAATAAGCAGCATTTTGTTTTAGAAACTCCTTTATCTCATCCTGATTACTGGAAGTATATTGATCGCTTTGAACGGGATGACTACCAGATTCAATTGAATTATTTGTGCCTGGATAGTGTGTTGCATTGTGAACAGCGTGTAAGGCAGAGGGTTCGTGAAGGAGGCCACGCTGTTGACGCAAGAACAATCAAAGGAGTATACGAACAGAACCTGAAGTTTATAAATGACTATTGGGATACATTCAATGTAGTTTGTTTGTATGATGGAATGTCCGTCCCCACGTTATTGGTTAGACTTGAGGAGAGGAAGATAGTTATGGTGGATAAGAATGCTTTGAAGAAGATGTGGTTGAAGAAAGGACTTCCACTTATCGCAAGTCTGGTATTAGAGTTTAAGGGTTCTAAAAAGAACTCATCAA
>NZ_DATLKJ010000029.1:0-12815 GCF_035538455.1 Chitinophaga sp.
CCAAAGCCCAGAGAAGAAACATTATCTCCCGCTACCAGCAATATTTTGGGAGATTTGATGTACCTGATTTTATCGGAACCAAAGTCCATGCCTTTCTCTACAAAGCCCGAGGCCACTGCATCCAGTGAGATCTTAAAGCGATTGGCTTCTGTAGTTACAAAATTGTCGAACCACGCCCCCTTTGTAGTATTGCCAGTGCGTGTAATCACCAGCGTTCCTGCCGGGAATGCTTTGCCGCCAGCGGTAAAGGGGGTTTCGGTGAAACGTACTTTCACATGATTCTGTAACAACGCCGACAGGAATTTCACATCACGGATACTGTTCCACTTTGCCAGGTACGCATACGGCTGCTGGGCTACCAGCGGAGAATTATTCCGTACGGACGGAGAATCCGCTGCCGGCGTCAGTGGCTGTTTCACAGCATATGAAGGTAATCCGTATACGAATGGCAGTGCCCATGCGGTAATATCATAAGTAACAGAATCAGAAAGATGTGATATCGGCTCAAAGAGCACCCTTAACATATTGGAGCGGGGCTGGTAGGCATTGATCACGAGATCTTCCGGTTCGATAGAGAAGTTTTCGTTTTTGCCCGTAAAGTAATTATAGCCGGAAGCGCTGCCGGTGCGGGCGCCAAAGCCAAAGGTTATATTGTTCTTCCGCAGCAGATCCGCCAGTGTATTGAGCTTTTCTGTGTTGCCTGCAGCCTTTACCACATATGATTTGTAGCCGCCCTGTGGATCGCGTTTAGCATTCTCAAAGTAACGGGCATATTCATCCATGATCTTTGCAGCCTGCGTGGAGGCCACTTCTATCGTAGACATACTGGTAGTGAAATGGTGTGCAATACGGTCTGTCAGGGTAAGGGTATCACCATCCTGCTTCAGTACCGCCACGCCTGCACGCCCGCTGCCACCCTGCTCGTAAGTCATGCCGATAGCGCCGTTGTACATGGGATAAGTATCACCATAGCTGGGATAGAAAAGATCAAAGCGCTCTTTGGTGAAGTAAAGCCAACCTTGCTGGTCAAAATAACGGGCATTGTTTTTCCCGATCATCACCTGCACTTCCCGCTGCCAGGGCGTGATGGCATCGTGAAATGGTTCCGCAGCCGGCGCGAAGTAGTAAGGTGCCTCTATCTCCTGCTCGTGAAAATCAACGTGCACCTGCGGCATCCACTGGTTATAGCGGGCCACACGCTGCTGCGACTCCTGCTGTGTTTGCCATGCCCAGTCACGGTTCAGGTCAAAGTAATAGTGATTGGCTCTTCCTCCCGGCCAGGGCTCGCGGTGTTCGCGGGAATAGCGTGATATATCCGGCCTGCGGCTGCGCACAGGATTATAGAAATTAACGTAGCGTTCCCTTCCATCGGGATTCAGACATGGATCGATGATCACCACTGTGTTCTTCAACCACTGCTGCGTTTGTGCGTTACCGTTATTAACCAGCTCGTATAATGTTTTCATTGCTGCTTCTGTAGAAACGGCCTCATTGCCATGTACATTATAGCTGAGCCACACAATCACCGGTTGATGATTGTCGTGTGAGCCTTTGGCAAAAGAGAGGTCTTGGCTATTGCGCCGGATCTCATCGAGACGGCTGAAGTTAGCAGGATCGGTGACAATAGCCATCATCAGCGGGCGTCCTTCATAGGTGGTGCCATACTGCTCAAGCTTTACATTTTTGACAGATGCAGCCACCTGTCTGAAATAATCAACCACCTTATAATGTGGTGTAAACTGAGCGCCAGACGGGTAACCAAGAAACTGATCAGGTGAAGGAGCCTGGGCCTGCAAACGGATAAAGCCAAATAAACAAAAAGCCAGTAAAAGGGATCGGCACATATAAAGCAGATAGTTTGTTTACGTAAGATAGGGATTGTTTTCTTAATTTTAGAGGCAAACACCAGACCATGCGTTTCCTGATACTGATGGGGTTAGCAGTATGCTGCTGGCATACTACCCGAGCACAACGACTGACAGAACAACTAAGGCCTTATGACTACACGATCGATAAAGACATCAAAGTGTTGCATGGTGCAGTAGTATCGGCGCATCCGCTGGCAAGCCGTGCCGGCGCTATCATGCTGCAGCAAGGTGGCAACGCCGTGGATGCGGCAATTGCCACGCAACTGGCGCTGGCAGTAGTTTATCCTGGCGCTGGCAATATCGGCGGTGGCGGATTTATGGTAGCACACATGAGCAATGGCCGCAATATCGCGCTGGACTTCCGCGAAACAGCTCCCGCCAAAGCCAGCAGGGACATGTATCTCGATAACACCGGGCAGCCCGTTCCCGGACTAAGCGTTGACGGCCACCTCGCCGCAGGCATACCCGGTACGATAGCTGGGCTCTTTGCATCCATGAAATATGCAAAACTACCCTTCTCCAAACTGATAGCTCCAGCCATCCTCCTGGCTGAAAAAGGATTCGTGATCACAGCTGGAGAAGCAGACGGCCTCAATGCCTACAAAGCCGACTTTGAAAAACTCAACACCACGAAAACAGCCTTCGTAAAGGACCAGCCCTGGAAAGCAGGTGACACACTCGTACAGAAAGAACTGGCTCATACGCTGACGCTTATACGAAACAATGGCGCCGCAGGATTCTATGAAGGAGAAACAGCACGCAACATTGTAGCGGAAATGCAGCGCGGCAAAGGCATCATGACCCTCGCCGATCTCAAAAATTACAAAGTACGCGAACGCACACCACTCACCTTTAACTATAAAGGCTATACGATATTAACCATGCCCCTGCCTTCCAGCGGCGGCATCTGCCTGCAACAAATGATGGGCATGGTGGAAAACTATCCCATCTCTCAATGGGGCTTCCATTCACCCAAAGCCGTGCAGCTCATGATAGAAGTGGAAAGAAGAGCTTTTGCAGACAGAGCACAATATATGGGCGATCCCGATTTTGTGAAAGTACCCGTAGCAAAGCTGACAGATAAAAAATATCTGGCAGCCCGCATGCAGGACTTCATTCCCATGAAAGCCGGTTCCAGTCAGGATGTGAAGGCCGGCGTATTTCCTGAAAGTACCGAAACAACACACCTCAGCGTAATTGATGCAGATGGCAATGCCGTATCTGTTACCACCACACTCAATGGCCACTATGGTAGCAGAACAGTAGTTGGCAAGGCCGGCTTCTTATTAAATAACGAAATGGACGACTTCAGCGTTAAACCAGGCGTGCCTAATATGTACGGCCTCGTTGGTAACGAAGCCAATGCCATTGCTCCCGGCAAACGTATGCTCAGCTCCATGACACCTACCATCGTCCTGGAACAAAAGTATCCGGTGTATTCTTTCGGTACGCCCGGAGGTTCCACCATCATTACTTCCGTGTTCCAGACGCTGATGAACACTTTAGAATTCGGCCTCTCCCCTGCTGATGCGATTAACAAGCCTAAATTCCATCATCAGTGGCTGCCCGATGATGTAGCCGTGGAACAGGACTTTCCGGACAGTACCATACAGGCTTTGCAGGATATGGGTTACAAAGTAGTGAAACGCGCAAAGATAGGCCGCACCGAGATTATCAAAAGAGCACCCGCCACCCGCTTCCTGGATGCCTCCGGTGATAAACGCGGAGACGACAGCGCTGCAGGGTACTGAGATTTATTTATTTTTTCATGTGGTTATTTAGGTATTTAAAATGCAGCGGAGATTGATATTATGTGTTTGAATATAAAATAATATCCGCTGCATTTTAAATACCTAAATAACCATATAACCACATAAAAAAATTAAAATCATGTTCGCAACTACTTACCTCGATAGCATACGCAAACGGTTCCGCTCCTATCTCGACCTGGGCAGCAAAACCATAGAAAGGCTCACTGCCGAAGAACTGCACTGGCAGCCTGAAGGCGAGCCTAACAGCATCACGCACATCGTAAAGCATCTCCATGGTAATATGCTCTCCCGGTGGACAGATTTTCTCACCACTGATGGCGAAAAACCCAACCGTCATCGTGATGCTGAATTTGAAGATGATAAAAGCCTGTCGAAAGAGGCAGTAATAAAACTATGGAGCGAAGGATGGGATTGCCTGTTTAATGCAATAGATAACCTGAAGGAAGAAGACCTGGAAAAAACAATATACGTCCGCAGTGAGCCGCACTCCGTGATCGATGCCATCAACCGCCAGCTGGCTCACATTCCCTATCACGTAGGGCAAATTGTATATATCGGCAAAATGATCAAAAAAGACGGATGGCAAAGCCTGTCGATTCCCAAAGGGCAATCGGACGCATATAACCGCGAAAAAATGGGTAAGTAATAAACATGAAAATACGTATATACATTACAGTTATAACAGCCTGTATATTCCTCGCCGCCTGTAATACCAACAGGACCAACCAGCTCCTGATACACAAGAAATGGCGGGTGTATGATGTGAAAGTTCCTCCGGGTGATCCGTTCAACAATACGCAGCATATCCAGGCAAAGGACCTGAAGAACGGCTACTACAGCGACGTCTACTATCAGTTTCTTGACAACAACGTGTTTGTGGCCACCATTGCCGGAAAGCCTGATTCAGGCAAATATTTCCTGCTCAGCAACGGCAAAGTGATCTCTGTAACGGCATCCAACGGATCCCGCGCAGCAGAAAACCTCGTAACCGTTGAAAGATTGGATGAAGAACACTTCGACATGAATGTTATTTCCGGAGATTTTCATTTTATCCTGTGTACCAAAAAAGAATAACTACCCTATGCTTCATACCGATATCACTCCAGGCAGAACAGTTAACATTGATGGAAGAAATTGCCTCTTCTTTTCGGGCTTTTCCTACCTTGGTCTGCACCAACAGCCGGAGTTCAAAAAGAATATCGCTGCTGGCATTGAGCAATACGGAGCCCTCTTTCCTTCATCCAGAGCCGGTAACCTGCGGCTCACGCTGTACGAGGAGATAGAGCATGCCCTCAGCACACTGATGGAGCAGCAGGCTGCCGTTGTGTTTTCCTCCGGCTATCTGGCCGCACAGGCAGCCGTACATTACGCTGCCACACGCGGACAAATCCTGTATGCACCGGATGCGCATCCTTCCCTGTGGCATCACAATCCGGCCCTTCCCACCCTGGACCGCGATGCATGGATAAAGGAAACAGTAACCAAAGTCAATCAACAACCAGATAATACTTACGTGATCGTTACCGATGCCGTGAACCCGCTTACCGGCACTGTACACGGTTTCAACTGGCTGCCCGACATCCGGCGCAAAGTACTGCTGTTAATAGATGACTCCCACGGTATCGGTATCCTGGGGCCTGACGGTCAGGGGTGTGCGCATTTCCTGCCAGGGACAGACTATGTGCGATGCCTGATTACTACTTCACTGGCAAAGGCGTATAGCCTCGAAGGGGGCGTAGTGGCCGGTTGCGCAGCAGATATTGCGGCATTGAAGAAAACCACGTTCTTTACCGCCAGCACACCGCTGATGCCTGCCAATGCATACGCCTGGCTGCAATCCACCGAACTGGTAAAGAAGATGAGAACCGTATTACAACAAAACATTGCTTATCTGCTGCACTTAGTGGCCGGTACCACCGTGCATAATCCGCATGCATTGCCTATGTTTGTACTCCCGGAAAAGGAAGGCCAGGCTTCTATTGCAGCCTACCTGGCTGAAAGAGATGTCATCATCTCCAGCTTCGCCTACCCATTTCCGCATAGCAGACCCGTAAACAGAGCAGTAGTATCTGCATTGCATCTGCAGAAAGATATGACAACATTGCACCTGTTCCTGAAGGAATTCGGTCTCTGATCAGCAAACAATCACTCATTCATCCCAAAAACATGTTATGTCATCATTCTCAAAGATCATCACACTATTGCTATCTGTCCTACTGTTACAGGTGAATTCCCAGGCTCAATCGCTGCTCTGGAAAGTATCAGGGAAAGGACTCGCACAACCCTCCTATCTGTATGGCACACATCATATGCTTTGCAAGGGTGATCTGACTTTTGCGCCAGCCGTAAAGGAAAAGCTGTCGAAAATGAGTAAGGTATATTTCGAAATCGACATGTCGGACCCCTCTATGATAGCCAAAATGCAACCGCTGCTCCTGATGCCCGGTGGTTATTCGTTCAAGGCGCTCTTCGATAGCACGGATTATAAATTGCTGAATAACATCATAAAGACTAACTATGGAATGGACCTGCAGTTCCTGGATAACGCCAAACCCATGCTCGTGATGAGTATGCTGATACCGCTCATGATGCCCTGTAAGGAACAGGTATCCTGCGAAAAGGAGCTGACCTCCCTTTCAAAGAACCTGCATAAGCCCATTGGCGGGCTGGAAACGGTAGAAAGCCAGATAGCCATCTTCGATAGCATTCCTGATAAGACAGAAGCAAAGATGATCATGGAAATGTTGAAGGATTCTGCCAACACCAACAAAGAATTCAGAGCCATGAGTGCGGCCTATAAAGCCCAGGATCTTGATAAAGTATACCAGTCCGTCATGTCATCTCCTGATATGAAAGGCTTTGCGGGTCTTCTTTTGTTTGACCGCAACGCAAAGTGGATTCCAAAAATAGAAGCGCAGATGAAGAAAAGTCCGGCATTCTTCGCTGTGGGCGCAGGTCACCTGGGGGGAGATAAAGGTGTGATAGCCCTGTTAAGGAAGAAAGGCTATAAGGTAGAACCAGTGAAGTAATTTTGAGATTTAGGAATTTAGGAACTTAAAATTCCTAAATTCCTAAATCTCAAAATCATTTATATATCGCCACGGTGATCTTACCGTCAGCTGTTACAGATCCACGGTACATACCGGCTGTATTGAAAGGCATGGCAATGTTACCGTCTTTATCAATGGCGATCAGGCCGCCATCCCCGCCCAGTGCGGGTACCTTCTTCATGATCATTTCGTCAGCAGCCTGTTGTACAGACCACCCTTTATATTCCATCAGGTCACTTACCGATTTGGCCACTACCAGGCGGATGAAGTACTCGCCCCAACCCGTGCAGGAGATAGCGCAGGTAGCATTGTTGGCATAAGTGCCGCCACCGATGATAGGGGAATCACCTACACGTCCGAACTTCTTATTGGTCATGCCTCCCGTGGAGGTGGCCGCCGCCAGGTTCCCCTGCTTGTCTAACGCTACCGCACCTACGGTGCCAAACTTATGGTCCCTGTTTTCTACACCCAACCGGGCAGCGGACTTATGCACAACAGAATCGTGATCCAGCTGCATCTTGGTCGAGTCCGCAGCTTTCACCTGTTGCAGCGCTTTCCATCGGTCTTCTGTATAAAAGTAGGAGGGGTCTACAATCTCCAGTCCTGCCTGCTTTGCAAATTTCTCTGCCCCAGCGCCGATCATCATCACGTGCTGCGACTTCTCCATCACAGCCCGCGCAGCAGTGATCGGATTCTTGATCACCGTAACGCTGGCCACAGCACCGGCTTCCAGGGTCTTGCCATTCATGATGGCGGCATCCATTTCATTCCTGCCCTCATTAGTAAACACTGCGCCCTTTCCCGCATTGAACAAAGGCGAGTCTTCCATCACACGCACTGCGGCAGTAACGGCGTCCAGGCTCGAACCTCCGCTTTTCAGAATACTATAGCCAGCCTGCAATGCTGCCGTAAGCGCTTCCTGGTAAGCCTTCTCCTTTTCAGGTGTCATCTTTGATTTGAGAATCGTACCTGCGCCTCCGTGGATCACTAACATGTATTTAGGTTGATGTAAGGAAGAATCTCCCATGTGGTCCGCTGCCATGGCGGATTTGAAAAAACAGCACAGGAGTGCCGACGCTACTACCGGCAAGAGCTTTCTGAGCATAAAAATCATTTTGGCATAAATTTAATGTTATTTGTCTTTTCCCACCAGGTAATTACGGCCGACTGCCAACTATTAATTATTTTTGCCGGATAAAATTTGTAGCCTGAAAAAAGTACGGAAAATATTATCTGTAGTACTATTGTGTTTGTTAGGTCTGATCATTCTGATAGGGATACTGGTAAATATTCCTGCAGTACAGAATTTACTCATTCATGAAGTTACTAACAGATTATCGCAGAATCTTAATACACGTGTAGAGATTAAACACGTAACCCTGCGCCTGTTCAACAGCATGAACCTCGAGGGTACGCTTATTGAAGATCACCATAAGGATACCCTGTTGTATGCAGGCAGCCTGAAGGTTCGCATTACCGACTGGTTCTTCTTTCAGGAGAAACCAGTGATAAAATTTATCGGACTGGACAACGCACAGATAAACCTGCATCGGCATCGTAATGATTCGCTGTGGAACTATCATTTCCTGGAAGAAGCATTCGGCACCACCAGCCCTTCCGCCACTCCCCAGCAAGCCAAACCCTTGTCGCTGGATCTCAAGAAAATAGATCTCCGCAATATTAAGATCCGCCAGATCGATGAATGGGTAGGTGAAGACATGCGCGCTTCCGCCAAACGCATCTACATCGATGCCAAAAACCTCGACCTTAAAAGACATAATATCGACATACAGGAAATACTGCTGGTAAAACCGTCCTACATCATCAGCAGCTATTCTTCCTCTCCCCACCGGCACAAACGGAAATCCTCCGCTACAGCCAGCCCTGTGCCGGATACCTCCAAAGTACCGGAGCTGCGCTGGAACAACGATAACTGGAAACTGGTCGTAAAAGACATCAACATAAAAGACGGCCTGTTCGGAGTAGATCAACCTGAAGACAGCACCAAAATAGAAGAAGGCTATTTCGCACCACATCATATCCGCTTCAGTAATATCAACCTGTCACTCTCCAACACCAGCCTGGTGAAGGACAGCGTAATCGGGGATCTTACGCTCAGCACCAAAGAGCGGTCCGGCTTTGAAGTGAAAAAGATGACCTGCCGCTTCAAGATGTCGCCGGTGGAAATGGAGTTCTCCCACCTCGATCTTTACACCAACCGCAGTCATATCGGCGACTACTACACCATGCAGTATTCAGATATCAGCGATATGAATGCCTACATCGACGACGTGTTCATGCAGGCCCGCTTTAAAGACTGTAAGCTGTCGTCTGATGATATTGCTTTCTTTGCCCCCCCGCTTTCCACCTGGAAAAAGGAGATTACGCTCAGTGGCAAGGCCCGTGGACCTGTCAGCAACCTGAAAGCCGCTGAAATTGAACTGCAGGCCGGTAATACCACACGCCTCAAAGGTAGCCTGGAAATGCGCGGCCTCCCGGATATTAATGAAACATTCATAGATTTCCACGCAGACGAACTGGTTACCACCGGTGCAGATGTCATGCAGATCATGCCTGTTGTGAAAGATGTGAATGCCATCAGGATGGATCGCCTCACCGCTATCCGCTTCCAGGGAAGCTATACAGGCTTCATCAATGACTTTGTAGCCTATGGTGAATTCCAGACCAACCTGGGAAAGGTAAGCTCCGACCTGAACTTCAAGACAAACCGCGATGTGCCCGTATATTCAGGTAGCCTCGTCACTACCAACTTCAACCTCGGCGCCCTGATAGATAATAGTAATATCTCCACCCTGTCTGCCAAAGCGAAGATCAACGGAGAAGGCTTTAATTTCAAAACACTGAAAGCCAGCCTGGATGCAGATGTACAGGAAATCGGCCTCTATGGCTATAACTACCGTAACATCATCACCAAAGGAGAAATGAGCCGCAAGTTCTTCAACGGCTCCCTGAACGCCAAGGATCCCAACCTGGATATGGACTTTGCAGGTACGATCGATTTCAATGAAGCACTGCCAATATTCAAATTCAATTCAGAAATCAGGAAAGGTGATCTGAAAGCACTGCGCCTCACGGAAGACTCCATCACATTACAAGCCAAACTGGACCTGAACTTCGCCGGTAGCAACATCGACAACTTCGATGGGGTGGCGCGCATGTACGAAGTATCCGTATTCAAAGACAACAAACGGCTGGAGTTTGACTCCCTTACCGTTTCCACCCATCTCCAGGACAATATCAAAGTGCTCAGCCTCGAAGGAAGTGAAGTAAGCGGTTATGTAAAAGGATCCTATAAACTGATGGAATTACCGGATGCATTTAAGCTGCTGCTCAATAAGTATTATCCCAGCTTCTTCCCCCCTCCGGCCAATACTAATATCCGCGAAGACTTTTCTTTCGCGTTCCAGTTTGGGCAAGTAGGAAAATTGCTGAAAGGATTTACAAAAGATTTCTCTGGCTTTGACCAGACCGCTATACAAGGAACGCTTAATACCATCAATGGCGGTAACCTGGCGCTGAACGTCAGTATACCCGAAGCAGCCTTCCAGCATTATCATATACAGGATTTGCAGTTGAAAGGAGAAGGTAACTTCAACAAAGTAAACATCAGTACCAGCATCGGCAAAGTGCTCAACGGCACCAATCCCGTTCTCCAGAACCCTTTGATACTGGCCAGTTCCAGCCACGACACCTCCTTTGTAAAAGTCGACCTGCAGGCAGAGGACACCTCCTCACTGGATGGTTTCTACGCCCGTGTGGTAACAGTGCCTGAAGGCGTAAAGGTCAATTTCCTCAACAGCGCATTCACCGTAAACGAACGCCAGTGGAATGTTACACCCGGTAATGAAATATACTGGAGCAAACATTTCCTCACCGTAAAAAATCTCCGGGTTACACGCAACGACCAGAGCATTACCGTAGAAACGAATGAATTCAATCCCGATGAGTCCAAATTTATCGTCACACTCAAAAACCTGAACCTCGCTGATGTAATACCCGCCCAGCTGATTACCACCCGCATAGAAGGTGTTACTGACGGCACCATTCATATCACCGATCCTACACAGGATCTGAACGTGAATGCAGCCCTGAGAACAAGGGAGCTGCGTATCGACAACGACTCTATCGGTATACTGAATATCGACGGCGGCTATCATCATAAATCCGGTACCGTCAACTTCGCTGTGCAATCTGATAATGCAGGGAAAAGCTTCCTGGCGCAAGGTAATGTCGGGGTATTTGCACCCAACAACAACATCAGTGCCACACTGGATCTGAACAGCATGTCCATCAATCTGCTGAGCAAATATCTCACAGGATATGTTACAGATCTTACCGGAGCCGTCAGTGGTAAAGTGAACATCACCGGTACCACATCCCAGCCATCAGTCAAGGGTACATTGCAGCTTGACACCGTGGCCGTGACCGTGGATTACCTGGGTACGCGATTTAAAATTCCGCAGCTCAAGGTGAATATGGATGATAATCTCATCGAATTCGGCAACTTCACCATTATCGATAAATACAATACCAAAGGTACCGCCAGCGGATATATCAGTCATGATCATTTCGACAAACTGAATTTTGACTTCAATGTCACCGGAAGAAACTTCCTTTTCCTGAATACCACTTCCGCTGATAATGATCTGTTTTATGGAGATGTTATTGCAGACGGAAAAGTCTATTTTTCCGGCCCTCTCAACGATCTGCAACTGCATGTACTGGCACGCCCTGTAAAGGGAACACATTTCTATCTGCCCATGTCCGACAGCAAGGATATAGGTAAATACGATTACATCAACTTCAAAACCTACGGCACCGAGATAAAAGAATCAAAGAAGAAAAAAGACAACACCAGACTGACGGTGAAGCTGGACATCGCCGCCAATCCTGATGCACAGATCGACGTGATCCTCGATGCCTCCACCGGCGACATCATTTCTGCCAATGGTACCGGCAACCTCCAGATCATTGCCACCACTCAGGGCGATTTCAATATGTTCGGTAACTACGAAATCAATAACGGATCTTACAACTTCACCTTCCAACGCCTCACCAGCTGGAAGTTCGATATAGAGAAAAACAGTAGCATCACCTGGAATGGCGACCCGCAGGAAGCTAAGGTGAATATCACAGCTAAGTACTCACTGCCTAAAGTGAGCCTGTACAACCTTTTGGGGCAAGCCGCCACAGTGGCTTCCAACGACAAACTCGCCACCCGCACGGAAAAAGTGGATGTAGTGATTAACCTCCGCGGCGCCCTCATGAAGCCAGACATTGCCTATGCCATTGAACTGCCCGAAGTAGGAAGCCTTTCCTATGAAAGTGGTGTGGCCGCAAAACTGAAAGAGATCAATAACGATCAGAATAAAGCATTACTGCAGATGTACGGCCTGCTGCTCTTTAATCAATTCCTGCCCGACGATGCATCTACCAGCGGCGCCAACGTGGGCATCACTGGTAAAAACAGTGTGGGCCAGGCACTATCGGCCCAGGCTTCTGCCATCCTGAACAATATTACCGGTGCCCTGCTGAAGGGCAGTGGTATCGGTGTGAATGTAAACTACCGCGCCTATAACGTGGGAGGGCCTCAGGACAACTCTTCCGTAGATCGCAACCAGGTGAGCGCCGGCATTACCAGTACTCTGTTCAACAACCGGTTCCGGCTCTACGCTGGTGGCGATTATGACTGGGGCAAAACTGCAACATCCGCTAATACCAACCGGTTTGCCGGCGACTTCCGCATTGAATACCTCCTCACCCCTGACGGTCGTTTCCGTATCAACGCCTTCAGCAAAACTGATTACGACGTATATAACCTTAACAACCGTACAAAATCTGGCGTAGGCATCTCCTATGTACGTGAGTTCAACCGCTTTAGTGAATTGTTCAGCAACACCCATGTAAAACGTACACCGCTGTTAGACTCACTACATAAGGCAATGGGCCCTGCCCTGCCTCCCGAGGACTCCTTGAAGAAAAATCCCCCCAGGGATACCATTAAACAGTGATCGTTTACATTTCTAATGGACAATTATACCATTTCATAAAAACAAAAAACCCGTTAAGAATAATTCACTTAACGGGTTTTTTGTTTTTATAAA
>NZ_DATLKJ010000030.1:0-16438 GCF_035538455.1 Chitinophaga sp.
ACCAACTTTACAAGCATGGGTATGGAGAATGGAAAAATTGATTGTCAATTGCTTAAAGCGGGAGAAAAAAGTAACTAAAAAGTTATCCACATTAGACAATAAGCCTGATTTATTTCTATGGGCTTATGTATTATTAAATTATTTTCCTACCTTTGCAGACCAAATTTGATGTAAGATGCCCAAAGTAAAGACACATTCCCGTGCCAAGAAAACGTTCAAGATTGGTGGGAACGGACAGATTAAGCGGTTCAAGGCCTTCAAAAGCCACTTACTGACTAAGAAAGCTACAAAGAGAAAACGTAGCCTGAGAGGCAGTACCCTGGTTCACGAAGCAAACCTTAACCTGGTTAAGAGAATGCTTGGCCTGCGCTAGTCATCTGTCAAAGAGAAAACACAATTTTATAACCTGAGAAAAAAAAGACAAAATGCCTCGTTCAGTTAACGCCGTAGCTTCAAGAGCCCGTAGAAAACGGATCTTAAAGCAAGCCAAAGGCTTTTACGGCAAAAGAAAGAATGTTTACACCGTAGCGAAAAACGTCCTTGAAAAAGGTCTGACTTACAGCTACGTGGGTCGTAAACTGAAGAAAAGAAACTACCGTCAGCTGTGGATCGCTCGTATCAACGCTGCCGTAAGAGCAGAAGGATTGACCTATTCTGTGTTCATGAACAAATTAGCTGGTAAAAACATCGACCTGAACAGAAAAGTTCTGGCTGATCTGGCTATGAATGAGCCTGAAACTTTCAAAAAGCTGGTAGCTTCTGTAAAGTAAGAATTACTTAATTGCAAATACCCGATAGCTGGCATCCCACAGGATGTCAGCTATTTTGTTTTTAGGGAATATCCCGATAATGGCAGAGCCGCTACCGCTCATGGCCGCATATACTGCCCCATGAGCATACATCTTCGCCTTGATCTCCTGCAATGCAGGGTGTGCACGGAATACGGGCTCCTCAAAATCATTCTTCATCACGTCTTTCCACTCACTCACAGGCAGGGTGATCGTATCCAGCAACGAATGCGCTGCCGCCTGTGGCCGGATCTGTCCGAATGCCCATCCGGTGTTTACATGAATGCCTGGATGCACCAGCAGGAAAGAGTAACCGGTAAGGTCCAGCGATATGGGTTCCATCACCTCTCCGCGACCCGTGGCAAAGCAGGGCTTATTATAGATAAAGAAAGGACAATCACTTCCCAGTCTTGCAGCGTAATCAATCAGCTGTATATCACTTAATCCCAGCTGGTACTTACTGTTTAGTAGCATCAACATGAAGGCTGCATCTGAAGAACCACCTCCCAGGCCTGCGCCGATAGGGATGTGTTTGTGCAGATGAATGCTTACCGGCTGCAGCTCAGGGAAATCCTGTTGCAGCAGGTGAAATGCTTTCAGGCACAGGTTATCTGCTGCATTACCCGGAACGGCAATACCACTGCTCTGAAATGTCAACGCTGTATCGCTGATCACCTCCAGGGCATCCTTTACGGGCAGGGGAAAGAACACTGTTTCCAGTTCATGATAGCCATCCGGGCGTTTGCCGGTAATATAAAGGCCCAGGTTAATCTTACAGTTAGGAAAAACAATCATGTAGCATACCTTACACAGCAAAATAACAGCAGCAGAAACCTCCTGCCAACTGCATTTACCCGTTCAATGAAAATTTATTTGCTTTTACGGCTATTGATTTCGTCGCGAATAGCGATGGCGCGTATGTAATCCTCCTGTTCCAGTACTTCCTGCAACAGTTGCGTCAGTTCTTCCACGTTCATGGATTTCAGGTCGTCTTCAGCGCCACGCTCATGTTCGGAGATAGTGGGAGTAACGGGCTTGGTACTTTTTTTACCAGCCGGATCATCCAGCAGAATACCAGCGCTGTTGAGGATGTTTTCGAAAGTGTAGATGGGGCAACCAAAACGCACGGCCAGTGCCAGGGCGTCTGATGTGCGGGAGTCTATTTCAATGGTTTCGTCGTTACTGGAACAGATAAGCTTCGAATAAAAAATGCCCTCCTGGAGATTACTGATCACTACTTCATGCAGCTCAATATTGAACGCATTCATAAAGTTTTTCATCAGGTCATGTGTAAGAGGGCGGCTGGGTTGCATTTTCTCTAGAGCCACTGCGATCGCCTGCGCTTCAAAGCCTCCGATTACAATAGGCAAACGGCGTAACCCATTTACCTCTCCTAATACCACGGCATATGAATGAGTCTGCGTAATGCTGTGCGATAAAGCAACTATTTCCAGTTCTATTTTTCTCATATCTGTCTTGCGTTGTCGCTGAATAGTTTGTAAGACCGTGAAGTTAGAAAAATATTCCTTATCTAAAAAAAAGACTATGAATATTTAGTCGGCTGATAATTTGTTTATTTGGATATTTTACCCTTGGATATTTGGGGTAACCAGGGTAAAATATCCAAATATAATGACGTTCGATTATTGTTTAAATTGTTTAACCGCCTCTGTTAATTTAGGCACTACTTCAAATGCGTCGCCAACGATGCCATAGTCTGCCGCTTTGAAGAATGGCGCTTCCGGATCTTTGTTGATCACTACGATAACCTTACTGCCATTTACACCCGCGAGATGCTGGATAGCGCCTGAAATACCAATGGCAATATAGAGGTTGGGGCGAACGGTAAGGCCGGTCTGGCCTACGTGCTCGTGATGAGGACGCCAGCCTGCATCTGCAACAGGACGGGAGCTGGCAGTAGCTGCACCCAGAACTTTAGCCAGGTCTTCCACGATACCCCAGTTCTCAGGGCCTTTCAATCCACGACCACCACTTACAATGATTTCTGCTTCTGTCAACGGAACATCACCGCTTACCGTTTCCACTTTCACTACTTTCACCTTGAAGTCGGCATCGCTGATAGTAGCCGCAAATGCTTCTACCGTAGCAGTTCCTGAACCAGGTGTAAGCGGGAAGGTATTAGGAAGAACAGCAATCACTTTTCTGTCTGAAGTGATATTGATATTAGCGAATGCCTTTCCGGAGAATACATTTTTCTTTACCACAAAACCATTACTGGTATCGGGGTAGGAGATGGCGCCTGCTACCAGGCCGGCTTTCAGCCTTGCTGCTACACGGGGTGCTATCGCTTTTCCGTCAAAGTTGTGCGGAAATACGATCACTTTGGCGCCTTCTTTTTCGGCAGCTTCAGCGATCACTTTGGTGAATGCTGTGCTTTCCACTTCATGCAGGCGGTTATCGGCTACATACAGTACTTTGCTCACACCGTAGTTACCGAGGGCTGCCAGTTCTGCATTTTCAGCAGGGCCCAGTACCACTGCTGTTGCTGTAGTGCCCAGTTGTGCTGCTACTTTAGCGCCGTATTGCACCGCTTCGAAAGAAGCTTTCTTTATTTTTCCATTTGCCTGATCAGCGAATATTAATATAGACATGTAGTAAGTTGATTAGTAGTTGAGAAAATAATTTACCGGGGAAATCAGATTACTTTGGCTTCTTCATGAAGCAGTTTCACCAGCTCAGATACATTATCAGGGCTGATCATTTTCACACCGGCCTTGGCAGGTGGCAGCTCAAAGCTCACCACGCTGGTAAGGTTTTCTGCAGCTACAGGCTCTACTACAGTCAGGGGTTTGGTACGGGCCGCCATGATACCACGCATGTTGGGGATACGGGCTTCAGCCATTCCTTTCTGGCAGGAAACCACCACCGGCAGCGATACCTGGCAGATCTCCTCACCACCTTCTATTTCCCTGTTGATAGTGGCAGTAGTGCCGCTCAGATCAAACTTCGCAGCAATGGAAACATAAGGAAGGTCCAGCAGTTCCGCTACCATACCGCCGATGCTGGAACCGTTATAGTCAATGGTTTCTTTTCCTGTAAAAACGATGTCGTATTGTTGTGCCTTTGCATGGGCAGCTATCTGTGAAGCAATATAGTAGCTGTCTGCACTGTCTGCATTGATACGGTAAGCCTGATCGCCTCCCAATGCCAGCGCCTTGCGGATTACAGGTTCGCAGTCTGCTCCACCAACAGTAATCAGGTGCACATCAGCGCCAACTGTTTCTTTCAGCTCCAGTGCTCTTACCAGTGCATACCATTCGTCGTAGGGGTTAATAATAAACTGGACACCAGCCTCATTGAATTTCGTGTTATTGTCCGTGAAAGCTATTTTTGCAGTCGTGTCCGGAGTTTTACTGATACAAACTAAAATCTTCATGGCCTTAAACTGTTTGGTTTAAAAATGCGGTAATAGCAAATATATTTAAATAATATACGCCAACCGCTGTATAGTCATATGATTTTCATCAGCCCTGAAAAGTTGATATATAGGTTAAAAAAATAATTTATAAAGGACCAGCAAAATAAGACCAGATGGATAGAATAGCGCAAATAAAACAGTTCCTCGAGAAAACCCCGAACGACAGTTTCCTGAAACATGCCCTGGCGCTGGAGTACATCAAACTGAATGATGACCAGGCTGCCAGGCAGCTTTTTGAAGAACTGCTGGCACATGAACCAGGATACGTAGGTTCCTATTATCACCTGGGTAAACTACTGGAACGCCTGGGCGAACGTGATGCCGCCATCAGTACCTATGAAAAGGGAATGGAAATGGCCAAAGCAGGCAATGAACGCCATGCCTATAATGAATTACAGTCTGCATACGAAGACCTGATATATTGATTGATAATCCAACAAGCAGAGGATGCCGCAACACTTAATAACACAATTCAAAGAATACATAGCTCAGCAGAAATTGTATGACCCTTCGCAGCGTGTGCTGCTGGCTGTCAGCGGGGGAGTAGACTCCGTGGTGATGCTGCACCTCTTTAAGGAAGCCGGTTTTCAGGCAGGCATTGCACATTGCAATTTTCAGCTGAGGGACCAGGAGTCAGAAAGAGATGAACAGTTTGTGAAAGACCTGGCTGCCAGACTGGAACTACCATTGCATACAGTCAGGTTTGATACAAATGAATATACAGCCAGGCATAATGTAAGTATACAGGTAGCCGCCAGGGAGCTGCGTTACAACTGGCTGGAGGAAACCCGGCAACAGGGAGGTTATGCATTCATTGCTACCGCACATCATATGCAGGATGGCGTAGAAACCGCCCTGATGAACTTCTGCAAAGGTACCGGCATTGCCGGTTTGCATGGAATCCTGCCTAAACAGGAACATATCATCCGCCCGCTGCTGTTTGCAGAAAAGGCTGCACTCGTGGCATATGCCGCATTGCGGAGGATTGAGTATGTGGAAGACAGCTCCAATATAACAGATAAGTATACACGAAATTTCTTCCGTCATCATATTATTCCTCTCATGCAGGAAGCATTTCCTGCTGCCGTGAAAAATATGGATAACAGTATCTCCCGGATACGGGAAGCCGAAACCCTTTACCAGCAGGCAATGGAGCGGCACCGTAAACGATTGCTGGTGCAGCAGGGAGATAACTGGATGGTACCCGTACTGAAATTACAGAAGAGCGTGCCACTGCAAACAATTGCCTGGGAGCTGTTCCGCGGCTTCGGCTGCTCCTCTGCACAGGTACAGCAGGTACTGGCATTGCTGCAGAGCGAATCCGGACACTATGTGGAAACGGCCACACACCGCATTATCCGCAACCGCCAATGGCTGCTCATCACGCCGGTGACAACTGTTGCCGCACCATTACAGGTCATAGACGCCGCACCTGCACGCATCACTTATGAACGTGGTACATTACATATCCGGCAGCAGGAGAGAAGTAACGCTGCTATTCCGTCCGCGCCTTCCGTTGCCTGGCTGGATGCCACACAGGTCAAATTCCCGTTGATACTGAGAAAATGGAAACAGGGCGATTACTTTTATCCACTAGGTATGCGCAAGAAGAAAAAACTCAGCCGCTTCCTCATTGATCAGAAGTTATCATTGCCGGAGAAAGAAAATGTATGGGTGATCGAATCCGATAAACGCATCGTATGGATCATAGGCATGAGGATAGACGACAGATTCAAGATCATGCCCGGCACAAAAGAGATCGTAGCCATTGAGAATATTTAGGGATTTTGGGAACTTAAATTGCAATGGATATTGTCTGAACTGTGATTTTTATGATTTGTTTGATTCTTCTGATATGCGAAGATTGTAAGGTAAAATAATGGAAATAAACGCGAATACTTCTTTAGAGAATATCTTACTATAAGATCTTCGCATATCAGAAGAATCAAACAAATCATAAAAATCACAGTTCAGACAATATCCGCTACATACTAAAACCGGTGCAATAATTTACCGATGAAGAACGTACCAATTTCCGGATGAAAGACCAACGGGAATACAATCCCGAATATTGCGCCCCACAAGTGAGCACTGTGATCCACGTTACTGCCCCCTTTCCTTGACATATACGCGGAGATGGCGAGGAAGAGTACCCCGTAAATAATAGCCGGGACCGGCAATACAAAGAATATACGGATGGTTGTCCACGGCTCCACCATAATGAAGGTAAACAGCACGGCAGATATAGCTCCGGACGCCCCGATAGAAGAATAATACTGATTGTTCCTGTGACGCAGGAAAGACGGAATATCCGCTACTATAATGCCCAGTATGTAATAAAGCGGAAATACCAGTTTGCTGCCAAAGAGAAACTGAAACACATTTTCCACATACTCCCCGAAGAAAAGAAGGGTGAGCATATTAAACAACAGGTGCTGCATATCGCCATGTACAAAACCCGAGGTGATGAAGCGGTAATACTGGTTATGCCTGCTCACCATATAGGGCTGCATGCTCAATTTGTCCAGCTGGTCATAGTTGTTCAGCGCCGTATAGGAGATCAGGGAGGTAATAATAATGATAATGATGCTGGTAGACATAAGCTCGAGTTGTTAGACTATAAATGTAACTATTGATGATGATATTTCTCGCGATTCAAAACGGTGTAGGCGCGATACAATTGTTCCGTGAAGATGAGCCTTACCAGCTGGTGCGGAAAGGTCAGCGGGGAGAGCGATAACTGAAGCTGTGCGCGTTGCAACAGCGAAGCATCTATACCAAATGCGCCGCCAATCAGGATAATAAGCTGGCGGGTACCGGCATTGGTGCGTTGCTGGAGGAAGTCGGCAAATTGGACGGTGGTCATCATTTTGCCCTTTTCATCCAGCGCCAGCAGGTAGTCTGTTGGCTGAAGCATATCCATAATGATTTTCGCTTCCTGCTTCTTTAATTCAGGTACGGACAAACTGGCGGCCTGCTTTACTGTGGGAATGAGCTTTACCTCAAAGTCAACATAGTGTTGCAGCCTCTTTTGAAATACAGCAATGCCGTCCCTGATGTAGGGATCATGTTCCTTTCCTATGCTCCAGAGTTGAATTTTCACCTGCTATAATCGTTAAATAGTTGCCATCAAAGTAAGTGTAAATCAAAATATTACAGAAATTTTTTCCGAAGAATTTGGCAATTAGAAAAAAACGGCTACCTTTGCAATCCTATCACGAAAAAGATGGCTCCGTAGCTCAATTGAATAGAGCATCTGACTACGGATCAGAAGGTTTCAGGTTTGAATCCTGACGGGGTCACAAACATTCAAGAGGTTGATTCAGCAATGGGTCAACCTCTTTTGTTTTACCTCCCTCCGAAGAGCAGATAACCACTTTCCATATAGCAACATCCTGGGATTATCAAATGTATAGTATATTAACGCCGAAATAGAGGTGGATTTGATGCGGACATGACCCACAGATGTGCCTGTCGTAGGGTACCCTGGGCAGAGTTGTATACGTATAAAGCGCACTCTAATAATGCAAGTATAGTATCACTATCAGGCAATTTGAGATAATAATCCGTTAGCCTGGACTGGCCACAAAAACCATCTATAACATATTTCTTTCCAACGGCTCAATCATTATGGCTTAATGCTAAACTATACTACTGTTTTCCGCTTTTATAATGAAACTTGGAAGCTGTTTATTAACCTTCACCAAAAAATGATGTTATGAAAAAAAAAATCCCCAAAAAATTATCGCTTCGGAAAATCACCATAACCAATCTAAGCCCTGCCAGCCAACAACGCATCAATGGTGGCATTGATATAGGTTTTACTTTTAATCCCAATAGCTGTGTCGTGTATTGTGAGCCCTACACATTGGCCGTTAGTTGTAGGATTACCGCCTGTCTATGTACTATGACTCCTAGTTGTCGATATACCGCCTGTGACGTATGCGACCTTTCCCGTGTGATCAACTGTTAAATCAGGAATACCAGTATCGTTGGTCTGTTGAAATGACCTGTTCCGCCCGCCTCCGGTTCAGGTCTTTTTGCTTTGCATATTTTGAGCGGGTTTTGTAACTTCGCATCATGGATATTGTCTGAACATACCTTCCCGCAGCCACTCTATATGGCTTCTGTTTCTCTCACGCTTAACGGGAAGGGATATAATCTCATTTTATTTTACTATTCATCACTGATCAGCACAACATTAGTCTGTGTCAGTTGTCATTTATATAAATAATATTTATCAACGATGAATTTATCATCCATTACTATACAACAGGAAACGGAAAACGACAGACAAGCCGTATTCACTGTAAATCAACGTGCATTTCAGCGTGACGAAGAAGCGCTGCTCGTAGACCGCCTGCGTACCAGTGAAGCCTTTATACCTCAGCTTTCGCTGGTTTCCAGGGTAGATAATAAAGTAGCAGGGCATATCCTTTTCACAGAAATCGGCATACGCCAACCGGACGGAAATATCAGCCAGGCGCTGGCATTGGCGCCCATGGCAGTATTGCCGGAATATCAAAGTAAAGGAATCGGCGGACAGCTGATAAGGCATGGCCTGGAAGTAGCCAGAAGCCTTGGGTATAAGGCTGTAATTGTACTTGGGCATGAACATTATTATCCCAGGTTTGGGTTTGTGCCGGCTGCAAAATGGAATATAACAGCACCATTCCCGGTTCCATCAGCCAATTTCTTGGCGCTGGAACTGGTGCCGGACGCTCTCGGCAACGTTGCCGGAGAAGTAATATATGCGCCGGAATTCGGCCTTTAGTAAACCTTTAGTAAAAAGCTGTCAGCCTCCCGCTGGCGGCTTTTTATTTTTTCCATTTTAGCGAACAATTCCCCCCCGGAATCTATTATGTATATATACAGATATCCGAATCACCTTCTTTAATCAGCCGTGATGCCCTATTTATTCAGAACAGAAATAATGCAGCATTCGGTATACACCTGGTTGCCGAAAGTGAAAGTCCGCACTCAGGTGATTTATACAATTGTGTTGCTCTCCATCCTTGCAGCCCTGGCCGCATTGCCTTTTATTTATGTAGATGTATCCGTAGCCGCTACCGGCCTGGTAAGACCTGTCATAGAAAAAAATGAACTGCATAGCATGGTGGCTGGCACCATCGATAAAATTTTTGTTAAAGACGGAGAGAGAGTAACCCAGGGGCAGGTATTACTACGGCTGCAAACAGACATCAACAACAGTAAACTCTTGCAGAATTCTCTCGAGATGGGAGAGAAGGAAACCTATATTCATGATCTTACTATTCTAGCGTCCGGTGATACTTCAGGCCTTCGCTCCGCACTTTACCAGCAACAATACAACCGCTCCAAATCTTCGCTGCTGGAGCAGGAGGCGGCGGTCAACAAGCTGAAGTCAGATATGGAGATGTACGAAAAACTATATGATGAAAAGGTGATTGCCAAAAAAGAATATGCTGACAGGAAGTATGATTATGAAAAAAGCATGGCGACTTACCAGTCAACACTCGAGCAGCAGCGCAGTACATGGCAGGAGGAGCTGAGCCGCCTTCGTATGGAAAGCGTGCGCTTACAGGCTGATAACCGGCAATTGTCGAAAGAGAAGGAATGGAACCTGATCAAAGCGCCTGTAAGTGGTACCATGCAGCAGTTTTATGGCCGGTATCCGGGCTCTTATGTGCAGGCAAATGATCTGTTGGGAGTCATTTCGCCTGATTCAAACCTGGTGGCAGAATGTTATGTTTCCCCCAAAGATATTGGTTATCTGAGGAAAGACATGCCTGTTAAGTTCCAGGTGGAGGCATTTAACTACAATGAATGGGGTGTGGTGGAAGGAAAGATAACATCCATCGACAATGACTTTATTTTGATGGACAACAAGCCTGTATTTAAGGTGAAGTGTATTTTCAATAACACAGAAGTGAGCACAGTTAAAGGAGTAAAAGGGACGCTCAAAAAAGGGATGACATTACAAGCCAGATTTATTCTCACAAAGCGTAGTTTATATCAGCTCTTATACGATAAAACAGACGACTGGATGAACCCCGGTAGAAAACAGAAAGTTAGTTCCTGACTACTAACAGCTATTAGGCGAAATACTTAGTTCCTATATACTTAATGTCCATGCATGGGAAGGTATAATTCCGTTCCGTTAAAGCGGCGCGTCCGTGTAAAGCAGCGTGATATCACTGACTGCGGCGCGGCCTGTCTTGCTTCTGTTGCAGCCTACTACCGGCTGCAACTGCCGGTGGCCCGTATCAGGCAATATGCCGGTACCGATAAAAAAGGCACCAATGTTTTAGGAATGATCACGGCTGCACAGCAGCTGGGCTTCCAGGCAAAAGGAGCCAAAGGTGCTTTTGAGTCGCTGGCCAATATTCCGAAGCCTGCTATTGTGCACATCGTAGTGAAGGAAGTGCTGGATCACTTTGTGGTACTTTACCAGATGACCCGCCGGCACGTAGTGGTGATGGACCCTATTGACGGCGCCTTTCACCGCATCTCTCATAACGACTTCAAAAAAACATGGACCGGTACGGTGATACTGTTATTGCCCGATGAAGGCTTCAACACTGGTAACTTCAGGACCTCCAATCTGCAACGCTTCTGGACGTTGTTGCGGCCACACGGTGCTGTACTTACCCAGACCGTGTTTGGAGCCATAATATATACAGTGCTTGGGCTCTCTACTTCCATCTATATCCAGAAAATTGTAGACAATGTACTGGTGGAAGGTAACAAGAATCTACTGAATCTCCTGAGTGTTTCCATGCTGCTGATCCTGTTGCTGCAATTCCTTATTGGTAATATCAAAAGCATCTTCGCCGTCAAAACGGGGCAGCAACTGGATGCACGCCTTATACTGGGATATTACAAGCATCTGCTGAAACTGCCGCAGCAGTTTTTTGATACGATGCGTGTTGGTGAGATTACATCACGTATTAACGATGCCGTGAAGATACGGGCCTTCATCAACGAGGTGGCAGTGAGCGTGGTGGTGAATACGTTTATTGTGATATTTTCCTTTGTATTGATGTTCCTCTATTACTGGAAACTGGCGCTGATCATGCTGGTTATCATTCCGCTGTTTGCCATTATTTACGAGGTGAGCAACCACCTGAATAAGAAGCTGCAACGGCGACTAATGGAAGATAATGCAGAACTGGGGAGCCAGCTGGTAGAGTCATTGAATGGAGTGGCTACTATCAGGCGTTTTGCGCTGGAAGAATATGCCAATACAAAAACGGAGAATCGTTTTGTAAAGCTGCTGAAAACGATTTACCGGTCATCACTTGGCAATATGTATATTGGCAGTTTTGCGAATCTTGCTACCAGTGCCTTTACGGTAGTGGCGTTGTGGATCGGCGCCGGATATGTATTACAGCGGGAGCTGAGCCCGGGTGCTTTGTTGTCGTTCTATTCAATCATCGGGTATTTCACCGGACCGGCTGTTGCATTGATAACCGCCAACAAAAGCATGCAGGATGCATTGATAGCGGCCGACAGGCTATTTGAGATCATGGACCTGGAGCAGGAAGACCATGCACATAAAATGATGGCAGCAGAAGGAATGAATGGTGATATAACCTTCAACAAGATCGGATTCAGCTATGGTAGCCGTGTGGAGGTATTCCGTGATTTCAGCATGCATATCAACCGGGGCCGTATTACGGCTGTAGTGGGAGAGAGCGGTTCCGGCAAATCCACGTTGATGGCCCTGTTGCAGTACATCTATCCGTTGAATGACGGGAACATTTCTATCGGGAATGTCGACATCAGATATGTACATCCGGAGAGCCTGCGCAGATTGGTGAGCGTAGTGCCGCAGAATGTGGATCTCTTTGCGGGCACTATCGCGGAGAATATTGCGGTGGGTGAATTTGAGCCGGATATGGAGAAAGTAATCACCATTGCACAGCAACTGGGCATGCAGGAGTTTATCGAAAAAATGCCACAGGGTTTTCATACAATGTTGGGCGAGCATGGTGTAAACCTTTCTGGTGGGCAGCGGCAGCGTATTGCTATTGCGCGCGCCTTGTACCGAGATCCTGAAATACTGATACTGGACGAAGCCACCTCTTCACTGGACCCGGTATCTGATTTCTATGTACAGCGCGTGATGGAAGATCTGCGTAATGAAGGTAAAACGATCATCGTTATTGCGCACAGGCTCAGCACTGTTGTGAATGCAGACAAGATAGCCGTGTTGCAAGAGGGCGCGCTGGTAGAAGAAGGTACGCATCAGCAGCTGATGGCGATGAATACGGTGTATGCGAACTTGTGGAGTCATCACCAGGGAATGATCAAGTACTAGAGCTGTCTTTCATCGTCCAATATAAAAACGGGGTAGCCGAAAACCGTATTTTACAGAGTAGGTAATTTTTAATCCCTTAATTATGTCTATTATGAAAACAAGATCAGATCAACTTGAACTAAGTCAGTACGGGCTCACCGAAATGAATACTGAGGAAATGTGGGGCACTAATGGTGGTGGGATTGTAGGAAATATTCTCGGTGGGGTTATCAACCTTGTGACAAGCCTGGGTGGAGTAGTAGGTCCAGTACTGGCAGCAGGAGTTGGGTTGATAGTGACTACAATACCCAACTTACTCGCCCTATTGTTGGACATTGGCAGAAAATGATCCCGTTGGCGCGTTGTCGTTCATCGTCAAATATAAAAACGGGGTAGCCGAAAACCGTATCTAACAGAGTAGGTGTTTTTTAACTCCTTAAATTATGTCTATTATGAAAACGAGATCAGATCAACTTGAACTGAGCCAGTACAGGCTCACTGAAATGAATGCTGAAGAAATGAGAACCACTAATGGTGGCGGGCTTGTAGATGATATTATACTTGGGGTTGGGAGAGTAGTATTGGGCGGTGTGGGGTTGTTAGCGATAGGGATATATGGTTTTGTGATCGGCATCGGTTTGTTGGTAGCCGTAATTACAGGAAAGGTTTGACTGTCACGGTGGAATGATCGAGTATTATTGGGCATCTTTCATCATCCAATATAAAAAACGGGGTAGCCGAAAACCGTATCTAACAGAGTAGGTGTTTTTTTATTCATTTAATCATATCCATTATGAAAACAAGATCAAATCAACTTGAACTGAGCCAATACGGGCTCACTGAAATGGATGCTCAGGAAATGAAAGCCACTAATGGTGGTGGCCTTATTGACGGCGTATGGTGGGCTGTCTGGGGTTCTGTATACGCCGCATTGGCGTTGGTACCAGGCGGCGGCCTGTTAAGTGCCCTGTTATCTCTGGTGGTAGGTACACCCCCTGCTCATTAATGCCTGAGTGACAATTTAATCCTGGTTTGGTAATCTTTTCTGAACAAATAACCATTACAGGAATGAAATATCGAACCGAGTCGCAGTATCCGCATAATAACCCATAGATTGATATGGCAGCGGGTCCGCATAGTATATAAGAAGCCGGAATTCTTTTCCGGCTTCTTTTTTTACTTTTAGCTACAGGGGTACTACCGTGTACAGCAACATTGCGGACCGGCAGGAGTTTGCCGGCATTGTGACTGGAAATAACCTGCCTGGCTGCATAGGGTGCTGCACCGTGTAACGGGGATATGCCCCGGGGTGCCACAGGCTACAGATCCCTGACGGGGATCGACTACATTACAGTAATAGATAGGAAAGGCTGAACTACCGCCTTTGATTTTTTTTAGTTCTTCTCTGGTGATTTTTCTCATAACGCGCGTTTTGTAGTGAATATACACCGCGTTTCCGCTATTGAGCTTCAGTATGCCGGTGTTCTATCAAGCCTTTTACCCAAGGAGTTTAGACAGGAATGGCCGCCAAAAAAGAGCCCCTTTGTTAGGCTTCTTTTTTATACGAATGGTTATTCGTATATGCATACACGGTAGTCATCGTTCTAAAAAAGGCAACAAAAAATTTGTTTAATTTAAAACTAATACTACATTTGCAACCCCAATAGGGAATGGCTTCGTAGCTCAACTGAATAGAGCATCTGACTACGGATCAGAAGGTTTCTGGTTTGAATCCAGACGAGGTCACACTAAGGACAGGTCATGAAAGCTTGACCTGTCCTTTTTATTTAGGCCAGCGTCCTATATTCTTCATTTGCCTACTTTACGGATCTGTTTCTCTGGCAGATTTTCCTTCTTACAAAAAGGAAAAATAGTAGCGAGGAAAAAAAACTTCAGCAATAAAACTCCCAAACCAATAAATACCTGGAAACAGGTATAAATGAAATCCTCCTTTACAAGGAGGGTAATAAGTCGTAATAACATTTAAATTTGGGGGGAGAATGCCACTATACATCTGATCAAACCATTTAACCGATATGATAGTTAGGAATTTTAAATTTCTCTGTGCCACTGGAATGTTAACAGGGTTGCTGTTTACAACGGGAGTGAGTCATGCACAGAAGACGCTGACGCCAGGAAGCGTGTCGCTTGATGCAAAAGGGCTGAAGGACGGTAAATATGAACTGGCCTGTTTTGTGGCCGATGGTGCCGAACAGACAGAGATCGGTACCCTTACCATCGACATCAGGAACATCGGCGCCACGGTCGCCATTTATACGACCATGAATATGAAGGACTCCGACAACAAGTGGGGAGACACCACCATTGTTGACAAAGCCACTTTCAAACCTATTTACCGGTCTGCATATAACAACACCCGTGACCTCGTACTGAAATATGGCAAAGAGGTAACCGGCTACTATTACGATAAGAAAACCCACAAGAAAACTGTTATCAAGGATGCATTAAAGGAGCCTGTTTTTGATGGCTACAGTTACCCTCAGCTGCTAACAATGCTCCCGCTGACTTCAGGCTACAGCGCCAGCCTGCCCGTATACTACTATGAGCCAGATAAGCCGGTACACGTAAATAACACGGTAATTGAAGAGGTGGCAACAAACCGGCATGTGAGCAGCCTTACCGGTACTCACAACGTGTGGGAAGTGAGTGTAGTTGAGCAGGCAACCGGCGACAGGTGCCTCTATTACATCGATAAGGACACCCGCAGGATATGGAAGATCGGGCTTCTTTCCAATGGGCATTCGATAATGATGCTGGATAAAGAAACTGATTTTAACCCCCTCAAAAGCACATTCGACAGAGAGGCTACTGTAAAAATGTTGAAATCAGGCAGCGCAGTTATCAGCGGACAAGCCTTTACCAGGGACAATGAAAAGGCGGGACGGCTTACCATCAAGGCGATTAATATGAACCCGAAACAGTTTGCCCCACAAGGAACCAGGATTGCTTTAATCCCTTACACCGATTACTTCAAGGAGTGGATGAAACTGAGTGAGGCGGCCAGGAAGAAGGGAACGGTAGTGCCGCTGCCGAAAGAGTTTTCTGAATGTTGTGTTAAGGCGACAACCGTCTATGATGATAAAGGGCATTTTGAATTTGTAAACCTGATGCCAGGCAGCTACCTGCTTTATACAGAGTTTGATTACATTCATAATGACCGAAGAGCGGAAGCAACAAGTTATACGGATCATTATATCAATGGTATGTACCAGGGTACATCTGCTACTCTTGAAGATAAAGATCATTTCCAGGGTGCTTCAACCGTGGTGAAGAAGATTGTGGAGATCAGCAAGGAGGGAGAGAAGGTAGAAGTGAAATTGAGGAAGCTCCAATAAATCCGTAAGGGGTTACAGATTGTGTTACAATTACGGGGATTGATTCAGCAATGAGTCGATCCCTTTTGCTTTGTAGGGAAGTCTGCCTGTTGCTTATGCTCAATGAAACCTCATTATCAGTCATCTGAATTATAGGAATAAAAAAAATATAAATAATTCTTGTTAAGATGATCTCTAGTTACTACTTTTGCAATCCCCAAACGGGAACGGCTTCATAGCTCAACTGAATAGAGCATCTGACTACGGATCAGAAGGTTTCAGGTTTGAATCCTGATGAGGTCACAAAGAAAAGGGGCTGTCTCAAAAGTAATTGAGACAGCCCCTTAATTCTTATGTTATAAAGGCATGCTGCGGAGAAACTACGAGTGAAGTTAAAGGAGATACCACACAATATCCTGATTCGTATATTCGTCGGCGGTAGTCATTCTTTCAAAATAAACTGAAAAAAATTTGTTTAATTTAAAACTAATACTACATTTGCAACCCCAATAGGGAATGGCTTCGTAGCTCAACTGAATAGAGCATCTGACTACGGATCAGAAGGTTTCTGGTTTGAATCCAGACGAGGTCACAA
>NZ_DATLKJ010000031.1:0-51845 GCF_035538455.1 Chitinophaga sp.
AAACACTATCCTGAACTGACAACCAGGACTGCGTGGCGCACACACAACACCTGGGAAGAATGGTGGAACAATGGCCGCCACTACAGCACCGAAGGTGATGCCAATGCATACGGCGGCTACTATACACAGGAAGAAGCGCGCGATGTAGTGAAATACGCCGCTGCACGCGGGATCACCGTAATACCGGAAATTGAAATGCCCGCCCACGCAGAGGAAGTGCTGGCCGTATATCCGCAACTCTCCTGCTACGGCATACCCTACAAAAATTCAGAGTTTTGTCTGGGCAATGACAGCACCTTCACCTTCCTTGAAAATGTTTTGACAGAAGTGATGGACATATTTCCATCTTCGTATATCCATATCGGTGGTGATGAAGCCAGCAAGAAAGCATGGCAGCAGTGCCCGAAATGTCAGCAGCGTATCCGTACCGAAAAGCTGAAGGATGAACATGAGCTGCAAAGCTATGCTGTACGCAGGATGGAAAAGTTCCTCACAGCGCACCACCGCAAGCTGCTTGGCTGGGATGAAATACTGGAAGGCGGTCTGGCGCCGCAGGCCACCGTTATGTCGTGGCGCGGCGAAAGCGGTGGTATCACCGCTGCCAAAGCCGGGCATGACGTGATCATGACACCTGGCGGGTATTGCTATTTCGACAGCTACCAGTCTGACCCCGCAACACAGCCGGAAGCCATCGGCGGTTATCTTCCGCTGGAAAAAGTTTACAGCTACAATCCTGTTCCGAAAGAACTGGATGCACTTGCCGCCAGACACATTCTGGGCGCACAGGCAAATATCTGGACAGAATATATTCCCACCTCCTATCACCTGGAATATATGGCCTTCCCACGTTTGCTGGCTTTATCGGAAGTAGTCTGGAGCGACACTTCTGCAAAGAACTATGAAGATTTTCAGCGCCGCCTGCAATCGCATTACCTGCTACTCCAACGCTTGCACGTAAATTATTACCGGCCTTCTCCCATGGTTACCATCCGTACTAATATCAAGCCTGCGCAGCATGAAACAGATATTACTTTTATAACAGAGCAGTATCACCCGGAGGTCCGCTATACGCTGGATGGCACAGCGCCTGCACGCAATGCAGCATTGTACAAAGGCGTCTTCCCGGTGAAAGGCTCCGCTACCGTGACCGCAGCAGTTTTCAAAGACGGGCAGTTACAGGGTAGGCCAACCATCCTGCAGGTAGACGATCACCTCGCCATCGGTAAAAAAGTAACCTACAACCTGCCTTACAGCAAAAGCTATATGGCACAACAGGAAGCTACGCTGGTTAATGGCTACAGAGGTTCATTAACTTATGGCGACGGCCAGTGGCAGGGCTTCACCAACGATCTCGATGTAACGCTGGACATGAACGGGGTAACTGCATTGCATCATTTGTCCATCGGATTCATGCAACTCACCGGCCCTGGCGTGTATATGCCAGCCTGGGTGGAAGTGGCGCTATCCGATGACGGCAAGTCTTTCGAGACATTACCGCTGGTAAAGAACGATGTGCCGCTTACTACCTCCACCCTGACATTTAAAGACTTCAAAATGGATTTGCAGAGCCGGAAAGCCCGCTATATAAGGGTCCGTGCCAAGAACGACCAACACGGATTTCTCTTCACAGATGAAATTATCGTATACTAAAAAAGCGAAGGGAGATTGACAAATCAATCTCCCTTCGCTTTTAATATTATGCTTAAGAATTATAAATTCTTTATCCGCTCTTTCCTGAATTCTACCATACCGTTGAATTCCTTCATAGGCTTGGCTCCGGGTATAAGTTCGCGGAGATTGCTTTCTGTAGAAACGGCTGTTCTCCCTTCAGGGGCAGCACGACTGTAACTGCCTGTGGTCAGGTAACTGAATATTTTCTTCAGGTTATCATCTGACGGATCTCCCCAGGGAACATTCACATAATCCGTAGCTGTAACATTTACATCAATACCAGTATAATATCCCCCTCCGCCATTAGCATTCTGCGTTTCGAAATTGATAGCATAAAGATCTGCGAGATGCTTCTTCACGCTATTCACATACATCGCAATCTCGAAATCAATGAAGCCAACCGGCTTACCGTAGGTTTTCTGCCCAACAAGTTGCAGGTTATTTAAGAAGTAGGGCTTCAGGTTGTTCAGCGTCAGTTCACTTGCAGATGCAGTGCTACCGCTTGTGATAAAGAATATCTTGTCAAGCGCCATGGACCCTGTACTGGAAGAAAAGTTCACCGTTGATTGCAATTTTGTGGCTTCGAGGTTTTGCATCAGTTTATCATTATAGATATACTTATACATTACTTTGCCGGAGGCAGAAGCAGGTGCAATAGCATTATCCAGATACTCTGCGGTGGAAACGGCACCGCCGCCGTTATATCTGAAGTCCACAATCAGGCTGCTGATGCCCTTTGAAGCGAATTTATTGAACACCTGATCCAGTGCGGTCTTGGTTGCAGTAGTCTGACCAGATGAATTCACAACGCTGGAGAAGGTATACATCACGAAGTATCCGACATTTTTCCCATTCACATTGTAAACGGTATCGTATAACACCGGGTTAATGGCGTAAGTACCGCTACTGCTAAAGGTTTGTGGCGGTGTAGTGGAGTTATCAGGCTTGCGAAATACCAGGTTTACGCTCTTGCTATTGAAGATGTCGTTGAAGATCTGGAGCTTCGAGGCTCTTGTATCATCAAAGCTGGTATTGCCGTTAACGGATGTGATCTCCCAACCTCTTTGTACGCCCGCTTGTCCGGAAGGGCTGTTCTTGTCTGCATACAGTACAAACAAACGCACCTTACCGGGAGCACCGGCCACAATACCATAGTCAAATCCGTAATCAGCACTGGCCGCTTCGAAGGCCTGTTCAGATACGCCGTTCATCAGTTTATTGGTGAGTGCTCCATCGCGGTCAATAAAGCTGTAGCGGTCGAGCGGCGCATCGGCTTTCATGCGCGAAAGCAGTGTATCTGCGTTGGGATATTGCGCATCCAGCGGATTCCTTTGTTTGACGAGAGAATACCAGTAGTAGGTAGGCAAACCGGCAGCATTGTTCCTGCCGCCATCTGCGTAAGTGACCTGCATAATCTGGTACATCAGGTACTTGAGCGAATCTTCCGCAACAGGTTCCGGGGTAACGGGGTTCTGGCCTTTATTGTCCTTGCGGCAGCTACCCAGCAGCATACCGGCACCTAAGATACCGCCAATAAAGATTTTGGCGCCCAGGGATAATATTTTTTTATGCATAACAACGGTTAAGGCTATATGAAAAAATCCTCTACTGATGTATTGCCAGTGTTTGTCTGGTCCAGAAATCACTGGGGTAGTAAAGGGTGATCATGTCCTGCATTTGCCCTGGCATGGGCGGCTGTCCTTGCCCCTGTCCCTGCTGCGCTTTGGCAGCCGCTTTCTGGCGTTCTTTCAGCTCTTCTTTGTTTAATGCGTTCACCCTGAAATGGTAAGCTACTGGTTTGTCGGTTCCTGGAGTAATGCCGGCGGCGCTAAGCGGCAGGGCAAATTCACATACCAGGTTGCCGGCGGCATCCAGTGATGCTGCGGCACGAATGCCGAATTTATTGTCGGTAGGGATATTGCCGTCTGTAACGCCGGTAAACCCGTCTACCTTGATTTCTTTTACGTTGGCCAGTGATTGTTTTTTCCATTCTGCCGCTACCCGCTGCCTGGATTCTTCCGGTACATCGGGTGTCACAGCCGCTTCTGTGATAAGCGGGAAAGTCAGCGAGGCCCCTCCTTTCTTCTTCCCGGAAGCATTCACGGAAAACGTCAGTCCTGACCGCATGATTTTCACCTGGCTTTGTGCATCAGGCACACTCACAATTACGTAAAGGTTTTCCTTATCGTTGGCTATGGTGTAAAATAATTTCGTGTCGTTGTTGTAGAACTGCAAAGGCTTTGGCCATTCTGTAGGCTGACCGTCAATCCTGACGTTGGCAGGCGCCCACTGGTTGCTGTCCTGCGCATTGACGTTACCTTGCGTTAAAAGACCCGCTATCAGCCCTGCTCCCGCTAATAAAACATTTTGAAAGTTCATGCTCTTTTATGTTGCTGTTTATCTGCAAGGATAACAAAGAAATCTGAAACAATTTACGTAAAAAGCACGTAATTGATTTAAGAATTTAGGGATTACCTGATTTAGGAATTTTATAAATGCAGCGGATGTCAATAATAGTTGTTTAAAAAGAACTATTGACCTTCGCTGCATTTATAAAATTCCTAAATCAGGTAATCCTTAAATCCCTAAATTCCTAAATCAGGTAATCCCTAAATTCTTAAATCATCATCAATAAAGCAACCTTGTCTTAATAGTATGCTTAACACCTTTAAGCAGAGCCAGGGCTTCCTGCGACAACTGCCTGTCTACGTCAAGTACCACATAACCGATCTGGTCGTTCGTTTTGAGATACTGTCCAAGGATATTGATTTTATTTTCGGATAAAGCAGTATTGATGGCAGACAACACACCAGGTACGTTTTCGTGAATGTGTAAGAGGCGGTGTGTATTTTCAATCGGTGGTACACTGATGGCAGGCACGGTGTGAGAACCAAAGCTGGCGCCCTTCTCCAGGTAGTTGAGCATTTTGCTGCTCACATCCAGTCCGATGTTATGCTGCGCTTCTTCGGTACTTCCGCCGATGTGCGGGGTGAGTATCACATTGGAAAGCTTCTGCAATGGCGTGCTGAATGCTGCGCCATTCTTCTCCGGCTCTACAGGGAATACATCGATGGCGGCTCCGGAGAGTGCACCGCTTTCCAGGAATTCTTTCAATGCTTCCAGGTCCACCACTTCACCACGGGCATAGTTGATGAAAATGGCGCCCTTCTTCACATCAGCCAGCGTTTCCCGGTTGATCATATTCACGGTAGTCTTCACAGACGGCACATGCAGCGAGATGATATCTGCCTGAGACATCAACTCCTTCAGCGTTCTCTGTTGTACCGCATTACCCAGTGGTAGTTTGGTTTCCGCATCATAATAGATCACGTTCATACCCATACCTTCCGCCAGTACACTCACCTGGCTTCCGATATTACCGTACCCCACAATACCCAGTGTTTTACCACGCAACTCATAGCTGCCTTTGGCTTCTTTCATCCATGTGCCGTTATGCGCTGCATTATTCTTGTCTACAATACGACGGATCAGGATAATGGATAATCCGATCACCAGCTCCGCTACGGAGCGGGTATTGGAATAGGGTGCGTTAAATACCGCCACACCATGACTGGTGGCCGCTTTCAGGTCAACCTGGTTCGTCCCTATACAGAAACACCCGATAGCCTGCAACTTCTTAGCTGCTTCCAACACATTGCGGGTAACCTGTGTTTTAGATCGGATACCCAACAGATGTACATCCTTTATTTCCTTTATCAGGTCTTCTTCATTCAGCGCCCCCGACAACTTACGGACGCTATAGCCTGCGGTAGTGAATTCGGCTACTGCTGCATCGCTGATGTTCTCCAACAATAAAATGCTGATCTTTTCCTTCGGATAACTTGTTGACTTCTGGTCCATAATATTATAAAGAATTATATGTATATCTCATGTAATGCAATTGGCTTAATAATTGCGGTTACGCGGGGAAAAACAAGGCACAAACCTACTCGATGTTTGGGAATAATCAAATACGTTGTGATCAAATTCGATTTTCATCAATAAAATAGGGTCATTCAGTTTGTTTTTGAATAATTTTTAATCTTCCATGCTTAAAAATACATTAAAAGCAGCTGGCCTCCCACACTTTATTTGGTTGCCATTGATGGAGAATATAATTTTAGCGCTTTGAATTTTTGGACCGAAACTGAATTTAAGAAAGATTAAGAAGTGAACTACCTCTAATGAAGAGATTAAACGCATTATTTATTATTGTAACCATATCAGGAGCAACAATCGTTTCCAGCTGTCAGAGCAATGCAGCACGCAGAGAAGCAAACAGGAAGAAAGCATTGGCGGAAGACAGTTCCGAATATACCATTGGTCTTTCAGAAACAGCCAGGGAAGCAATTCTCAAATCGCCACGCAATGTACAGCTTCAACGTGAACTCAGTGCATTCTATGATGGTAAGCTGTTGCGTACCGGCTTCAATGGCGCTATACTGGTAGCCAAAAAAGGTGTCGTACTGTTTGAAGAATATCATGGATACGAAAACTCCAGAACGAAAGTTCCGGTAACAGATAGCTCCGCCTTCCAGCTGGCTTCCGTTACCAAAACCTTCACAGGCGCGGCTGTGCTGTTACTTGTGCAGAAACAGAAGCTGAGCCTGGAAGACTCCCTGCAGAAATTTTTCCCCGACTTTCCATATAAAGGCATCAATGTGCGCATGCTGCTGAGTCACCGCAGCGGCCTGCCCAACTATCTGTACTTCTGCGACAGCCTCTGGAAAGACGATAAGAACTTTATCACCAATGATGAAGTCATCAGGCTGATGACAGCACATAAGCCGCCTGTACAACATTTGCCGGGTACCCACTTCCAATACTGCAATACTAACTATCTCCTCCTGGCTTCCATTGTGGAAAAAGTAAGCGGCCAGAAATTCTCCGCATTCATGCAGGAGAATATTTTCCAACCGCTGCATATGACCAATACATTTGTATATGATCCTGCATCCGCCCCACGTCCACATCAGACACAGAGCCATAAATATAACGGACAGTTTGAACCGGATACTTTCCTGGACGGCGTAATGGGTGATAAGGGCATTTACAGTACGGCCCGTGATATGCTCAAATGGGATCAGGCGCTCTATTCAGGTAAACTGCTGAATGCTGAGATGCTCAAAGCAGCCTACACCCCCTATAGCAATGAGAAGCCTGGTGTCCGCAACTATGGCCTCGGCTGGCGCATGATGGTGTATCCGGACAGCACAAAAAACATTATCTATCACAACGGCTGGTGGCATGGTAACAACACTGTATTCTACCGCTTTGTGCAGGATTCCACTACACTGATCATTCTCGGAAATAAATACAACCGCGGCATTTACCAGGCAGTAAAGCCGATACGCGAAATGCTCGGCCATGGCGATGGCGAGGAAGCCGGCGAAGAGTAATCAGCCGTGCTTCCTGTTAGGCAACACATTGTCCCGTGTCCAGGTTATCTCTCCCGTAAAAGGATGACTGCGCACGGGACACGCTGCTTTCAGACAGTAATGGCAGCAGGATGGAATACAGGGATCCATATGTATGAAAAACTCTACCTCTCCCCCTTCAAACTCTTTATTGACAAGCACTTCCACCTTCTTCATCACATCATGTGCCTCGCTTAACTCCAGGTAATAAGGCACGGTAAGATGGCAGTCTATATGATAGTTATTACCGTATTGCTGTACCCGCATATTATGTACATCAATCCAGTCCGGTATACGATGGCCTGATAATATGGCAATCACCTTATCTACTACCTGCATGTCAGTTTCATCCATCAACCCGGAAATAGAGCGGCGCATCAGCTGGTAACCCTTGGTGAGGATCAGCCCTCCCATCAGCACGGATACAGCCGGATCCAGCCAGTTCCAGCCGGTAATACGGATAATGCCTAACGCAATCATCAACCCTACACTGCTGTAAACATCTGTCATGATATGCTGTCCGTTGCCACTGATGGTGATGGAATTGAGCTGTCTGCCAGAACGCAGCAGGAAAACGCCCAGCAGCAGATTGGCTACAGTAGTCGCCCCCAGCAGCCAGAAGCCATTGTCCATCTCATGCAACTCACGCGGCTCAATGAAATATTGCGCCGCCTTTACCAGGATAAGTATGCCGGCAAAGAAGATCATCGCGCCTTCAAACCCGATAGAGAAAAACTCCACTTTACCATGGCCATATGGATGATTAGCATCCTTCGGTTTGCCGGAAAGATATATACTGTAACTGGCGAAGCCCCCCGCCACCACATTGATGATCGACTCCATAGCATCCGACAGAATAGCCACAGAGTGTGTCAGATAGTAAGCCGCAAATTTTAATACCGTAAGAACAAAACTGACTGCCAGCGACAGCAGGATAACACGTAATTCTCTCTTAAGCAAAGTGGATCAGATTAACCGGTAAGTAAAGCGTAAAGGTACTATGATTTATGTGATTTAAATGAGTATGATGATGTTGTTGTTATACAGATATTGAATGAGTGCTGCAGCCATTATACTATTGGAAATGTTGAGAATCGACCCCATAGTAATCATGTAGGAGGAGACGGATTTTCTGTGGCTTCACAAAAAATTAATGTTCCCGTAATATAACTATGCCGCGTATATGCGATATTAATAGTGTCGCCGGAATATTTCCGGCTGACTCACCTCAACACATATACGAAAATGTCTGATAATACTTCTTCCGCCGTAGCGGTTATTGACAGGATCTTTGCATTGTATGACCAGCACGGCCATCATGAATACGGAGAAAGTGTAACGATGATGATGCACATGATGCAGGCCGCACTGATTGCGGAAAGAAGCGGTTTTGATGATGAAATGATACTCGCCGCCTTTCTCCACGACATCGGCCATTTCTTCGAAAATGAAGCACAGATGGGCGATTTCGGCGCACTCGCCCACGATAAGCTCGGAAGTGCTTTTCTGCTGGAATGTGGATTCCCTGAGCGGATGGCGCATCTCGTAGCCAGCCATGTGGCCACCAAACGTTATCTCACATGGTCAGACAGCGCCTACTATGATACGCTCTCTGATGCCAGCAAGGAAACCCTCGTATACCAGGGCGGCCCAATGAATGATGAAGAGGCAGAGGCATTCCGCAAAGATCCGTTGTTTGAAAAATACATCTACCTCCGTGTATGGGACGATATGGGTAAGGAAACCGGCGTTCCTGTCGATCCCGCAGATATTGCACGTATGAAGGAAAAGGCGCTCAGCTATCTCACAGCGCATGGAACCATGTCTGACCAACAGCCGGCATAATCTCCCGCTTGCCGTTTACAGGGCATTACGTTAACTTGCTGCAGTATGGATATCCGAAAAGAATTACTCGCAGAACATAGCCGTGCACAGGCCTTGCGGATAAGCGCGTGGATAGGCGCCGACGCCACCCGTTTTGCGAAGCTGATGAAACTATTCCTGGAAGATGAATACCGCGTAGTGCAACGCAGTGCGCTGGTAGTAAGCTATGTGGCCGACAGCCATCCGGAACTGATGACACCTCACCTCACGGCAATGGTAGACCGGATGAATACGCCGGGACTACCGGTAGCGGTTAAACGAAATGTATTGCGCGTGCTGGAACAGCTTTCTATTCCCGAAGAGCTGCATGGTCCTGTTATGAATGCCAGCTTTGCATTCCTGGAAGATCCGCAGCAGACCATTGCAGTAAAAGCCTTTGCAATGACGGTACTGGCCAACCTGTCGAAAACCTACCCGGAAATAAAAAATGAGATAAAGCTGATCCTGGACGATCTCCTGGAACACGAACCGGCGCCTGCTATACGTTCAAGGGCAAAGAAAGTGCTGGCAGCGCTGTAAATGTAAGCGTTGAATATGCTCAAATAGCAAAATGCAGCGCAGCAGGTGATGGCCTGCCGGGCTGCATTTTGGTGTAATGAGATATAGCCTTATGCTTTGTCTTCCGGTTTGCTTTCAGCAACACGCGGTTCTTTAGCCTCCTTTGGTTCTTTCTCCTTCTTCTTCGCAGTCTTCGGTGCAAAGATGGCAATCATACGCTTACCTTCCATCGTAGGCATACTTTCGAGACCACCTACTTCCGCCAGTCTTTCAGCGAACTTCAGGAGGATCAGCTCACCACGTTCCTTGAACATGATGGCCCGACCCTTGAACTGCACATAGGTTTTCACCTTGTTGCCTTCTTTCAGAAAGTTCTCAGCGTGCTTTGCTTTGAAGTCAAAGTCATGATCATCGGTGTTAGGCGTAAAGCGGATTTCTTTCACTTCGCTTTTGTGCGCCTTCGCCTTCATCTCTTTCTCCTTCTTCTTCTTTTCGTAGAGGAATTTATTGTAGTCGATGATGCGACAAACAGGCGGAACTGCATTTGGGGAGATTTCTACCAGGTCTAATCCCTGCTCTTCAGCCATACGTAAAGCTTCTTCCGTTCTGTAGACGCCTACTTCAACGTTCTCGCCTACAAGCCTTACTTCAGGCACCCTTATCATCCTGTTGGTGCGATGTTCTTGTTGTTGTTCCCTGCGGAAATTAGGATTTCTGTTACCCCTGTTATTATTTCCGCCCGGATTTGGTCTGGGTCTTTGTTGCATTAAAAAAAATAAAGATTATTAAATTAATTGTCCATAGTCCGTGGTCCATTACCACTCATGAACCTAAAACAACTCATTACAAATGTAAGTGGAAAATACTCAGCAATTAACATACCCGATTTAAGTAATGTTCATTCTTTTATATACTTTTTTTCCACATTTATACTGGCTACTCAATCGGCCCGCGATTCATGACTTCATCGTTTACCATCGCAATGAACTGCTCCAGCGGCATAGCGCCCAGGTCACCCTTGGCCTGGCGGCGTACAGCAACCAGATTGTCAGTCGCTTCTTTTTCGCCCAGTACCAGCATGTAAGGTACTTTAGCCAGTTCTGTATCGCGTATTTTCTTACCAATCTTCTCACTCCTGTCATCAATCTCAGCGCGAATTTCTGCTTTTTTTAGCAATTCTGCCACTTTTTCCGCATAAGCCTGGCTCTTGTCACTGATTGGCAGGATCTTCACCTGTGTAGGTGTAAGCCACAGCGGGAATTTACCGGCGCAATGCTCGATCAATACTGCAATGAAACGCTCCAGCGAACCAAAAGGTGCACGGTGGATCATCACCGGGCGATGACGCATATTGTCTGCCCCGATGTATTCCAGCTCAAAACGTTCCGGCAGGTTGTAGTCCACCTGGATAGTGCCCAGCTGCCATTTACGGCCCAACGCATCCCTCACCATGAAGTCAAGCTTCGGTCCGTAGAATGCCGCTTCGCCATATTCTGTCACAGTATTCAATCCCTTCTCAGCAGCAGATTCAATGATCGCGCGTTCAGCAAGCTCCCAGTTTTCTTCCGTACCAATGTATTTGCTGCGGTCTTCCCGGTCACGCAGGGAGATCTGAGCTACATACTCTGTGAAACCAAGACTGTCAAACACATACTTCACGAGGTCAATCACTTTCTGGAACTCTTCCTTCACCTGGTCAGGGCGGCAGAAAAGATGCGCATCATCCTGCGTAAATCCTCTTACGCGGGTAAGACCATGCAGCTCCCCGTGCTGCTCATAACGGTACACCGTACCGAATTCCGCGAAGCGTACCGGCAGGTCTTTGTATGATTTGGGAGATGCTTTATACAGTTCGCAATGGTGCGGACAGTTCATCGGCTTGAGCATGAACTCCTCGCCTTCTTCCGGCGTATGAATCGGCTGGAAGCTGTCTTTACCATATTTCTCATAGTGACCGGAAGTTACATACAGTTCCTTACCTCCGATATGCGGTGTTACAACCGGCAGGTAACCGCTGGCAATCTGTGCTTCCTGAAGGAAGCGCTGCAGGCGCTCGCGCAGCATAGCTCCCTTAGGCAACCACATCGGAAGCCCCAACCCTACTTTCTCAGAGAAGGCAAACAACTCCAGTTCTTTGCCCAGCTTGCGGTGGTCGCGTTTCTTGGCCTCTTCGATAGTAGCCAGGTACTCGTCCAGTTCTTTCTGGGTAGGGAATGTAATACCGTAGATGCGGGTCAGCATCTTGTTCTTTTCATTACCACGCCAGTAAGCACCGGCGATGTTGGTCAGCTTGATAGCCTTGATGAAGCTGGTGCTCGGTATGTGCGGGCCACGGCACAGATCTGTGAAGCCGCCCTGCGTGTAAAAAGTGATACTGCCATCCTGGAGATCGTTAATCAGTTCCAGTTTGTACTCGTCCCCCTTTTCAGTGAAATATTGGAGCGCATCGGCCTTGCTCACATCTTTGCGCACGTATACGCTGTTATTTTTGGAAAGCTCCACCATTTTGGCTTCTACCTTTCTCAGGTCATCGTCTGTAATGGTGCGGCCGCCGAGGTCTATATCGTAATAAAATCCGTTTTCAATGGAAGGACCAATGCCCAGCTTTACTCCCGGATAAAGGGCCTCCAGGGCTTCGGCCATCAGGTGGGCTGATGAATGCCACATCGTTGCCTTACCGTCCGTATCCACCCACGTAAGCAGTTGCAGCGTGCCATCCGTTGTTATAGGACGTGTGGCATCTATTACCTGCCCGTTCACTTTTGCTGCCAATACTTTACGTGCCAATCCTTCACTGATGGACTTGGCGATGTCTAATGCAGTTACTCCTGGTTCATACTGTCGTACTGCGCCATCCGGAAATGTGATATTAATCATACGCTTTACCTGTTAGCTCTTTGCTTTTTTAAGAGCTATAATTCCTAATTAAAATGTTTGCGAAGTTAAGAAATAGTTTGTTAGCATTTTGACTTGTACATCAACGAACTAAAGGATTTTAAAAATAAATATTTATCCGGCGGTATTGTTTCAGTTGAAAAAATATCTAACTTCATTTTTATAATAAAAAACGATTATTAATGAGAAAAAAGTAATATCAGCTTTTATTATCCAGGATCAATTAGTAAGAACACATCACTATGGGCTATTTCAGATCATACGGAAATAAGATTAGCATTCAGACTATTTACTCATTTATAAGTTTAAATATTGATTACCTGATTATCACAAAAACAATTTTCTTATGACAGAACAATCATCTATCGAAATTATTTACAAAGACATTTCCAAACTCAGGAGGGCTTGTTACCCTCTTTTTACTCACCGAATGTCTCATGTTAAAATCAAACAATAATTTATCACTTAAACAATTTCACTTATGGTAACATTAAATTTAAAAATTTATGACGTCTGTAAAAAAGTTCTTCATCTAACTGACGAAGAAGTCAGAGAGGTTGCTATCGTTCTCAATGAAACTATCGAAGCTAGTCAGGATAAGGCTTTCGAGACGCTCGCAACCAAAGCAGAATTGCTTTCTGTAAAGAAGGAGTTAACAGACGAAATTGGTAAGATAAAAACCGAGCTTAGTAAAGAAATAATGGCTGTGCAGCTACTCATTAAAAGTGAAATTAATTCAATCAAAAGTAACCAGAACAACTTCACTCTTCTGCAATATATTGCCATTACTGGCAGTCTGGTCGCCATTGTGCATTATTTCCTGAAATGATCCCCTCTCTCGCTTTACCCCATAAATGCCAATACCCGTTGATTGCTCCCCTTTTTTCTTCCCCAATATCTGCTCGTGATTTTTTTCCTAAAATTTGAAGTTATAGGTGACCGATGGTATAATCGGAAACAACGATACCTGTTTGGCTGTAACGGTAAGTGAGCCATCAGCCGCATTTCCCTCCTGGTCAAGATAAATGAAATAAGGGTTCCTTCTGCTGTAAACATTGTAAATAGAAAACGCCCAGCTGCCATGAAAACGCCTGTTAGGTCTACGCGGCGTTGGCGTATAAATAGCAGAGAGATCCAAACGATGATATGCCGCCATACGGTATGAATTGATCTCTCCGTACCCCTGCACCAGCGTACCTTCTACGAAATAGAACTTCTCCGGCACGGTAGTCGTATTACCCGTTCCATAAATGAACACGGCAGAAAGGCTCCACTTTTTATTGAGCTCATAGGTCCCCACCAATGAAAGATCATGCCGCCGGTCATACTTGGCAGGAAAACGTTTCCCGCCGTTCAGATCCGGGAACTGGCGCCAGGTCCAGGCCAACGTATATCCCAGCCAGCCGGTAAACCGCCCCCGCTTCTTATTCACAAACAACTCCAGGCCGTATGCCTCTCCGTTGCCGAATACAAAATCACGCTCAGGATCTTTTAAGGATGGTGTGTAACCTTCCCGGTATTCAATCTGGTGGCGCATATCCTTATAATAGGCCTCCACGGAGGCCTCGTACATATTATCCTCGAAATTGCGGAAATAACCGGCCGCATATTGCCAGGAGATTTGTGGCTTCACATTATAGGTACTAGGTACCCACACGTCTGTAGGCAACGTAGTGCCGGCATTTGTCACCAGGTGGACGAACTGGTAATTGCGCGTCACAGACGCCTTCAGTGAGTTTTTGTCATTCCAGGCATAACGCAGCGTCACACGCGGTTCAAAGCCTCCGTACGTTCTCACAGGCCGCCCGCGCCCGTATACGACGCTGTCCGTTTTGCTGTCATTAGCGTCGCGAAGGTAACGGGTATATGGCCCTATCTGCATAAAGCCACTGTAGCGGATCCCTACATTCAGCCGCCATGCAGGTGAGATCTCCCAGTCATCCATCAGGTATACCGCCGCCTCATGTGCATACTTCTTAAATGCATTCTCCGGTCGGAAAACCGTGGAATCCTGCTCACCGCTTACTGTTGACGGCGTGAAGACATGATAGATATAGTTACCTCCGAATTTGATGTGGTGCTTGGGGCCAGGATAGTAATCAAAATCCATCTTCAGGTTCCCATCACTGATGCCTGAATTCAACTTGATATTAAAACTGTTCTGCAACGCGCTGAACTGGAAACGGTAATCATTATATATCAGTGAAGTATTCAGAAAGAGCTGTTTGCTGAATACATGGTTCCAACGCAAAGTGGCGGTGGTATTGCCCCAGGGAATCTTTACGCTGAACTTGCGGTTATTGCTGTTGAAAGAGAAAACGTCTTTCCCGAAATATCCGCTCAGGAAGAGTTTATCTTTATCCGAAAACGTATAGTTCACTTTCATGTTGAGGTCATAGAAATAATAACCTGTACCACTATACGAAGTGTTATTGACGAATGGTTTTGTAAGCAGATCAATATAGGTACGCCTCGCCGATACAATGAACGAGGCTTTGTCTTTCTTCAGCGGCCCCTGAAATGACAGCCTGGATGCAATGAGGCCCAATCCCCCTTCCCCCTGGAAAGTTTTGTTATTACCATCTTTCATCGCTACGTCCACCACAGACGATAAGCGGCCGCCGTAGTTGGCCGGCATCCCTCCTTTGATAAGCGTCGTGCTTTTAATAGCGTCTGCATTAAATACAGAAAAGAAACCGAAAAGATGACCGGTGTTATAAACCGGCGCCTCATCCAGCAGAATCAGGTTCTGGTCAGGCCCCCCGCCTCGCACGTAAAAGCCCGCATTCCCTTCGCCGGCAGCCTGAACGCCAGGCATCAGCTGCAACGCTTTGAGTACATCTACTTCCCCCATCAGTGCCGGCAGTTTCTTCACCTGCGCAGATGTCATTTCCACGCGCCCCATTTCCGTACTCTTTACATTGGCATCTTTTCGCTTTCCGGACACGACCACCTCCCTCGCCTGGTAGAGACGCGGCGTCAGATCTGTGTTATAGGTCATGCTGCTTTTAAGCGAAAACTGCCACTGCTTTGTTTCGTAGCCCAGGAAGGAATAGGTAATAGTATAATCTCCGGCGGGTAATGTGAGGGAATAAAAACCATAGCTGTTGGTCTGAACGCCTGCGGAACCACCCAGCACCTGTATCGTGGCGCCCGGCAGCGATTCGCCGTTGGTGCTGTCTCTTACATAGCCACTAAGCGTGTATCGCTGGGCGTTTGCCAGTGAACACACCAAAATCAGCAGCCATAAAATGGGCAAGGAGTAACGACAAATATGCATACATCTGAACCGTAATCGTATACATTAACGTAATCGTATACATTAAATTATAATCTACCTCTCACGAATAATTGCTTACTTATAAAGTAATGTATCTTTTGTTTCTCCGCAATGCAACATTTTGTCTCCAAAGTAAGGGTTCACGATCTCCGGTTTATCACTTAGCCAGTATGCACCTTTGTCATCAAAAGCCATTGGGCAGTACTGACGATACACCGTTTGCCCTTTCAGCCCGGTACTCTTCACCAGGTCGAATAGCATATCAGATACCATCTGGAAAGAAGCGCGTTTTCCCTCCATCTCTTTTTCTCCGGTAAAACCGGCCAGCTCAGCGCTGATGCTACCGGTAATACCAGTAATACCACTGAGATGCGTACTGTCCATCTGCAGCCGGTTCACCGGCAGGCTGTCCACATGTAACTTCAGTGAGGTAGCCGCGGCATCAGCAGTAACGCTGTCTGCCTTTACCAGTGCAGCTGACAACTGATAATAAGTTTGCATAGTTGTCTGCAGGGAATCGTAAAATACCTGGCTGTAGGGAGCCTGCAAAGCGGCGGTAGCTGCACCAGCGCCCTCTCCTTCTTTCTGTGCAGGCTGGTTGCAACTTATTACTGTAACCAATAGAGCTGCACTAACGGCAACGCATAAACTATGATTCATACTATTTTGATTATCCTGATGATATTATATTTCTGATAACGAATATAGTCATGAATTTCTGTTTGTTATTATTTGTCGTTTTTTTTTGATATAAAGACGTGCTTTTACCGGTTGAAACCCAGGCTGCCAGCCTGGTTCAAGCAAAGTGGCCACCACTCTTCTTCTACTATCATCTCAGGAGAATCAAAAAAATCCAATAAATCATAGTACTTTTGCACGTTTTTTATTCAATTTCAGATTTTTATGTTGATCGCATTACAGGATATTACGTTTGAGTTCGGGTCCAGGGTGATACTGGAAGATTCTTCCTGGCATATTGAGCCGGGTGACCGTGTTGGCCTTATTGGTCTGAACGGAACCGGAAAGTCAACCCTGCTGCGCATTATCAATGGCGAATATTCCGTTTCCAAAGGAAGTGTTAATAAAAGTAAATCGCTGACCATAGGTTTCTTCAACCAGGACCTGCTCAGCTTTGAAACCGACGAATCTATCCTCACCGTAGGCATGATGGCTTTCGGCAAAGCGCTGGAGCTGGAAAAAGAAATAGAGCGGCTCACCAAAGAGCTGGAAGAGCACCAGAGTGAAGAGCTGCTTCATCAGTTCAGTGATGCCTTGCACGAGTTTGACGCGCTGGATGGTTATAACATGAAACATAAAACCGCTCAGGTACTGGAAGGCCTTGGTTTCAGCACACCCGACCTCGACCGCCCCTACAACCAGTTCTCCGGGGGATGGCGTATGCGCGTGCTCCTGGCCCGTCTTATCCTGCAGCAGCCCGATGTGCTCATGCTCGATGAGCCGACCAACCACCTTGACCTTCCGTCTATCGAATGGCTGGAAAGATACCTGGTAGGTTACAACGGCGCCGTAATCATCGTATCGCACGACCGCTTCTTCCTGGACCGTATGGTCAATAAAATCGTGGAGGTATACCAGCAACAGCTGCATCATTACGCCGGCACCTACGCCGACTACGAGGTGGAGAAAGAGCTCCGCCGCGAAATGCAGCAGCGCGCTTACGAAAACCAGCAGGATTACATCCGCCAGCAGGAACGCTTTATTGAGCGTTTTAAGGCCAAAGCCTCCAAAGCTGCACAGGCGCAGAGTATCATGAAAAGACTGGATAAGCTGGAACGCGTGGAACAGGTAGATAACGGCCCTTCCAGGATCAAAATCAATTTTACCATAGATAAAACACCCGGGAAGATCTTATGTACGCTGAATAATGTCAGCAAGAGCTTCGGGGATATTTCGATATTAAAAAATACCAGCGCGGAAATCAATCGCGGCGACAAGATCGCCCTGATAGGCGCCAACGGTAAAGGTAAATCCACGCTGCTGCGTATAATATTCGGCATGGAACAGTTCGAAGGCGAACGCGTTCCCGGCCATAACGTGGTTACCAGCTTCTATGCACAGCACCAGCTGGAATCGCTTGACCTCAGCAGTGAGATCCTCGATGAACTGAAAAACTTCGGCAGCGGCCGTACCGAATTGGAACTGCGCCAGCTCCTGGGTTGCTTCCTGTTTACCGGCGACGATGTGTTTAAAAAGATCCGCATCCTTTCCGGAGGCGAAAAAGCCCGCGTGGCACTAGCCAAAACAATCATCAGCCAGGCGAACTTCCTCATGCTCGATGAACCGACCAACCACCTGGACATGAACTCCGTACAGATGTTGATCGATGCGCTCAATAAATATGAAGGGAGTCTCGTACTCGTATCACACGACCGTTACTTCGTAAGCCAGACGGCCAATAAGATATGGGAGATCGTTGATGGCGAGATCAAAGAGTTTAAAGGAACTTACGCCGAATACGAAGAGTGGAAAAAGAGAATGGCGGCCAACAACGCGCAGCAGACTGTAAAAGCCGCACCTGTTAAGGACGACAGCAAAAAAGAAAGCCGTAAGCAGGAACCTGTCAAAGTAGAGGAAGCCCCTAAAGGCGCCATCAATAAAGAAATACAGCGCGAATTACAGAAACAACAGAAACAGTTCTCACAGGTGGAAGGCCAGGTGGCCAGCCTGAAAGAGCGCAAAGCCAACCTGGAAGCCAGCCTTGGCAGCCCGGACACTTACGGCGATAAAACCAGGTTCGCACAGGTAGAAAGCGAATACCAGGACGTGCTTAAATTCCTTGAAAAAGCGAACCAGCAGTACGAACAATTGTTTGAGAAAATAATGGAACTGGAAGCAAACCTGATGAGCTAACAGTTAGCTACTAGCTGCTGACAGCTGGTAGCTGGTAGCTTAATACATTCTTTTATGCAAAAAATACTGGTAGTTGAAGACGAAGTGAAAGTTGCCAATGCCGTTAAGAAGGGCCTGGAAGAAAATGGCTTCGACGTGGAAGTTGCTTACGACGGCCGCATGGGTAAAAGCCTGGCAACGGCCAACAACTACGACCTCGTTATACTCGATCTCAACCTCCCCCACAATAACGGTTATGAACTGTGTGAGGTAATACGCCGTAAAAATAACCGCGTACCCGTGATCATGCTGACTGCCCTCGGTGGCGTAGAAGATAAAATGCAGGCTTTTGAACTGGGGGCAGACGATTATCTGGTAAAGCCTTTCGACTTCCGCGAACTGCTGGCCCGCATCCGCGTATTCCTGAAACGTGCCGGCTCCGAAGCCCCCCACAGCACCCAGTACAAGATCAGCATCGCCGACCTGGAAATAGACCGTGAGAAAAAAGAAGTGACGAGGGGCGGAAAAAAAATTGCCCTCACCGCCAAGGAATACCAGCTGCTCGAATTCCTGGCCCTCCACAAAGGCAAAGTAATCTCCAAACTCACCATCGCTGAAAAAGTGTGGGATATCGATTTCGATACCGGCACCAATGTGATAGAGGTATACATGAATTTCCTCAGAAAGAAGATAGACAAAGACTTTGAACAGAAACTGCTGCATACCAAAACCGGTATGGGCTACTATCTCTCCGAAGACCAATAGCTTTCTCTTTGAAGATAAAATATAAAATAGCACTATACTATACGCTGTCAGCCGCGCTTATGCTGATAGCGTTTGCTGTGCTGGCCTATTATTTCTCCGCCAAATCGAGGAAGGCAGAATACCTGGAACGCCTGGAATACCGCGCCCGTTCCATTGCGAATGTGATCATCGAAGACGGCAACGTGAAAGTAGATCTGCTCAGGAAGCTCGACAGAACTACCTTCCAGGACCTCTACAAAGAAACCATCCTCGTTTACAACCCCTCCTATGACCTGCTCTACAGCAACCTGAAAGACACCACCATCCGCACCCATCGCAGCCTGCTGGACTATATCCGTCAAAACAAAATCTACAGCGACAACAAAGGCAACAATGAAATGGTTGGCGTGTACTACACAGAAGGCAGCATGTCTGTGATCGTTATTGTTTCTTCGTTCGATAAATATGGTTTCCAGAATCTACAGAACCTGCGCCAGATCCTGCTTTTGGAGCTGATCACAGCTGTAGCGATACTGGTAGGTGTTGGTTATTTCTTTGCCCGGAAGATGGTCCAGCCTATAGACCGGCTGGTGCAACAGGTAGACAGCATCAACGCCAATAATATGCAGGACGCACAAGTGGCGGTTAAAGGGAAGGACGAAATAGCCAAGCTGGGCGCCAACTTCAACACAATGCTGCAAAGGCTCAGCGACTCCTTCAACCTGCAAAAAAGCTTTGTGAGCAATGCTTCGCATGAACTACGCACTCCCCTTGCGGCCATGATCAGCCAGCTACAGGTGGCATTGTCCAAAGAACGCAGCCGGGAAGAATATCTGGCTCTCCTCACATCTGTACTGGAAGACGCCGAAAGCCTGTCAGACCTCTCCAATGGCCTGCTGCAACTCGCCCAATCTGAATTACGCCAGCAACAGTTTGTATTCAGCAACGTGCGCATCGACGAACTGCTGATGGAAATGGCCAACCTCATTCACCTCAAGCGTAAAGCGCATAACAAAGTAGACATCCAGTTCAATAAGTTCCCGGACAATGACCTCTACGTTACCTGTTTCGGGAATGAAAGCCTGCTGAAAGTGCTTTTCCTTAACCTGATCGAGAATGCCTGTAAGTTTTCGGAAGACAACGTTGCCTATGTGGCCATAGACTTCTTTACACAATACATCACCGTTCAGATTAAAAACTACGGCATCAGCATCCCTGCTGAAGAAATCAATAAAGTATTCGAACCTTTTTACCGGGGCGAAAATGCACAACAGGTGCGGGGTCACGGCCTTGGCCTGTCTATATGTAAGAAGATTGTACAGATCCATAACGGCCATATTACGGTGACCTCTGATCACGCAGAGGGCACTACCTTTACAGTCATACTCCCTCACATATAATCCCGTTCCAATCCTTTTTTAATCTGTTTTTAATATTCCTTAAAGGCGCCTTTAATCTGTCTTAGAGAGCTTTGTGTCATGAAAAATGGCATAATGCGAACTATCAGGACATGGCTGACATTGTCGGTATGCGCTGTAAGCCTGGGCTATACTCAACCTATACAGGCACAAACCTTCGGCAAAGTAGTCACTTTGCAGGCAGTGGAAGATTCCTTTCTCGTTAAAAACTACCAGTTACTCGCACAACGCTACCAGGTCGATGCTTCCAAAGCACTGATCAGGCAGGCGAAAATGTGGAACAACCCCTCCTTCAGTACTGTCCTCGGCTTCAGAAGTACAGACAAACCCAAACCTTTTGACGTGGGCAAAGGCGGTGAAACACAATACACCATTGATCAGCTGATACAGCTGGCAGGTAAAAGGAACCGGAACGTCCAGCTGGCTGCTGCCGCTGCTTCCCTGAACGAGGCAACCTTCGATGAGCTCCTCCGCACCCTGCGCCTCCAGCTGAGAGAGAGCTGCTATAATATCTACTACATACAGCAGACAGAAAAAGTACTGAAGCAACAGCTGGGCAACCTGCAACAGATTGTGGACGCTTACGTCACTGCCGATAAAAAAGGTAGCGTTGCCCACGCCGACCTTGTGAGGCTCCAGGCCCTGCAGGTAGGCATCGAGAATGATTATGCCGACCTGAAACAACAGGAACTCGAAGCCCAGAAGAACCTGCAGCAGCTCATGCATAGCCGCGACTTCTACGAAGTAAACATACAGCCTTCCAACCTTGCTGCTTATAAGGTGGATCAGATCAACCTGCAGCAATTGCTAGACTCCGTAGCCATCTCCCGCCCGGATGTAAGGGTACAGGACCTGCAATACAAGACGGCACAACTCAACTACAAATTACAGAAAGCGATGGCCGTGCCCGACCTGCACGTAGGCGCCACCTATGATAAACAGGGCAGCTATACACCCAATTTCATTGGTCTGACACTGGGCATCGACCTGCCGGTATGGAACCGCAACCAGGGCAATATAAAAGCTGCGCAATACCAGATCAAAGCTGAACAGCAGGACCTGTTGCAACAGCAGTCGATCGCACAGACAGAAGTGCTGAATGCCTACCAGCGCATCGTGCAGCTGGAAAAGCGCTACAAGACTTTCGATCTTCATCAGTTCAGAAATGAATTTGATGCCCTGATCGCGGAAGTAGCCAAAAACTTCAGCAAGGGCAATATCTCCCTCCTGCAGTTTATTGACTACTTCAACAGCTACAGCGACAACGCAAAAAATATCAACAAGTTTTTATCCAACAGGGTAAACGCTTACGAAGAACTTAATTACGCCACAGGACAAGAACTCTTTAAACTTTAAGGACATGAAACAGCCTATCATACTCATTGGCTTTTCGCTGCTCGCAGCAGTTATATGGACAGGATGCAAACACACTCAGGCAGAAGATACCGAGAAAAGCACCTTTGTGCTCAGCGATACCATGCTTAAAAATATCCGCATCGATACTGCACAAATGGTACCGGTGATGAATGAAGTGCGCCTCTCCGGTAAGGTAACGCCCAATGGTGGCAAGGTATTGAAAGTATATCCGCTGGTGAGTGGTTATGTGGAAGATATTAAGGTACAGCTGGGGGATTATGTACAGAAAGGCCAGGTGCTGGCCGTGATACATAGTGCCGAGATTGCCGACTACGAGAAACAGCTGGCCCAGGCCCGCTCCAGTCGCGGTGTGGCAGAGAAGAACCTGAAAGTGGCACAGGACCTGTACGACAGCCGCCTCAGTACGGAGAAGGATGTAGTGAATGCCGACGGCGAACTGCAGAAAGCCAACGCAGAAATCAACCGGCTCAACGACCTCTTTAAAATATACCGCAAAGGTAAAGGCGCTACCTATCTCGTTACAGCGCCGATCTCCGGTTATGTTATCGAGAAGAACATCAACAATAACATGGAGATCCGTTCAGATAACAGCACCAATATCTTTACCATTTCCGAACTGGATGATGTATGGGTAATGGCCAACGTTTTTGAAACAGATATTGCCAAAATCAAAGAAGGATATGAAGCAGATGTGGTAACCGTAAGCTATCCCGATCAGCCTTTCAATGGTAAGATCGATAAGATCTACAACTTCCTCGATCCTGCTACCAAAACGATGCAGGTACGTATCCGGATCGATAATAAAAATATGTTACTGAAACCGGAGATGTTCGCCACCGTATATGTGAAGTACTCCGACCAGAATGAAAAAATCGCCGTGCCCTCCGCTTCTGTGATCTTCGACAACAGCAAAAATTTCGTACTGGTATTCAAAGATAAATTCAACATCACAGTAAGACAGGTGGAAGTAGCCAAAACAGCAGGCGACATCACTTACCTCACTTCTGGTCTCCAGACCGGTGAAAAGGTAATTTCCAGAAACCAGTTGCTGATCTACGACGCACTTAAAGACTAATCAGCGAACATGAAGCAACTGTTATCAATAGGACTTATCACACTTATTTCAGGCGACTTGCTGGCACAACGAAAGACGCAGGACAGTATCGTTCCCTACACCTTTCACTTCCAGCAAACCCTGGTAACGCAGTGGCACCCTGACTTTTCAGCGAAATACTCAGGCGCCAACAGCTTCCGTACTCATGACGATGCCAGAACATCTATTACCAGCACCATCTACGCCGGCATCCGTCCGCTGAAAAATCTGGAACTGTATGTAAACCCAGAACTCGCTGGGGGCGAAGGTTTGAGCCATGCTACCGGTATCGCAGGCTTTCCGAATGGAGAAACTTTCCGCGTGGGTGATCCCAAACCAAAGATCTACCTGGCAAGGGCCTACGCCGTATATACACTGCCGTTAACCACCAGGTCGGAGCAGGACGAGGATGATTTCAATAATGTAGGGGGCGCCACTCCCATGCACTATCTCCGTTTCATCGGTGGTAAGTATTGCCTGGCGGACTTCTTCGACCAGAACAACTATAGCCACGATCCCCGTACACAGTTCCTGAACTGGAGCCTCATGAGCAACGCCGCCTGGGACTATCCCGCAGATGTGCGCGGCTATACCATGGCGTTCACCATACAATACCGTAAAGATAACTGGCAGATACAGGCTGCCACTTCCCTTGAGCCGCTGGAAGCTAACGGCCCTAAACTGAACTATCACTATGGTCAGTCCAACGGGGAAGTGCTGGAGGTAACGCATACGCATACACTGAATCACCGCGAAGGTAACATCCGCGTAATGGCTTTCATCAACCAGGCGCCGATGGGCAGTTACCAGCAGGCGCTGAAAGCAGCTGTGGATACGCCGGACATTACCGCTGTACGCAGTAACGGCCGTACCAAATACGGGTTCGGTATCAATCTCGATCAGCAGTTCACCAGGGATGGCGGCGCTTTCTTCAAAGCCTCCTGGAATGATGGCCATAACGAAACATGGGCATACACTGAAATAGACCGCTCCATCAGTGCAGGCTGGCTGCAAAACGGTCTGAGCTGGCATCGCCCGCAGGATAATGCAGGTATCGCATTCGTGGTGAATGGCCTGTCGGCAGACCATCGCCAATACCTGGAGGCCGGCGGTACCGGCTTCATGATCGGCGACGGCCGCCTCAACTACGCACCTGAAATGGCCGCCGAAGTATTCTATCAATGTAACATCACCAGGCTGCATATTGCTTTGAGTCCTGATTACCAGTTTGTGCTGCATCCCGGTTACAATAAGGACCGCGGCCCGGTAAATATCATAGGATTAAGAACCAGAGTGGCTTTCTAAAGAAACGGAGTTATGAATAAATTCATCAGAAATATTGTAGCATTCTCGCTCAAAAACAAACTCTTTGTTTTTATCAGTGTAGTCACACTGATCATAGCAGGTGTATTCTCTTTTGTACATACGCCCATTGAGGCATTCCCGGACGTTACCAATACGCAGATCGTAATTGTAACCAAATGGAATGGCCGCAGTGCGCAGGAAGTAGAGCGCTTTGTAACCCTGCCCATCGAAGTGTCGATGAACGCCGTTCAACGTAAAACCAGCGTGCGTTCTGTGACGATGTTTGGGCTATCTGTCGTGAAGATTATGTTTGAAGATGATGTGGAAGATTTCTTCGCCCGGCAACAGGTCAATAATATGCTGTCAAGCATTAACCTGCCCGAAGGCGCCGAACCGGAGGTACAGCCTCCCTACGGCCCTACCGGAGAGATCTTCCGCTATTATCTCAAAAGCGACAAGCGCGACTCCCGCGATCTGCTCACCTGGCAGAACTGGGTGATAGACCGCCAGATCCGTAGCGTGCCCGGCATAGCCGACGTAGTAGCGTTCGGTGGCCAGGAAAAGATCTACGAAATATCCGCAGATCCCGTACGCCTCGCCAAATACGACATTACGCCACTGGAACTCTATCAGGCCGTAACCAAGAGTAACGTGAACGTTGGTGGTGATGTTATCGAGAAAAACGGACAGGCTTATGTGGTGCGTGGTATCGGTCTGCTCAACAGCATCTCCGATATTCAGAATATCATCATCCAGAATATCAACGGCGTACCGCTGCTGGTGAAAGATCTGGCCAATGTACACGAGTCTTCCGCTCCCCGCGTAGGACAAGTGGGCCTCGACAAAAATGATGATCTCGTAGAAGGAATTGTCGTAATGCGTAAGGGTGAAAATCCTTCCGAAGTACTGACACGCCTCAAAGATAAACTCAAGGAACTGAACGAAACGGTGCTCCCCGATGATATAAAAATGGAGACCTTCTACGATCGCGATAACCTGATGAACTTCTGTACGCACACCGTAATGCACAACCTCGCAGAAGGTATCATCTTCGTAACTGTAATCGTGTTCATCTTCATGGCCGACTGGCGCACCACCGTAATCGTGTCTATCATCATCCCGCTGGCGCTGCTTTTCGCGTTCATGTGCCTGCGGATTAAAGGCATGAGCGCCAACCTGCTCTCCATGGGCGCCATCGACTTCGGTATCATCATAGATGGAGCCGTGGTAATGGTGGAAGGCGTATTTGTGATGCTTGATCATAAGGCGCATAAGTATGGAATGGAGCGCTTCAATAAAATGGCTAAGCTGGGCTGGATCAAACAAACCGGCGGAGAGCTGGCCAAAGCGATCTTCTTCTCCAAACTCATTATCATCATCTCCCTCGTTCCTATCTTCTCCTTCCAGAAAGTAGAAGGTAAAATGTTCTCTCCCCTTGCATGGACACTGGGCTTCGCACTGCTGGGCGCATTACTGTTCACACTCACACTGGTGCCGGTATTGTGTTCTATCCTGCTGAACAAAAATGTAAAGGAGAAAGACAATTTCGTTGTAAAATTCTTCGACAGGATTGTTACGAGTGGATTCAGCTGGACATACCGTAACAAACGCCTGAGCCTTACTTTATCAATCGCCTTTATGGTGGTGACTTTCCTCTCTGCCAAATTCCTCGGAACAGAATTCCTTCCGCAGCTGAATGAAGGCTCCCTGTGGGTTACTACAGAACTGCCGATGAGTATGTCGCTCACAGAAAGTACCCGCATGGCGCACAGCATCCGCGGTGACCTCGGTGGCTTCCCCGAAGTGAAAAGAGTATTATCGCAGGTAGGCCGTTCCAACGACGGTACTGACCCCAACGGTTTTTACTTCATCCAGTACCAGGTGGATCTTGCTCCGAAAGAAGAATGGAAACGCCATATCACACAAGATGAGCTGATCGCGCAAATGGAACAACGCCTGAGAAAATATCCCGGTATTATCCTCAACTTCTCCCAGCCTATCAGTGATAACGTATCTGAAGCAGTGGCCGGCTTTAAAGCAGCCAACGGTGTGAAGATATATGGTAGTGATCTCACACAACTCGAATCTTTATCGCAACAGGTAATCGCACAGCTGAAAACGGTGAAGGGTATCAAAGACCTTGGTGTAATCCGGAATATCGGTCAGCCTGAAATGAGCATCAACCTGGACGATAACAAGATGGCGCAGTATGGCGTATCCACCGGTGATGCACAGGCAGTGATTGAAATGGCAATTGGTGGTAAAACGGCTACTCAGCTGTATGAAGGTGAGAAAAAGTTTGATATACGTATTCGTTACGATGAGAACTACCGTAAAACGGAAGAAGACCTCGCCAACCTGATGGTGCCTACCATCAACAATAACAAGGTGCCGCTGAAAGAGATCGCTGAAATCAAAACCATTACCGGTCCCGCATTCATTTATCGTGATCTGAACAAACGTTTTATTGGTGTGAAGTTCTCCGTGCGTGACCGTGACCTTGGCTCCACCATCGCAGAGGCACAGCAGAAAGTAAACAGGGTTATTAAATTACCCAAAGCCTATGCTATAGGCTGGACGGGCGAATTCGAAAACCAGGTGCGCGCTACGCAACGACTCGGGCAAGTGGTACCTATCAGTATCATCGCCATATTTATTGTGCTGTTCATCATGCTGGGCAACGTAAAAGATGCCGGACTCGTATTGATGAACGTGCCCTTCGCGCTGATCGGTGGTATCCTCGCGCTGCATGTCACCAGTATGAACTTTGGTATCTCTGCAGGTGTAGGTTTCATCGCACTCTTCGGGATATGTATACAGAATGGTGTGATCCTGATCTCGGTGTTCCATAAGAACCTGCAGACCAAGATGCCACTCAATGAAGCCATCAAACTGGGTGTACAAAGTCGTATCCGCCCGGTAGTAATGACCGCGCTGATGGCTGCCATCGGCCTGGTACCGGCAGCACTCTCCCATGGCATCGGATCTGAAACACAAAAGCCGCTGGCAATTGTAGTAATCGGTGGATTGATCACCGCTACGGTACTTACGCTGCTCGTGTTCCCGATCATATTCTACGGAGCTTATAAAAATAAAACAGATAGTATGGCGTAAAAAAGATGATGTCAGCTTTCAACGGTTGAAGCTGAAGGCTGACATCAGATTTTTAGTTCGCATATAGGTTGATAGAATGGTTATGAAAAAAGAAAAGGCCGGACAACGGTCCGGCCCCACTAATTTTATAATCAACACTACTCCGCCCTGCCTGAAAAGATACAACGCGGGGCGGATTTTTTTATACCTTTTTTCTGCCTCTTGATTTATTAAACATCAAACCCTTCTCAACCCCTTTACGCAAAGTCGCTTTCTCCTCTTCCGGCAGCGCATTCACAGTCTGACATGCTTCACTGCAGCAGCCGTCATATTGCTGCTTACATGCTTCACACTGAATAAATAACAGGTGACAGCCCTCATTCAGGCAGTTGGTATGCGTATCACAAGGCGCACCGCATTGGTGGCACTGACTGATGATGTCTTCACTGATACGCTCACCCAGGCGTTCGTCAAATACAAAGTTCTTTCCTTTGAACTTAACCGGGAGCCCCTGTTGCTTCGCTTTGTTGGTGTATTCAATGATCCCCCCTTCCAGGTGGAATACATTTTTGAACCCGTTGTGCAGCATGTATGCAGAGGCTTTCTCGCAGCGGATACCGCCGGTGCAGTACATGATGATGTTCTTGTCTTTCTTATCCTTCAGCATATCTACCGCCATCGGCAGCTGATCACGGAAAGTATCGGAGGGAACTTCAATCGCCCCTTCAAAATGACCTACTTCATATTCGTAGTGGTTGCGCATATCTACAACCACCGTTTCCGGATCTTCTGTCAGTTCATTAAATGCCTGCGCATCTACATACTTGCCGCGGTTGGCCATGTCAAAAGCAGGATCGGTGATCCCATCAGCCACGATCTTCTCGCGCACCTTGATCTTCAGTACAAAGAAAGATTTGCCGTCATCGTCTACTGCAATGTTCAGCCTGATACCATTGAGAAACGGCACCGCATACAATCTTTCCCGGAATGTCTCATAGTGATGCTCCGGCACGCTTATCTGGGCATTAATCCCTTCATGTGCCACATAAATTCTTCCGAATACTTCCAGTTTGAAAAACGCTTCATACAGTTGATCGCGAAAAGCCTGGGGGTCTTCAATCTTCGCGTACTGGTAAAATGAAATGGTGACGCGTTTAAATGCTTCCAATGCAAGCCGCTTCCTGAGCTCTACGGCAGATACTCTGTTGTGTAATACCATCTTTGTTTGAAATTTTAAGGACACTTGCCTTGTGAACAAAACTTCAATCAATCATCTATAAAAGAAAAATCGATCAGGGCGCAAAATTAATGAATTCATTGAAAATCAAGAAACAAAGGGGGAACATAAATTTTCGATAGCTGCGGGGCAATCGTACGGGGGCGTCACCGCGTTCTCCGTCAAATACAATATGGGCGGTCATTTCAGCAGGCACAACAAGGTTTTAAGGGGTATTGTGGAAAAAAATACTTAACCCTTAATTACTATTTAATAATTATTGTATATAACTTCGCGCTAAAGTTACCATTACCCCAATTGGCATTCTTTTTGAAAAAGACCCCAGAAAAAAGAAACTAATTGTTTAACCCGAAAAATGTTTTGTTATGAGTATTTACATTACCTACTTTATTTATGCAGTCGTTGGTATCTGGATTTACAGGTTACTGGCTTATTTCTTTGACGAGAGAAAGGAAGTAAGAAGAAAGAGAATGTAACGAAGAGTCATGTGATTGGCAGGTTTTCCCGGCAGGTATTGGCGTATGATTAATCTGTTGAGATCGTATGCTTTAGTAATTCCGTAGTTGCATAGCGGTGTGTTACTGAAAATTATTAGAAGGCGCTCAAAATATTTGAGACGCCTTCTTTTTTTAATGCCTTTACAGTAGCAGAGATTGACCTCGTTGGCTACAGGTTGAAAAGCCCGGTGCCTGAAAAATTGTGCCTGTTACCAGACACTACCTATAGCAGCCACCAGTTTCCACCTGATTTCCTTAGTTCGGGCAACCGCCTGTACATGGGCAAATAGAGTGATAAAGTGTGTTTGTTGTCCAGGTATTGTTTCTTTCTTTCGCGGCTTCAGTCTGGTTCAAAGCAGCGATGGTGATTTTTCCAAGCTGGATCTTTTTGGTGGTTTGTTTTTTCATAAAAGCATGATTTAGATAAATGGATAAATGTGATGAAGATGTTGGCAATGCATTTACCGATGTAGAAATTACCACAAATATTCAGAAAAAATAATCCCGGTTTTATGTGATTTTTAAAGCAGGCTGAACGAGGTACTGCAATTATGTTACGGTGCAATTCCAAATGGGTACCACGATTTCGAAACTGTTCCGTTTGAGTTGCTATCACTAAAACGGATAAATAACAGTGGAAAAACGAATTAAGCAGCAAGCTATGTTTAGATAGCTACATTGATTGAGAGAGTTCCTTTATACAAGTGATTACATTATTACAGATATTGGAACTTACTCAGTAAGTTCATCGCAGCCGTATAGCCTAATTTTAATTAGGCCGGCTTTCAAAATAAATCCACACCTGTAGTTCGTTAGCCTGTCTTTTCCATTAAAAATAGCACCTCCTTGTAGAATAACGGAGCGTAAATCCGTAAGAATGTACCAGCATCATAATCACCACCCTCACTTGCTGGTTTGCACCAACCCTCCGAAAATCCCTCCAAAGCCAACGCGAACGCCTACACGTGTATTGTCCTGGCTCTGGTAACCCGCCACTACATCCACTCTGATCAGTTTGAAGATATTCTCCAGGCCGGCAAATACTTCTACGTAATTGTTGTCACGGTTCACATAGAAGGCATTGGAGCCAGCCACCAGGTTCCATTTCAGCCGGTTGAACAACGGAATCTTATTGGTGAGCAGTCCATTGAAATGATGCTCCACATTCACCGTTGTATAGAAAGATGCAGTGGTGCTGTACCTGTAATACGGCGCTAACTGAAAACTATTGAGGTATTTCAGGTTATAGAAGGTCTGGTTTCCATTGAAATGCTGGAAGTCCGGGATCTGTACATTCTTGCTGCTGAGGAATCCTCCTGCAGTAAGCCTGTAGCGGAACTCTCCCAGCAATTTGAAGTTCATTTTGTCGAATGCGGCCACCTGCCATTTATCAAAGTCCACCACGCTGTTGGCTACATTGGGAATACCCTTGCTATAAGCTATTTCAAAGGTCGGGTACTTGGAACCCAGTGGCATCATGCGGTCAGGTAGCTCAATAAAACGTTGCCCTGGCTGAAAGCGGAAGCTCAGGTCAAACACCAGTGCCTGGTGCTTTTCGAAGGGCACATCTTTCAAATCTTCGGGATGGTTGGGCGTGAACTGTTTCTTATCGTTCTTGAAAAATACAAAGTCAGTCGTGTTCTCCACCGGCATCCTGCTTTCATAGGTAAGGCCGGCAGTAAGTTTGTCATTCGTCTGGAATACCCGGCTGTACTGTAGTTTGCCAAACCAGTTCTCATACAGCTTCATGTAATTCTCCTTCAGGAAAAGCGTATAAAACTCATTGGCAATATTATCAATGGGGTTGTCCTGATTGAACTGGGAGATGCGCTTCCCTCCTGCCAGTAACCAATCGTTACGCCCAAACTTCTTGCGGATACGGCTTCCATAGGAATAGTTAATTTCCGTATATGCGTTCAGGTGAGTATTACTCAACCCATACCGGATAAACGGAGATATGCGCAGGGTGCTGTTGTCACCCGCATTGAAGCTGACAGTTGGCTCTACTGCCAGCGCCAGGCCCTCTACGGTATTATATTTCAGGGATTGTATCAATGGCTTCACCGCCAGCTGGTGATACAGGATAGCACTGTCTCTTCTGAAATAGTATTTATGTTGAATACCGCCACTCCAAAGCACATCTATCACTTTTATCTTCTTTTGTTTATAGCGCAATGAATCGAGTGTATACCGGGAAAAAGCAGAATCACGCGCTGCTTTGGCGATGCTGTCTTTCTCATGGTAGTCCTTTACTTCTGCTTCCTCAAGGGGCACCGGGCGGATGCTGTCCCAATAAGCAGGGCGCTGCTTGTTGTAGGCGGAATCATATTTCATGATCACCTTATCAAAATACTTCGGCGGGAAGTTGGGCTTCACATTATAGTCTGTATAGACATTTACAAAGTTGCCCACCATATCGAATTTGAACTTTTTGAAGGTGGTATAGATCACCTGGTCTTTCACACGCCATATATCGCCGGTTACGGGTACATGCGTCTGCCTGATGCGCAGGGAATCCATTATTTCCAGCTGGTACTCGCCGGTAAGCAGCAGGTCGGTACTGTGAATGCGCCAGTCGTTATCCGTAATGAAGATGTAACCGGAAAAGAGCGGTTCCCGCTTACGTTTAGGTATCACCCTGATCCTGTTGACGGTTTTGCCATCTTCCAGGAACTCTCCTTCCAGTCTGTATTTGTAATACAACAAAGCATTATTCGCGATGGGCGAAATAAATCCACGCGGTCCCAGCTGGGTACTCACAGCATTTACGTTGTTATCGTAGAAGCTGATGAAAGCCGGGAAGCTAAAACCCAGCCCCCCGCCACTTTGCCGGGAGGAGACCACCTCAAGCTTTATTTTATCGGGTCGTTGTGCAGAGATCTTGGTAACAGATTCGGAAAGGAATACCATGCCTTTCCCGGTACTGTCCACACCCACGTCCTTTTTGTCTATCTTCTTGCCAAATAAACGGTCTGGCACAGCTCTCAGGCTGATCGTGCCTTTGATGTAGGACATGCAGGTATATTCATTTACCTGATGCTGATAGAAACCTCTCTTCTTTATCGCCTGCCGGATGATGGCGTAAGCGGGATCTTCGCCACCGGCTTTCACCACCACTTCTTTGATCTGCATCTTGAGCGGCTGCAGATGAAAGTCCAGCGTCTGCGTAGAGGCATTGACGTTAATATGTGATTCGGTTTTGCGGTAGCCGATATACTGACATACGATCGTATATTCGCCGGGCGCCAGTTCCAGCTGGTACTGGCCGGCAGCATTGGTGGTGGTACCGTTGGTAGTACCCTTAATCAGCACAGTGGCAAATGCAAGCGGCCGGTCTTTGTCATCAGTGACACGGCCTTTGATCACATTGGCCTTACAGTATACGGCTAAGAATAAGAAGAACAGGGCAGGTAAGTATTTCATCATATCAAAGATAATGGCCTGGTCCGTATGAGATAAATACTTAAACTGTTTTACAGGAACTTTAACAACTCATGACAAGTAATTCATGCTGTTGCTTTCGGCGCACGCAGGAAAGCGGCGCTGGATGCCGCAAAACCGGCTACCAGTGCACCGATAAAAGCACTTACAATTCCCATCAGCGGAGCGCTCTTCAAGTGCAATATCGTTTCGCTCATACGGTTGGCCAGTATATGATCATTCCGCACATCCCTGAAAAACGCCAGGGCCAGCCACAATACAAATACGGAAAGGAAGGCGCTGAAAAAAGATTTACCGGGAGACAATGGCAGGGCCAGCGTAACAACAAAGGCAGCCACTGCTACACTCCACCAGGGCAATACTGTGCCGGCGATATAGGCAAGGATAAGGATAAGTACAAAATGACCAATAGCTTTCATGATAGTGAATTATATACGGGAATGATCCTGTTACTAATATAACAGATTAAATCTGATTAACAATAAAAAGACCTGATAGCGATTGCCATCAGGTCTTGTATAAAGATTCAGATATATCTTTCCACAATTCAATCTTCGCTCATCACCATCATCACAAAAATCAGATTAATCACAGTCCAGGGCCTGCTCTATATCCGCTAATATATCTTTAATATTCTCCAGCCCCACAGAAATACGTATAAGCCCCGGTGTTATACCTACCGATGCTCTTTCTGCATCAGTGAGCTTTGCATGTGTGGTGCTGGCCGGATGAGATGCAATACTACGGCTGTCGCCCAGGTTGGCCGTAAGCGATAACAACTTCAGGGAGTTGAGGAAACGTGCACCTTTTTCCAGGCCGCCTTTCAGTTCGAAGCATACAATACCGCCGCCGCCGCTCATCTGCTTTTTAGCGATGTCGTACTGCGGGTGGCTGGGCAGGAACGGATATTTCACAGCAGTAAGATGCGGGTTATTTTCCAGGGCCTGCGCCAGTTTGAAGGCGCTATCGGAATGCCTTTCCATGCGCACAAACAGCGTTTCCAGGCTCTTGCTCAACACCCATGCATTGAATGGTGACATCGCAGGACCAGTACTTCTGCAGAATGCATAGATCTCTTTAATCAGTTCTTTCTTCCCTACCACTGCGCCGCCCAGCACCCGGCCCTGACCATCCAGCCATTTGGTGGCGGAGTGAGTCACGATATGCGCGCCTGCAGCAATGGGCTTTTGCAGCACAGGAGTGGCAAAGCAGTTATCAACATTCAGAATGATATTATGCTTATTGGCAATCTCCGCAAGCAAGGCAATATCGATGATCTCCAGCCCCGGATTGGAGGGCGTTTCCACGAAGATCATACGCGTATTGGGCTTGATCATCGCTTCAATGCCTGCAGGCTCATTGATGTCAAAATAAGAAGTTTCGATCCCCCACTTAGGCAGGAACTTGGTGATCACCGTATGTGTGGAACCGAAGATAGATCTCGCACTGAGCAAATGATCCCCCGATTTCAGCAGTGCCATAAAACTGGCGAATATAGCGCTCATACCGGATGCAGTGGCATAGCCGGCTTCCGCCCCTTCCAGTGCACACATCTTCTGCACAAACTCATCTACGTTCGGATTACTGAAACGGCTGTAAATATTGAAGTCTGTTTCATCGGCAAAGGTTGCCCTCATCTCTTCTGCATTGTCAAAGCAGAAGCTGGAGGTCAGGAACATCGGTGTAGAGTGCTCCATCTGGTCTGTTCTGTCAGTCTGTATCCTTACAGCATTGGTATCCGGTTGGTAATGATTCTCCTTGTTCATTGATACTGATATGGTGGTTTCTGTAGATTATTCATGTATTTTGATCTCCCAGGTCAGCTTTGTGTTAGCCTGACGGAGGGTTTCAGCCACTGAACAATATTTGTTCATCGACAGCTCTACAGCACGGGCAGCTTTATCGACGTCAATATTACCCGTAAAGTGGAAGATGATATGAGCCGTTTCCCAGAGGGCCGGTTCTTTGCCTTTCTCTCTCTCTGCATCTATTTCAATACGGAAGTCCTTCACCTCCTGGCGCTGCTTCTTCAGGATCATCAGCACATCGATGGCCGAACAGCCGCCGAGGCCCATAATAACCATCTGCATCGGGCGCACACCATTATTCTTTCCGCCATTCTCCAGAGATGAATCCATCAGCACCTTGTGGCCGCCTTCATCCACTGCTTCCATATTAAATCCGTCGTCTATTCTTTGTAATGCTATTTTCATGATTGGTGAGTTTCTGTAACAAAGATAAAAAATATCAGCCATGAATTTTGGAGTTGACAATTCTTGAGTAGTTTTGCGCAAATTCATACTAGCATTGTCGATAAAGGTATTTCACAGTAAATCAGCATTCCGGTTAGAGTCCGGCCAGGTATTACCAGCGTTGCATATCGCGTATCACACTTACGGAACCATGAAGGAAGATGGCAGTAACGTCGTGTGGATATGTCATGCATTGACTGCCAACAGTGATGTGGCAGACTGGTGGAAAGGTTTGGTCGGCGAAGGAAAGGTGATTGATCCGGCGAAACACTTCATTGTATGCGCTAACATTATCGGCTCCTGTTATGGCAGTACCGGCCCGCATTCCACCAACCCTGCAACCGGCGAACCGTGGTTTCATTCCTTTCCGGCAGTCACAATCCGGGATATGGTACAGGCACACCAACTGCTGAGAGAGCATTTGGGCATACCCCGTATAGCCCTGCTCGTAGGAGGTTCCATGGGAGGTTACCAGGTGCTGGAATGGGCGCTGACAGACCCCGGAATAATCGACCGGCTTTTCCTCCTCTGTACCGGTGCCGCCGAAAGTGCCTGGGGCATCGCCATTCATACCTCGCAGCGGCTGGCCATTGAAGCCGACTGCTCCTGGAAAGACAGCAGCTACGACGCCGGCCACAGAGGCCTCAAAGCCGCCAGGGCCATAGGCATGCTCACTTACCGCAATTACCAAACCTTCGTAAAAGCCCAGTCTGACCCCGACAAAGAGAAAACCGACGACTTCAGGGCCGCTTCCTATATCAACTACCAGGGCGATAAACTCGTAAAACGCTTCAACGCCCAGTCATACTGGCTGCTCACCAAAGCAATGGACAGCCATAACATTGCACGCGGCCGCCACGAAGATATCGCCACCTCACTTTCACATATACAACAACCCGTACTACTGATCGGCATCACCAGCGATATTCTTTGTCCGCCGGAAGAACAACAATTATTGGCCGCACATCTCCCCCATGCCGCCTATCATGAGATCGATTCTTCCTATGGACATGACGGGTTCCTGATTGAATTTGAAAAAATCGGGCAAATCCTTTCTGACTGGATGAACTAAACACTGTTTAGCAGTGTGGTATTAGCTTTTAGCGCCCCCGCTAAACGCTGATTATTTATTCTACATACCCACTTGTCCCTTCTTACTCTTTTGTATTACTATTTTTCCTATATTGAGACTAACCAATCTAAATCCATAAACATCCACTGCGTATGAAATGTAATTTTATTCGAGCCTGGTTGGGCTGTGTGTTGTTGTTATTATCCCTTCCCCTGATAATTACAGCGCAAAAACCTGCACCTTTAAGTGGTACTGTCACAGACAAAGCTACAGGGCGTGGTATGCCCGGTGTTACTGTTAGCGTAAAAGGTGCAACAGCCGGTACCATCACCGGTAGCAGCGGAGGTTTCCAGATCAGGACCTCGCACGCGTTTCCCCTGACATTAGTATTCTCCTATGTAGGCTACAAAACAGAAGAGAAAGAAATCAGCAGCAGCGCTGCCAACATTACGGTAGACCTGTCTTCCACTGAAATCCTGGGCCAGGAAGTCGTGGTGGCAGCCAGCCGCGTGCAGGAGAGCATCCTGCAATCGCCGGTATCCATTGAAAAACTGGACGCCCGCGCAATCAAGGCTTCACCAGCGCCCACCTTCTATGACGCCCTCGCCAATCTCAAAGGTGTGGAAATGAGCACCCAGAGCCTCACCTTCAAATCCGTGAACACACGCGGATTCAACAGCAACGGCAACACCCGCATGCTGCAACTGAATGATGGTATGGATAACCAGGCCCCCGGTCTTAACTTCGCCGTGGGCAACATGGTGGGTATCCCTGAACTCGACCTCGACAACGTAGAGCTCATACCTGGCGCAGCTTCTGCCCTGTACGGCCCAAACGCCCTCAATGGCATCATGCTCATGACCAGCAAAAACCCTTTCCAGTACCAGGGCCTGAGTGCACAAGTGAAAACCGGCTTCCTCAACGACAAAGGACGCACCAGCACCACTACCGGCTTCTACGATGTTTCCGTACGCTTTGCGCATGCCTTCAACAACAAATGGGCTTTCAAAGTAAACCTCGGCTATATCAAAGCTGACGACTGGCAGGCTTATGATAAGCGCGACCAGAGCCTCGCCAATGGCCACACCCTGCAGGACGGTACCAGAGCCAACAACGAAGGTTATAACGGTGTGAATACATACGGAGATGAAAATACCGTGAACATGTACTCCACCCTCGCCGGACAAGCAGCTGATCCTGCCTCCCCGCTGGCACAACAGCTCGCAGCATTGTCCGCACGGTTTGGAGGTACCATCACCCCCACCCAACTCCTGAACGGCGCGCTTCCTGCACAAAACATGTCTAACATTACCCGCACCGGCTACAATGAATCCGATGTGGTAGACTATAATACCAAGAACCTGAAACTCAATGCAGCATTGCATTATAAAATCACCGAAAACCTGGAAGCATTGATCCAGGGAAGCTATGGTTCCGGAACAACCGTATATACAGGCGCTGACCGCTACTCCCTCAAAGACTTCAACATGGGTCAATACAAAGTGGAGCTGAAAAGTCCTGACTTCTACGTAAGATTATACACCACACAGGAAAGATCCGGCGACAGCTACGCCGGCGGTACACTGGCCTCCGGTATCAATGAAGCCTGGAAGACCAGCCAGAACTGGTACAAAGACTACTTCACCACGTATATCGGCTCCGCATTGCCCACATTTGCCCAGGCCTATGGTGCGGGTCTCGGCCAGGGACAAACGCCTGCTGCTGCCCTCCTGGCTGCACAAAATGCCGCCAATGTACAACGCGGTACCTTCAACTCTGCCGCCCGCAATAAAGCCGATGAAGGTCGCTTCCTGCCCGGTACACCCGAGTTCAATGCAGCCGCAGATAATATAAAGAGTAAACCCATTCCCGGCGACGCTAAAGGCGTTGGCGCCAAATTCACCGATAAAACAAACCTCTACCAGGCTGAATTCATGTACAACTTCCACAACCTCGTGAAGTTTGCTGAAATACTGGTTGGTGGCAACTATCGCCTCTATACCCTCAACTCCGAGAAAACACTCTTCGCAGTGGATGATAATGGCAAAGAGTTCCGCATCAACGAATACGGCGGCTATGTACAGGTCATGAAAAAACTGGCGCAAGACCACCTCAAGCTGACTGGCTCTATCCGTTACGACAAAAACGTAAACTTCAAAGGCCAGTTCAGCCCCAGACTCTCTGCTGTATACACCTTCCTCGAAACACAAAACATCCGCGCCTCCTTCCAGACAGGCTTCAGGATACCGCATAACCAGGATCAGTATATCGACCTCCTCACCCCGCAGGCACGCCTTATCGGTGGATTACCTTTCCTCCGTGAACGCTATGGCCTCGATAAAGGCCCCGTATACTCACTGCAATCTGTACAGGCCGGAAGCCCCAAACAATACACCTTCCGCGAGTTCCAACCGGAAAGAATACAGGCTTATGAATTAGGTTATAAAGGCCTGGTAGCAAAACGACTGCTGATAGATGCATATATCTATAAGAACGACTTCAAGAACATGAACGGCGTACAGGTGCTGATACAGCCTACTGCCGGCGGCGGCCGTAATGTGTTCTCTATTCCCGTGAGTGCAGAAGAAACCGTGAAGTCATGGGGATGGGCACTGGGACTCGATTATAGCCTGCCGCTCAACTTCATTGCAGGAGGTAGTATTTCCTATAACGAATTACTGAATGAAAAAGACCTCGGTAGCTTCCTCGTAATGTATAATACGCCGAAGGTACGTTACAACCTGAATGCAGGCAATCGCAACATCGCAAATTCTAATATAGCCGTTAACGTTACCTGGAGATGGCAGGACTCCTTCATATGGCAGTCTTCCTTTGTTGGCCCGGCTGTAAATGTGTCTAAACAGGCTGAAATACCTTCCTACGGCACACTCGACGCCATGGTGAGCAAGTTCTTCCCCAAAGCTAAGACCACCGTTAAGCTGGGAGGCACCAACATCCTGAACAAAGCATATACACAGTCATGGGGTAACCCAACTGTAGGCGCTTTGTGGTATGTGTCTCTTGGATATAACCTGTAATTTCCCGCAAAGGCACAAAGAAAGCAAAGAGCGCGAAGGATATCCTTCGCGCTCTTTGCTTTCTTTGTGCCCTTGCGGGAAAAACCACCTTACAACACTTCCCACCATTGCTTTCCCGGTGTGCCCGGCTGTTCAGGTGATCGCTGAGTAATAGTAGTATCGTTTTGTGGAATAGTAGCTGCCGGGTTGGGCGCAGGCGTTTTGGCCGCTTCGCCTGTCCAGAGACTGCGGGCCTCCGCTTTTATATCTTCTCTTTGCAACAGCGCTGCCAGCGTAGCTTTCAGCTTGGCCCCAAGTTCCGGTTTTACCATATATACAAAGTTGGCATAACCTTCCATACTGCTGATGATATTCCCTTTGCCCCATTTCTTGCCGGCAAGACCGGTTTTAGAAACCTGGTGCAGCAAGGCACGGAACTTTCTCAGTGTATCCCGGTCTATGCTGAGCTTCTCATTCACCACGATGCCTGTTACTTCGTGCTTGTCGCCCTTGCGCATCACTTTCAGCTTATCGGGATGAATTGTAAAGCCTTCCTCCTTCACCACCTGCTTTACCGCCCATAACACCTGTCCTGCTTTATCAGTGCCGGGGCCCTTTACAGAGAAGGTCATGTCGTCTGCATACCTCGTATAGACATAGCCGTACTTTTGGGCAAGTCCTTCAAAACGCTTATCCAGCTTGTAACAGATCAGGTTGGTGATAGCCGGGCTGGTAGGCGCACCCTGCGGAAGGAAGCGGGTAGTTTTGGCCACGTAGTACTTTTTATTATCCAGTGTGATCTCATCCACTTCAGGTTCTGTACAGATCAGTGCCAGGATAGTAGCCACCTGCTCGCTGTAACCGAGCCTGCAGAATAATCCTTTCACTCTTTTATAAGCCACAGTAGGGAAGAAATCACGCAGATCGATATTGATAACCAGGTCCTGGCCTACATGCGGTGCAGCATTGGTAACAATGGATTTTCCGGGCACAAAGCCGTGGGCTGCACCGTTGTTACCGATCTTATAGAGTATGTTTTCCAGTATCCAGTGCTGTGCGGCTTTCAGCTGAGGCATCGGTGCGGAGATCACGCGAACGCCGCCGGATTTCTTCGGAATACTGAAACGCTGATAGTGCGACTGGCCACTCACTTTGCGATTGAAAGCGAGGTAACGTAGTTTGCCCAACGTAATACCCATTGCATTCGCTAATGCAACACCATCGTGCCATACGGGCAGATTATGTTTGGCAAGGGCTGCTTCGTCGGAAATAGTTTTATTCAGCCCGGCAGAAACCCCTTCACCGAGATATACAATGCTGGCTTGTTGCTGCTGCGCCCATGCTTCCGCCCTTTCCTTTCTTTTTTCTTCATTACGCTTCTTGGTCTCCGCCCTCTTCTCTTTGGCACGGGCCATACGCTCTTTACGCATGTCCGCCAGCATCTTCTCTTTATTGCGGTATTTCTGTCTTTCGGCAATGAGGTCATTCAGCTCACGACGTAGCTCTCCTTCCTTGCGGATAAGCGTTTCCGGGGGAGACGGCTGAACAGTATTCCTTGCCCAGAAACCCAGGCGCACCATTTCCTCAAGGATATATTCCTCTTTGGAAGATGCACGTATTCTATCGTAAAGTTGTTGACGGGTTAAGCCTTCTGCCATAATATTGGCTTTTATTTTTTTAGATGAATAGGTAAAAATAAAAGTGGCTGAAGCAGCTGAAGCGGAGGTCAAATTGGTCCGGCTTTGAATCGGCTGCGGTAGCCTTTGCCTGACCCGGTAATAACAGGATTTTATAAAGAGGAAAGAGACTTCGTGCAAACCATTGACTAAATCAATCAACTCCAGGGAGGGGCGTACCTAGTATGAATTTCAGCCCCAGGGGCTCGTACCGTAAATTCGTACTAGGTACGCCCCTCCCAAAGTAAAGATTGCATTTAGTGAAGCATGTATAGTCAGAATACCTGAATGACGAAACATCATTCGTCCCTTTTACGGGCGCAAGTGCAATCAATTCCTCTTTATAAAGATCTTGTTATGAATGAGCCGGCAAATTAGAAAATATTTCCAGATAATAAAATTTATTTAGCGGAATTATTTTCTTCTTGAATACTTTCTGCATGCGCCATACGCAACGCCAGCATATGTTCGCACGGTCCTTTGTATAATTTGTTGGTACCGTAAAAGCTACAGTCACAATGCGCTTCACGCAGTCTTTCATCACCGTCAGTCACAATAACGGGATGGTATACACGATGCGCGCCTTTCACATCTCCTTTCAGTTGTAACCCAACGCCGGGGATCTGCTGTTCTGTGAAAGTAATGCCCTTCTTCTGCACCAACGCATTTGCCTCTTCTTCGCGCGGATTGGCAAAGCGTAAGGTGTCCAGCGGCAGGGGTTCACGGCTTAGTTCCCGCAAACGGTACATACCGGTATGCAGATCAAAGATCACTCTCCCGGCCTGCGTATAGATGCCCAAAGCGCCCAGCACAGTTGCTTTGTCAAGCCCTGTAGCAGCCGCAATAGCCTCAGGCTTCGCCAGCCACTTTGATTTCAGCTCAGCAAATACTTGCTGCCTGGCATTATCATCTACAATGGCACGCGGCGCCATCAGATCAAACTGGCCTGCACGTGACCAGTCGTTGGCTGTCCAACCCGAAAGACCAAGCGTAAACTGCATATCGCCGAGATCCGCCACATAAAAAGATGGCAGACCATTACCTGTAAGATGCACAGTGAATTTTCTGGCAATGGGAATCAGTCTTTCCAGTATCAGCATCCTTCTCCTACCCCATATCCTGATCTCTCTGCGCTGCGCTCCCTTATATAACGATCTCGCACAGACGATTTCGTGATTCCACGGCTCAAATACTGCACGAACAGGCATTCCCGGCTCCAGTATAAACCGGATCGATCTTGGCCCCTCCTTCTCTTTGAACCGCCGCAACCACAAACAGAAATTATATACATCCATCGGATGCAGATCGAATGTAGCCGCAGGTAATGTCATCGCAGAACTAACCTGCAGAAACCCGCGCACCCAGCTATCCGGCAGATCTATCTTCACCTCATGATACAACTCTTCCTGTGACGTCTGCACCTGAAACCCTCCCGGGTCTACTTTGAAATCCGTCTCCTTATAATCCCTTATCTTCTGGAACTCGTTATACAATGCAGCCGAATAATCAATGTTGGTAGTGCCGCACTGGAACTCATTCACTTCTTTGAACACATTGTAGCTGGCGCTCAGCTTACCGTAGGTAGACTCATCCTGGCTGAAACATTCAAAGAACATTTCATCCGGATGCACCGTAATCACAGGGTCCAGCACGAACCAGGCATCACGGTCCTTCTGATAGAGAAAATCAAAATAGTTCTTACGCGCCTTGTAAAACGGCCCCATCACCCTGTCCTTCTCCTGTGATATGGTTGACAGCTCATCCTGGATTGTTTTAATCCGGTGGTCAGCCGCGCCTTTATCATAATGGCTCATATGTTCCGCCAGCCATACTGCTTCCTGCTGGGCAGCCCATTCCTTGTACGCGGTTTTGTCTTTGGGTTTAAAACGCAGGTCAGACACCACCACATCGTGCAGGGCCGAGATGGCTTCACGGAAAGCGATCTTCTTATGGAGCCGGCCTACAAAAAATGTGGGATCACGATGGGTATCCGGTGCAAACGATATTCCGGCAGAGGTAGCATTACTGTACACCTGTGAATTACCGCTATATCTGTAGTTAAATAACATAAAATGAATTTTCAGATTTTGGGATTACATGATTTTGGAATTTAAATCTCAATATCACAAAATCAATAAATCACAAAATATTTGATCTTACAGCTGTTTCATGAATGATAATAGGCAGTTCCACATCATACTGCTGCCTGATATTACGCATGATCTCAATACAACGGGCCTTATCCGCAATGGATACCGTTGCTGAAATATGTGCAATGATCTCGCCGATATAATGCGCGGCAGCAGGGGATTTCAGCGCCTCCTTCTCCAGGAAGCTGAAGATCCTCTCCTTCGCAACACGCGCTTTGTTCACCCTGCTGAGCACAGAGCGGAAGTAATGTTCAAGCTGTTGCAGGAACTCAAGGTTACCGGCGGCATAGTTCTCTAGGTAGCTGGTCGCAAACACCTGCATATTCACACTGGGATGTTGACTGAGCTTCAACAGATAGGTAGCTCCGTCAGCCTCTCTGAAAAAGCGCATCAGCATCTCCCGGCCAAAAGCCTGTATATCAGGCCGCACACTGTCGGCAATCGCTACCAATGTTTCAGGGCTCCAGTCATTGTCGGTAAATTGTGTGCGGAAAAATTCCTTCGCAAAGAGGCGTGTATCATCCCATTTTGCATCCAGCAGGCCGATGGCAGCATCGCGCTCATAACGGATGCGGGCTACGTTCTTATTATAGAAGCCCTGGCACCACGCTCTCACTACCTGCAATTCATGACTGCCAGCAGCGATCACTTGCTTAAGGGTAAGCGCTTCCGCAGGGATATAGCGCTCCAGCACCACCACGCCAAACTCCTGTGCACTCCGGTAGTTGGAGTACAGCAAACGCAGGGCTGTAGCAGTATCCACATCATGCAGATAGCCCACCAGTTCATGACTGAGCATAGCGGCAATATCCTGATGAATACCTTCAGCTGTTTCCTTGCGCATCAGCCTTGGTACCAGTTCATTCACGAAATACACCGCCAGCCTGTTATCTCGCTGTACCAGTTCTTGTACAAGCGCGCGCATTTCTTTTCGTACATCCGTATACGTTGCCACAACAAATTCCAGCAGCAACTCCGCACGTTTCAGCAATTCTTCCGGTGCAATGGCATGCAGCACTTTTATACCAGCGGCCCTGACCGGTGCATATTCATCGTTGAGCAGGTTGCGCAACACACCATCAGACAACTCATTGAAATCAAAGCGTCCCTGCTTCATCAGCAGCAGGCGTGCGGCAAATGCATGATTGGCCGCCACCGGGCTTTGCAGCAGTTTTTCAATGACCGCTACCGTTGTTTCGGCCAACACATCACCGATATGTCGCTCCAGGATCAGGCAGGCATCATTGAGATTATCATTACCTTCTGCTGTGGCGCTATCCAGTTCCAGCAGCTCACCGATAGCTTTATCAGCCAGCGCACGGGCACTGTCGGCCGTGATGTAAGATGGATTTAACTGCGCCCGTATAAAATCACGGACATCTTTATAAGGCGAGAAGATCAGGTGCATCAGGAAGTCTACATCGCTGTTACAGCGTGCAGCATGATGCCCTACCCACTCAATACCCTGTTGTCTCGCCTCATCGAGCGGACTCTTAATAAGCGCAAAGAACAGCGGCAAAGACGGATTGGAAGGATCATATTGCTCTCTCGCCAACTCAAGACCAAACAGTGATGGAATCTGAAAAGCATTCTTCAGTAATCCGCCAATGGCATGCTCGTCCAGCTTGGCTTTGATAGCCACATAATCAGGATGCGCCTTCAGCTGTTCCATCGCAAACATATGCACCGCTTCCATCTGACCCTGTATCAGCAACTGAATGAATGCCTGTGGAAGCTTTTGCCAGAGATGCAGGAAAGGTACCTCACTGACAGGTTTCGGCATGGGCCTGTCAGGCTGGTATTCTTTAGGAATACCTGTGGCAGCAGCGTTGGAGGCCTTCTCTCCTCCCAGCCAGCCAAACAGTTTCTTAATGATGTTTCCTTTCTCGGCGGACTTGGTAGCATCCGGATTTGCCTGCAACGTTGTATTGGATGCAGATGCCGGCTCCACAAAATGCCACTCGCGGCTATCTGCTGAAAGTTTCAGGTTGGCCGCGTTGCCCCGCAGAATATAATTCAGGTACACAGCACGCGAGTTGGCAGGGAATTGTTTATACACCGTGGTATAGCGGCCATTGACATAAGCATAGTGGCGCACCTGGTATTCCGTGGTGGCGTCATTCTCCCTGTAATGCAGCAACAATGCGGTTGCCAGCCTTACAAACTGCATATCTTCCAGCTCCCCGGAATTGCGCAGATGACGCAACACACGGGTATGCAGGTAACGTTTTGTTTTATTGGAATACGCCAGGGAACTACCCGGCTTTTTCAGCTCTTTGTTAGGCTTCACATAGGTCTCCAGGTGAGGCACAAATACAGAAGGATGGTATTCTTCTCCATCATAGTTGATCCTCACACCAGGATTCGTGAACATCGCCGCTTCACGCTCAAAACGCAATGCCAGCATGGCCACCGTCCCCTGGTCATCCAGCAGCTCCGCCTGTTTGAAAATATGACGTATATGCCTGAAATAACTGGGACGCAACGGTACCTGCGCGAGAAAATAACTGAGCGCCTGCTTCACCATTACATTACCTGCTGAAAGGATATACAGATCTTCCAGTACCGGGTACTCAGGTTGTACCTGCAACTGCACACGTTCCTGCAACAACTGGTACAATCCCTGCAGATTATTGTGCCGCAGCACCTCCTGGAATACTTCCGGCAGCCGGTTAAAATAAGATTCCGCATAGGCCTTCCCTTCTGCTTCCGGCAATACCATCAGCAAACCATTTGCTGCCAGCATACGCACATGCTGTCCATACGAACTGTTATCTGCATATGAACGCAATACCGGAGCTGCCGCAGGATCTCCGCATTTAGCCAATGCCCATAATGCGGCATAGCGTTGCATGGCATCCCCTCTCTCCACCAGCTTGATCACATAAGGCACTGCTTCCTTTACTTTCAGCTCGCCGGCCTTCCATATAACGCGGGAAGTCTTCCAGCTGGTCTTGTAGGAGTTCTTACCTTCCAGCGCATCCTGCAATCTCCTGAGAATAGCACGGTGCTTTACATCCGCTACCTGCGTAGTATCAACAGGCGTGAAGGAAAGATCCTGCACAGCTTCCTGTTCGCCCAGGTAACCCTTACTGCGTTTCTCTTTCTCGAGTGCATCAAAGATAGTGGTGGCGGCGGCCAGTGCAACGGGGGCCGTTGTCTTGGTTCCTTCCTTGAGGTTACCGGACCGCTTTCCGTATCTGAAGTTAACAAGGTATTGTTCCGGGCCAACTTCACAAAGGTCTATCTCATAAGTCTTATCTGAATTCCCCTCGCGGAAAAACAGCTTTACGTTCCTGACAATTCGCATGAGCTAACGTTAATGAAGGGCTAAACTAATAAAAATAATTGTAGAATTTTAATACAGCATGACCGATTGATGCAGAAAGATATGGGTATTTTTTTCGGGGGAGATATAACAGCGACGGGCCGGAAAGTCCCGGCCCGCCTGTTTGTTGTAACCTTCAACGGTCAGTTACATATATGTCTTCTTAAATTATCTTGTGATATAACGCTAATGGTTATACGTTGAATCTGAAGTGCATCACATCGCCGTCAGCTACGATATACTCTTTACCTTCAATTCTCAAACGGCCGTTGTCCCGGCATGCAGATTCAGAACCATATTTCACGTAGTCATCATAAGAGATCACCTCAGCTTTGATGAATCCTTTCTCAAAATCAGTATGGATCACACTGGCTGCCTGCGGCGCTTTCCAACCTTTGTGGATCGTCCAGGCACGTACTTCCTGTACGCCTGCAGTAAAGTAAGTAATGAGTTCCAGCAGATCGTAAGCAGAGCGGATCAGGCGGTTCAGGCCAGGCTCAGTAAGACCATATTCACCAAGGAACATTTCCTTATCTCCGGGATCCTCCATCTCAGAGATCTGTGCTTCGATGGTGTTGTTCATCACAATCACCTGTGCACGTTCCGCTTTTACGCCTTCCTGTAAAGCCTGGGAGTATTTGTTGCCGGTATGCAGAGAAGCTTCATCCACATTGGCAACATATAACACCGGTTTCTCAGTGAGCAGGAACAGATCTGCAATAGCTACACGCTCCTCCTTGCTGAGTCCCAGCTCGCGGATGTTACGGCCCTGTTCCAGGTGTTGCTGACATCTTTTCAGTACTTCAAACTCTGCTTTTGCTTTGGGGTCACCGCCGGTTTTAGCCATTTTCTCTGTGCGGGCAACCTTACGCTCCACGCTTTCCAGGTCTTTCAACTGCAATTCGGTATCGATGATTTCTTTGTCGCCCACCGGATTGATAGCACCTTCTTCACGAAGGATATTCTCATCTTCGAAGCAACGGATCACATGCACAATAGCATCCACCTCGCGGATATTAGCCAGGAACTTGTTTCCCAGCCCCTCGCCCTTGCTGGCGCCTTTCACAAGACCGGCAATGTCCACGAACTCAATGGTGGTAGGCACTACCCTCTCAGGTTTTACCAGCTCCTCCAGCTTGTACATACGGTGATCTGGTACATCCACCTGTCCTACGTTGGGTTCTATGGTACAGAAACGGTAGTTGCTTGCCTGCGCCTTGGCGCTGTTGCTTACCGCATTAAACAAAGTCGATTTTCCTACATTCGGCAATCCTACAATTCCTACTTGCAAAGCCATTTTTTAAAATTTGCGCAAAGATAGGTTTATTTTAGTTTATTTGTTGCTTGTATCAAACCAAGATTCTAATGGCATTAAACTATGTTTGGCTGGGCTTTTTCCTGATTTCGTTTGTGGTAGCAGTGATCAAATCGGTGTTTTTCCAGGATACTGCCATCTTTGGAGCTGTAATGAACGGCATGCTCACCAGCGCCAAAACCGGAGCAGAGATCTCCCTCGGCCTGGCCGGAGTAATGACGTTGTGGCTGGGACTTATGAAAGTCGGCGAAGCTGCAGGCATGATCACCCGGTTCTCCAGGGCTGTCAATCCGTTCTTCTCCAAACTATTCCCCGAAGTACCCAAAGGACACCCCGCCCTGGGCTCCATGATGATGAACTTCTCCGCCACCCTGCTGGGACTGGACAACGCAGCCACCCCCATGGGGCTCAAAGCCATGAAGGAACTCCAGGAACTGAACGCCACACCCGAAGTTGCCAGCAACTCACAGATCATGTTCCTCGTGCTGAATACGGCAGGACTGATCCTCATCCCTACGTCCATCATCGCGCTCAGGATGTCTGCCGGCGCTGCCAATCCCGCAGATATCTTCATCCCTACCCTTATCTCCGCATTCGTCACCTTTATTATAGGTATGTTTACAGTGGCCGCATTCCAGCGGATCAACCTGTTTAAACTGCCCATCCTCATTTTCCTGGCAAGCTTTGCCGCACTGGTTACGGCGCTGTATTTCTGGGTTACCAATATGCCGCCGGATCAGATCGGTCCCCGCATGTCCACACTCGGCGGCGGTATCATCTTCACCATCGTCATCATCTTTCTCACAGCCGGACTGATTAAAAAGATCAATGTCTACGATGCCTTTATTGAAGGCGCAAAAGAAGGCTTCCAGGTATCTGTCAGGATCATACCCTACCTCGTGGGTATCCTCGTTGCCATTGGCGTATTCCGGACCACCGGCTGCATGGACTACATCATCAACGCCTTCGGAGCCGTCTTCGCCTGGATGGGACTGAATACAGATTTCGTACCCACGTTACCAATAGTACTGATGAAACCCCTCAGTGGCGGCGGCGCCAGAGGACTGATGGTAGAAGTGATGACCCGCTACGGGGCCGACTCCTTCCAGGGCAAACTGGCCTCCGTAATCCAGGGAACCTCCGAAACCACCTTTTACGTACTGGCTGTATATTTCGGGTCCGTTAATATTAAACATACACGTTATGCCCTCGCAGCAGGACTTATAGCAGATTTCCTGGGTATGACCTGCGCTATTTTATTGGGGTATCTTTTCTTTCATTAAGCCTAACCATGCTATTCTATAAGTTATACAACCTATGTTAACAAAAAAACTACATGAAGACTGGATCGCGGTAATCATCGCATTTCTCACCATCGCCCTTGTTGTTACCGGCCTGAAACCGATGTTGCCCAAATACAACTGGGCCAACGGCAGCAGCCTTTGGCAACAGGTGTCCGACGGCGCTAACCTCCTGCACATCGGCGCCCTGTTTCTATGGGTGCTCGGCAGCCTCCTGCTGGCCCGCTTCCTGGCAGGTGACCATAATATAAAAGGCCTCTTCACCGGGCTGCTGGCAATTGTCCTCATCTCCCTGCTGGCCCAGGTGATCACTTCCAACAAAATCATCAAAGGATTCGGTATTGAAGTGGTATTATTCAGCCTCCTGCTGGGACTGTTCGTAAGTAATGTAATCGGCCTCCCGGACTGGATAAAGCCTGCCTTGCAAACAGAGCTTTATATCAAGATCGGCCTCGTGCTGCTGGGTACCAATATCATCTTCGGCGATATACTGGAAGCCGGACTGCTGGGCATTATACAGTCAGTGGTAGTTGTATTCACCGTATGGTATTTCTCATTCTGGCTGTGTAAGATGATAGGGCTGGATGATGAATTCAGAATGATGATCTCCAGCGCAGTATCCATATGCGGCGTATCTGCTGCTATCGCCACCTCCGGCGCCATTGAGGGCGACAATAAAAAACTGTCGCATGTTATTTCACTGGTAATGATCGTAGCCATTCCCATGATGCTGATCATGCCGCATATCGCGCTGTGGGCTGGCATGTCTCCCGCTGTAGCGGGCGCCTGGCTGGGTGGTACCATCGATACTTCCGGCGCAGTAGTAGCCGCAGGTACCAAACTCGGCGACGAAGCACTGAAATATGCTACCATCGTGAAGTTCTCCCAGAACGTACTGCTGGGTATCGCCGCCTTCATCATCTCGCTTTATTGGTCGTACAACAAAAAGAAAGCAAACTACGAGAAGCCGACACTCCGCACAATCTGGGAACGCTTCCCGAAATTTGTGCTGGGCTTCATCGCCGCATCACTGCTCTTCTCTTTCGTACTGCCATCACCGGTAGTTACCGCCACCAAAGGCTCCCTGAAAGAGTTACAGACCTACTGGTTCGCCCTCGCATTCACCTGCATAGGTCTTGAAACCAGATTCACCGACATCTTCAAAGTAGAAAATGGTAAACCCGCACTGGCCTTTATCATTGCACAATTATTCAATATCTTCTTTACATTGATCGTGTCATACCTGGTTTTCAGGTAACAGCGGTCTAAACTGTGATTTTTTTGATTCTGTCTTCACACATCCTCACTCATCTAAATTTTATCTTCACTCATCAGAAAAATCAAAAGAATCAAAAAAATCACAGTCCAGACAATATCCCCTCACAAGCCGTCCCACCAGATCTTATCTGTCATCTTTATATTCGGAACATTAGCGCCATTACGGCTCTTCTCCGAATCAGGATAAGCCACTCTCCTCACAAATGTATCCAGCTGGGCATTTACCGGCATATTGAAATCCTTGTACCGGTAATCAAAGCGGCGGGCATCATTCCAGGTATCAGGATGCAGGAATTGTGCAACATATTTCTCCTTCATGATCAGATCGAGCGTAATCGCACCGGCGCCTACGCCTACAGCGGGGTTCAATAAATAAGCATCTCTCAGGTTAACGGGAACACCGATCTTATCCATACTGGCCGTGATGCCGCGTACATACGCCTGGTAGGCCTGCGCTTTATTGCCGCTGCGGAAGGCTGCTTCAGCCTCTATGAACCGGCATTCAGCATGGGTAGCTACCAGCACCGGTGCGCCGGGCTTAGAATAAAAACCCTTAGTGGAGAGATAGCATTCTTCTTTATTGGTTCCCGTTCCTATCCTGCCGGCGCCGTTAATGGTCCCTCTGTAATCTCCAAACTTGGTGGTATCTGTAATCAGTGGCAAACGCGGATCAAAAACACCAAATGTCTTACCGTTCAATGCATTAACAAAATGGGCACTGAGCCATCCGTCCAATGAAAGGTTTTCATTGTTGACCGCCGCCTGGTTCCACGGACTTAACGCCTGGAAACGTACCAGCTGTGCATCATCTTTATTATCCGTATAGCCGTTGGCGATAGCTGCCAGTACCGCTGCCGGATCATAAGCGGCTTTCCTCGTTAGATGGTTCAGGATACGCCCCTTCACGGTATAAGCTGTTTTAATCCAGGCAGCTGGCTTTCCGCCATGCAACAGATCTTTGCTGGCATCCAGGTTATACTTAGCGTTGGCCTTTCCCAGTTGCGCAATACCGTCATCAAGTAAGCGTACGCAATACGTGAGCAGACTGTCATCAGGCGTATAGGCTGGCTGCAATATGTTCACATCAAAGGCCTGTGTATAAGGCACCTGACCCCAGAGGTCATTCAGCATTTCGAGGTTAATAGCCATCATCACCTCCGCAACGCCAAGATGCTGGGACGCACCGGAAGCGGTTGCCTGCGTCATAAGATCGTGCAGATCAGCCATGTTATGATACAACGCTTTCCAGGTGGCAGAATAATCTGTCACTTCATACGTATCTGTCGCACCATTGGCATTGGGCGAAGCGAGGTACTGCACATAGTAAGAAGTGATATTGCTTACCCGGTAAATATTGTAGGAGGTGTTATAGGTGGAAGATGCCAGCAGGCCATTCAATGGCGGCACCGTCACCTGGTTGGGATTCGTGTTAATATCCAGGTCCTTGCTGCAGCCGGTTGTCACCGTCCAGATCAGTGCAGCTATATATAATATGGTGTGAATCTTTTTCATGATCAGCAGGTTTAAAAGGTAACATTAAGAGACGCCAGAAAACTACGTGTAGTCGGATACGTGAACCCCGCAAATGCATCCACATTGCTGGAAGCATTGAACGAACTGGACTCCGGATCAAACCCGGTATACTTCGTATGCAGCCACAGATTATTTCCTGTCAGTGTGATGGAAGCCGCTGAAATCAGATGTGTGCGCGACAACAATTTTGAAGGAAACAGATAAGAAACGCTCACATTACGGA
>NZ_DATLKJ010000032.1:0-60613 GCF_035538455.1 Chitinophaga sp.
TACCATCGGTATATTCTGCATCATTGCTGTGTTTACCCTGACCAACAGCCTGGAACGAAACATCCGCAAGGACCTCAATGAACTGGGCAACGATGTTATTTACGTACAGAAATGGCCCTGGGGCGGCGGGGGAGATTATCCCTGGTGGAAATATATGAACCGCCCGGAACCGCAATTTAAAGACTTCCGCATCATCGAAGATAAAGTAAAGACTGCCGCCTATTCTTCTTTCAATTTCGAATCCAGCGGTAAGAAAGTGGAGTATGGCAATGATTACATGGAAGGCGTAAGCATGACCGCTGTCTCTAATGACTTCGATCAGATACAGCAGCTGCAGATTCTCAATGGCCGCTTCTTTGCCAATAATGAATGCAACAGCGGTACTAATGTATGTATCCTTGGCGCTAATATCTGGGACGGGCTTTTCGGTTCTGCTGAAATGGCGATCGGCAAAACAGTGAAGGTATCCGGCCATGAAACCAGAGTAGTAGGAGCACTCAAGAAAAAAGGTGAAAGTATGGTAGGGGGCCTGAGCCTCGACAACAGCGTGCTGCTGCCATATCGTTATGCCCGTACCCTGGTGGATGAGCGCCGGTTTGCCGACCCGTATATTATGGTGAAAGCCCGCGCCAACGTACCTATCGATCAACTGAAGGATGATCTCCGCGGCGTAATGCGTGCAGCGCACCGCCTCCGTCCCGGAGAAGAAGATGATTTCGCACTCAATGAAATCAGCTCTGCCAGCAAAAACCTCGAAGGCATCTTCAGTGCCATCAATCTCGGCGGTGGTTTCATCGCCATCTTTGCATTGATTGTAGGGGCATTCGGTATTGCCAATATCATGTTTGTAACGGTAAAAGAGAGAACCAGTATCATTGGTCTGAAGAAGGCCATCGGCGCACGTCGTGGCGTGATCCTGATGGAGTTTCTGATGGAGGCGGTATGCCTTTGTCTGGTGGGCGGTACACTGGGGCTTTTACTTGTGTATATCATTACGCTGATCATCAACGCAGCCAGCACCTTCCAGGTAGTGCTGACGCTGGCCAATATCATCCGCGGACTCACCATCTCAGCGGTAGTGGGCGTACTCGCAGGTTTCATCCCTGCTTATTCCGCCAGTAAGCTGGACCCTGTAGTGGCTATACGTGGTAATTGATGCCGTAACTTTTTTGCGGGCTGTGCGTTATAGATATCAAACTGACTTATCATGAAGTATTTAATCGTGCTGGTTGTAGCGGCACTGACCACCGTATCCTGTAAAACACAGCAAAAAGGCCATGCTGAGTGCCGTTATGAAGGAACTGTAAAAGACATGAGCGGCCTCGATGGCTGTGGCATGATGATAGAACTGAAAGACGGTTCCCGCCTGCAGCCCGTGGAATTTAAAGAGCCGGGATTTACACTGAAGGACGGACAGCACGTAAAACTGAATTATACGGAGCTGAAAGACCGGATGACAACATGTATGAGTGGAAAGGTGGTGCGCGTAGAATGTATCCGGGAAGAGAAGTAGGCAATAGTTCTGATATATACACAGGCGGGTTTTTCCCGCCTTTTTTATTTATTTTTGCAGCTTATGTCTGTGAAAATATTAGCTATAGAATCTTCCTGTGACGATACAGGAGCGGCGGTACTGGTAGACGGAAAGATATTATCCAACCGGATTGCAAATCAGCTGGTGCATGAACAGTATGGCGGCGTAGTGCCGGAGCTGGCATCCCGTGCGCACCAGGAGAATATTGTGCCGGTAGTGGACATTGCCCTGCAAACCGCTGGTGTGAAGAAGGAAGATCTGAGCGCTATAGCTTTCACACAGTCGCCAGGCCTTATCGGCTCTTTGTTGGTCGGCAGCTGCTTTGCCAAGTCAATGGCAATGGCGCTGAATATCCCCCTGATAGGCGTGCATCATATGCAGGCACATGTGCTGGCTAATTTCATCGACGATCCTAAACCCGGTTTCCCCTTCTTATGCCTCACCGTTTCAGGCGGCCATACACAGATCGTATTGTGTGAAAGCCCGCTGCAGATGCGTGTGATCGGTGAAACACTGGATGACGCAGCCGGTGAAGCATTCGATAAAAGCGCCAAGATCCTGGGCCTGCCTTATCCCGGTGGCCCTTTGATCGACAAATATGCAAAAGAAGGTAATCCGGACAGGTTCCGCTTTCCGGAGCCCAAAATACCTGAACTCAACTTCAGTTTCAGCGGACTTAAAACCGCTATCCTATATTTCCTCCAGGAAAATCAACAACAGGACCCATCGTTCATCAGCAAAAACCTTCCTGATATCTGCGCTTCTATCCAACAGCGTATCGTCAGTATTCTGCTCAACAAAGTAGTGAAAGCATCCCGGGAAACAGGCGTCCGCGATATTGCCATCGCCGGTGGCGTGAGCGCCAACAGTGGGCTGCGTAAGGCTTTGGAAGAATATGGCGCGAAACACAACTGGCGCACGTTCATTCCTAAGTTTGAATATTGTACTGACAATGCCGGAATGATTGCTATTACAGCCTATTACAAGTACCTGGCCGGCGAGTTTGTATCACTGGACGCCGTACCTACCGCCAGGGCTGCCTTTTAAATATCTTGCCACATATTGCTTTGATTCTCCTGATTTGTTTTGCATCTTAGGGGAGAATAGTTTTACCTGATTAGTTATGAAGAAGATTTTTGTTTTGGCTCTGGGGCTGATAATGGCCGCCGGCACAGGAAGAGCGCAGGACGCAGATCCGCGCGCAGCATGGAAGAACCAGAAGTATTCCATGTTTATCCATTGGGGCGCCATCTATTCCACGCTGGGTGGGGTATGGGAAGGCAAACCCGTTACCAGGGGGTACAGTGAACAGATACAATCCCACGCCGGCATCTACAGCGATGTATACGGCGATGTGGCCAGACGCTTTAATCCTGAACACTGGAATGCCGATTCCATTGTACTGCTGGCAAAAGCAGCTGGTATGAAATCAGTAGTAATGACCTCCAAGCATCACGATGGTTTTTGTATGTTCCACAGCGCATATACTGATTACAATGTGGTGGATGCCACCCCATTCAAACGCGATGTGCTGAAGGAACTGGCGGAAGCCTGCCACCGTCACGGGCTGAAGTTCGGGATGTATTTCTCCCTGATCGACTGGCATTTCCCGCAGGCATATCCTATCTCCAGCAGCAACAGTGATCCCATCACACCTGAGCATCATGCCTTCAACAAGAAGCAGGTGACGGAGCTGATGACCAATTATGGTCCGGTATCCGAAATATGGTTTGACATGGGATCGCTCACAGCGCAGCAGAGCAAAGAGCTGGCAGAAGTGGTACATAAGCTGCAACCCGGATGTATGGTGAGCGGCCGCCTGGGTAATGATGCGGGAGATTTTTGTGTGATGGGAGACAACCAGTATCCTGACTATAAAATAGCTTCACCCTGGCAAACACCAGCTTCTGTATATGACGAAACCTGGGGATACCGCTCCTGGCAACAGCACGGACCTGCCGCAGACAAAGCGCACGAGAAGCTGCTCGGTCTCATTAAAGTGGTGAGCCGTGGTGGTAACTACCTGCTGAATATCGGCCCGCGTGGCGATGGATCGGTAGTGGAGTTTGAAAAAGATGTGCTGCTGCAAAACGGCACATGGCTGCAACACAATGGGGAAGCCATCTACAGCGCACAAGCCAATCCTTTCGATACTACCTTTGCATGGGGCGAAGTGACCACAAAGCCCGGAAAGCTTTACCTCCACCTGCTGAAAACACCAGACAACGGTGTTATCACCCTGCCCGGACTGAATAGCAAAGTAACCGGCATCGCCCTGCTGGACGGTAACAAGAAGTTGTCATGCAAAATAAGCACCGGCAACAGCGCCACTACCATACAACTGCCTGCCGGTTTTGAAGTGGGCGACAAAGACATAAAAGTACTGGCCCTGTCCTTTAAAGGAGATGCCGGCATCACGCCGCTTCATCTGCTGAAATCACCTGCGGCACTGCATCGTGGTAATGCCACCCCGCTGTACAGCTTTTCCGGTGTGGACTATGAAAGCTACTACCGTAGCCTCGTAGGCGAATCATGGACTTTCACTACGAAGCAACCGGCCACACTCCGCGTTGTCTACAGCGATGCAGAGAAAGGCAGAAGCATACAGCTGAAGATGAACGGCGGCAGCCAGGATGTGAAGCTGGATGACGGCGCCGGACAACAGCTTAATAATAATGCCGCTGCATTGAAATGGGGACCTATGTATTATGCCGGTACATACAGAACAGGCATCGATGGCGTTCATGGCGATATACAGCAGATCGACCCTGCAAAGCCCTGGGGAAAAAAATCCTGGACCCTGCGCGCAGACCTGAAGAACGATGAACTGCACGAACAGCAGGGCGACCGTGAGCTGGGCTGGTATGCATTACAGGAGATCGATGCGCCCGCAGCAGGCAACTACCTGGTAGGGTTCACCAGTGGTGATGGTATTGCTGTATATTTTAATGGAGAAGAACAACTGGTGCAGAATAATCCTGAGAGAGGAAGCACACAGCAATCCTTGCTGCTGCTGCCTTTCAGACAGGGAAAGAACCAGCTGTTGGTGAAGTTTTACAGCCGCTTTGCGAAAACAGCCAGCTGGGCGGTGAACAGGAATGTGCCGCAGGTGTTGTATACACAAACGCTGCCTGTGAAAACAACGGGCGGCGCACAGCTGCAGCATTGCGAGATCAGAGAGGCGCACCCGGAATCAGTGCACCGTCATCTGCGCATGCCCAATTTATCAATAGTGATGAGTGACAAATAACAATGGCGAATTCATATTTCAGATTCAAACAATTTACGGTCAACCAGGGGCAGTGCGCGATGAAGGTATGTACTGACGCCTGTGTACAGGGCGCTTTTACGGCGTCCTTCCTGGCTGACCGCAATATAACGGCAACGGCTATACTGGATATAGGCGCAGGTACCGGGCTGCTGAGCCTGATGCTGGCGCAACAGATGGATGCACATATCACCGCTGTTGAACTGGACCCGTCAGCCGCAGGGCAGGCGAGAGAAAATTTCGCCGCATCGCCGTGGGCGCACCGTCTGGTGCTAACGGAAGCGGATGTACGTCAGCTGCCGGCAGACCGGAAGTATGATTTTATTATCAGCAATCCCCCGTTTTATGAAGCCTCGCTGAAGAGTGGCCATGCACAGAAAGACCAGGCCATGCACGCTACCACACTCGGCTACAAAGAGCTGATAGCCGCTGTAGACCGGCAATTGAAAGAGGATGGCATGTTTTCCATCCTGCTGCCATATCCTTTTTTCGGAGAGCTGACAACATTGGCGGCAGCAGCCGGTTATTACCCGCAGGAAATATTATATGTAAAGCAAAGCGTTAAACATGGATTCTTCCGGGCGGTAGGCATCTTCAGCAAAACGTTCACAGAACCTCATGCCACAGAGCTGGCCATCTATGACGAAAACAACGTATATACGCCGCCGTTCACCCGTCTTCTTCAGCCTTATTACCTCTATCTCTGATCCCCTTTCACATAGTCTTCCAGATAGGAAAACCTTTCAGTGAGCGCGCTGTTGGCCGCTATAGTGGCGTTACTGATCATCTCGCTCTCCGGCTTCAGCAGCTCGTCAAAAACATATTTCATCAGCTGATCGCCGAAATACTGCGATGCATCGCGGGGTAGTTCATTGGGCAGGTTGCTGACACACATCATGTCTACGGTACCGGGCTGATAAGGCACTGTTCTCTCCATGGTATCTTTTATTACACCATACACGGGATCTTCAATGGTGCTGTCACCAAGGTTGCACGGTACAGAACCGTGGGTATCGTCTGTAATATCGGCAATCACCTGTATGCGGAAATTGTCCTTGCGAAGGTCTTCCCGGCTGAAGAGCGCAGGTATGTTATGATCCCAGTAGATGCCGTTCATGAGTACATCGCTAACGGTCACATAGGGGAGGAACCTGCATTCATAGTTCTCCGGATGGGCATGGAAATCGCTCCTGCTGTAAGTTTTGTCATGCTTTCGCAAATACAGCTCTCCGGCTTTCAGTTGTGTATACACCGGGTATGCATACTGGTTTACGAGGTATTCTTCCGGCGGCAGGTATTTGATGCCCAGGAGGCCCATGATCTCCAGCACGCCGGCCGCCACGCGGCCGGAGCCGGTTACCACAATCTTCATAGGAGGGAGCTTTACACCGAAATAATGTGTGATCAGTTCCTGGAAATCATGACAGGTATGTACCGGTTTGAAAGAGAAATCGCCTGTTTTCTTTCCCAGGGCCATCAATCCGTTGTGCGCACCCACCACGCCTGCGAAGAAACCAAAGCCCAGGATGCGCTGGCCGTCAGGATGTACAAGGCACTCGTAATCGATCAGGGTGATGTCTTTGTCTATGATGGTGCGCAGCATATGGCGGTTATGCGGCTGCTTCTTTTTGGTATGGCTGAAAAACAGGTAGGTTTTACCGGGGATCAGGAACGCTACCGGTACTTCTTTGATACCCAGCAGCAGGTGGCATTGTGTGAGATCTTCCTGTAAAGGAATGCCGTTCTTCTGGTATTCTTCATCCCGGAAACAACGATGGGGAGAAGGCTGCACCACTACCTGCACCTGCGGGTAATGCTGCATGATCCACTGACATTGTTTAGGGGTGAAAGCCACTCGGTTGTCATGCGGATATTTTTCCTCTCTGATCAGTCCTATATAGATTGTCTTTTCCATCTTTCAATTTACAGTAATTTTCTGATGGAAGCCATCAGCCCGACCGCAGTCATGCATCCCGGTAGCACAATATGACAAGTATCATTATCGCTGCCTGATCCTTATCATTGACCACCTTTCACGTTCGCTGTAGCTTTGTTTCAAAACGGATATTATGCAAAGGATAACTGCTATTTTCGACGGACTCAGGTTTTCAGAGAGCACACTTCATTACGCGGTGTTACTGGCAAAGCAACAACAGGCACATCTGACGGGCGTTTTCCCGGAGGACCCTACCTACAACAGTTTCAGTCTGTATCATCTGTTTAAATCGGGGGCCGGTAAGGTGACCATAAAAATACTGGAGGACATTGACCGGGAGGCGAGAGGCGCATCCGCTGCAAGGTTTGAAGCTGCCTGCCAGAAATCCGGTATTTCTTATAATATCCGCCAGGATAAAAACATTTCCATATTGTCGGTACTGGAAGAAAGCATTTATGCGGACCTCATGATACTGGATGTACAGGAAACATTTGTACGCAGTGAAACGCCGCCGCCAACACGCTTTGTGAAGGACGTATTGACGGACGTGCAATGCCCGGTCCTGCTGGTACCGCATGATCCCATCTTTCCACCCGTTCACACCGAAATAGAAAATGTGGTGTTGCTGTATGATGGAGAACCTTCTTCGGTATATGCTATCAAGATGTACAACTACCTGCTCTCTTCTTTCAAAGATCTTCCCACGGTGGTATTATCTGTCAATGAAAACGGTACAGGTACACATCTGGAAAACAGGAAGCAGGTGAAGGACTTTGTAAAGAGACATTTTCCGCAGGCCACCTACAAAGTGATGGAGGGAAACGCGGAAGAAAGTATCACTGCATATCTGAAGCGGCAGCCCAGTGGTACCCTGGCAGTGTTGGGCGCTTACCGGCGCGGCAATGTATCCCGCTGGTTCCGCGAGAGTATGGCAGATGTGCTGATGGATAACGTGGTCATCCCGCTGTTTGTGGCACACAACAAATAATCCGCGATATGAGAACCGTCAGGCTGCAACCTGACGATGGTCATATTGCATATAATAATATCGGGTTAAATTGGCCCGGGAAACACTACATTAAAGTAAAGACGATGCAAGATGAACTAAACAGGCTGTTGGCAGAGAATGAAAGCTGGCGATTGGTGCTGAAAGATATGGAAGATAATAACATCCGGTTTAAAACGAAGCTGGCCGACATTTTATCCAGCAGCTTGCAGCGGAAAGAATTGGAATACCTGGAAGCCTTTCAGAACCGGTTTCTCCGGCAGGATGAACAGATTGGTATGCTAAAGCATGAAGTGAAGGAGCTGAGGACGATGATGACACACTCAGTTTCTCTGTCGCAGTTGGAAGCTGTCAATAGACTCCAGCAAGGCATGCAGATCCGCATGATGCTTACCCGCGAAGCATTCAATACGCTAAGTATGGATTTCAGTAATTATCTGAATAAAAAGTGTCCGGATATTTAGCCCAACATGTTAGCGAGTTTCTTTTCATCCAGGATCACCACGATACTACCTTTTATATCAATCAGCTTTTCGTCTCTGAAATCACTGAGTGTGCGGATAAGAGATTCGGTGGCAGTACCTGCGATAGTCGCAAGGTTTTCCCTGCTGACATCAATAGTGAATGGAGGCGCCTTTTGCTGGTTGTATTTTTTGTGCAGGCTGATAATCGCTTCCGCTACTTTTTTGCGGAGGGAGTTATAGGCCAGGCCCAGTAGTTGCTGTTCCTTATCTGTCACGTGTTTTGCCAGCATGCGGATGAATTGAACGGCTACTTCGTGGTGGTTGTTGAGCAGCTCTTCGAAGTCGCGCAGCGGGACCACGGCAATCTCGCTGTCTTCCATGGCAGCAGCGGTTTCTTTGTACGAGGTACCTTCCAGCAGGGCAGTGTATCCGAAGAAATCGCCTTCATTGTAAAGATCAATGACCAGCTCTTTGCCAAAATCGTTGCTCTTGTAAGCTTTCACCTTGCCTTTCTGTATATAGAACAGGCGGGTAGGGCGGTTCCCTTCATTATAAATGACCTGCTTCTTTTTGTATTTATCAATATCCCTTCCTTCTGCCAGTGCTTTAAGGGATTCTTTACCGGTTGCTTCGTACATCAGTTTGTTCAACCCCTGCAGATTCGGTGGGAAATGCTGTCTGCGGATAGCTGCTTTACGCAGCCTGCTCGCGATGGCATCCCACAGTTCTGTACCTGTGAAGGGTTTGGTGATATAATCATCGGCGCCCATCCCCATTCCTTTGCGGATGTCAGTGCGTTCGGTTTTGGCGGTAAGGAAAATGAAAGGCGTATCTTTTACTCCTTCATGTTGCTGCATAAGATGCAGCACGCCAAAGCCATCGAGCACCGGCATCATAATATCGCATATAACGAGGTCCGGTTTATGTTCCAGGATCATTTCCACCCCTGTTTTCCCATTGTCGGCCGTAATTACTTTATACCCGGCAATAGCCAGGATATCGGTCGTATTCTCACGCAGTTCTTCATTGTCTTCGATGAGTAGAATCGTCTTCATGGTCAGAGATTTTTATTTTCCTGGGGAAAAGTAATATGAAAGGAGGTACCTTCACTGAGCCTGCTTTCGCAGGAGATGCTGCCGTTCATCATTTCAGTATATTTCTGTACGATGTGCAGCCCGAGACCGGTACCCTGGATGTTGCTGACATTGGCGCCGCGGTAAAACCGCTCAAAGAGGTGCTGTTGGTCGTCATGCGACATCCCGATACCATTGTCTTTGATGGTAAAGAGGAATTCATCTGCAGTAACGGCAGTATGTATGGTGATGTGCCCGTCGGCTTTGGAAAACTTGATGGCGTTACCCAACAGGTTCATGACAATATGTTTCAGCAGGGAAGCATCGAGGGATATAACCGGGGCGCCATTATGATGGTATTCCACTACCTGGTGTTCTTTGACGAGGCCCTGCATTTCCTGAATGATGGTGCTCAGAAGTTCAGTTACGTCAAATTCAGAGTTGCGTACCTGTATTTTGCCTTCCTCAATCTTGCCCACGGAAAGAAAATCATTCAGCGTATCGGTAAGCAGGCTAACACAGTTAACTATACGTTGTATATGTTTGTTGCGCACAGGCTGGTCCTGTTCTTCGCCGTAGTGTTTGATGAGAAAGGCGGAAGAGAGGATTGTGCTGAGCGGAGTTCTGAATTCATGGGATGCCATGGAAACGAAACGGGACTTAAGGTCACCAAGTTCTTTTTCCCGGCCCAGGGCTGTCATCAGTTCTTCCTTTGAGTGCTCAAGTTCATCGAGTGCGGTTCTGAGCTGAAGTGTACGTTCTTCTACCATTGCCTCCAGCTCATCATTTAGCTTTGCAATGCTTTCTTCAGCTTTTTTCCTTTCCGTAATATTATTTACGTAAGCGATCACGAAATTGCCCTCTTCATTAGAGTAATGACTGAGGCTTATTTCAACAGGAAATTCGGTTCCATCCTTCCCTACACCGAAAAGATCCAGCCCGATACCCATGGGCCTGCTCTGCGGATGCTGATTATATCGTTGGCGATGTTTTTCATGGCGGGGGTGTACCCGTTGCGGGATCAGTATTTCCACTTTTTTACCCAACAGTTCTTCCCTGGTATATCCAAACTGGGTGAGGGCAAAATCATTAATCATGATGATCTCGCCCCGCTGGTTTGTAACCAGTATTCCAATGCTGGCATAGTCGAACAAGGCGCCGAATCTTTGCAGCTCCCTGTTCAGCTGTTGATGGTACTGGCGGTCCGACATTATGTCGGTAATGCGGAAGAAGCAGTAGCTTTTATGATGGTGTTTCAGTAGTATTTCCTCATAGATACCTGTGAAGGGTTCTTCTTTTATATTTTGCCAACGGCCTTCCCGTGGGGAGGAAGTAATGGTTGTCTTCACGGCAGTACCTTTGCCGAGGACATTTTGCTCCATCAGCAGCTCAAGGGAAGGGTAGTCGTCAGTACCCAGCATAGTAATACCGGTGTCGTTAATATACATTAACCTGCCGGATTCCAGCTCTCTTACAGCAACGAGGCCAGGGATACGTTCCATAATGGCCGCGAAAACACTGAGTTGAAAATGGATGTCCAGGTCTTTAATGGAAACACTCATAGGCTTGTTCTGTTCTGCTTTTATTGCGGCCCCGGTTCTCCCAGTAACGGGATAGGCTGGAATGCCTGATGATGCTTCACCTGGTATTTGGCCACCGCAAATTTTTGCAGGTGGTCCAGGGCCTCGTCCACAGAATCTGTCAGCAGAATATACTTCATTATCTCCGGTTCAAGCATGTAAGCATCTATCATTTTGTGAAAGAGGGGCATGAGTGGTTCCCAATAACCCTTACTCATCAAAACTACCGGAAAGTTAAGAATTTTATGTGTCTGAATCAAAGTAAGGGCTTCCGAAAATTCATCCAGGGTACCAATTCCCCCCGGCATGATCACAAAACCGTAGGAGTATTTAAACATCAGCACCTTCCTGACAAAGAAATAACGGCAGTTGAAATGCCTGTCCATCCATTCATTAGGGGCCTGCTCTTTAGGCAGCCTGATATTGCATCCCACAGACCTTCCATGTGCTTCTTTGGCGCCCCTATTGGCCGCTTCCATGATACCAGGTCCGCCGCCTGTCATAACCGTGAAACCTATGTTGGCGATACCTGCTCCCATTTTCCGCGCCATCTCATAATAGGTTGATCCCGGCTTTACCCTGGCAGATCCGAAGACCGCTATACACGGACCTGCAAAGTGAAATACCCTGAAACCCCGTATAAATTCAATCAGTATTTTAAAGGAGAAAGAGAACTCTTTTGCTCTCGATCTTGGCCCGTCAAGGAATTTCTTTTCCTCATGTACCGGCGCGGTGAGCGGCGGATCCTGGTCGTTCTGGCTGGTATTAAACAGTTCCATAAATAATGAATTGTACTGTTAATTTCACTAAGAATAGCCAGCAGGTTTATGACCACAGTCAAGTCCGCACCTGACAGTCCTCATTTCATGGCAGCTAAAACAAGGATAATATTGTGGTAAGAAAAAACTATAGTTATGAAAATATATATCAGTGAAGAAGCTATTGTAGCGGATATAGAGGATAGGTTTCATTCACTCTATCCCAATCTGAAACTTGAGTTTTTCAGGAAGCCGCATGAAGAGGGTAAATGCTCTCCTGCGAATGAGAAATTGCCTTCCAATGCACCTATAGAGAAAATAAGGATGATGCACAGCTTTGGCTGGATGGACGTCAGCTACTACCGTACAGCCGCGGCCGTGGAGCACGATTTCAGCCACCTGTTTGGCCTGCATGCGCAGATCCTGCGCAAGGCCGGGAGATTATGGCTGATAACTACCGGTACAGACAACCGGACCCTGGAAGAGCTGAATGCCACCGGATTCCCTGATGAAAAGCAGGAGTTCAGGTTGCCGGAAGAGACAGAAGAATAATGATTGGAGAGTGGTTTAATATGGAAACGCCCCCCGCTGATAGCGGGGGCGTTTTGTTGTTTGTTAGCTGTCTGTTGAAATTAGTAAGTAGTCCTTATAATTATGAAGCAAGCAAAATTAGTTCAGTTTTTGTAGTTTGTTGATGTATATGGCCTGTTCCCTCCATTGCTCCAGGATGTAAATGGAGCTGCCCTGCAATCCTTTGAATATTACCACGGATTTGATGATCTCCAGGATGGTGTTTCTTTCCTCCGGCATCAGCATGGGCTTACGCGAAGGCAGCACTTCACTGGTAGAACGTTGCACTATATCCAGAAACTCTTCGGTGCGGAGAAGGAATTCCCTGGCCACTACCTGCAGCTGATGGATATTCCCGGCTGTGGGCTCTTCAAATATCTCGCCCTCCCGGCTTTCAGCGGCGGAAAGGCGTGCTGTAATATAGAGCTGTACGTCTTCCTGGTATACGTCCAACATCTCTCTGTATTCTTCCATGGCTACCAGCAGCCTCCGGTATTCTTCCGGGCATCTGAGCAATAAGCCTGCGCGGTTCCGGAATTGCTCTACGGCATATTTCAGGTGGCCCAGCAGGGCAGCAGCAACCGGAATATCTTTCTGCCGCATCTTTAATAACAACACACTGGCGTGTACACCTGCAAGGTCATTCTCCCGGGCATATCTGTCAAGCACCGTCTGGATGTTGGCATTTGCCGCGTAGCTTTTATAAATGAACCTGTCATATAACTCCAGCGCATCTATAGGCATAAATGAGAACCCAGAGCAAAACATCTTCTGTAGCTGGAGATATGTGAATGAGTTGTACATCTTTGTTCCTTTGATACAAATATTCAATAAAATCTGCTGGTTAATCAATGACTGACATCAACAGGAACGTTGATAGTAATCAATCATAACGGACTAATTTCATTAACTTCCTGATAACAATTTGAACGGCGTATTCCTGAAAGTAGCTATGGGATTAGCTTTCAGAAGTGCGGAATGTGTGGGAGTCCGTTTGCGCTGATGAAGATCTTTTCCCGGATACAATAATTGAAATTTATTGTACTTTAGTTAGACCGAATGTAAAACCAACAGATTCTGTGCGCGTCACCAACGGTCATTTCACCTGGACCGGTGAAATGCCGGAACCGCAGAAAATCTATATCGGTACATCCACCCGTTTTATTGAACTGTATTTTGATGGCTTGAAAACTTAATTTAAGTTGCTTGATAAGGATATCAAACTTTATTTTCATGGAGGTTCCTGGCATTAAAAATAAATGAAGCATCAGAAGGGATTCTTTAAAGCCTTTAGGTGTAAAGATTTATCCTGTATTTAATGTCGTGCATAGATTATATCCTCGTAGAAATATATTTTTTTAAGTCATTAAACATCTTATCAACATCACTATATTTCTTTTACAGGATTCAAAAAATAATTTTTTTTGTTTTGATGTTACTTTATTTATCACCAATAAACCCTTCATCAAAATGAAAAAGAAAAAGTTAACATTGAACAGAACGTCGATTGCTAAATTAAATGATCAGGCACTGCAACACGTCCTGGGCGGTGAAGCTGAATTCACCAGCATCTTCCGTTGTTCAAAAGGTGGATGGACTTGCGCTGATACCTGTACAGCCAACGCTACTTACACTTGTATCTGCACTAACAATCCAGGTAGTGGGTCTATTCCTGTCAGCATTTAAGTAATCCGGAAGTATCCGCCACATGCGGTGAATGGTGTGGCGGATTTCCGATAAAAAGGGGCATCGCCCCATTTTTTAACGACTTGAAAATTTCATGTGACTCACTTGATAAAGAGAGCCGGATTTTCTACATGAAAACTGGCCGCATCAGCGGATGGAGGATGACAGTAACGAATAGTATTTAAAGCCGTCAGGCACAAATAGTTTTGTTGAATTAATGCCACGTGTATGTAAGGGATGTTTTTAAAGGGGGTAATTGCCTTATCGGCATAGTGATGTTTTTATGGGATTCAAAAGTATATTTTTATAGGGATGTTACTTTATTTATCACCGTAAAACCCTTAACCAAAATGAAAAAAAGAAGGTTAACCTTAAACAAAACGTCAATTGCCCAATTAAATGCCCAGACACAGCAAGACATCCTTGGTGGTGGTGAGCAGGCGTTTACAAGTATCTTTCGTTGTTCAAAAGGTGGCTGGACTTGTGCCGACACCTGTACAGCCAACGCTACTTACACCTGTATCTGCACTAACACAGTACCGCCCCCGCCACCCCCGCCGCCGCCGGCCCTGTAATTAAGTAACTGTATGTATCTGCCACATTAGTCATGAATAATGTGGCGGATCTCCTACCCGGTAAGAACACTGTAAGACAGGAACAATAGTAGAAAACTTATTTGCATGCACGTTCACGTTATTACACAAAGTAACATGCTTATATTTTATGCATCAGAAAATTGAGAATACTTTTCAGGACATACATGCGCAGATCTTGTCAACGCCTGCGGGAAACGACAGTTTTTTCAGCGGAAATCTGGGACTGGCTTATTATCATGGGGTGTTATACCAGGCATTCGGCCGGGAGCAGGACAGCGAAGCGGCTGCTTTGTTACTGGAAGGAGTAATTGACAGATTCAACAGCGACAGCAATAATCTTCTCGGTGCGCATTACGGAGGTGGGGCCGCTGGTTTCGCATTTGTGATGAATGCCCTGAATATAGCACTGGGGCTGGAGATTGAAGAGGATGAATTTGAAAGTATCAATGAATTTTTATTCAATACAGCCAGACAGCAGATCAAAGTGAACAATATCGATTGCCTGCACGGAACTTTCGGTGTCATATACTACCTTGCCAATCGCCAACCGCATCCGTACCTTGACATGCTGGTGGAAGAAATATGTAACAACGCAAAAGTGACAGAGCATGGCATCTGGTTCGAAAATATTCTTGAGAGCGAAGAGAAGGACAGCGGCGTAATAAACCTGAGCTTATCCCACGGGCTCACGGGAATGCTGCTGATTCTGCTGAAGGCGCTCCCGTTGGTAAAGTGCAGGGATCTTGTAAAAAGCACAGTAGCAGCAGGTATCCGTCTTTTATTATATTACAGGAGGAATCGTGACAGCGTAGCGGGCGACTATTCCTTTTTTCCTGCCAAGATTGTTCCCAGAGACAACTATATTGAAGAAAGAGTGCGCCTGGGCTGGTGCTATGGCGACCTGGGGCCTGCTCTGCTGTTTTACCGGGCAGCACCAGTACTGGAAAACATGGAACTGATAAGGATTGCAGACGAAATTGGAATAAATACATTGCGCAGAGAAGATGACACCTCAACATGGATAAGTGATCCGTACTTTTGTCACGGCGCAGCTGGCCTCTCGGTATTCTACAAAGTATTGCAGGAAGAGTCCGGGCGGGATCAGTATGCGGCAGGTGCAGCGCATTGGATGCAAAGAACAGTCTCCATGCTTGGAGAGGAGTCAAGGAGGGAGGCACATTACCAGAACAGACATGGCCTGCTCGACGGACTTGTAGGAGTGAACCTTACATTACTCTCTTATCTGGATAAGAATAGTATAAAGTGGAGTAATGCTTTCTTTCTGTAATACCTCAGGGGACACCCGCATAGCTTTTTTTTGGCGTGGATAATAATATTGTTTATTATTAAAAGATAAATGCGCCGGAGCGTTCTCCGGTATTATCCTAACCCGGCTGGCAGTTATCTAATAGGCTTGTACCATTAAGCATACCACGTTATAGTGCATGCTGATTTGCAATCCATTCCGCTGCTAAGCTTATAAGCAATGTTAACAGACTATGAGAACAATCATTTTTCTGACCATCTCCTTTTTATGTATGCTCGTTTTAATTCCTGCGAAATCGCAGAATAACATTCCAGGCAACTTCTTCCAGATGGTGGACGTTTCCGCCTACCAGGGTAAGCCCTTCACGTTGGAGTGCTGGCTGTTCGCGGATCGTGGCGATCGTAACTCCGGCTCGTCGCTCATCGCAATAAGTATGGGAAATGGCAAACAGCTGAATAATCTGGTGGGGAAACTTGATATGGAATCATTTAAACCCGGTGAATGGAACAAGCTTGTATTGAGCGGAAAGATTGACAAGCGTGCGGAGAAACTTGCTGTCGGCGCTCTTTATTCAGGAAAAGCCGGTTTTTTCTATGATGATATAAAGTTGACAATAAATGACAAAGGTATTCAGACAGAAATCCCGCTGATAAATGCAGACTTTGAAAACAAAGACATCTCTTCCTGGAAATTTGTCAACACACCGAAAACGGTGAACATTGCTACCACTAATCAGAAGGCGCATAGCGGAAGTCTGTCGCTCCTCATCAACGCCGCGGATACAGAGACGTCAGGATTTGGTAATAACAACAGCACAGGGCATTATGCGGATATAAACGGAATAAAGATCTATTACGAAACATATGGAAAGGGAGAACCACTCCTGTTACTACACGGCGCACTGGAATCCATACAGTCGTTTGATCAACAGATTGGCGACCTGTCAGAACATTTCAAAATAATAGCAGTAGATACCAGGGGGCACGGCAAGTCAACGGAAGACGGAACCCTGCTGACCTATGTACTGTATGCTGACGATATGTACAAACTCCTGGACGCATTGAAACTCGATAACGTAAATGTGCTGGGATGGAGTGATGGCGGAAATACGGGGCTGATACTAGCTATGAAGCATCCTGACAAAATAAAGAAACTGGCCGTTATGGGAGCCAATCTGTATAATGATAAATCATCCGTGTACGACTGGGTCAATGACACCATACGCAACCAGATCAAAGAAATGGAACAGGCAGGCGCCAAAAGCAACAACTTTGAATTACGCGTTAAAAAAAGTCTCCTTACCCAGCCGGATATTAATCCACAGGCATTGAAAATGATTAAATGCCCGGCGCTGATAATGGCCGGTGAAAACGATGTGATCAAAGAAGCGCACACCAGACTTATATCTGATAACATACCCGGTAGCCGCCTGCTTATCTTTAAAGGCGCCAGTCATGATATGCCCAGGGAAGATCCGAAGCGTTTCAATAGAGCTGTTATAGACTTCTTCAGTAACTAATACTATATGATGGAAAGAAAATTGCTCACCACTTTTATCATCAACCTGCGCAACAGGTTTGACCGTAAAGTTCATATCCTGAACGAGTTCAATGACAGGTATGAGTTCGACATTCAGGTGATCGAAGCTGTGGAGAACAGTACAGGTGCTATTGGGCTGTGGGAAAGTATAAAGAAAATTGTGAAACAGGCCGTTGAAACAGGAGAGGAGAAAATACTGATCTGCGAAGATGATCATCTTTTTACCGGTTCATATAACGAAAGCCTGCTACAAGAGGCCATACAGGAGGGAAACCAGTTGGGCGCAGAAGTCATATGCGGCGGCGTCAGCTGGTATCAGGATATGTTGCCTGTTACCGGCCATCTGAACTGGACCAATAAGTTTTCCGGTACGCAATTCGTCATTATCTACAAAAGCCTGTTCAGCAAAATACTTGGGACAGATTTTAGTAACAGGGATTCGGCAGACTATAAACTCTGTTCCCTTACCGATAAAACATTTTTTATATACCCCTTTATTTCCGTTCAGAAAGATTTCGGTTATTCGGACGTAACAGCGGCAAACGATGGCGTACGCAGTGTGGAATCACTGTTTGCCGCTACGATAGCAAGGCTGGAAATGTACAGCAAGATTAAAGAACATTACAATACACTTCCGCTGGTAGCGGAAGACAACGAGGCGTATGAAGATCTTTCGCTACCCACTTACGTCATCAACCTGCCGGAAAGAACAGAACGCCTGGAGCATATAAAGCTGCAGTTTGAAAACAGACCGGAATTTGATGTGACGATTGTGGAAGCATGCAAACATCCCGTCGGGGCAGTGGGACTGTGGATGAGCATCAGGAAAGTAATTCAGATGGCGGTTGACAATGAAGATGACGTCATCATTATTTGTGAGGATGATCATACGTTTACACCAGAATATTCGAGGGACTATCTTTTCCGTAATTTACTGGAGGCTAATGCACAGGGTGCTGACTATCTTTCAGGCGGTCCCAGTACTTTCATGGATGCAGTACCAGTATCTGCCAACAGATATTGGGTGTCGTCCTGTCAGGCTACTCAATTCGTTATTATTTACCGCGACCTCTTCGAGCGGATATTGAACAAAGAGTTTGATGACACAATCATTGCTGACCTGTGTTTGTCTGGTATGATCACCAATAAAATGGTGCTGTGGCCGGCGGTGTCCATGCAAAAGGATTTCGGGTATTCGGATGTCACTCCGGCGCATAATGACCAGAAGGATCTTGTTCAGCGTTTGTTTAACGAAGCCCGGGAAAGGTTTGAAAAGATCAATCGTAGCCGTAAAACCTTCCATCCGGAGCCGGCCGGTATTCTCTGACGCTACGCAGTATGTATACACAACATGGTAGAAAAGATCATTCATCAGATAGTAGGCCCGAGGCAAACCAGACTGGTAGCGCATTGTCTGCGGTCATGGCATATACTTGCCGGCCGTGAGTTCAGTATCCGGATCTGGAATGACAACACCATCAACAGCTTCATCGCAGAGCACTTCCCCTTTGCTTTACCCGCCTTGCTCCATGCAAGGAATCACGGCGAAGCATCGGATATTGCCAGGTATCTTATTATACATCATTTCGGTGGGTATTACATGGACTGGGACATTGAGCTGCTCGATGCAGACGCATTTGAACAGCTGGGTAGTGCAGCGCCTGAAGGATTTCTGGTAACAGACCCCTTTAACGATACGCTGGCATCTGAATGCTTTGCTGCCGTAACCGGGGAGGCATATCTGTTATCTCTCGCAAAAGATATTGTTGATTTATACAACAGTGGTCTGCGGGACAATTATAAAACTCCTCAGTATTCAGGTCCGTACCGGATGAAAGACTCATTTCAACTACACAACAATTCCAGCCAGCGGCTGATCCCGGTGAATGACGTTTTCGTTTACAACTACCGGGAAATAAGGGCCATGCCGAAACGAACCGCAACACAACCACTGATTCATTACTGGGCGCATTCCTGGCTTCAACCCGGCCATTGAAATTATACAAGCACAAATAAAAACAAGCGACATGTACAAGCATTTTGCGAAGGCTTTGATCAGAACACCGATTCACCCGTTATCAAAGATGGATCATCTTGATGAAGGACTTCGTGACAGTCTGTTTATGACCGGCTTGCAGCTGGCTTCACCAGAGTTGTTGAAAGAATGGAGACGGTTCAGCAGCAAAAAACCGGAAGAGCAGGAAGCCCTGTTACTGAGCATCCGGAAGTACTGGGTGCGCAGCTGTATGAGATGTACTCCCTTCGGCACCTTTGCTGGTTGCAGCACCATCGATATAACGCCGGAGGCAACCAGTCTTGTACTGGGTGACAGGCAGACCTATAAAAAGAAGACGCGCCTGGATATGAACTATCTGTCTGCACTGATTGAGCGGCTTGTACGCAGCAGCACTATACAGGAAAACATGAAAATGTACCTCAATAACAGCCTGTATGAGGTGCCCGGAGAGTACAGGTACGCAGAATATACGATCAGAAATAACAGCCGGATATACAATCTTACTTCCGTTCCTAAAACAGACTATCTCGAGGCTGTGTTGAATATAGCCAGGAATGGCGTTACTTTCAGGGAAGTGTACGAAACATTGCAAGCCGTTGCAGATGATGCAGAAGAAGATGATATAAAAGATTTCATGGAAGAGCTGCTGAATGCACAGATACTGATCCCGGAGCTGGAACCCAGTGTAACGGGGGAAGATAATTTAGCACAGCTGATCTCTTCGCTGATCAGAATAGACGCCGGTAACCCGTTGATAAAACCGCTTCAACGTGTAAAGGAACTGATCGAAGACCCTGCTGCAGATGTCACGTCCTGTATCGAAAATATTGAAGAGCTGTTGAAGATGGTCGATCCGGATGCAGCAGTACCTAAGAATACAACGCAGACGGATCTGTTTCTCTCTCTGCAACAACGTACTATCGAAGAAGGCGTTATCAATGAGATCACCGGCCAGGTCAGTGACCTGTTGCTCTTAAGCAGGAATAATGAAAACGGCGACTTACAGACATTTAAAAGCGCTTTCACCAGAATGTTCGAGGATCAGGAGGTGCCCTTATACGTAGCGTTGGATGTGGATCTTGGCGTAGGATATGGAAACGTCAATGGAAAAACAGGATTCGGCAATGTGCTGATCGATGACCTCTATCCCGGAACAAATCAGACATCACAACTGATTGGAAGCTCAGATTACATCAACCAGTATGTCGTCAGAAAATATGTTGAGTATATCAAAGAAAAACAACCTTTCATCGAAATAAAAGAAAGTGAACTGAATGCGTTCCGGAAATTCACAGAGAAGTTCAGTTTCCCTGACAGCATGGCCATCATGGGGAACCTGATGAAAAAAGAAAACGGTTCCCTTAGTAAGGATAATTTTATCTTCGACCTGGGCAACTTTGCAGGTCCATCTGCTGCCAACCTCCTGGGAAGGTTTGCCTACGCAGACCAGGACATTGAACAACTGATCAAGGATATTTTGGTTGAAGAAGAGAAAAATACCCCCGATGCACTATATGCAGAGGTGGTGCACCTGCCGCAGGCCAGGGTAGGTAACGTACTGCTGCGACCCAACCTGAGAAGATATGAGATACCCTATGTTGGTAAGTCCGGTATGCCACAGGATTCTCAGATCCCTTTCAGCGATCTGGCCGTCAGCGTAAGAAACAACAAAATAGTCCTGCGCAGCATAAAATTAAATAAGGAAATAAAGCCCCGGCTGACCACTGCGCATAATTACAACTTCGGAAGTCTCCCTGTTTATAAATTCCTTTGCGACCTTCAGAACGAAAACCTTGCCGCCTGCAACATCTGGGACTGGGGGCTGTTGAGATCACTAAATCATCTTCCGAGGGTTTGTTATAAAAATATCATCCTTCGGAAAGCAGAATGGAAAATAGAAGTAACGGAGCTGTCTGATATGCCTGCAGATACCACAGACCGTTTCCACTTCTTTCAAACCTGGCGGAATAAACGGGAAATACCACAACAGGCCAATCTTTCCTATGGCGACAACCAGCTTTTCCTGGACTTCAGCCAGACAACTTCCATCGATCTGTTCTTACAATACCTGCATCGCAACAGCAGCATCACAATCGAAGAATACCTGTTTTCAGCAGACAACAGCATCGTTACTGATACCGGCAACCAATCATACGCCAGTGAGCTGATCCTTCCTCTTTTTATGCCGGTAAAGCAGGCAGCGGAAGTACATAAAACAGCACAGCCGGGAGAAGTACATATGCATATACCTTCCCGCCATTTTCCGGTAAACAGCAGCTGGCTTTATTTTAAGATCTACTGTGGTGTGGAGTCTGCTGAGAAAATACTGCTCAACACCATATGGCCATTCATTGAGGAAAAAAATGATCACCTGTTTGAGCAATTCTTCTTCATCCGCTTTTCTGACGAGCAAGGCGCTCACCTGAGAATCAGATTCTATAATCATCATGCCGAAAGGAACCTGGACGTTTTCAGCAACTTTAGCAGGATAATGTCCAACGGAACATTACAGGCATTTGTCAGCAATGTGAAGCTCGATGAATACAAGAGAGAACTCGAAAGATATACGCCGCTGCTGATAGAAGATGCTGAATCACTTTTTTACAACGACAGTATAGCTGTTCTGAAGTTCCTTGCCTGTCTGCATGATGGCGAATACAATAGGGATTATCGCCTGTACTTTTCCCTGCGGGGAATAGATACGCTCTTTAATGACTTCAGGCTTTCGCTTGAACAAAAGCATAAGCTGGCGGAAGATATGAGCAACTCTTTCTTTGAAGAATCAGGCGGCTCGAAGCAACTGAGGAAGCAACTAAACGATAAGTACCGGCAACAGCAAAAGATCATTGTGCACTTCATGGACGAAACGAATGACGATGATAATAACTTTAGAGCGCCGGCAACCATACTGCAGGAGCGGTCGTACCGCAATCTGCCCGTTGTCAGGGATATATTGGAGAAGTCCGGAGGTATCGACGAGTTGCCGCCTTCCTGGTTGCCAAGTGTGGTACATATGTTCATGAACAGGTTGTTCATAAGCCAGCAGCGCAAATACGAACTGCTATTATATACATTCCTGGAACGTTTTTATGCCTCCAGCCTGGCGAGGATAAAGAAAAATAATATGGCGGAGAGATTGCAACGGTAGGATACCATATTATAACAAACGTACTGTTTAATAATGCTGAAAGATGATGACCATGTTAACAGGTTCTGCAGAACCTTGTTTCGGCGCTCATACTGATGAGGTGCTCCATCTTATGAAACAGTTGTTGCATAAGGATGTACAGGAGAATGTGAGCGATGTTGATCTGCTATATATCTGTATAAGCAAACAACGCCTGCTGGAGAAAGAAACAATGGAATGCCTGCTGATGTTATCCCGGGTTTATACTGAGGTATTCATATTGTCGAAACAGAACAAACTGGATGAAGCCGCAGCCTCACTCGCCCGGGCCAGGAAAGTGATGGGTAAATTTGAGCTTACATCGGCTGAAAAGAATATCCTGAAGATACTTACCTATCCACGTATCTCTTACTATTATTATAAGGTCGGGAAATATGCTGTGGCTAAACGGTACCTGTCTGTGGCTATCGGGGCAAATGCTGCGTATGCAGCACGGCTTCCTTACTTTTATCTCTTCACCTTCCAGCAGCAAAACAACTACGTTGTTCTGCATTTTAAAACGGATCAATATGCGCCGGGAATCAGGTTACTTATTTCAAATATTTCAGGAATGCTGAGGGCATACCATAGTGGTCATGGAGAACATAGCGGGGAAGACCTGGCGCAGACATCAGCGCTGCTACGGTTACTGCTGAAAGACTCCGCCGGTATCCTGATCAGGGAGGTAGAAAAAGCAGGAAATAAAAGGTTGTTTGATAAATACCTTGAAGGGATCAATAAGCATGAACTGACTGCAATTATCTGAAATCGTGTGTACATTCCAGGTAAATCCGCAGCTTTTCTGCTGCCGTTTTTGTATCAACAACAATGTTGCCATTTCCTCTCCTTAGGCTGTCTGTGACTGTAATAGCAGATGGTGTGGTGATGAATGGATACAGGATCATCTTATTGCTGGTAGTTGCACATAGGTGATCTTCTCCGAGCCGGGTAGTATTATATTCTGCAATACTGGCGGACAGAATTTTATCAAAGCATGAACGGTAGATGATCAGGAATTGTGCACCGAGCGCACCATTGACCCAATACCTGCCATCAGTGATACTGACGGCATTGTGAAATGAGTGAACACCACCAATAAGTATGTCTACCTGTTGTTCCTGCGCTTCAAGTATATTTCTGAAGAGTACTTTTACGTTATAATCTTCTGTGAAGATGTGTTTATCATTACAGAAGATGATCAGGTCTTCTTCGTTTTCTGCTGCCGCCTTTACAATCTGCTGTGCTGCGTTCCAGAATGCGGTTTCACTATTGTCGAGATATATCAGTTCTGCCTCAAATTCACTCCTGTTACTGAATTGCTGGTCTATTACAACCTGCCCTTCTGTTATATCTTTCGTGAAAAGGTAAACGGGGATACTGAAATTTTCAGTAACCTCATTGAGATATATTTCCTCAAGATGGATCTGCCCTTGTAAGTCTCTATAGTAATTCCCAACCCGCCGCAGATCCCCCAGATCGGTATCACTATTGGCAAATAACTTATCTACATATCCGGGGTTTACGCTATAAAACGGCGTTACGTCTGAATGACCAAATTCTCTTTGTACAGAAATGAATGGAGAAATAATATACTTGTGCGGAAAGAGCCTTGACAGTACGAGATCAATATGATCAGTACTGTGGAAGGTCGTTGCCAGGATAGCATCATAGGCTTCTTTGAAAACAATGACGAACTGGGAACCGGAGAAGAGGTTCACCCAGAAGAGACTGGTGGACGGAACCTCGATCGCCGTATGTATACTGCTTACCCCTCCCAGCAGCAGGCTTGCATTATTTTGCATCGCCTGTTCTATGGCTGACTGCAACCGGTCTGCTGAATAGTGTACGGTAAATAGATGATCGTCTTCACATACCAGTATAAAGGGGAGTCTGCGGTCTTTCGCTTTCCTGATTATCCTGTGTGCACTGTTCCACAGCCCAACGGCGCCTACAGAATGCTTTTCGGCTTCTTCAATATGCAGATTGAATTCGGGTCTGTTCTTAAACTCCCCTTTTATATGGTCAAGACGATCTGACCGTTCTTTTAAATTAATGACAAAGGTTTCAATGGGTAACATAACGGGCAATTTTCAGTAAGAATTACAGGTTAAAATAATCAATATTTTCAGAAACGCCTGAACAGTTTGTACCAGCCACCCGCTTTTTATTGTTTAGGCGTATGTAAGACCTTTTCTATTAATTATGATGCTCCGAAAATCTCATGCTCATTAGTGTTTCTGGCAATGGAGAGGGTTTAGGCGACGGATGAAGGAAGATACCCGCATCTATAGAATGCACTCAATTGCTGATACTTTTTTCTCTAAAGACACCCTGTTGTTTTTTTCTCTTGTTTTTTTTTCTACTTTCGAATTATGTAGTTTGAACGATGGAGAACAGCCATATTTTTTAGTTTGAAGGTATTGCACAGTTCCGGATGATCCCGATGAAAAATAGTATCAACCAGGTAATCTAATCAATAAGTTCCTTTTCCCAGAGAAATTATCGGTACATATGTAAGTAGTAAGCACGTTATAGAAAACTATAATCAGAGGAGGATTTTTTACTACAACTATTACGAATTGTATGCTGCTCCCAATAACGCAGGAGAGAAGGAGCGTTTAATGTAATATATCTTTTATGCGCGTTATAGACGAACTATAATCAGGGGAGAATTTTTTATTACAACTGTTGCGACTGTATGCTGCTCCCGATAAAGTGGGAGAGAAGGGGAGGTAATTTTATATCACTTTTATTTCAACCAAAATATACCGTTTGCCGGATGGTGAACCGGGCAAGTATTTTCCTTACCAATAACTTCAAACAACATGAGAGAGTTCTGTAAACTATTCCACAGATGGGCCTTTCATTCCACATTCATTTTCTTTTTTCTGCTATCGCTACAATCTGTTGCGCAGCAAAAGATCGCGGCCACAGGCACTGTCACAGACACCAGTGGACGGCCACTTCCGGGCGTTACCATCGTAGCGGCGGATAACAAATCACTGGGTACTGCCACCGACAATAACGGCCGGTTCATTCTCGACGTAAAAACGGGAACCGTACTGCTGCTCAAATTTGTGGGCTTCAGAGGGGATACCATTACCGTCTCAGAGAGAACAAAAACATTCGCGATTAAATTGAAACCACTCGAAACGGTATTGACAGACGTAGTGGTAACAGCATTCGGCAGAAAGCAGATTAAAGAATCAGTGGTAGGCTCTGTATCTACTATTTCAGCAGAGAACCTTAGAACATCCGGCAGTAACCTCACCAATGCGCTGACGGGCCAGGTGGCCGGTATTGTGGGCTTTCAGCAAAGCGGCCAGCCTGGATTGGACAACTCCAACTTTTTTATTCGTGGTGTGACCTCTTTTGGTTACAGGCAGAGCCCACTGATACTGATAGACAATGTGGAGCTTACAGCCAATGATCTCGCGCGCTTGCAGGTGAATGATATTGCCAGCTTTTCCATTCTGAAGGATGCCAGCGCTACAGCGCTCTACGGCGCCAGAGGCGCCAATGGCGTGATCCTCGTGACAACCAAAGAAGGGAAGGTGGGAAAAACCAATCTCAACTTCATCCTCGAGAATGCTATTTCATCTCCCACCAAAACCATCAAACTCGCAGATCCGGTTACTTACATGAAGCTGTATAATGAAGCCAGCACCACCCGCGATCCTTTGCAGCCTATCGTGTTTGATGCAGATAAGATATACAACACGGAGCAGACGATGAAGAAAGCGCAAGGCAGCAACCCTTATGTGTATCCGGCTGTAGACTGGTTGGATCTGCTGTTTAAAAAGTATGCCACCATTCAGCGCGCCAATCTGAATGTGAGCGGAGGAGGAGACATTGCGCGCTTCCTCGTATCCGGTTCATTCAGCAACGATAACGGCATGCTGAAAAGAAGCTCCGTTAACAATTTCAACAACAATGTAAACTATAAAAATTACCAGCTGCGCTCCAATGTAAATGTGAAGCTGACCAAAAGCACAGAAATGGTGTTGAGGCTGTGGGGCAACTTCAATGATTACAGCGGCCCGCTGACGAATGATGCTTCTTTTTCTTCAGATCTTTACAGCGCTGCGGTACATACCAGTCCTGTACTGTTTCCTGCATATTATGAGCCAGATTCGGCCAACAAACTGGTACAGCATATTCTGTTTGGCAACTCCATTCAGAGCGGCGGTAGCTCCAGCCAGGGAATAGGCGTAGGATATTCCAATCCCTATGCACAGATGTTGAGAGGATACAAACGCTTTTCTGAATCGCGTATGTCGGCCACACTGGAGCTGCACCAGGATCTGAATTTCATTACGCCCGGGTTGAAGTTTCATGGCTTCTTCAATACCAACCGTTATTCTTACTTTGATAATACGATGGCTTATAATCCTTTCTACTACACCGTGCAGCCACAGGATTATAACAAGGCTGCCAATATGTATACACTCACATGGCTCAACTCATTACCCGGTGGTATATTCCAGGGCAGCATAGGTTCCGGTAACAGCGGCGCCGCCACGGAGTACCTGATCTATTCGCCCGGACGTAAAGATGCCAACACATTTCTGCAGTTTCAGGGACAACTGGAATACAACAAACAACTGGGAGATCATGACATCTCAGCGTCTTTAATTGGAGTGAGACAGCAGCGGCTGGTGGCAAATGGCACTGACCCTGTAACGCAGCAACCCAGCCTGCAATATTCGCTGCCATACCGGAATCTCAATATAGCAGGGCGCATGAGCTATAATTATCTCACCCGTTATTTTGTGGAGTTCAACTTTGGATATAACGGATCTGAAAGATTTTCGAAAAATAACCGCTATGGTTTCTTTCCTACCATTGGCGCATCCTGGATGGTGTCCAGGGAGAAGTTCTGGAGTGAAAGCCTGACAAATGTGATTACCTCACTGAAGCTGAGAGCCAGTTATGGTTTGAGCGGAAATGATGACATTGGCCAGCAGCGTTTTTTCTATTTGTCTGACGTGAATCTCAACGCCGGTAATGGCAGCGCTTTCGGTCTGAATAATTTCTATGGCCGTGCAGGCGTGAAGATCAACAATTATGAAAACAACAACGTAACGTGGGAAACAGCAAAGATCCTTAATACCGGCATAGAGATGACGCTCTTCAGGAATTTAGACGTCATCGCGGAATACTGGCAGCAGAACCGCAGTAATATCCTGATGAAAAGGAACATCCCGTCGAGTATGGGACTGGAAGCGGATATTCTGACGAACGTGGGTACCGTAAATGTAAAAGGCCTGGACCTTACCGCCAACTACAACCAGGTATTTTCAAAGAACCTCCGGGTACAGTTTATGTCCAACTTCACTTACTCAAAAGGAACATATGGGACATATGAAGAGCCGCAGTATGCAGAGCCCTGGCGCTATAAATCCGGTACGATGCTGAAGCAGGAGTTCGGATATATTGCCGAAAGGCTTTTTGTGGATGATAAAGAAGCAGCTGCATCTCCGTCGCAACAATTTGGAGGCAATACGCCACGCGGTGGCGATATCAAATACCGCGACCTGAACGGCGATGGCCGCATCACGGTAGCAGACATGGTGCCGATGGGATTGCCCACCGTGCCGCAAATTATTTATGGCTTCGGATTTTCTGTCAACTACAAAGGATTCGAGCTGAATGCCCGCTTCCAGGGACAGGCGAGAGTATCGTTCTTCATCGATCCGAGGTCTGTTAGTCCTTTCGTCATCCCCCCTTCTCCCCAGATCCAGAGCCAGTCACAGATACTACAAGCCTTTGCAGACAATCACTGGTCCGAAGAGAATCAGAACCTCTATGCCCTGTATCCCAGACTGGGCGTGAGTGCGCAGGCTATCGAGAACAACCTGCAACCAAGCTCCTGGTGGCTGCGCGACGGTAGCTTCCTGCGATTGAAAACAGCAGAGATAGGATATGTGCTCCCAAGATCCTGGATGCAACGGATCGGTGTGAAGTATTGCCGCATCTACGTCAACGGCCTGAACCTCTTTAACATCACGAAGTTCAAGCTATGGGACCCTGAGCTGGGCAGCAATGGCTTCAACTACCCGATACAGAAAGTGTATAACGTCGGGCTCAATGTTAACTTATAAATGCAAAGCAACATGAAATATATAACTGACAGGATTTTCTATGTAATGGCGATTTGCTTTACGCTTCCCGTCTTGCAGGGGTGTAAGAAGTACCTGGATGTGACGCCGGAGAATGTAGGAACAATAGACTATGCATTCCGCAACAGGAATGAGGCAGAGAACTATCTGTTCACCTGCTATAGCAACCTGCAACAAATGAGTAATGTGGTGAATGATCCGGGGTTTACTACTTCCGGAGAAATTGTTTATCCGAATGATCTTTCGGAGAGACCTATTTCCGATGCAGGTTTTCAACTGATCCGCGGTACGGTGCAGAATATTTCCAGCCCTGTACTGAACTACTGGGACGGCACTAACGGCGGCTCTGCTATCTTTCAGGCTATCCGCCGTTGTAACATCATGTTGGAGAACATCAACAAGCCGATTGATCTCAGCCCCGATGAAAAGAGCCGCTGGATTGCCGAGACAAAATTCCTGAAAGCATATTACCATTATTTCCTGGTAAAGATGTACGGCCCGGTCCCGGTGTATAAAGTGAATCAGCCTATCACGGCGCCTATTGACGAGATCCGCGTAAAACGGCAACCAGTGGACACCGTGTTCAATTATGTCGTGCAACTGCTGAACGAAGCCATCCCTGACCTGCCCCAGCAGATCGGCAACCTGCAACTGGAGCTGGGACGTGTTACCAGAGTAGTGGCAATGGCCGTAAAGGCGGAAGTGCTGGCCACACAGGCCAGCCCCTTGTTCAATGGCAATACGGATTACGCACAGTTTAAGAATAAAGACGGACAGACCCTCTTTCCTGCATCCGCAGACCCGGCTAAATGGCAACAGGCTGCCGATGCCTGCAAAGCCGCACTGGACGAAGCAGCAACGCTCAACATGCGCCTGTATACTTTCATACAGCCTGCAAACCTGCCTACACTCAATGACTCGTTACGCAGGGTACTAACCATCCAGAATGCGGTTACAGAGAAATGGGACCTCAACGCAGAAGTGATCTGGGCGCTGAACCCCACCTTCAGTTATCAGTCCTTCTGTATACCCCGGCTTACCACCGCTGCCGTGCAGAACTCTACATCCGCAGCCGGCAGCTTCACTGTACCGATGTTCACCACCGACCTGTTTTACTCCGGCAACGGCGTACCGATCAATGAAGACAGAACCTGGGATTATGCCCACCGGTTTGATCTGCAGGTGGGTGATAACAACAACAAATATTATATCAAGAGCGGCTATACGACAGTGAAGAACAATTTCAACAGGGAAGCCAGGTATTATGCCAACATCGGGTTTGACGGCGGTGTATGGTTTGGCAACGGCATTACCGATCCGAATAACCCGTTGTATATAGAAGCAAAGGGACCATCTTCAAAAGCAGGGCCTAAAGACAGAGTGAGGATCAATGTGCTGGCCGCATGGCCCAAGAAGCTCGTCAACTATCTTACCGTATTCAATGAGGGCGTGCAGCAGACTCCATACCGCTTGCCGCGTATACGGCTGGCAGATCTCTATCTCCTCTATGCAGAATGCCTGAACGAAGCCTCAGGCCCCGGTGCAGATGCATACCGGTATATTGATATGGTACGTGCACGCGCCGGCCTGAAAGGTGTGGTGGAGTCATGGGCGCAATTCAGCAATGCACCGGCCAAACCGGCAAGCAAAGAAGGACTGCGCGAGATCATTCACCGTGAACGGCGCATTGAATTGTGCTTCGAAGGCAAAGGCGGCTGGGATCTCCGCCGCTGGAAGGAAATGATTACCGTCCTGACTAATCCTATCCAGGGTTGGAGCATCTTCCAGAGCAGTAACAGCGGCTTCTACACCCTGCAGACACTATTTATTCCCGGCGTTACCGTAAAGGATTATTTCTGGCCGCTTTCAGACGGCGCCTTGTCCAACAATCCAAATCTTGTTCAGACACTTTACTGGTAACTCTAAAATCTAAACGTTATGTATAAGACATCCCGTTTCCTGAAACTCGTTTTGCCAGCCCTGATGGCACTGGTATATATTCATTTTTCGTGCAGCAAGGATGTGAGCTATAACACACCTGTTGCATCAGATAAGACCAAGCCGGGCGTTGTGTCCAACGTTAAAGTGAACAACTTTAAAGGCGGCGCTTACATCACCTACGACCTCCCGAAAACAGGGAATGTATTGTATGTAAAAGCCGCTTACATTATCAACGATGAAACCGGAAAGTCGAGACAGACCAAATCCAGCTACTACAGTGATACCATCATCGTAGAAGGCTTTGCAAAAAAGAAGGAATATGAAGTAAAACTGACAGCCGTATCACGCGCTGATGTGGAATCAGATATGGTCTCGGTGAAAGTGAACCCAGACACCCCTGTGTACCAGCTCGTAGCAAAGACTATTAAAATGCAGGCTGATTTCGGTGGGGTGAACGTACAAACCACCAATCCGCTGAAAAAGCCGGTAGGCGCCATATTGTTGTACAAGGCAACCGGTGATCCCAAGTATACAATCTATCAGCAGAACTTCAGTGATTTTGCGGCCGTCAATTTTTCGGTGAGGGGATTTGATACGCTGCCTAAGGCGTTTGCCACCTACATCACAGACCAGTGGGGGAATAACTCAGATACGGTATATCAGATGGTCAGTCCATTGTTTGAAATTCAGCTCGACAAAAACAAGTTCTTTGTGAACCGTTTGCCGAGTGATACAAAGATCGGTTTCGGGTGGGAGTTGAGTAACCTGTGGAATGGCAACACCGGCGGAACCGGCTGGCATACCGTACAGGAGAATGTTCCATTACCTATTGTATGCACCTTTGGCCTCGGTGTGTCAGCGAAGCTGAGCCGGTTTATTCTCTACGGAAGATCCGGTTATGAATACGGGCATGGAAACCCGAAAGTGTTTTCAATCTGGGGCTCAGATAACCCGGCGCCTGCAGACGTTGTACTGCCGGTATTTGCGGAAGTAGGTACTGTGCTTGGAGACTGGGTGAATATGGGTAATTATGTATGGCCGGGGCCTCCGTCAGGTGCGCCTCCCACTGCAGCAACGGCAACAGACAAGGCATTTTTCAATAAGGGTATGGAATTCACTTTCCCATTCACAGCGCCTAAAGCAAGATTTCTGCGGCTCGCCGTGTCAGAATCCTGGTCAGGCGCCACTTTTGCACATGCCATGGAAATAACCCTTTTCGGAAACACAAAGTAAAACTAACATGAAAGCATATACGTTTTTATTGCCTGCGATGTTGCTTTTAGCTGTATCCTGCGCAAAAGAGGCCACAAAGTACAAAGAGCTGCTGAATGAAACAGAGATCATCTATCCGGGCCCGGTGAGCAGCCTGACCGCACGGGCGGGGAATCAGCGCGCTTTATTGCAATGGCAGCCCAGCCCTGATCCTGGTATTACAGGCTATGTTATCTACTGGAACAATAACCTCGATTCATTACGGCTTACAGCTTCCGGCACTTCAAGAGACACCGTGAGAACGCTGATATCGGGTATTGGGGAGTACGTGCAGAATTTTGTGCTGTATACCGTAGATGGTAAGGGAAATAAATCAGTGGGACAGTCGCTCTCCGGTATTAGAATATATGGTCCTTTGTATATCTCTTCGCTGGTGAATCGCCCGCTGAATGCGTCAAAACCGCCGGTGGCGCTACCGGGAAACGGTTATAAGCTGTATTTCTCCGCAACAGATACGGCATTAAACATCAACACGCGTCTTACTTTCTACGATGCAGCCGGAAAAGTACAGACGGCAGACCTCTCTGCGAAACAAGACTCTGTAATACTGAGCCAGGCAACGGCGGGTACAAAGGTGGCTGTCCGTTCCGCTTATATTCCGGCGCTGACAGCAATCGATACATTTAACGTAGCGTACAGCGACACGACCACGTTGAAATGAGTTATGCAAGGGGGTGACCGGTGCGTATTTTTTTCTCGCAGAGGCGCAAAGAATTAATTTTCACAGCGAAGATCGAAGCGGATTTTTAAGCTCGCAAAGGTGAGAAATTACGTAGAAAATTTTATCTACTACAATCGCTTTACTTTGCGAGCTTAAAAATCCGCTTCGATCTTCGCTGTGAAAATTAATTCTTTGCGCCTCTGCGAGAAAAAAATATTCGCTTCGGTCAGTCTCTCACAAACTATTTCTTCTTATATACTTTTCCTTCTTTCATAACGAAGCTGACGTCAGAAAGCAATTTAACATCCTGTAAAGGGTCACCGTCCACCGCAATAAGATCGGCGATTTTACCAGTGGCTACGGTGCCTCTTTCATTGCTGATCCCGAGCAGTTCTGCAGCGTTGGCAGTAGCAGACTGGATAGCCGCCATGGCAGGCATGCCTGCCTCCACCATGTATTGGAATTCGAGCGCGTTTTTACCATGTGCATATACGCCGGCATCCGTACCGAAGGCGATCTTCACACCAGCTTTGTATGCCTTGCCAAAGGTTTGTTGTATCACCGGACCTACCTCAGCGGCTTTGCGGGCAATTACCGGCGGAAAGAAGCCGGGGAGCTTGGCGGAGTCGGCCACCGACTTGCCTGCGATAATAGTGGGAACATACCAGGTGCCATGTTGTTTGGCCAGGTTCATGCCTTCGTTATCCATGTAGGTGCCATGTTCTATGGAGCTCACGCCGCCGAGGATAGCGCGTTTGATACCTTCAGCGCCATGTGCGTGACAGGCTACGCGCATGCCATAGTCTTTCGCTGTTTCCACCACTGCTTTGATCTCGTCTACGGTGAACTGTGCGCCGGAGCCGTCTTTACTGAGGTCCAGCACGCCGCCGGTGGATGCAATCTTGATGACATCAGCACCTTTTTTAAACTGATAGCGCACGGCCTTCACCAGCTCTTCCCTGCCGTTGGCCACGCCTTTTTCCGGGCCTGGGGCAGGGCGGATGTCTTCCCGCAGTCCTACGGATTCATCCATGTGTCCGCCGGTGGCAGAGATGGGGAGTCCCGCAGTGAGGATATTGGGCCCTTCAGTCAGGCCCTGGTTGATAGCATTGCGCAGGGAGATGTTGACGCCGGAGCCGCCGAGGTCACGTACGGTAGTGAAGCCTGCCTGCAACGTTTTACGGGCATAGCCGGCAGCCCTGTAGGCTATATCGGCATCGGATAAACGAAAACCATCCGCGAAGGCTGTCCGGCTATTCTGACTTTCGATGTGTACGTGGCAATCGATCAGGCCGGGCAATACGGTTTTGTCTTTCAGGTCGATTGTTACATCGCCGGCGCCGCCGGTCGTATAGCCGTTCTGGATAGCCGTGATATTCCTGCCTTCAATAACAACGGTAACCGACTGGCGTGGGGCTGCCCCGGAGCCGTCTATCAGTTTCCCGCATTGTACATAGGTTTTCTGTGCAAATGCCTGCATCATGCTGAGAGAGAGCAGGGCTGTGAATAATGATCTCATAGTAGCTTGGTATTTTTCCGGAAGAATGGGTTGTTTGGTTGATGTTGTAACATTCAAATCTAATGATTCCCGGCCGTTTTTTTTTACTGAAATGGAGACGAGCTTAGAACCTGCTACAGGTAAGGATTACAGAGAAAGAATAAATTTTTTTGAATACCCATTGGATTTTTAAAAATATTCTCTACATTTGCATCCCCGCAACAGACGCGGGAAAGGTCTTGAGAAAGATTGCCCAGATGGCGGAATTGGTAGACGCGCTAGACTCAAAATCTTGTTTTCGAAAGGGAGTGCAGGTTCGATTCCTGTTCTGGGCACAGAAAAGTAAAGGGCCTCAAGTCATTGAACTTGAGGCCCTTTACTTTAAATCAATTTTTCCTTTTTGAATGTCAAAGTTCAAATCGTTGTGGAGCATAGCTTTATACGGTTCGATTCCTGGTGCACGTTAAACTTACAGCTAACAGTATATCAGGCCCACAATGTCGCTGTGGAACTCTTCCAGTTCTTGAGCAGGCGCCCAAAGTTCGTTGTGGATTTCTCTGCCTACATTTTGCACTTCAAACTTCTTCACGTACTCCGTCCGCACATTATATTTTGTCACATAGCCCGAACCGGATGAGGCCACATTCCAGTCCCTTGCAATCTGAATATCGTAACGCTCATTCATAACCGGTCCGGAAGCCAAACCTGTCTCCATCAAGTGAAAAAGCACTATTTTATATTATTTCTTCTTAACTTGTATATTTACTTATAAACTGTATTTATGCCTGATTACAAACTTGATAGAACTGCATTCAGAATGCAGAAGTTTAAAGAGGCAGATGCTGCAAACATATTTGATAAGAGCATTTCTTATCCGGAACGTTTACGTCAGGCTTATTACCTCATATCCCAAGCTTATGGCTTTTCTGAAGCTGATCAACCTAAGCTGGATAGAAAGCATTTCTCTCGTCGAAAATTGAATCGTTAATGGGTACCATCTTTAATGACGATTTTAGGGATTTTATTCAAGCCATGAATAACCAGGATGTCGCTTACATCCTGGTTGGTGGATATGCTGTGATTTTACACGGCTATAGAAGAGTTACCGGTGACATGGATATCTGGGTAAAGAGAACTGCGGAAAATTATTTAAAACTCACTCGTGCCTTCGCTGAATTTGGGCTGCCTATTTTTGATATGACAGAGCAAAATTTCTTAGACGTAGATACTACAGACGTATTTTCTTTCGGCCGGCCGCCAGTTAGCATTGATATCATAACGGAACTCAAAGGTGTGAATTTTGAAGAAGCTTTTCCGCAAGCGCAGATTTTCAATGAAGATGGATTAATGATTCGTTTTTTACATTTGAATAATTTAATTGAAGCTAAAAAAGCGGCAGGGCGTCATAAGGATTTAGATGACATTGAAAAATTGACATCTGGTGAATAAGCTCATTTAATCTAATCAAGGGAGATTGCTGATTATTATCAAATTGGGACTGCTATATTATAAATAGTGTGAATTTTGATTCAGTTAAGAATAAGGTTAATGGCTTTCTCCAGTAATTCGTCCTTATCTTTTATAATGCCGCTAATAGTGGGTTTGCATTCAATATCTGGTTTTATACCAGTTTGCTGAGTTTTGCCGCCGTCGGGATAATATACACCCAGTCCGGTTATGGAGATATTTATGCCACCTGGCAGGCAAAAGGAAGTAACATCTCCATCGGTGCCTGCGGTGGTGCTGCCTATGATCCTTACACCGGGTATAGAACGAAATGCCATGGTACTGAATTCAGCAGCGCTTTGAGTATCTTCATTGGTTAGTAATATCACCTTTCCACGATAAGAAATATCGTTCTTTTTACCAATGCTTATCGTATCCCATATTGTGAATAAACCGGGACAATCCGGGCGCGCCCTGGACAGGATAGCAAAAGATCTGGGGATATCTGACAGATAATCACCTATACCTGTCATATTCTCTTGCGGAGGTAACCGGAAGTCTATGATCAGGCCTTTGGTATGCTGTATACGGTCCATTATTCCGGGAATATACTCACTACGTAATGTTATAGGATTGATGTAAGCGATGTGCTCAGTTATCATGCTAAAGCAGGTATCTGTTGGGTGAAACCGCTTATTTAAATCAACCTGCGCTATAGGATAGCTACGGAGTCGCAGCTGTTGTATGCTGTTATTGCGGTACACACTCACTGTAACGACCGGATTGTTTGTCCGTAGTAAATCAATGGCAATCTCCCTCAACTGTGCGGCATATGTGGAACCGCTGACGTAGGGAAGTCTTTTACGAATGATATCAGCAACAGGAAGATTATTTATTTTAATGATTACATCTCCCTTTTTCAGAACCGATCTATTTTCTGGTCGCTTATTTCCGGGAATAAATTCATCCAGATAGTCAGTAACTACAGCTTTGTTTTCGATAAATCTGATTTCATAAGGAGCGCACCTGGTTCCTTTGTAGGATTCAAGTACTTCGTGTGTGCTGGTGATATTGGCATGACCATCGTGCAAGTGTGCCACAAGCGATAATACGTTTAATAGATACTCCTTTTCATTTGAAGCATTCATGAACCGCGGGATATATTCTGTGAGGATATGATCCCAGTCAGACAGATCACGATACGGATAAAAGTACTGTATTATGTTCCAGAATCTGAATAAGGATAACAAGCGGTAACAGGTATCTGGGTAAGGGGTGTTGGCGTATGATAACTCATTCTTGAAAAGAGGAATAGGGATTGAGTCAAATTCAACATAATATTGTTCGCTTGGAGGTTGTATATGCCGGATGTCCGCTAACCAGGATACAAGCTCACCAGTCAGTGCAGGTTGTTTTATCCAGGAGTAGTCTGGAAGTAACTGTGTACGGGAGGTATCAATGCCCGACTTCTCTGATACATTAACAGCGCCTAATTTGCTGACCCACTTTAACAGAATGGAGTCTCTTGATTTTATGGATTTGCATGTCTGTATGATAGGGAGTATTTTTACCAGTTCGTCATCCCAATTATACTTTCCGGATAACACGGTGGGATGATAGTATTTTAGATACCCCCATACCTTAGCCAAAACAGCAAGATGTACAGTAGGCGATATGGCAGGGGCAGGTACTTTATTAACAGACTGTCCATATGAAGAGCTTAAGTGAAAGCAGAACAGAATGAGTATGGTCAGTACTTGTTTCATCTGGATAGAGGTTTGGATTGGTAATACCAATATACGGTAATACGGGATATCAGGATATACCAAGCAGCAAGCACTCGTCCCAGCTTTCCAATCCTGTCGTCAGAGAATCGATGAGGGTGATTCCAACGCCGCAGGCGCCTGTCAGTATACCATATTTGTTATCCCATTTATGTGATTTGCTGACCGGGCCATCATCCTTGTTAAGATACTGAGCTTTAACTAAAGTCGTAGAGAGCCAGAAGTTGTGGTTGGTCAAACAAACTGGCAGACTGGTCTTCTTGTAAAGCTGGTGGAATAGGTAGGCCAAACCAGCGCTCCCATTGTAGAATGATGCATTCAGATCGGAGGTATTGATAATACTATAGTTATCGCCGGCACACTGCAATAGTTTCATACCTTCCTCTCCCCATATTTCATTATCGAAAACCTGTCCGGCTTGCAGACAACTCCATGCTATACGTAGGATTTTTCCATGCCGGGAACAATTGAATTTTTCGTCAGCTGCGTGGTCCCAAACATCTTGCCAGTACTGGTACTCCTTGCAGAACACTGTTAGCCAGGTCTGATATTCATTGACAAGTGAGATGATATCATCTTTGAAAAGATCTTTGTTATAGATCCTCGTAAGGCAATTTACAATATTGGCCATGCTATGTGCTAAATCCACCGGGAGGTCGATTTTTCGGCGAATATTATGTTCTTCCACCACTTGTAATCCCTTTAGTGCGCCTACAAATTGTCGCAGGTAACCAAAAGCCTTCTCATCCGGGAGTCGTTTCAGCGCATGAACAGTGGCCCCGAGCGCACCGTTTGCATAATCATAGTTACGTTGCATGAGGCTTCTCAAAGACTGGATGTAAATATGCATATCAATTGAGGAAAAGAAATAGTCGGCCTCAAAATCAACTATTCCTCTCCCCTGGAGAAAATTCAACCCCCAGGCTATTCCTGTATAGCCAGCTCCCATTGTTTGGTCTAAGCCTTCACCAGGGAAATTGTCTATCAGGTTATTGGTTAGCGATTGACATTTTTTCCAATACTGAACCTCGTCTGTTAGTTTAAATAAGTTGTAATAAAATATACTTATACCAGTATCACCCCCAAGTAATGACATATCATTGGTGATTGCACCGGAGAGCATGTCTTCTATCTCCATAAGCTTGTCTTGGATAGCTATTCTATTATCTTGCACTGTAAAATATTAGTTAATGAGTGTGACATGTTTTCAAAGTCATATATTCTGAAGCGCTGTTCAATATCGCTCCAGCTGGCACGCTGCCAGGCGATGTATGGATATATGGAATAACAGGCATGTTTCTTCTGTATCATTGTGTAGTACACATCAACGGGATAAGCACATTCTTCCAGCATTTGGATAAGGTCATCGTAGATGGAGCAGTGGATTGCAACTGCATGTGTCATCAGCATATGCGAAACCTGTATTATATTAGAACTGACCTGTTTGGCGCCGCTCAGCTCATTTCCTCCCAGGTATAGTAGCGTCCATGCCAGAGGAATCTGATTATATATTCTTGCAAAAGTTTCCTGCATCTGAGGGCTGAACTGAACATCATCTTCCAGAATGAGAATTTTGCTTAAGTGTTGTGCCTTGGCCTCTTTGATGATTTTTAGGTGAGACAGCAAGCATCCTACAGTACCGGCAATTTTTTTTTGAAAATTAATATCCCGCTGATTGAGTCCCATGGTTTCATGATGCTGTAACCCTGTAGGAATACCAGTAATACCTTCCACTTTGGTTACATTGTCAATCCCGTGTTTTAAGAATTCTTCCTGACTTTCTTCCCAACGATCTTCCCGTGACGGAATATTTATACAGTATACCTTGTCGAAATAGGTTTGAATTGTCATTGAAATTAATTATCTGGTTAATGATTTACGTAGGTGCCCCGCAGTCTTCTCTCTATAATCCATAATTTCCGGGCAGCAGAAAAAGTGAATGTCTTCATAGCTGATTCGTATCGGATCACTTAAATTGGTACGGTAACTTAAATATTTTTCCGGATCATTCCTAGTTTTTAAAAAAATATTTGAATGTGTATCAATCCATATTAATGCTTGATTTTCGATTTAGATCTAGGCTGATCTAACAACCTGGTTGTTTGCTTCCCTGATTATTTTAATCTTGTGAGTGTGCAATATTATGCTTGGAAATTATTTCAAAAATGAAAGGATCATGCGGGACTTTTGTTTACGTAATTCAATGCCCTAAACACGTTATTAATCGCTGCAGTAGAGATGTTGTGTAGGATAGGCTCGCTTTTGTTGTTGCCATCTTGATGGATGTTGAAATATATCCGTGAAAGAATCTATTGTAACTTATCGAGCGGTTTTTTTTGCAGATTCTCATTTCTCATTTATTTATCTTTAAGAAAACCCATCACATGGAAAAAGACAAACCCAAAAAAAAGAAGCTCGTTCTGGGCAAATCCACACTTGTATCATTAGATCCGATTGAGTCTGCCAAAGTAGTTGGCGGCGACGATGCAACAAGTATTTCGTTCTCGTATACTTGCTGCAGACTCGTTTCAAGAATCGGTTGCCAGACCCGCGACGTAACACGTTGTGCGACTTGCTAATAAGTAGTGGCTTTAATTTTTTATGGAAGTTCTGTTTGAATTTTTTAAACAGAACTTCCATTTTGTACTGTTTTCCATATTATGAATAGTAAAGCAATAACAGTAATGGATGAATCTATAATGAGTCTTGAAATACCTTCAGGATATTCAAAGGTTATTGGTGGCCTCGTTGCTCAAATGCGTTTAACAAAACATGTTATCGGATTGAGAGTAAGTAATCTCACTGTTTCCGAACTCGACTATATTGCTAATGGTTACGATTATACGATAGGGACGCTGCTGAAGCACATGGTATTGGTGGAGAAGTTATATCAGTCGGTGGTTTTTTTACAAAGAGATTTGAATGAGCAAGAGAGGCAGGAGTGGAAAGGGGTATTGCCTGGTGAGTTTATTATTGAAAAGAATATTGGAAATCCTGTTGAATACTATCTGTCTATCTGGGACAAAGTCAGAGAAAGTACGGAGAGTTATTTACTGGATTGTACAGATGAGTGGTTATATCAATATCCGGAAGGTGATCTGCGAAGCTATGGAAATCACTACTATTGCCTGTATCATGTTTTGGAGGATCAATTAAGTCACTACGGACAGATTAAGACGTTAATGAGTTTACAAACTAATGCCAACCCAATATCTGAAAAAATAATACACGATAAAATTAATCAAATCGCACTGGATATTTCTTCGGATAATTTCTCTCACCCGTCACTCCTGTCTGGCGAAATGTCAAACGCGATCTTCTACGCCACACTTTATAGGACTACCAACGAAACCGTATATAAAGAGCACTGTGAACGAATTATTGATCGTGTTATCGATTTTGTAGGTGAAACACCCCCTTCAAGCGAGTTCTGTCATGGCTATACCGGTATCGCATGGGGTATTAATTATATGGCCGGATTAGGTGTGGTTGAAGTGGATATGGAAGATTTTTTTGAAGAAATAGACGAGCATATTTATGACGGCTCTAAGGATGCATTAAAAAAAGGGTTTTACGACTATCTTTTTGGAGGACTTGGAGGAGCGGTATACGCTTTAGATCGTCTACCAGATAAACTTGCAGCCAGTCATCTCGCTGAAGTAGTTAATCTGCTGGATGAAACAAAAGAGGTGGATCAATACGGCATAAAATGGATAGATGGCTTTTCAGAAAAAGAACCTGGTTATGAAAGTAAAAAGCTCTATACTTTAGGTTTAGCGCATGGAATACCGGGTATTATTTCAATTTTGTTGAAAATATACGATACCGGTATCAATAGCGTGCTTTGCAGGCAATTGCTGGAAGGCGCTGTCCAATGGATGCTCTTTCACACGAATAAAACAGCAAATAGTTTCTCTATTTATTCCAATTGTGTTAATGATGCAACAGTGAATCCTGACTCGTCACGGCTGGGGTGGTGCTATGGTGACCTGAGCATAGCCTGGGTATTATGGAATGCAGGGAAAATACTTGGCCGCGAGGAGTGGACAACTGCGGCAGTCGGAATTATGGAGCATTCTGTTGGCAGGAGAGACCCCCTTCTTAATGAGAACCTGGATGGGATGTTTTGCCATGGAACCGCGGGCATTGCTTATCTTTTTAGGAAATTTTACAGCATCACCCAAGACAGAAAATACCTGGACGAAGCCAATTACTGGCTTGAGAAAACGCTTTCGCTTTCAATACACAAAGACGGATTTGGGGGATATAAGAGATTTAATAATCAGCAAGGGATCTGGGTGCCCGAACGTGGAATAATTGATGGAACCATCGGTATTGGACTTGTACTGATGAGCTTTCTGAATGAAAGATCCGATTGGGATAGATGTATGTTACTGTAACTATGGAATTTAGTTTGCGTTAATAAGCCTACTGGGTTATTTATAATTGCCGTCAGGCCAAGTACTGTTTTTATGTATAGTGCATTTGGAAATTTCTATCTGAGAACTCCTGTTTATAACATACAAAAGCTGGAATCTTTACCGATTGACTTAGGGAAGTTTATTGAATATGCCCTCTCAGACCAATATTTTATGAACGCCATAAAAGTGGCTTCCCCTGTTTTCTTTACTGAAGTTGCTAAATTAAAGGAGGGCCTGGTTCACAACAGAAATACGAGAAAAATAGGAATTACGCTTTATAAATATTGGCTCAGGATATGTCATCGAAGTACGCCCTTTGGACTTTTCTCTGGTTGTTTACTGGGAGAGATTTCCGAAGAAAGTAAAATAGTACTGGCACAAAAGGAGTTACACAGACACGCCATGCGGTTGGACATGGAGATTGTTTTTGCAATCGCCGAGTACCTGTCCAATATGAAGCTTGTCAAGCCACAAGTCAGGTATCGCCGGAATAATACTATTTACCGTACCGGGACAACCTATCGGTATTTTGAATATGTAATAGTGGAAGGAAGACGGAAATACCAGTTGTCGCATTTTTATTATAGTGAATATATAGAGCAATTATTGGTTCTTGCGGAGAATGATACTACTATTGATGAACTTGTTCAGTGCCTTGCTAACTTTGAATTTGATGCTGAAGAATCAGGCGAATTTATCGGCCAGTTAATTGATGCACAGATACTCGTTTCTGAAATACACCCACCTGTAACGGGTGTCGATCCATTGTCATTTATTATTCGGAAAATAGAGAATGTACAAGGAATCAAAGAGATACAATCCCGCCTTGTGAGGATCAGGGAACTACTTCAGGCAGATAGGTTTTCGGAGTCGCTTATCGAAATAGTTAAAGACCTGTTAGCGGGTGTTCTTGGAAGAGATGAAGTTACCAATAAAAACCCCTTACAGCTGGATCTTTATCTCAACGATGCATTTTGTTCCTTGGACAAGGCACTGGTTGATGACATCGTTAATAGCACAGCCGCGTTATTTCCATTAAAGAAACATAAGAAGAATGATAAACTGGAATTGTTTAAAAAACATTTTATCGAAAGATTTGAAGGACAAGAAGTCGCCCTGGATATTTTGATGGATGTAGACACGGGGATCGGATATGGATCGTCTAATTACGATAGTTATAACAAGTCTGAATTGTTGGAGGCTGTTAATTTTGGTTCTACAGATACAGTTGCAGAAGTCGAACCAGATTCATTCTCGGTATTTCAGATGAGAAAACTTGTAGAATATTATCAAAAACAGCAAACAGAGATCATTATTTCAGAAGAAGATATAAAGAAGTTCAATGACGCCAATGAAGTGCCAGTGTCTGATAACATGTTTATCAGAGGAAGCCTTTTGGCAGAGTTGCCCGGAAAATTGGACCATAACAACTATCGTTTCCTTTTTTCTAATTGCACCGGACCTAGTGGTGTCAACTTCCTGGGGCGATTTTGCAATGGAAGTGAAGAGCTGAGTCGGTTTTCAAAAGAAGTTCTTACCAGGGAAGAAGCAAGCAATAGCAATGCAGTTTTTGCGGAAGTGCTGCATATCCCTCAGGGGAGAGTCGCGAATGTTTCATTGAGGCCGGTTTTTCGTCATTATGAGATACCTTGCCTGACACCTTCCCTGTTACCACCTGATCGGATAATAAGTATGAACGATATCATGGTGAGCGTAAGGGACAACGAAATAATATTAAGGAGTAAAAGGCTCAATAAACAAGTGATTCCGCGCTTGAGTACCGCCCATAATTATAATAAGAGCAGCGTGCCGGCTTTTAAGTTTCTATGCGACCTGCAGTATCATAATATCCGTCCGGGTTTTATTTGGGACTGGGGGGCTTGCGACAATGAACGTTTCTTGCCTAGGGTAAGGTACAGGAATCTGATCCTAAGTAGAGCTAGGTGGTACTTTCAGATTGAAGAACTACAGTATTTGCTGAAGGACAACGTGGACCTCCTTAAAGAATTTAGTATACTAAGTACCAGATATAACATTCCGAGGTACCTTCAGCTTTGCGAAAACGATAATGAATTGTTTATTGATACCAACAATATCAACTGTCTGCAGGTTATTTGTGAACAACTTAAGCTCAACAGAATGGTGATATTGGCAGAGAACCTGCAACTGCAAGACAACGCTATTGTTGAGGATATGAGCGGAGGTGTATATAACAACGAGATGATTATTCCGATATACAAAACAGAAGAGAAGAACTTACCTGTTTTTCCAAATTATAGTCATTCTTCTTCACTGACACGTAGTTTTGTTCCTGGCAGCGAGTGGTTGTATGTAAAAATATACGCTAGTCCTAATACCGTCGAGTCTATCCTGAGCGACATAATGCACGATCTTGTTGATGGGCTACTGCAAAATAACACTATTGACGGATTTTTCTTCGTACGTTTTACAGATCCGGATTTCCACCTGAGATTGAGATTTCATGGAAAGGGACGGTTTTGGTCTACTGTGCTAAATTCGTTATATAAGAGACTCGATCCACTAGTGAAAAATGGTTTGGTATTCAAAGTGTGTACGGATACCTATGTCCGTGAAATAGAACGGTATGGCCCGCAAACAATGGCATATGCTGAAGAACTGTTCCTGGTTGACAGCCTTTTCGTACTGAAGGTAATCAAACTTTTTCAGGGAGAGGACTTAAAGCGGGACAGATGGCCGGTAGCACTGAAAGCCGTCGATATGATGCTGGATGACTTTCAACTGGACATAGAGGCAAAACAGGACCTTTGCGACCGGATACTGGCTTCTTTTTTACATAGTACAGATAATTCTTCACTCTTTAAAAAACAGGTGGATAACAAGTTCCGTGAGTGTCGGAGACGGATGCATGATAGCTTGAGCCTGACGAGCCGTGATGGGGAGGCATTGAATGCCCTGCTGCGGGATAGAAGTAAGGGTATCCGGAAAATCGTAGAACAACTCACCCGGATTGATCAGTTACCATTTGAGATAAATGATCATTTGCTCCCTAGCTATATTCATATGTTGCTGAATAGGCTATTAGCATTCAATCAAAAGAAACAGGAGATTGTCATTTATGCTCTGTTGAGCAAGTACTACCGCTCAATGAGAGCCATGGAAAAGTATAATGAAGGCGTTAAATAATATCTTCAGGTCCAGGAAATATATTCATTATGAATCAGGAGAACGAACAGGTATGGTTAATTGCATCGCTGTTTTGCTTAAAAAGTAACTGGCAGGAACTGTTATCTTCCGGTATACAGCCTTTTTTATGCGGTCTATCTGAAAACCATCAGATTGATTCTTTCCGGGTAATATTAAATGAATCACGTGGAGAGAATATCAGGTTGTCCATATTGGCGCCTCAAAGCTTGGGAGGATATTTGGCTGGTTATACCGATAGCTATTTTAAACAGTATTTCCAGGATAAAAAATTTCAGGCTCAACCGGGTCTAAACACAGAAGTAGAACGGGCGATATTTATGCCTTTCCCTGAAAATTCGATTCAATATGGCTTATATGCTGTTGCGGTAGATGAAGATTTTGTTGACCTTCGGTACAAGGCAATGCCATGGGTATTAACAGAAGGATTAAGCGCTGACGAAGTAGATAAAGATGCGATAGTAACATTTGGATTCTATCTTCATTTATCTACCCTTAAAGCGCTAATGATAATTGATCGCAATGCCAGCCAAACGATAACCTCTTATCATCAAAGTATTGTCGCCGATGCACAGCAGAACATCAAGGAAGAACAGCTCCATAAAAATATCGCCGAAAACTGGCATTGCCTGCACCAGATGGCAGAAGATGTTTTTCCCTTGGAGCATGGGAACGAAAATGTATTTCCCTGGCTATTAAGGTGGGAGGACACAATCATCAGTGAGTTTGAAAAGATACCACAAACCAAAGATGGGATTACATCAGGCTATGTCAGAATATCCAATCTGATTAATTCCAGCCTGAGCCTAAACAAAAGCGACCAAATATTGATCTCCTGCTATATGGTCAATATTATCGGGATAAACGGACCGATTGACTTATGGATTTCGTTAAACAACAATTCCTGAGCTGTAGTCAAAATTTTTAAATACAGTTGTTTTTCCAAATGAGTCAGGATTTACATTTATTCCTTTTTGCTCCAGATTTGCTTCCATCACATACCTGTTATGATAATACATTCTTAGACGCAACAGAACTTCAATAACGTACACATCTGTAATAAGGCGGGATAGAACAATGTCTTCCCGGTAGGAAAATTCATCACCAGCGTTGGTTGTTAAGACAAACATCCCGTTTCCAAATTCCCAGGTTCCTTTAAGCCAGCCGCTTTCCTCGCCATTTTGAGCCACGAAAGGTATTGTGTAAGATCTGGGCTGGTAAGCATATACATGATTTTCAGCATCCAGAGTTGTGTAGTCAGTTATTGTTCCTTTCTCAAACTCGCCGTTCTTGTACAATATTATTACTTCTGAAACAGAAGGGGTAATATGGTCAGAATAGACATGTTTAATATCCTCTGCATTTAAAGTATATCTTTCCTTTTCCTCATGCGAGATGAATTCCAGGAATGACCGGTCATCAATGAACGCTTTTTTAACACCGCTCAGCTGCAGGCGATAGACAAAGTCGTGGTCTTCAAAACCATATTGTTTCATTCGTTCATCAAACCCTTTTACCATTTCAAAATCGCTTTTCCTTACACATACTTTCCCATTTACATCTTGTGCGGGATAAAAATCTGTTTCTTCTTCATGGAAACCGATCGGCGTAAGCACGATATTATTATTCTCATTGAATTTCCTATTTACAAAATGTGCAAATCCTTTCCCCATATAGTGATCGGCATTGATGTTGCAAACAATTTCTCCTTTCGCAAGTTTGAATGCCACGTTTTTGGAATGGCTATGATCAAATATCTCCGGTTCCAGGGTCCGGTAATAAGTGAGCTTACCCGTTGAAAGATAGGGCTGTAGCTCTTCTTTTACCCAACCCCCCATAGCATCTTTTGAATTATAATCCAGCAGGATAAATTCAAGATCTTCGTAATCTTCGTTATCGGTGATATTCTTCAGTAATGTTTCTTTTAAATGATGTAGCCGATTTGCGCAAACAATGCAGAAAGATATTTTCCATTTTTTTTGTTCCATCTTGGAGCCATTATTAGAGTTTAGTAATATGGATTCGATGTTTTCCAAGATACCGAAATTTAGCATGTCTTACTACTATGAATCAATCTGGATGTGAATAATAAGAAACTGCATGAACAATACTGTAGCCGATTTTAGGATATTCTATAATACTTACAAGCTGTCATTTGAAAAGGAAATGAATGACCTGAACGATTTATAGTTTTATCTAGTTCTTCCTAAGTTGTATAACTTACGGTTCATGGCACTCATAATTGTTTAACAGCGTCACCTGTTATGTAGCCGCCACTAAGTTACCCGCTACATCGATAACCCCTCCTTAACCACCTTCAGCAACCGTTTATCATTCGACTTCGTAATAACGATTTCCCTGCAGTGATTAAATCGCGCGAACGCTTTAATAGCTTCCGTAATTTTATTGATGGTGGACGGGCTTAGCGGGAGTGGTTCAAAATGAAGGTTGTGGATGGTGAGGACGGAGTGTTTCCGGTCGGCTTTGGAATCCATCCGGGCAACAAAGGTATCGCCCACCAGCACCGGTAGTGAAAAGTAACCATATTTTCGCTTCGCCTGTGGAACAAAACATTCTACCTGGTAGTCAAAGTCGAAAAAGTCCTTTAACCGGTGCCTCAGCACATTTAATGTGTCAAATGGTGAAAGAATGAAGGCATCGCCACTGAGGGTTATCTTTTTGCTTTTATAGGCAGGCAGCATGTAAAGCGGCGCGGTGTTTAGCCCTTCAACGCTCACAAGACAGACTTCACCTTCGGCGACCATATTCTCCAACGCTGTTTTTACCAGGTGGTTCTTGGCATAATGGGCACGCCAGGAAATATCTTTGGCGTAGGCAATCCCCAGCGACTGCAAAGAACGGCGGATAACATGCCGCGCAAAGTCTTCGGCAGTGGGTGCGGTGGTATCAATATCCGGTGGAAGCAGGTTAATGGGCAGGTCATATACTTTATGGAAGTTTTCCTGCCGGGTACACATCAGGCTGCCGTCGAGGAATAATCTTTCGAGCGCCAGCTTGGCCGGCCGCCAGTCCCACCAACCGGAACTTGCCGTCGGACGGTCCTCCTCAAAGTCTTTTACCATCAGCGGACCTTCCCGGGAAATTCTGTCCAGCACCTTGTTCATCAGGTTAGCCTCCGGTTGTGTCAGCGGCTTTCTCCGCGACAAAAAGCCCTCCTTCACCGGCAGTGAGAAGCGGTATTCGTGCATCGGAATATAACCGGTGCCGTAGGTGAAATATTCAAAGATCCTGCCGTCTGCCAGCAACTCATCAATCCATTGTGGTTTATAGTCAGGCACGCGCGTGGCAATAGCATGGTGATGAGCCCTCTCTACAACATAATTGGTATCGATCTGAATAAAACCGAAATGGTCGATCAGTTTGTAAACGGCCTCAATGCCTTTGCCGAACTGCGCCGGCTTAACTAACCCCGCTGCATGAAGGATTATTTTTCTCGCTTGTGAACTGGTAAGGATATGTTGCTTCATAGCTGAAACAAGATAAGCGATAATATCTGCTCTATATTTTGTGTGCCTTTAAACTTAGGTCCATGCTCACAGCATGATGTATGATAGCGCCGCATGAGACGTAATCGACACCAGTACGGGCATATGAAATAATGTTATCGAGATTGATACCGCCCGACGCCTCGGTCTCATACTTACCGCCAATCAGCTCAATTGCTTCTTCCAATAGTTCCGGTGAGTAGTTATCGAGCATGATGCGGTGTACATTGCCCACAGCAAGCACACGGCGCACATCATCGAGGTTACGGGTCTCGATCTCTATTTTCAGGTTGCGGTTGTTAGCCGCAAGGTACTCGTTGGTTTTCTGTATGGCCTGCTCTATGCCGCCACAAAAATCGATATGGTTGTCCTTCAGCATGATCATATCGTACAAGCCCATGCGAAGGTTGTAACCGCCGCCAATGCGCACTGCCTGCTTTTCGTATTCGCGGAACAGCGGCGTGGTTTTGCGGGTATCGAGTATTTTGGTTTTGTAGCCTTTTATTTTACCGGCGTATTTATTGGTAAGCGTTGCGATGCCGCTCATGCGCTGCATGCAGTTAAGCACCAGTCTTTCTGCTTTTAATATGGTATGCACGCTGGCTTCAACGGTAAACGCGGTTTCGCCATTATTTACAGCATCGCCATCTTTTTTATAGAGGGTGAATTTTACATCTTCTTCCAGATGATGGAAAATATCCTGCGCCAGCTGCATGCCTGCCAGTATGCCTTCTTCCTTTATTTTAAGTACCGCCTTACCTTTCGCATCGGCCGGTATGGATGCCAGTGTAGAGTAATCGCCGCTGCCCACGTCTTCGAGCAATGCTGCGGCAATGAATTCTTGTGTTGTCAATCGCTCTGTATTTTAGGACGCCAAATTAAGTAAATACTATCAACTTAACGATAATAATTAACCCAGGTTGCCAGTTAAAGAATAAAAAAAACATTGTAAATATTGATAGTTTTGAGTCACCACACAGAAAACTACCATACAATGCTTAGTGAGGCTGAAATTATATCAATTTTCTGTATTGTTGATGATATGCTAAAGGCATGTGGTCATAAGGAAGACATCGGTATCAGGGTTAGTGACAGCGAGATAATAACAACAGCGATAATAGAAAGATCATTAAGAGTCGGTTGCTCAAAGGCAAACAATGGCGGGGTAAGCAATGTTCGATGAGGCGGTATTTTTATGGTGTGAAAGTTCAGGTATTGAGCACTGCTTCGGGTATCCCGGTGGAGTTTTGTTTTGTACCGTGCTGTGAAAGCGATGTACAGGCATTGAAGAAACTACCAATGACAGTGGCGGCAGAAAGGAGCATATCTAATTACTAAGCTGTCTGTATGTTTTTGTTGATATAAACATCACCCGCTTGCAATAGCATTTAGTCCTGTAGGAGCGTTCCTCCGCTTCTTCTCATAGCCTTACTGTAATAGTATCCACCTACTAAGAAGAAATTCCGTAGATGTTCATCTTTCATCAACCTTACTAAGAGTTCCAGTGTGGATTCACTGACTGTTTCTTTTCGTAGCATTTCAAGTCGGATAATGGTATATTAAATTGGTGGCTTACAAAATTCATGTCTTTTTCATTCAGATAGGGCAAGCGTTTTATAGTTTCTGTTACACCATCAATACCATATAGATTCAACATGGCATACCAGTCATTGGGCCAGCCCCGTTCAATGACTCGCTGTACAACAATATCCCGCATAGCCATATAGTCAAAGTTTGACTTATCATACTCCCAAAAAAGAGAGGTGTTAATATGCACGTCAGGAAAATTCTTGTATGTGTCGAAAAACATATAGTATATGTGATTGTAAATCAATTCCTAATGTTGCAAAAATACGAAAAAAATGATAATATATTAACTTCGCAGAAATCTCTTTTTTGATCTCTCTTTCAAAACTATACTGTTACTTCTTCCGTTGTCTCCTCGTCAGGAGACAATCATAAATTCAGTCCGGCAAAACCGTCCCTGCATTTCTTCTCATAGCCTCGTTGTAATAGTATCCACCTACGGCAATATCGAATATCGCCATCCCCATAGGATTAAACATGATCACCGCATCTGGCGTTGCCTGTTGCAATGCTTTTGTATATATAATGTCGGCAATGGAAAGCGTATCGCCTTTTTCAAGGCCGGTCGTTTTGTGCATGTTCTCAATGTCGGTATTCTCCCGGCATACTTCGTCCCAGTCATCTACGATGATAATATCCATAAATGACCTCATCGATGCCTGGTAATCTCTTAGTGAAACATTCAGTTGCAATGACCCTTTCACCGGTGGCAGATCCACATAAGGGCTTGACGAAACCGTGCAGGTGATGAAAATGTTAGCCACGAGATAAGCCTCCTGCCAGGAGCCGGCTATCTGCACTTTGTCTCTCCACACAGGATCGATCTGACTAAGATCCACCGGATGGATGTCATAGAGGAAGATTCGTTCAATGCGTTCGCCAAGAAGCGCGGTGATCATCTTCAGGTGTGTTTGGCCTATAGGTCCAAAACCCATGATGGCAACAGTAAAACGCTGATTGTCGTCTTTAATGGAGAGATATTCCTGCACGATCGCACCTGATACAGCGGCAGTACGGATAGCGCTGATAGCAGCTGTGTTGATCACGCACAAAGGTATGCCTGAATCATGCTCGTTCAGAATGGTGACGGAGTGGGCGCGCGGCTTGTTGTGGTAAATGTTTTCAGGGAAGCTGGCGATCCACTTGATGCCAGCCAGTGGTGTACTGCCTCCCACATAGGCGGGCATGGCAATAATCCTGTTCCTGGGATGACCATATCTCAGGTAAGGCTTGATCGGTTGTGCGTAATCGTTGTTGTGCAACGCAGTTACTGCCTTGCTGATAATGGTAGTGAGGTCATGCCAGTCTACTCCCAGTTCATTGATGTTGGACGCATTCAGATATAGCATTGTCCGTGTTTATTTTTCCAGGTTAATAATTACGATATTGTTGCCACCGTCAGTTTTTCTGCAAGCTGATCCCCCCATTGCTTGTTGTAGATAGTATCGAGATAAGTATGTCCTTTGTCCGGGAAGACCATGAGCGCCGTGGGCGGGGTCGCATGGTTATGGTGCTGGAAATACTGCTTTGCGGCAAAATATACAGCGCCGGAAGAGGCACCGGCAAAGATGACCTGCTCATGCAACAATTCAAAGCACCCTTTGATGATGTCTGGCTGCGATACAATGACCACATCATCAATAATGGCATTACTGATGATAGGCGGTACCTGACTCGCTCCAATGCCGGAGATATAACGTTTTACAGGTGGCGCATTGAAGATAACGGAGCCCTCCACATCTACGCCTACTATTTTTACGTCAGGTCTTTTCTGTTTCAGGCTTTTGGAAATGCCTGTAATGGCGCCACTGGAACTTACGGCAATGAATACATAATCAATATGATCAAATGCACTAATGATCTCATCAGTGAGACCGTAGTAACCTTTGTAGTTGTTGGGGTCGCCGTACTGGTCGGCGATAAATGAATTGCTGGTACCCGCATGTAACCTGTTCACGGTGTCGATGCGGGTAAGCAGGTATCCGCCCGTTTTATCGCGTTCAGATACTTTCACTACTTTATAGGAAAGAAGGTTCAGTAATGACTCATACGCGCTGTTGATGTTGGGATCTATCACAGGAATGAATTTCAGCCCCAGCATCTTGCAGATGGATGCTACCGCAATGGCGAGATTTCCCGAGCTGGATGCGATGATAGTAGTATCCTGGTTAATGCGGCCCGATCTGATACCATTGTATACAATGCTATATGCTGCGCGGTCTTTGGAGCTGCCGGAAAAATTGTTATACTCCAGTTTGGCGAACAGGTGGGCGTGGTCATGCTTCAACTCCATCAATGGGGTGTTCCCGATGTAGCTGGCTAGCTTTTCGAGCTGTTGTAACATAAGTGAAATGTTTAAGGGATGATTACTGGAAGAACTGTTGCTGGTTTATTTTTCAGATGCTGGTGTTTCAGACTGTAGCAAAGATTGGGTTATGGGCAGGATTTTACATTGAATATCATTCAGCTACGTCTCTGGATAGATCAGGAGAATACAGAGCTCGCGCTACCGTGGAAAACATCCAGCTGCCAAATAAATCAGAAAAAATTGCCGGTAGGATAATACGCCGGTACGTAGGATAACCGAATTTAGTTAAACAATTTAACTTCACAAAAAACACTTCTCCTGAATGAAGTAATATATCAACAGTTTGTATTCCTAATCTGTATGGTCTGACACAAATGACGAACGCCATTTGCGTCAGACTATATAATTACCTGTTTATGATATACTGACTTATTGCTGCAGTGGCCGTTTGAAAAAAAAGCCGCACTAGATCAGAATGGTGTGATGCGCCTGCATTGCTAACATAACGGAAGTCGCTGAAGTAGAATAGGGATGATGTTGTAACAGGAGGTGTTGATCAAAATTTTTTTTTTATTTGAATAGTTTTTATTTACTTTAACCGCGATTTAGAAATTGGATTGGATTGGAGAGTAGATTAAACAATGGGCTAACCCTGTATTTCCATGAAACTATTTGTCGGTATGAGTAAAAGGCGTTAACTCAGAGAAAGTATTTTAAATCCCAAAATTGAGCCGCGTTCCACTTAGCTTTGTTTGGGAATCCTATTAAATGGTGTAATAATTAATGAATTGCATTGCACAGAGGTCGTTGGCATAGGCACTAGGCTGATGACACGAGGTTATCCGCAAAGAAAAATGAAAATCAAACAAAAAATCTAAAAAAAACTGTCACTTGTTACAACATGATCATCGTACACTTCGGAGTAAGGTGTGTTGTCAAGCACTAATTTGAGTATGTCTCGTAGTCCGCTTTAGAGCCCTGGATGAATGCTCGAAATTTTCCGGATTTTAGTTTAATAATCGAAGCAATCTTTATCTGACGCAAGTAATGTGACTTACGGATAGCAAAGCTATATCCGGAAGTGAACTTCACTTTTGGTCTGAATGATTTTAGTTCAATAACACAAGCTATTTTATCTGACGCAAGTAATATGTGACTTACGGATAGCGAAGCTTTATCCGGTAGCGAACATTGCATTTGGTCTGATTGATTTCAGTTTAATAACACAAGCTATTTTACCTGACGCAAGTAATATGTGACTTACGGATAGCGAAGCTTTATCCTATAGTGAACATTGCATTTTACCCTGACTCATTTCAATCTTTTTACGTGCTTTTAAAACCAGGCAAAACAGTTGCACTCCACTCGTGCAGTAGCTGTTTGCCCGGCGATATTACTTTTTACTGAATGGTGTGTAAAAACCTTACTGTCATGAATAACACTTTAGAAGCTAAGCAACCGCGTTGTGTTGATGAAAAATCATCCCGATGGTATATCGCTTACACTTTTTCCAGAGCGGAAAGGGCCGCCCAGCGAAAGTTAGAGATGATCGGAGTCTCCTCCTATGTCCCATTGCACAAAGTGCAGAAGAACTGGAGTGACAGAAAGAAGATACTTGAAACACCATTATTCCCTAACTACATATTCATTTATGCATCGCAGACAAGAAAGTATGAAATACTGAAAATGAAGGAAATCGTAAACTACATTACCTTTGAAGGTAAGGCCGTGACGGTTTCCGAAAACCTCATCAATTCTATAAAGAAAATAGTGGAGCACGACGTAGAAGTAACCTCTCTGGATTATTCTCCCGGTATGCGCGTGCGTATCAAAGAAGGTCCGCTCGCAGGTGTGGAAGGAAAACTACTGAAGAAGAACAACAAAAATTTCCTGCTGGTAGAAATCGAAATTCTGCAGAGGGCTGTAGCCATCAATATCTCCTGCGATACCGTCGTACCCGTTTGAAATTTCTTGCTGGGACAGAAATATTTCGTTAAATTATGAATCAGTTATTATCGTATCAGAAACCCAGAACTATGAATCAACTTAAGAGCATTATTATCACGCTAAGTCTTTGTTTTACTGCATCTTTACTGTTTGGACAATCGAAAGACCTGGTGATAAGCGGTACCGTTACCGATGGAAATGCCACCCCTGTTGTTGCAGCCAGTGTTTCTCTCTTTCGTGCGAAAGATACCTTCCTCGTAAAAATCACAACTGTTGATAATCAGGGATACTACCGTTTTGAAGGAATAAATGAAGATACTTACTTCATCGCAGTAGCCGCACTGGGCCACGCAAATTATGTGACTTCTCCTTTCAGCGCAATAGCACAGCAGCCCGTTTTTACCGTGCCGCCGGTAAAATTACAGAAACAGGCAAAAGAGCTGCAAGGCGTTACCATCAAAAGTACCAGACCACCAGTGGAAGTGCGTGCAGATAAAATGGTGCTCAATGTAGCCTCATCCATCAATGCAAGCGGATCCAGCGCACTCGAACTGCTGAAGAAATCTCCCCTGGTGAAAGTAGATAACAGTAGCAATATCTCTATCAATAATAAGAACGGGGTAGTGGTGTTCATTGACGGCAGACAAACTAACCTCAGCGGCAGCGATCTCGCGGCCCTTCTCCAGGGAATGCAGTCATCCAATATTGAAACCATTGAGATCATCACCAACCCGTCTGCAAAATTCCCCGCTGAAGGAAATGCCGGCATCATCAATATCAGAATGAAAAAGAACCGGTCGTATGGTTTCAATGGCAACGCCACAGCCACCGGTACATACGGATCTGCCATGCGATATGACGCCGGTGCCAATCTCAACTACCGCAACCAGGCAATGAACATCTACGGTAACTATAGCTACCGGTATGGTGATTACAATATATTCTCCAACATTTTCCGCATTGAACAGAATGGTACCAACAACACGTTTGATCAATACACCAACATTGTAAACAAAAGTAATAACCACTCCTTCAAAGGCGGCGCAGATTTTTTCCTTTCTCCCAAAAGCACCCTCGGCATAATGGTGAATGGTGCAGTTAATAACAACCCTGCAAAGAACGACGGCCTTACTTACATCTACAGGGTTCCGGGCAAAATAGACTCCATTCTGAAAGCCAGGCTGGAACAGCAAGGCAATATGAACCGCATGGACTACAACGTCAACTATCAGTACAGCGATACGTCCGGCCGTACCCTGAACGCAGACGCGGACTATATCGTCTACAATAATGATACACGCGTATTCCAGCCGAATGAATACATTCTCCCCGACGGAACAAGTTTGAGATCGCATACGATCAGAACAACTGCCGGTACAGACATCCGGATCGGTACCTTTAAAGTGGATTATGAACAGAATCTCTTCTCCGGAAAGATAGGCGGTGGCCTGTTTTACAACGACGTAACAGCGAAGAACGCTTTTAAGTTCTACGATGTACTGACCACTAAAGACACATTGAATACCGACCGGTCCCGTGTATTTGAATACCGCGAAAAGGTAGCCGCCGCATATCTCACATACAGCAGAGACATAAAGAAATTCAACCTGCAGGCCGGCCTGAGACTGGAACATACCAGCGCATCAGGTGATCTTACCACGTATAACAATACCGCTTACAAAGGATTGGACACTTCTTACCTGAACCTTTTCCCAAGTCTGTCCATCGCTTATAATATCGGTGATAGACATACAATAGGGATCAGCTACAGCCAGCGTATAGACAGACCAGGCTATGAAGACCTCAACCCGTTTGAAACGCCGCTGGATGAACTGATATTCGCAAGAGGCAACCCCTTTGTAAGACCTCAGTATACAGATAATATTCAGTTGACTTATAACTATCAGGGATTTGGTGCAGTGCTTGGCTACAGCCGCGTAAAAGACTATTTCACTAAAGTAATCGATACACTGGGTGAAGGAAAAATTATGCAGACGATCAGAAACATCCCCGTTCAGCGTGTCTACTCACTGAATACATCCCTGCAACAACCCGTGACCAAATGGTGGAATCTATTCCTGGCAACAGATTTCATCTATACGCAGTTCAAGGGTGCGCTCAACAGCAGTATCCTCGACGATAATATTTTTACCTTCAATGCATTTGCGAATAATACCTTCAGTTTCCCCAACGACTGGAGTGCGGAGCTTTCCGCTTATTACAATGGTCCCTGGCTTCAGGGTATCATGCGCTGGAAGGATCTCTGGTCTATGGACATCGGCGTGCAGAAAAAAATACTTCGTGGTAACGGCGCCGTGAAACTTGGCATGACTGACATCTTCAACACAAATGTCGACCGCGTTCTGATCAATTATAGCGGGGCATACAGCACCGGCAGATTCAAAGGGGAAACCCGCCAGCTGCGGCTGACCTTTGATTACCGCTTCGGTAACAGCAATGTGAAAAAAGCCAGAGGAAGGACCACCGCTGCTGATGCGGAAAGCAAACGCCTGAAAGGTTAAGCGTCCCCGTCTTTCCCTACATTATACCAATACTTCATCAATACTCCGGATCAACATACCCACATACTATGGGTGTGAAGGAACTTGTTTTGTCACACACAACACCTGTAATTATTCAAGATAATCTGTAACTCTTTTGATTCCATGAAATTTACTGGAGGTACGATAACGCACCGTTTAACGGGGCATGCCCATATGTATCCCGAAAAGCCTGCTTTTATTATCCTGGGAAACGAGCATGAAAAGGAAATAAGGCTGACCTACCGGCAACTGCTGGACAGCGTTAGCCTGCTTGCCGGATTCCTGGCAGACAGACAACTGGAAGGTCGGCACGTAATGCTCGTATACCAGGACATACAGGCGTTTGTAATAGCTTTCCTCGCATGCCAGTACGCCGGCGTCATTGCTGTCCCCGTAGCTTATGGACGCGGAACCCGCCAGCAGGCAAGGCTTTCAGCCATCATAGAAGATGCCGGGTCACATACTGTACTATGCTGTGAGGGGGTACAACCTTACCTGGAAAAATCCTTCGCCGCTTCTCCTGCATTGCATAATATTGCCATTATCCCCACCACTAAGCTCCCTGCTCCATCGGGAAAAACCGGTGACTCCCGCGGCAATCCAATCGCTTTCATACAATATACTTCCGGCTCTACGGCATCGCCCAAAGGGGTAGTCGTTTCCGCTGAGAACCTGATGGATAACCAGGCCGCTATACAAAACACTTTCAACACAGACGAAGATGCCATCATATTCTCCTGGCTGCCGTTTCATCATGATATGGGACTGATCGGAAATATACTGCATACGGTATATACCGGCTGTACCGGCATACTGATGCCGCCCACGCTTTTTGTACAAAGCCCGCAACGTTGGCTGCTGGCCATTACGGAGTACAAGGTGACCCATAGCGGCGGCCCCAATTTCGCCTATGACCTTTGCGTGAATAAAATTCAGCCAGACATACTGCCTTTGCTGGACCTTTCTTCCTGGAAGGTGGCCTTCAATGGTGCAGAACCGGTACATGCGGATACGCTGCAACGTTTTGCCGCACGCTTCCAGGTAACCGGATTCCGCAAAGAAGCTTTCCGTCCCTGTTACGGGCTGGCTGAAGCAACGCTGCTGGTAGCTGGTGAAAGAAAGGAATCCTCTCCATTAATTCAATACATACATAAAGACACGGCCGGAGGTGTCCGGCTGGTAAGTGAACAGGATGCGGACGCAAAAGCAGTGGTAAGCTGCGGCGGTGTTTCTGGCGGGATGGACGTGAGAATCATCTCTCCGGATAACGGTTTACCCTGCGGAGAAATGGAAGTGGGCGAGATCTGCATCAGCGGAAGAAGCGTCACCACCGGTTATTGGAATAGGGATAACAGCGACGTTTTCCTGAAACTGGAAGGTAGCAGCTTCCTGAAGACCGGCGACCTCGGCTTCTTTTGCGAGGGCGCTCTTTTCGTGCACGGCAGGATCAAAGAGATGCTTATCATCCGCGGACAGAATTTTTACCCTTACGACATAGAGCGGTTAATAGCGCAACGCCACGCTGCTATAGAAGATAATGGTGTGGCCATATTTACGGTGGGGCATGAAGAGGATGCCTGCGTGGTAATGGCTGAGATGAAAAGGACGTCCCTTGCCAATACGGATGTGAAACAGGTCATCACCTCCATTGAGCTGCTGATGGAGGGACAGTACGGGATCACCCCATATGATATTATGCTCACCACCCCGCTCACGATCCCACGGACCACCAGCGGGAAACTACAACGTGCGCAATGCGCCATCGGCTATCAACAGAAAAGTATGGATGCAGTTGCGTCAAAACGAACCTTGTTGCCGGATACCGCCCGTAAGGAAAAAGATGACGGACTGCTGGAGGAGGTGCTGCAGCAACGCAGCTATCAGGCTATCAGGAATTATCTGGTGAACATAATTGAATCCAGAACCACCTGGCTCAACGGAGATCAACCGGATGACCAGGTAGAACTGACAGGCATCGGCATTGACTCGCTTAGGGCGATGGAGATCGTCAATATCATCAACAAGGAACTTAACCTCAATATCGACGCTTCAGGGATATTCCTCGACAACACTTTGTCCGGGCTGATCAATGTAGTGGAAAACATGTTGTGGCTAAACGGAGGAAAATATTCTGGAAAAGAAATTACTATATGAACACATTAGAGATCATTGCTGCATTTAAAAAATACAAGGTCGTTCCTGTCTGGGAAAACAACCAGCTGAAACTGGTGGGTGATACGGCTTCATTGCCCGGAGCGTTCATCGAGGAAATCAGGAACAACAAGCAGGAGCTGATCGCATTCCTGAGCCGTACTATGGACCAGACAGCGAATGCGCCCATCCCGCTGGTACCGGCACAGGAGCATTATCCCGCTTCCAATGCACAGAGAAGATTGTGGGTACTGAGCCAGTTTGATGGCGGTACCAGCGCCTACAACATCCTGAAGAATTTCTATCTGAAAGGTAGAGTAGTCAGGGAAAACCTGAACCGGGCATTCCGTTTGGCCGTACAAAGACATGAGAGCCTCCGGACTGTATTCAGGGAGATCGATGGAGAGCTGAGACAAGTGGTACTCCCTGCGATGCAGTTTGATATCGACTTTGAAGACATCAGCGCAGTAGCGGATAAAAAAGTATACCTGAAAACGTGGGCATCCGCATCCGTAGCGTGGAAGTTTGACCTGGCGAACGGACCGCTGATAAAGGTGGTGCTGCTGCGCATAGCTGATGACGAATATGCCATGATCTTCGGTATGCATCACATCGTCAGCGACGGATGGTCTATCGGCGTTCTGGTGAAAGAAGTAATGCACTGCTATGAAGCATTATGCCTCGGCAAAGAAAACAGTATGCCTCCGGTGAGAGTGCAGTACAAGGATTATGCGCACTGGCTGGATCAGCGAATAGAAGGCAGCAGGGGAACGCATCCAAGAGATTTCTGGATGGAGCAGTTCACTAATATGACCGATCCGCTGAACCTGCCCACAGACATACCACGTCCCGGTATGAAGAGTTTTGAAGGCGCGGTATCGCGTTTTCAGCTGGAACCAGATGTCTATAACAGTATACTCGCTTTCTGTAAAACCAACCAGGTCACGCTGTTCAACTTTTTTAGATCTGCGCTGACCGTACTGTTGAGCAAATTTTCAGGCCAGCATGATATTACTATGGGAACGCCTGTTTCTGGTCGTAATCATTTTGAGCTGGAAGGGCAGATTGGCCTGTATGTAAATACACTGCCGCTCAGAATCGCTATCAACCACAACGACACGTTTTCGGAACTGCTCAGAAATATCTCTGAAAACTCTTACAGATCATTCGAGTTCCAGGATTACCCGCTGGATAAAATCATCGACAATCTGCATCTGAAAAGAGATACCAGCAGATCTCCGTTGTTCGATGTAATGATGGTACTACAGAATACTGCTGTTGGAGATGGTTCTATTAACCTCACCCGGCAACATGGTTTTGACCTGCATCCGCTGGATGATTATCTCTATCCGGCCGGAAGAACCAGTGATGAAGCATTGCCAGCTAAATTCGATCTGACATTCAACTTTTATAATGAGCCTGACAACAAATTCTTTGTCGAAATAGAATATGCTACCACCTTATTCCGGAAAGAAAGCATCAACCGCTTCTTCCGGGCTTTCCAGCGCATCATTGCGCAGGTGTTGCAAAATCCTGGTATCAGAACAGGAAACATCGATATACTGGATGCAGCAGAGCGGGAAGAAATCCTGTACCGCTTTAACCGCCCGGTCGGTGAAGTAGCTGCTATCAGCATTCCGTCCTTGCTGGAAGCCCGCCTGCAAAGTATGGGTGATGCTCCGGCCATCATCTGTGGGGATGTAGTTGTTTCATATAATGAACTACGTGACCGCAGTGACCGCATCGCCTCCTGTCTCACAACGGTAGCTGGTTTGCAGCCTGG
>NZ_DATLKJ010000033.1:0-27990 GCF_035538455.1 Chitinophaga sp.
ACTATGAAGGAACTAGATGAAGCAGAAACGAATAGCTAAATTCAGTACACAAAAGACTACTACTTTAGGTCAGATGTTGTTGACAACACCTGATCTTGCTGCACCTTACTGGGTACTCACCTCTAAGAGAATAACATAATCTTCTTATTCGATCTCCTCTGCAATCATTCGCACATCCCCTTTGCTCCCGTTGGTCCGCAAAGGGGCGAGTGGTTTTTGCGCAGCAAAAACACAGCTCGCTAACGGAGCGAAGCCCGTTCCGAATCCGCGAACGGGATGCCGAAGGCGGCCTGTTCGCGGATTCGGAACGGGTGGGGCCTGCGTGGAGCAGTCCCACCCTATCTCCTCGTACAGGTGGCAACGCCGCCTGTACAAACTCCCCGAACAGGTAGCAACTCTGCCCATTTCTTTTAATCTTTATCTATATCATATCCGTTCAGAAATATATTCTTTACTGCTCTTTATTAAAACAAACTCTTTTTGCTTCTTAAAATATACTTATTTTGATTTGGATTGCTTTTAAATAATTTCTCCATTTAATAAATTTTGATATATTTACTGCGTCATGATTCGTTGAGAGCACCTGTAGTATGAATTATCATGACAATATCTTGTTAGTTTTTCCCGATTTCGCCATTGCTGGGTAATTCGCTATTACCTACAGTGCAATTGAACACTGTAATACTTACTTATGAATCTAAGATTGTTTAGCCCATCGAGAAAGGTGTTGTTACCCTTTACCGTATTTGTATTGTTTATCTTTTCCTGTAAGAAGAATCCGACACAGGATAATCAAGTAGATCCTATTTCTGCCATAAGGGATGCTTTCGGGCATACCAAGTGGGTAGACAAGTTGACTGATCCGTTTAATGACACGCTTTCGCTAGTGTGGTCGCCAAACTGGGACGGATATTCTCAGAAATCGGCAGAGGGCGTAACATTTTACTATGTACCGCTCAAATCAACACTGCGCAATAAGAACAAGGCTACTCAGCATGATCTTATTAACCAGATTACTTTCCAGCAATATTTAGTTGTAACAGCTAAATCAGGTAATTACGCCTTTCAGAGATTGACATATATCCCTCGGTACCGTTTAACGGATAAAAGGACCGGGCAGGATATTACCTTTAATTATCCAGACTTCACTGGCTATGCAGTCGCGGAGGATTCTACCGGACACCATAGGGTTTGCTATTTTAAGAGAGGGGATCTGCTTTTTGATGGTGGACGACGCATAAACGGGCCTGCCGGCGGTAACAAAACGTTTTATTCGCCGCAGGCAAAAGTAGGCTCTGGAGCTGATACAGTGGATTTAGGGGGGCTAAACCCTGATCCAGGAACACAGCCAGTTGACCCTTTAGCCTCAGAGTGTTCTACACGGTGTGTATGGTCATCAACTTGTGGAGAAGGTGCTTGGAATGTAACGACCACGATAGCCCCCCCGAAAGAGCCTTGCTCTGAACCCCAAGGCTCGCCTTGCGGTAATGGGCAAGCCACTGTTTGGCGGTTAAATTATTCTGAGAAATTTAATTGCAGCATTCCTGGGAAAGACCCTAATATATCGCCTCCTCTTCCCGGTGAAGGTGGAGGTGGGGGAAGTGGAAACGGGAACCCTACAACAGCATCAGAAGCAGAGCGGCAATTAATGGCTGAATTAATTAAAGACCCAAATAAGTTAATTAAATGTTCTACTGTCGCTGCGTTTATTAAGCTAGCATCATTCAAGCCCAATAATGATAAAGTGATTTGGCGGCTTACAACCCTTAATAGCGCCGAATTAGATTTCTCGATACAAGATATACAGGATGCAGCTGGCACCACTGTAAATATGGATTTTTTTGCAGTACGGGTTACGCAGCTTCCGAATCTGTATGGCAGACAAAGTACGCCTGATATGCTATTACAATATATCAGGAAAAACATCAACAATTTTACAAAGGATGGCCCATTCTCACCTTATGTGTCAGGGACAATAGATGACACTCAATTGTGGAATTCTCAGGACCCTACCAGCGCCCTGGTACACATAAATATACTTGGTGACGATGGCGCCGTGATTGTGTCTGAATTTGAACACGATCATTGGATATTCACAACTATAAAATCCCCGCTGGATGGGAAGCACCCGGTGAGTGGTAATAGGCGTTTTGGTATATATAAGAATTCCGATGGATCGTACTATATTTACACAAAGGGGGTTGATAGATTGACGAAGTTTTTCGCTAACATGGTTCAAGAAGCTGCCGGCATCCCTTTCAGTAAGGCAGACGAGCTTTGGGAAAGCTTTCAATACGGCGTGAATAAATTTATTAATGAAAATGGCGGTAAAGCGGAGATTCAGCCAAGCATAAAGGCAAGGCCTGACTGGGATTTAGTAAAGAAAGTACTAACTGGCGAAGAGCCTATTGATAAACTAAAAGAAAATGGTAACTGTGAATAAGATATTCAAAATTTCAGGGATAAATTTACTTCTCCTTGTGTTGTTCTCAATCGTATATGCGTTGTATAGCATAATCGGCGATTATTTATTTTATATAGTATTTAACCCAAATAGGCTGAGTAGCTATGACCTGAGGCAAATGCTTTTATACTATATATTCGTGTATCTCAGCGTTTATATTTGGGCATTCCTAGTACTGATATTAGTCGGGAACATAATTCTCGAATTGACGCGTAAACACGCGTCAATAACTCTGTGGTGTGCAGTCTTTGGAGGATTATTTTTGTTGTTCCCCGTTATTCTAAAGCTACTCACTGGGGAGCAATATGATGATATAGGTGGCTATCTGGAAAAGTATAGATCAACCAAATATTATCTGGTTTATCTTTTAACGGGGCTTACCTACGGGGCTTTACTTTTTAGATTCATTCGAAAGCAATTAACGCTACCGGAACCTCGGTAGCGTTAATTGACTGTCAATTAGCCACAATGGCAGCAGTAAGTAAATATTATTAGGCTGAAAGGGATATTATTCTACGCAAATCTACTGCGTACTGTGGCTAGTAATTCAATTAGGCTTCCACTCCAATGATCTGCGAATAAAGGCAGTTCAGTTAAATCCGCTAACTAGCGGATTTTTCACTTTACGGGAACCCGTATTTACCCCCCCGCTCCGTATAATGTATATTACGCCCACACAAAACAACAGCCTTAAGAATCAAATAATAGTTATTTATTCTAAGCTTTGCCTTTATAGGCGGAAGCGATAAGAACACACTTAACACGCATGGGAGCTGTCAATTAAGAGGCCCTACAAGCAAATTGGAACTGTTTCAGCACAGGCAATAAAGGACAAAAAATTGCCCCAAAATCTTATAAGTCACCTCACACAAGCATCTAAATAGCATTTTACATTTCTGGGGAAAAAATGGCACGTTTCGTATTTTAAATTAGGACAGCTCGTCTTCCGATTATACTAATTTAGTAAAAAATACACTATCAGCGCTGCTGGTGAAAAGAAAAAGAACACACATCTTGCGCAAACAAAAGCGCCTTATGAACAAATGTTTTGCAACGGTAGACCACTGCTAGGCTTCAGTAGAAAAAACATTTGTTCATAAGGCGCAAGCCCGCGGCAGCGGTGCCTGATTATACACTCTGCCGCTGCAATGCCTCGCCTTCGCCAAATAAGTGTTTGCGTAAAACGCGCATGTTGTTGCTTACTTTCCGTTGGGTGATCTTGGCATAAATCTGTGTAGTACGGATGCTTTTATGGCCTAATAACTGGCTCACTGTTTCTATTGGCACGTCATTTTCAAGGGTGACGGTAGTAGCAAAAGTATGCCGGGCCGTATGTGTGGTTAAATGCTTTTTAATATCGCACAAAACGGCTATCTCCTGTAGGTAAGCATTATATCGTTGGTTACTGTTTACTGGTAATAAACGGCCATATAATTTGCAATACGGGCTATTTTTATAACGCTCTGTGATCTTCAGTGCAATTGGCAGCAACGGTACACGTTCCGGCGTCTGGGTTTTCTCTCTTTCTTTCACTATCCATTTTTCACCATCAATACCCACAATAATGTTGTCGGGAGTAAGGTGCAGCACATCTGTATAGGCATAACCGGTGAAACAGCAGAACAAATAAATATCGCGCACTTCAGCCAGTCGCGGGATAAGATCCTTGTTATAGAGTATCATAATTTCATCCATTGTGAGCCGCTCCCGCTGTGGGTCTACATAGCTACACTTAAAGCCGCTTAAAGGATTAGCTGGTATCCAGCCCTGATCAACTGCTAATTTGAGCATCTGCTTTAAAATCTTTACATACTTCATGGCCGTATTGCTGCCTATGCCACCAACAGTAGTAAGGTAATGCTCAAAATCAGGCGCAAAGGAAAATTTGATTTCCTCCAATGGCTTGTCAGATACATGGAAGTAGTGTTTCAGAAATGCTATCACCTTATCTTTCGTGATTTCAAAACGCTTTAGCGTTCTGGTTGATTTAGCCTTTGCCTTGACCTTCTCACCAAATCGCCTGTTATGAAAATCTATAGCCTCGCATAATGTCCTCTTATGCTCAACAATACCTAAGAAGGAATTTTTTAATGATTGAGCCGTTACAGGCTTTCCGCTTGTTACCAATAAGCTGTAATGTTTCTGTAGATCAGATTTCAGGGTAATCAACTGGCGATTGATGGCTTTTACTTCTTCGGAGTATCCTTTTACGCACTGTCCTTCTGCATTCCATGATTCTGGGTTTACATACTGATAGGTGGATAGTTCAACGCGTTTGTTACCTATGGTCAGACGGAGATAGATAGCGGGTTTGTTGTTTTTGCGGCGGCTTCTGTTCAGCCAGAGTAAAATAGAAAAACTCAAATGACCTTTCCTCATAAAACACCTGTTTTAAGTTAACTAATTTTGTTTCAAACTTCACTTATCCTGACATCACTTAACATTAGTCAAACACAATACAGATAAGCACTTCAGGCCAGTAGTGGTTAGCACAATATAATGATTTAAATGCTAACCGCGATGCTCACTTTCCTATCTTTACTTCTATGTACAAAACTTTACCGCTAAAAACAGAAAAGCCTTATAGATATTGATTCTACAAGGCTTTAATTACGTAAGAGTTTCTATTTTTACTCTTGGTGGTGATCCCGCTGGGACTCGAACCCAGGGCCCATACATTAAAAGTGTATTGCTCTACCAACTGAGCTACGGAATCCCTTGCTGTTTAAGCGGGTGCAAAAATATGAATATTTTATTTTCAAACAAGTTTTTATTAAAAAAATATTATCAAAAAGCTAAAACACGCTACCAGACAACATTACAGGTGATTATTTTTTCCCAATAAATTTCGGATGAATATAGCAGGAGGCGAAAAACGCTGTCTGAACAGGCTTTTCGTGGAGACGGACAATTTTCGTATGTGCGTTAACGTGATAAACATAAATCCAGGTACCCTTCGTCTACCGTATTTTGTATGAACAGAGAAAGTGGTTACAAAGCCTCCCGGATCTTACCCGTTATAACCTACCATTTTTTAAATAGCCGTTGACGTTAGTGACATTATGCCTTAAAAATTTCCCTCAAAAATAAGCGGGCATGGGTATTTTTGCCTTTATTTGCATTCAGATTGCATTTATAACCCCGTGGCATCTTTTTTGACAGAAAAGCGAAACTCAAAAAGCTGCCATCTGAAAATGAGGCTGAATGCGGAATAGACAGGGTGGGAATTAGAAATGTGAATTAAGTGACCTGGGATTTGGATTTAGATTTTCTGGCATGTCCATTATAACATTAACATCAGACATAGGGATGCAGGATTACCTGGTAGGTGCCATCAAGGGGCAACTCTGGCAGCACTGCCCGGAATGTCATGTTACGGACATCACCCATCATATCAGCCCATTCAATCTACCGCAAGCCACTTATATCTGCAAAAGCGCTTTCGCCTGGTTTCCGCTGGGTACCTTCCACTTTGTACTGATCAATCTTTTTGACCGTCGCCCGGATCATGTACTGGTAGCGGAGCACAACGGTCAGTATATTGGCTGCGCAGACAACGGCCTGCTCACCATGATAGCTGGTGGCATGCCGGATAAAGTGGTGAAGATTCCTCTCGATAAAAACGCACCCAAAAATACCTTTACCATCGTGCAACTGTTGGCATATGCCGCCAGAGAGCTAAGCCGTGGTAAAGCGCTCGGCGAAATCGCCCCGCTGACGCAAAGCATCGTCATTAAAAATAACCTCCAGCCACTAGTGGGTGATGACTTTATCGAAGGACAGATCATCCACATCGACAGTTTCGAAAACGTAGTGGTAAACATTACCCAGGAGCAATTCAATGCCCAACGCAGGAACCGTCAGTTCAGGATATTCTTCCGGCGCAATGAAGTAATCAGCCAGCTCAGTGAAACATACGCCGACGTGGCGGAAGGTCAGAAACTGGCGCTGTTCAACGCCGCCGGCTATCTCGAAATTGCGATCAATAAAGGAAATGCCGCCGGCCTGTTCGGACTGCAGGGATTCCGCCGTGAACAGCTCACACAACCCACCGGATTCCAGCAATTATCATACTACCAAACTGTAAGAATAATTTTCCAATGATCAACCGACTCGTAAAAATGGAGTTTGAACCCGGAAAGGTAAATACCTTCCGTGCCCTCTTTGAACGCCAGCAACAACAAATCCGGAACTTCCCCGGCTGCCTTCACCTCGAACTGTGGGAACATGAAGCCTCCGGCAATATCTTCTTCACTTTCAGCAAATGGGAATCTGAAGCCGCCCTGGATACCTACCGCCATTCAGACCTCTTCCGCGAAACATGGGCCGCCACCAAAGTGCTCTTCTGCGCCAAACCCGCAGCGTGGACGGTAAAAGAAACCATCCGCCTCTAGGTTTTCTAATGGCTTTTTAATATTCTTGCAGACTTCCGTCAGACAAGGGTTACAACACATGAAAAGTCGGAGGGCCAAGACTGGCAGCTGAAAAGATATTTACAAAAAGTTAAAACTGTTCACCAGATTAGCATAATTTGCTACTTTTTATATTTTTGTCGGACCTTAAAACAACCTTATGAATTTTAAAAGGACCAACAACATCGTTGGCTGGGTGATTTGTATCATCGCCTGCTTTGTTTACATCAAGACAATGGAGGCTACAGGCAGTTTATGGGACTGTGGAGAGTTTATCTCAAGCGCTTACAAGGTACAGATACCTCACCCTCCCGGAGCACCGTTGTTTGTATTGCTCGGAAGATTATTCAGTATGTTCCTGAAACCCTCTGAGGCTGCGCTGGGTGTAAATACCATGACAGCCCTCGCCAGCGGTTTCACCATCCTGTTCCTCTTCTGGACCATCACACACTTTGCGCGCCGCCTGATGGTAAAACCCGGCGAAGAGATCTCCCGCGATAAAATGATCGCCATCATGGGCGCCGGTATTGTTGGTGCACTTGCCTATACCTTTTCTGATTCATTCTGGTTTTCTGCTGTGGAAGGTGAAGTATATGGTATGTCTTCCTTCTTCACAGCCATCGTTTTCTGGGCAATCCTCAAATGGGAACATGAAGCTGACGAGCCATACTCCGACCGCTGGATCGTATTGATAGCTTACCTCATTGGCCTCTCAATCGGTGTGCACCTGCTCAACCTGCTTACCATCCCGGCCATCGTAATGGTTTACTACTTCAGACGCTTTAAAGTTACCGGATGGGGCACCTTCTGGGCTTTTCTCGCTGGCTGCGGTATCACCGGCCTCGTACAGAAGTTCATCATTCAGGATACCGTGAAGGCATCCGGCTACCTGGACGTGATCTTTGTAAATCACCTGGGAATGGGCTTCTTCTCCGGTTTCATCTTCTTCTTTGTCCTCATCACCGCAATACTGATCATCGGCTACAGGAAACCTAAATTCGCTGTATATGCCCCCCTGACCGTTATTGCGCTCATCGTACTGATACCTGCTTACAACGACTCCAGCGGTGGCGTTGTTCTCTTCAAAGTGGTACTGGCTGCATTCTTCCTTTTCATCCCGAGACTGCTCACCATGTTCGGCGTGAAACTGAACACCGGTAAAACCACTCACTTTGGCCGCATCACCATCTCATTCGTACTCTTCATGTTACTGGGTTACTCTACCTACGTGACCACCATGGTACGCTCTACGGCAGATCCTTCTGTGGATATGTATAATGTAGACAATCCCATCTCTCTCGTAGGATACCTCGGTCGTGAGCAGTATGGTGACTTCCCGCTCATATACGGACAAGTATTCACAGCACGTCCTACAGAATATAAAGAAGGCGCAAACATCTATGCTCGCGGCCCGAAGAGATACGAAGTAGCCGGTAAGAAAATGGATCCGGTATATGCTTCCGAAGACATGATGCTGTTCCCCCGCGTATGGGATGCCAGCAACGACCAGGGCCACGCAGACTTTTACCGCTCCTGGCTCGGCCTTCAGGCTAATGAAAAACCTTCTTTCGGTGATAATATCAAGTTCTTCCTCCAATACCAGATGAACTTCATGTACTTCCGCTACTTCATGTGGAACTTCACCGGTAAACAGAACGATACACAAGGTTACGGTAACGTACGTGACGGTAACTGGATCTCCGGTATTCCGTTCATCGACAACTTCATCTATGGCGACCAGTCCATGATGCCGGACAGTCTCAAACAGAACAAAGCCCACAACACCTTGTTCTTCCTGCCGTTCATCCTCGGTATCATCGGTTTCTTCTATCATTATAAAAACCATCGTAAGGATACGCTGGTGGTGTCCCTCCTGTTCTTCTTTACAGGTATCGCCATTGTGTTGTACCTCAACCAGGCAGGTAACCAGCCACGTGAGCGTGACTACGCCTATGTAGGTTCCTTCTATGCATTTGCCATATGGATTGGCCTCGGTGTACTGTCTGTTGCTAATTTCCTGCAAAAGAAAACAAAGAGCGCGCTGTCTCCCATCCTCGCCACTGCCCTCTGCCTGCTGGCAGTTCCGGTACTGATGGCCTTCCAGGAATGGGATGACCACGACCGCTCCACCAAATACATCGCGAGGGATATCGCCAAAGATTACCTGGAATCCTGCCAACCTAACGCGATCCTCTTTACAGTCGGCGATAACGATACCTATCCGCTGTGGTATGCACAGGAAGTGGAAGGTATCCGTCCTGACATCAGAGTGATCAACCTCAGCCTCCTGGGTGTTGACTGGTACATCGATCAGCAGCGTAGAGCCGTAAATCAGAGTCCTGCTATTCCGATGAGCTGGTCTTCCGACAAATACAAAGGTGAAAACCGCAACTACATCCGCTTCTTCGATCCGGGAAATATTCCTGCTGATAAATACTTCAACCTGAAAGAGATCATGAACTTCATGGGAAGTGATGAAGCTTCCAGCAAAGTAAATACACAGGATGGCGGCTCAGAGAACTTCCTCCCTACCCGTCAGCTGTTTATTCCGGTAGATAAGAACGAAGTGCTGAAATATGGCGTGGTAAGCGCTAAAGACAGCGCTAAAGTATTACAGCAGGTTGCCTTCAAGATTGGTAAAAATTACCTGCTGAAAAACGACCTCGCAGTATACGATATCATCAGCACCAACAACTGGAAACGTCCGATCTACTTCACCAGCCCTACAGACCTGGGCCTGAACGACTACCTCCAGACAGACGGTCTTACCTATCACCTGGTACCGTTGCCTAAGCCTACCGCAGCAGATCCGCTGGGCATGGATATCAATGCCAACGTAGGTGTGATGTATGACAACCTGATGCATAAATTCTCATTCGGCGGCGCCCAGACTACCGGCACTTACTTCGATGAGCCTAACCGTAAAATGCTGCTCTATCTGCGCCAGGCTTACACCAAGCTGAGCGTGGCTATCTCTCAGGGCGGTCAGGCCAAAGACAGCGCGCTGCAGGTACTGCGTTACATGGACAAAAACATCAAGGAAGTGAACTTCCCGTATGCCATGACCACGCCTAATAACATGCACAACTATACATCGCTGCAGACAGTATACGCTTACTACATCGCAGGCGATACCAAGAGAGCTGATGAAGTAGCTGCGCAAATCATCAAAGACTGCGAACAGCAGCTGCGCTACTACCAGTCGCTCCCTACCAACAGGATTACTTCCGACCTGCAACATGACGGACAGAATGCTGAGCAGTTCATTGCATGGCTGCAGCGCATGAAGACCGACTTCGGTCAGGGCGGCACCCATTCCAAGGAAAACGGTATGCAGGTGAATACCACCGGCGATACCGGCGCCCAGGTACCGGATACCAATAAAGGGAAATAATTACACCTGAAATAAAAAGGAACGCCGCGGAAATGTCATCCGCGGCGTTCCTTTTTTATTATACCGATATTTAATCATCATGAAACAATATATCGCGCATATCACCCTCGTGGTGAGAGATTACGATGAAGCCATTCAGTTCTACACAGAGAAACTGGGCTTCAGGCTGTTGGAAGATACAGCGCTGAGTCCTGCAAAACGCTGGGTACGGATAGCTCCAAAGGGCTCAGATGGTTGCTGCCTGCTGCTGGCAAAAGCAGATGGCGCAGAACAGGCAAACTGTATCGGTAACCAGGCAGGTGGCCGCGTATTTCTGTTTCTTTACACAGATGATTTCCAGAGAGATTATGAAGAAATGACGGAAGCCGGGGTGAGATTTGTAAGACCGCCAAGAAAAGAGGAGTATGGTACGGTAGCGGTATTTGAAGACCTGTACGGGAATCTGTGGGACTTATTGGAACCGAAAAAAGGTTAGTTTTTCAGGTATCAGCTTTTAGAAGAAATATCCTGAAAGCTAATACCTGAAAGCTAACTACTTATAAATTGCTCACCATTGTTCTCCAGAAAGCAGCGCTTTCTTTTACTTCGGGAACATTGGTATCCCAGTGGTGTTCGTATTCAGCAGAGAACAAACCTTTGAATTTCTGCGCTTTCAGCGTTTCCAGCACTTTAGGGATCTGGGATACGCCGTTGCCCCATACCACATCATGCGACTCAGCTGATTTATTGTTCAGATCTTTGAAGTGCAGGCTCACAATGCGGCCATTCAGTTTCTTGATGCACTCAACCGGATCAAGACCGGAACGTACCCAGTGGCCTATATCAGCACAGGCTCCCATCAGTTTGCTTCTGCCTTCCACAGCTTTCAGCACGCTCTCCGGGTTCCAGTAAGGGCTTGGTTTGGGGTGATCGTGAATAGCCAGCTTGATGTTATAACGATCACACAGCGAAGAGATCAGATCCAGGTATTCCGCCTGCGGTTCGCTGGTGATACTCTGGATGCCCATCCTGTTGGCGAAATCGAACAGCATTCTCCACTCCGCTTCCGATTCAGGCACTACTACACCGAATGCCATCAGTACTTTGTGCTTCTTTTTAAATAGTTCCTTCACCTTCTCCTGTTTGTCTGGCGCCATGTGATAATCCATTTTACCTTCAATACCACCTCCAATCACCTGCCCGGGATATGCTTCCACGTACTGGAGGCCGCAGCTGTCCATTTTGTCGAGCGCTTCTGCCAGTGTAAAGTGATTAAAGGTCCACGCCTGTGCTCCTAATTTCCAGCCTAATGCATCTGCCCTGGCTTGTCCTCTGGCAGATTGCACAAACAGAGCAATCGCTAAACCGCCTGCCAACAGTAATGCATTTCTCAGTTTTTTCATATAGATACTTTTTTTGATGGTTGAAAGTTAACTATGATTTTCTTGATTTTTTTGATTATTTTGATGGATGAATTTTAGAGCAAAGTTTTTTACCGTTTTTAATTAAAAATCTTCTTTAAGTCCTGCGTAATCTTCGCTCAATAAAATATTCGCGCTAATCTTCGCCACCAGCATAATAATACAAATCAGAAAAATTATAGACCGTTAGAACATGTGTTATGAGAGGAATAAGATTTACCCGGTTCAACCCGGAAGACAACACTAAACCGCCCTTCCAGAAACTCCTGGATCTTTTCACCCAACTACTCACCTACACCAGCGGAGACATCACCGAAGCCCTCCAATGGCTGACAGAACTGGATAAAGAATTCGGGCTCACCAATGAAGACTACGGTATTGGCGACTTCATACAGGAACTGCGTGAAAAAGGTTACCTGAAAGAAAATGAAGAAACCGGAGAGATAGAGATCACCGCCAAAACCGAACAGACCATCCGCAAAAGCGCACTGGAAGAGATTTTCGGCAAGCTGAAAAAATCCACCACCGGCAATCATAATATCCGTAAGTCCGGAATCGGGGACGAACTCAATGCAGAAACACGCCCGTTCCAGTTCGGCGATAGTGTGGATCAGCTGGATGTTACAGCTTCTATCCGTAACGCCCAGATCAATCATGGTATTGATAGCTTCAAGATCAGTCAGGACGACCTGGAAATCCAGGAAACGGACTTCAAAACCCAAACGTCCACTGCGCTGATGATAGACATCTCCCACTCCATGATCCTGTACGGTGAAGACCGGATCACACCTGCCAAAAAAGTGGCCATGGCGCTGAGTGAGCTGATCACCACGCGGTATCCGAAAGATACGCTGGATATCATCGTGTTTGGTAACGATGCCTGGCAGATAGAGATCAAAGATCTTCCGTATCTGCAGGTAGGGCCCTATCACACCAATACCGTGGCTGGCCTGGAACTGGCTATGGACCTGCTTCGCCGCCGGCGTAATCCAAACAGGCAGATATTCATGATCACGGATGGCAAACCCACCTGTCTGAAAATAGGGAAGGAATATTATAAGAACAGCTTCGGGCTCGACCGCAAGATCCTTAACCGCACGCTGAACCTCGCCGCCCAGTGCAAGAAATTGAAAATACCCATCACCACTTTCATGGTGGCCAGCGATCCCTGGCTGCAGAAGTTTGTGCAGGAGTTTACCGAAACCAACAATGGTAAAGCCTTTTTCTCAGGTACTGATAAACTCGGACAGTTCCTGTTCTATGATTTTGAAAACGGAAAAAGAAAATTGTTTTAGCAGTTAAACAGGATATATCAACGTAATAATTTATCAATGGATACAAGCATAAAAACATTAGGAGAACTGAAAAAAAGTGGCTATAAACCAGTATCAGTAAAAGAAGAGATCAGACGTAACCTGATCAGCAGACTGCGAAATAAAGAGACCTCCTTCCCTGGCATAATAGGATATGAAGACACGGTGATTCCCGATACGGAGCGCGCGCTCTTGTCCAGGCACAATATACTTTTCCTGGGTCTGCGCGGGCAGGCCAAAACACGTATGGCGCGCCAGATCGTGGACTTGCTGGATGACTATATTCCCATTGTGGAAGGTTCTGAAGTGAATGACGACCCGTTCAACCCGTTATCACGTTATGCCCGTGACCTCATTGCGGAGAAAGGCGATAAAACGCCTATCACCTGGCTGCCGCGCAGCGCACGCTACGGCGAAAAGCTTGCTACACCGGATGTTTCCGTAGCTGACCTGGTAGGTGACATTGATCCTATCAAAGCCGCCAATATGAAACTCAGCTACGCAGATGAAAGAGTAATCCACTTCGGTATTATTCCCCGCTCCAACCGCGGTATCTTCGTCATCAATGAGCTGCCGGATCTTCAGGCGCGCATACAAGTGTCTTTGTTCAATATCCTTCAGGAGGGAGATATCCAGATCAGGGGCTTCAAAGTGAGGATGCCGCTGGACATCCTGTTCATCTTCACTGCTAACCCCGAAGACTATACGAACAGGGGTTCTATCGTAACGCCGCTGAAAGACAGGATCGAAAGCCAGATCATCACCCACTACCCTAAAAACGTGGAAAACTCCCTGCTCATTACAGAACAGGAAGCCGATATACATGACGACCAACATGGCAAGGTGCAGATTGCAGATATGGTGAAACGCCTGATAGAACAAGTGGCTTTTGAGGCCCGCAACAGCGAATATGTCGACAAAAAAAGCGGCGTATCTGCACGCCTTACCATTGCAGCTTATGAGAACGCTGTCAGCGCCGGTGAGCGCCGTGCTATCATCAACAAGGAAAAAGAAACGCATGTGCGTATCGCTGATCTCCAGGCTATCATCCCCGCCATCACCGGGAAAATAGAACTGGTATATGAAGGCGAACAGGAAGGCCCCCTGCAGGTGGCACACAACCTGCTCGATAAAGCTGTACGTACCTTATTCGCATCTTACTTCCCCAATCCGGATTCTTTCAAGAAACGCAAACAGGGCGGTCAGGTGGAGAATCCCTACCGCAGTGTGATACAGTGGTTTGATAAAGGTAACGCCCTGCAATTACTCCAGGATATCAGCGATAAACAATACGAAGCATCATTGAATAAAATAGATGGGTTAAGAGACCTCGTGAAAGCGCGCTTCCCGCAGGCCAACAGCCGGGAAACGCTGCTGATGATGGAGTTTGTATTGCATGGCCTCGCTTCCTATTCCCTGATCAGCAAAAAAATTGTGGAGAACGAAACCCGCTTCAGCGACCTGCTGGGCACCATGATGAATTTCAACATCGAAGGTAACGGCGACGGGGATGCAGATGAAGAGGATGACAGCTTATAGTTGCTCTTTCTTTTCATTTTGTTGTTCTTTTTTAGCATTTGGCCTTCAGCACTTATCCATCCTGAAAATTATAGTTATCTTAAGGATGGGTTGGCAGCTGAAGGCCAATTCATTTTGATTATTCCACAAAACCGTTTTATTACATGTATCGTTCACGTAGAAATTTCATCCGGTCTGCCTCCGCGCTGGCAGCCGGCGCAGGCCTGGTGTCATCCCTGCCAGCCACTGTGCGCGCTGCCGTAGCAGCCAGCGACAGGATTAATATAGCCGCTATCGGCATTAATGGCATGGGCTGGTCAGACCTCACTTCCATGCTGAAGAATCCCGGCGTACAATGTGTAGCCCTCTGCGACGTCGACAGCAACGTGCTGAATAAACGGGCTGCTGAGCTGGAAAAGAGAGGCATGCCTGTAAAAACGTATAGTGATTACCGTAAGTTGCTGGAAGATAAAAGCATCGATGCGGTGATCATCGGTACCCCGGATCACTGGCATTGCCTTCAGATGACAGATGCCTGCGCTGCCGGCAAGGACGTTTATATCGAGAAGCCTGTCGGCAATTCCATTGCTGAATGCGCCGCTATGGTAGCTGCCCAGAAACGGTATAACCGCGTGGTGCAGGTAGGTCAGTGGCAACGTAGCATGCAGCATTTTAAAGATGCTATTGATTTCGTGTATTCAGGAAAATTAGGTCAGATCAGACTGGTAAAAACATGGGCCTATATGGGATGGATGAAGTCTGTGCCCACCAAACCAGATTCCACACCACCTCCGGGTGTTGACTATAAAGCATGGCTTGGCCCTGCTACTACCCGCCCTTTCAACGAAAACAGGTTTCATTTCAATTTCCGCTGGTTCTGGGATTATGCAGGTGGCCTGATGACCGACTGGGGCGTCCATTTACTGGACTTCGCGCTGCTGGGTATGAAAGCGCAGACACCAGTGGCAGTAATGGCCGCAGGTGGTAAGTTTGCTTACCCCGATGCAGCCGCTGAAACACCGGATACACTCACCACAGTGTTTGAGTTCAATGGCTTTAACATCCAGTGGGAACAAGCGCAGGGCATCGATGATGGCCCTTATAACCGCGATCATGGTATTGCATTCATTGGCAACAATGGCACGCTGGTACTAAACCGCGGAGGCTGGGAAGTAATACCGGAAAAAGGCCGCATGGAAGCGGTACCGCTGCAGAAAGCATCCGATAACGGACTGGATCTGCATACCACCAACTTTGCGGAGACAATTCGTTCCCGCAATTTCAACAATATACATACGCCTATTCAGGCAGGTGCACTGGTGGCCACTGTATCGCAAATGGGAAATATAGCTTACCGTACCGGTAAAAAGGTTTACTGGGACAACAACAAAAACAAGTTCACAGACAGCGATGCCAACAAACTACTGGCAGCTGCCTATCATAATGGCTATAAAATGCCGTGATATTTGTTGATGTAGCTATTTTTTATGTAGTTATTTAAGTACTGCAGATAATCCTCTTAAGTACTTAAATAACTACATAAAAAAATAGCTACATAACAAAATACTACGATGCCTTTTCTATATTCAGCGACAGGTATACTGCGCTGCTGATAGGGTTATCGTAATAGGCAGCTATCTCCTGGAAGCCCAGGGAGGTGTATAGTTCTATAGCCGGGCGCATATGAGCCAATGTATCCAGCACTATGCGTTTATAGCCAAGCACTTTGCTTTCTGCAATAGCAGCGGCAGCAAGGGCCTTACCTACACCATGTCCTTTGAAGGTATCTTTCACAAAGAGCCGTTTTAATTCTGCGGTACTGTTATCAAATGATCTTAGTGCCACACAGCCGGCATTTTGTCCATCTTCTTTAGCGAGAAACAGGGCGCCCGTTGGGGCTGCATATGGTCCTGGGAGATGCGCCAGTTCTTCTTCAAACTGTTGAAAGCTCAGGTCAACATTTAACCAGTTGGCATATTCTCTGAAAAGGAGTTTTACCTGTTCAAGGCTTCCGGTATCTTCGGCGGTTACTTTAATGATCTCTGTCATCACCACTTCTAATTTAATTATCAAAAACCCAAAAGTCTTCCGGATAAGGAACCTGTCAGGGATCATCTTACGACAAGCCTGGGCGGCCCTAAACTTTTGCGGGGTAAGCAATTTACAACATTTACTTCATAAAAAACCAATCTTTTCAAAGTCTGTTTTACCGGGCTAAATACAGCGCCGGTGGCTTATTCCATTATACCGGCTACTAGTTGATACGGCCAGAAAATGTTTTATATGAAGATTATTTCAGCTTCAGGACATGTCATTACCCCGTTGCAGCTTCCTTCAGTAACAGCCTGGATAGTATAGTAATATCGAATGTATAGTACAGTAATATCGAAGCAAATACGGACTTAACGTGGACTTGATGTGGACTTGATGCAGATACGGGGTTTGAGGGGGTAGCCGGAGAAGGTATACAGACAAAAAATAAAAGCCGCTGTAGACCAGCGGCTTTCTTACTTTCCCATTTCTGAGGTTCCGAGCGGATTCGAACCGCTGTACGAGGTTTTGCAGACCTCTGCCTAGCCACTCGGCCACGGAACCTTGTTAGATTGCTTACCCACAGCGGACATCACGTCGTTTTGTGGGATTGCAAAAGTAGTAAAAATCTGATATTCACCAAATATTATTTAAAAAATATCTGAAAAAATATTTTGATAATAGTATAGAAGAACTGAATATTGAGGCTCGAACAAGGAATGTTGCATCGTGAAAATAAAATAAAATACAAATGGATACCAGAATTGCTGAATCAGAATTGATCCTCAACAGCCGCGGAGCGGTATATCACCTGGATGTAAGACCGGAAGAACTCGCCCATACCATCATCACCGTAGGTGATCCTGACCGTGTGGCTTTGATCAGTAAACGTTTCGATAAAATTGAAAGCAAATTCCAGCATCGTGAATTTGTAACCCATACCGGATATATCGGCAATAAACGCCTGTCAGTGGTTTCCACCGGCATCGGCACAGACAATATCGACATTGTGCTCAATGAACTGGATGCGCTGGTAAACATCGATTTTGAGACCAGGACCGCCAAACAAGATCTTACTTCCCTGCAGATCATCCGCCTCGGTACTTCCGGCGCATTGCAGGAAAGCATCCCCGTAGACAGCTTCGTAGTGTCTTCTCATGGTCTTGGCCTCGATAACCTCATGGCCTACTATGCTTTCGAGAACACTGCTACCGAAAAACAACTGCTGGAGGCCTTCCGCGGACAGGTACTCCTCCAGCCCGGCGGCGCCAATCCCAGCATCTTTGCCTGCGCAGAAGGCTTGCACAATCACTTCAGAGACGGCTTTCATACAGGCATCACTGTTACCTGCCCCGGCTTCTACGGACCTCAGGGACGAACACTCCGCGGCCAACTCGCTAATCCGGACCTGATCGATCATCTCACCGGCTTCTCCTACGAAGGGCACCGCATCACCAACTTCGAAATGGAAACATCCGGTATCTACGGCATGGGCCGCGTACTTGGTCACCAATGCCTCTCCATCAGCACCATCGTTGCCAACCGCATTGCCAAACAATTCAGCAAAGACGGCAACGCCGCAGTAGAAGCGCTGATCACAAAAGCACTCGGCATTATAAGCGTACTGTAATATTTTCCGCAAAGCAGCGTAAGGAGTAAAGAGCGAATGATTGCTCCTTACGCTGCTTTGCGAGAAAAAATAAAAATCACTGTTATCTTTGTTGTATGAACAATAGCATCCACTTTTATAAATACCAGGGTACCGGCAACGACTTTGTGATTCTTGACAACCGGGAAGGACAATACAACTGGCTTACAGATGAAATGGTCAACGAGCTGTGCGACCGCCGCTTCGGCATCGGTGCTGATGGCCTCATGCTCCTCAATAAAAGCGAAGACTACGACTTCGCCATGAAATACTACAATGCCGACGGACGTGAAGGTACCATGTGCGGCAATGGTGGCAGATGCCTCGTAGCCTTTGCCAACAAAATGGGCGTTGGGGATGGTAACCTCTACTTCATTGCTGTTGATGGTGAGCACGCAGCCACACTTGACGGCGATAGCTGGGTGAACCTGAAAATGCAGGATGTAGACTATGTGGAGCAAGGCCCCTTATACTATTACCTCAACACCGGCTCCCCCCATTTTGTAAAATATGTAGACGATGTACAGGCAGTAGATGTATTCAACGAAGGCCGCCAGATCCGCTACAATGAACGCTTTGCGGCTGAAGGTACCAATGTGAACTTCGTACAGCCCTTTGAGAATGGCATCTTTGTACGTACCTACGAAAGAGGTGTGGAAGATGAGACCTACTCTTGCGGTACCGGCGTAACCGCCGCTGCGCTTACATTTGCCGGCAAGGAAGAGAAAGAATATGTTATACCGGTACAAACACTGGGGGGCCAGCTGGAAGTGAAATTCACCAAAACAGGTGAACGTTCTTTCGAAAACATCTGGCTCTGTGGCCCAGCCACACTCGTGTTTGAGGGAGATATCAAGATTTAGTTATTTTCTTATTTAGTTATTTGGTTATTTGAAATGCAGCGAAGATTAATATTTAACAAAACAAACTTTAATCTTCGCTGCATTTCAAATAACCAAATAACCAAATAACTAAATAAAAAAATAACCAGATCTCACTATCGGAGAAGAACCGTCTTCAGTTCAGCCGCCTGCTGCTGAAAATTATAATGGGCCGAAATATGCCTGAATCCTGCTTCCCCCATTTGTTTGCATCTGGCAGGATCTTTCAACAGGGTGATCATCGCTTTGCCCATTTCTTCATAATCGCCTTCATCAACCAGCAATCCGCTTTCTTCTTCTTTAATGGCATCTTTAATACCAGCGTGCCGTGTGCTTACTACCGGCAGTCCGCAGGCGCTGGCTTCCAGGATGCTTAACGGTGTGCCCTCAGAATCGCCACTGGCAGGCCGCAGCGAATGCTGCACATACATGCGCGCACTATGCAGGTGCGCTACGATCTCTTCCCTGGATTGTATCCCCAGGAACTTAATGGCATCACTGAGACCCAATTCTGCTGCCAGTTGTTTGCATGATTCATGCATCTCCCCCGCTCCTATCATTCTCAGCTCTGCTTCCGGGATGGCATCATGTGCAATTTTGAATGCACGTATCAGCAGGTCAGGAGCTTTCTTGGGCGTGAAGCGGCCTACATTCACGAGTACCGGACCGTTGCGGGAGGGGTCCGTCACGGTGAAGCGCTGTAAGTTAATCCCGTAAGGAATGAATTTTACTTTTTCTTCCGGCGCGCCCAGTGAGATCAGCTGCTGCCGCATCTCCGTGGAAACCGCCACAACTGTGTGCGCGAGGCGGAACATATGCTGGTAAGCTGCTTTGTATTTATCGAGTGTTGCGTATTCGTATGCATCAAAGCCGTGGTAGTGTACCACCAGCTTTACACCTGCCTTCGCGCACGCATCTGCTACGGATGACCCTACTGTGCCGTAATTGGCCAGCAGCGTGTTGATATTCCTGCGCTTCAGATAGGCGGCCAGTGAATTCGTATAGGCATTATGGAATATACCGGGAGCCAGCCGCTTACTAACACCTCTGGCTATATGAAAATTGAACGGGAAAGACAGCTGCCAGTCTTCCTCTCTTGATGCTACAGGGTAATTGCCCTGATAGATCAGTATTTCCGGCTCAAGGTAGGTTACCTGGTCTTTGATGAATGTTTCAGAATAGGCTACAAGGTTAGGACTCGCAATACAAAGTTGTTTGGTCATGATGTCGTTTTTTTCTCAGCCACAATCACAAAGGTTCCTGCGTCCTTATCCTTGCTCGACTGAGAAGTAGTTTTATCGAAGAAAAAGATCAGCGGCTGAAAAATAATAGCCAGCAGACCGCGCATGGCACCGGGAACTTTGAACAGGAACCCATCCTGGAACAACTGCAGCCCGGTTGCTGCTCTGCCAATAATACCACGGAAATATTTTATTTCAAAACCTCTTTCCGTAATAATCTTTTTTAAGCCGGTGGATGTCCATCGCCAGTAGTCGGTAGGGTCCGGGTGAAACATCCAGTAGCCGTGTGTGCTGATGATGAGCTTTCCTCCCGGCTTCAGTATGCGCAGGGCTTCTTCCAGGTAGAAAATAGGATTCTCCACATGTTCCAGTACCTGTGTAGACAGCACAAAGTCTACCTGGTTATCAGGCATAGCGATCCTTCCTTCAGGATCAATATGGATCTCTGCCCTGGGATTCTCTGACAGATCGATGCCGATGTAACGCTCGGTATACGGCGCTACCAGTGGCTCATACGGCATATTTCCGCAACCGTAATCTGCTATCTGTACCTGGTCTTTCATTGGCTTCACAAACTGCTCTAACACCTTTTCGATTTGTTTCCTCAGCTGGATAAGATAGTGTCTTCTGGTATTAAAAATACCGGGTTTCAACCGGACAACGCCGGCCTCTCTCGCTTCGCTCATTTACTAAATATGGTTATGGTTATTAACTTAGGTTTTCCTCTTCACTAATCTGTTTAACAAGATAATAAAAGTAGAGTTAATATCCATAGACACTTTTGTGACAAGTATGCCACTTCCAAACAGGACGGCGAAAACGGAGCTGTCGATCAGAATATCTGCATATACGTTACCGGTAGACGGTATCAGCAGGCAGAGGCCGTATGCCAGCAGGGCAATGGCGAGCGCTTTCAGTGTATTGAAGGAGAATGGTTGCAGGCCAAACCTTTTCCAGATGAAAAAATAACGGATGGTATTGAATACGAACATGGAAATCAGGCTGGAATAACCAGAGCCGATGATACCGTGTTTTTTTATGAGGAAATAATTGAGCGGGATAGACAGAGCAGCCAGTATAATGGAGCTGGTCAATTCAAAACGCCAGTAACGTGAAGTGCCAATCAGCTGTTGGTTTACGCCGGTGCCCATATCAATTACCTTGGAGATGCCCAGCATCAATACAACATATTTTGCAGCAGCAAATTCCATCGGCATGATCCGGTAAATATTATCGATATTCAACCAGATACACAGGAAGATGAATAATGCGGCTACCAGTTGCAGCAGTGCCGACTTCTGATAAATCTCTTCTATTTTGGCAATATTCTTATCCTTCCATGATTGCGCCATCACCGGTGTGGCAATACCGGCGATACTCCGCTGCGGTACCTGTATCAGTGTAGCCATATACGTTGCAATGGCGAGGTGTGCCGCCTGGTCCAATCCTTTGAAGCTGGAGATGATCAGTGCATCTATATTCTGAGCCACCAGCACACAGATAGTCGCCCCCATGATAGACAGGGAATAGACCACCATTCGTTTGAAGAGACGACGGGTTACCTTACTTAATTTGAAGGTGATGTCTAACAGGTTTTTCTTCCGGAGATATATCAGCAGGGCAAACAGCGCCAGTACATAAGACAGGCTGAACCACCACATGAATCCGGTAAATGTAAGCAGTTTTGCAATGTAAAGCCCGATCAGCAGCATAGTAAACAGGCGCGTACCTATCTCTTTCAGGGAATTGGGCATCACGGTTTCATGCCTCGACCAGCTATAGGATTCAAAGACGGAATAAAGCACCATCCCCAATACAAAAGGATACAGCAGATAGAAGTAATCGATGAACAAAGGAGAATTGGTGCCGAACTTCCGGATAATAAGCCCTTTGAATATAAAGGTACCTGCTACAAACAGCAGGAACCCCAGTATGCTGGCCAACAGCACCCAGCCCGCCAGGTCGTTGTCTTTTTTAGGGAGATGTGAAGCGTAGTAAGGATAAAACCTGTTTACCATCGTGCCTGTGCTGAAAGTACAGAATGGTACCAGGATAATACCCAGATCCATCATAATGCGTGTAAGTCCGAACTCGGCGCTGGTAAAGAAGTTAGGGAACAGTAAGAGGGTATTGATTCCTCCGATGGCAAATCCGACATATATCAGTATAGAGGATTTCAGACTCTGATGTTTTACTACTCCCATTTATCGCGTAAGAATTATTTAACCTGATTAACAGGCACAATATTACGCCAAAAGCTAACACAATTCAACAATTTAAGTACATTTGCGCCCGATGATCCAGTATTTCGTTAATATCAATTCCGCGACCGTAGAGATCAAGGAGCCGGAAAACGGTGCATGGGTGAATATTACCCCGCCGCTAAAGCAGGCAGAGTTTGAAGAACTGTCAGAAAAGCTGGATATCCCACTGGACTTCCTCACCGACTCACTGGATATTGACGAGCGTTCCCGCTATGAGCTGGAAGACAATGTTAAGCTCATTGTTATCAAAACGCCCACAGAAAACAATTCCATCAACGAGAGTGAAGCCTACTATATCACGATCCCTATTGTGATCATTCTTACACACAACCAGATCATCACCGTTAACTCTTTCGATAACCAGGCTATCAAACGCTTCCTCACTACCTTTCATAACCGCTCTCCCGAAAAGCGTAATATGATGGTGCTGAAGATATTTGAGAAGATTGTACTCAATTTCCTGGATCACCTGAAAGAGATCAACCAGCGCAGGAACCTGCTGGAGCAACAGCTTTACCTGTCCAACAGAAACGAAGAACTGCTGGCCATCATGCGTATCCAGAAAAGCCTGGTGTATATTGTTACCGCGCTGCGCAGTAATGAACTGCTCCTGATGAAACTGGCACGCACCAACGCGCTCGCCCTGAATGAAGATGAGAAGGAGTTCCTGAATGACCTGATCGTAGATACTTCGCAGGCGCTTGAAATGGCAAACATCTATACCAACATTCTCAGCAGTACAATGGATGCCTTTGCCAGCATCATTTCCAACAACCTTAACGTAGTGATGAAGCGTCTTACCTCCATCACCATTGTGCTCAGCTTCCCTATGCTGGTGGCATCTATTTACGGTATGAACGTGGATATTCCCTACCAGCACACCCTTCATGCTTTCTACATTCCCATCATTCTCTCCATCGTTATTTCTGTTATTATCAGTATGTATTTTATGAAGAAGAAATGGTTCTGATTAGTTCTTCCTAAATTATATATTTACACCAGACATCCATACTGACTGATATGCAAACAGGATTCAACGTAAGGGTTTACGGCATCATGTTCAATGAAAAGAAACAGGTGCTGGTAAGCGACGAATACATCCGCGGTGGTTATTACACCAAATTTCCCGGCGGCGGCCTCGAATTCGGGGAGGGCACACTGGAGTGCATTGTACGTGAATGGCAGGAAGAGCTGGGCCAGGATATAACGGTGGCGGAACATATCTACACCACCGACTTCTTCCAGATCTCTGCCTTCGATAATGAAACACAGATCATCTCTATATACTACCTGGTAGAAGCCCGCTCTCCTTTGACAGTGCAGCTGATCAGCACACCATTTGATTTCACAGTACCGGAAGGTGTATCAGAAATGGAACGCGCCCGCTGGATAGACTGGGCCGACTTCTCCGCTGCCGCTGTTACCTTACCTATTGATAAAGTGGTCGCAGATATGGTAAAAAAGAAATACTGAATATTTAGGGATTTGGGGATTATTTGATTTTGGAATTTTTAAATACAGTGGAGATTATGTGCTGTTATGCTTATATCGAATAACAATTATCTATTTTCGTTGTATTTAAAAATTCCAAAATCAAATAATCCCCAAATCTCTAAATATTAGGAACTGGCTCTTCAAGCGGATGTTCCTTTCCCATGGCCGCAGCTTTCATACGTGCAGCAGTTTCATGGCCCAGGTAGCGTTCAATGCGGTTCTCCAGCAGGTAGATCAGCGGTGTTAACGCCACCGCCACTACGAATTTATAGCTGTAGTTGACAAGGCAGATAGCCAGCACACGCTGCCAGCTCCAGTTGTTTCCGAGTTTGAAGGCAATGTACAATACGATGAAGCTATCTACCAGCTGCGATACCACTGTTGACCCTGTGGCTCTCAGCCATACATGCTTTTCACCGGTGCTTCTCTTGATGCGGTGAAATACAGTTACGTCTACAATCTGGCTTACAAGGAAAGCGGTGAGGCTGCCAAGTATGATCCACATACCCTGCCCGAAGATGCTTTCGAAAGCGGTCTGCATATTGGGGATGCCCTGATCTGCCTTACTTCCCAGCCACCAGTTGTCTGCCGGCACTTTCATAGCCACGAAGAACATGATGAAGGCGTAAGAGATCAGCGCCACTGCAATGTAAGAGATGCGGCGCACCGCTTTTGGCCCGAAGTATTCATTGACAATATCTGTCATTACAAATTCCAGTGGCCATAACAACACGCCTGCCGTGAGCGTATATGCCAGTCCGCTCTGACCAAAGAGGGTAAAGTGGTGTACGGGCAGTCCCAGCAATTGTTCCAGGGAGAATAGTTTGCCGCCGATGCATTCTGCGATCAGTGCGTTTGCCACAAAGAAGCAGGCAAATATCATAAAAAGCTTGGTGGGCTTGTCGTTCAACAGATTCTTAATCATCAGTAATTAACTATAAGTTGAAATATAAGGATAGCTATATTGAGCAAATATAACCATGGCGGCAATGCTTTCCATGTTATTTTCTTTAGCAGGAGCAGTATGCCCGTAATCACACAAACCAGCAAATTCAGCGGGAAGGCCACCCCCAGGCCAAGTACAACGATATGATTTATCATAGCATCCCAGGCATGATCATAGGCTATAATGCGCAGCAATTCTCCTATAATAAAACACAGATTGCATATAAATGCAAATTTTAACACAAATCGGATCCAGCGCATGTTGAAATTTAGAATAAATTACATTTATTTTTGTTTCTTTAATAATAACTAAATTAAAAATATCCGATGAAGCAAAACTGGCTAAAAGCCATTCTTCCACATCTTGCAGCAATTGGCATTTTCATATTGCTGGCGACGGTTTACTGTTCTCCCGTATTAGAAGGCAAGATAGTAAACCAAAGCGACATGATGAACGTAAAGGGAATGGCTAAAGAAGCGAAGGACTTTTATGAAAAAACCGGTGAGAACCCATTATGGTCTAACAGTATGTTTTCCGGAATGCCTACATACGTGGTGTATACCGGTCCCGGCTCCAACAAGCTGGCATACATGAACCATGTGCTCACCCTCTTCCTGCCAGATCCTGTGAATATGTTGTTCATGGCCATGATATGCATGTATCTCCTTGCCTGCATACTGGACTTCAAATACTGGATACGTATCCTGGGGGCCATTGCTTTTGCTTTCTGTTCCTATAACGTGATTCTCATAGATGTAGGCCATGTTACCAAAATGTGGGACATCGCGGTGATGCCGGCTGTACTGGCAGGGATTATCCTCACCTACCGCGGCAAACTGATCACCGGCGCTGCGCTCACTGCGCTGGCTACCGGTGTGCTGGTATACAACAACCACCTGCAGATGATTTACTATACACTGATCATGGTGCTGTGTCTTGTTGCGGCCGCATTTGTACATTCTTATAAAGAAAAGACGCTGCCACAGTTCTTCAAAGCGTCTGTATTGCTGGGTATTGCCGGTATACTGGCGGTACTGCCTTCCATCGATACGCTACTGATCACCAAAGAATATGCTGATTACACCATGCGTGGCAGCAAATCTGAACTGACGCTTGACCAGGAGGATGTTACCCAGAAGAAATCTACCGGTCTTGAAATAGGCTATGCATTCGACTGGAGCTACGGTACTATGGAAACCTTCACTATGCTGATTCCTGGCTTTGCTGGTAACTCCTCTTCCCAGAAACTGGGCACCGGCTCACACGTATATGAACAGCTGGTAGCCATGGGCGTGCCTGCGGCACAGGCAGAGCAATATATGGATCAGGGCCGCTTCCCGCTATATTACGGCGCACAGGCCAAGGGTACATCGGGTCCTGTATACGTAGGCGCCATCATCTGCTTCCTTTTTATATTATCGTTACTGTTGGTCAGCAGCTGGCATAAGTGGTGGCTGCTCGCCGTCACAGTTATTGGTACCATACTCGCATGGGGTAAGAACCTCTCTTTTATCAACGATTTCCTTTTCTATCATCTGCCTCTATACAACAAATTCCGTGCTCCTGCCCAGGCGCTCGTATTGCCCTCACTCACCTTCGTGATCCTTGCCTGTTGGGCATTACAGGAAGTAGTGAATGGTAAGCATACCAAAGAGGAATTACTGAAAAAACTGAAGAATGCCACGTATATCACCGGCGGGCTTATTATAGTTGTAGGTATTATTGGCAGTTTCGTTTATTCCTTTACTGGTCCAGGCGATGCAGGTGTTTTGCAAATGTTTTCGCAGATGATGGGCGGAGAAGAAAATGGTAAACTTGTAATGCGTGCTATAGAGAAAGACCGCAGCTCGCTGCTGCTGAAGGACAGTATCCGTTCGCTGGTATTTGTTGCGATCGCTGCAGGCGCTATATGGGCGTATATCCAGGGTAAACTGAAATGGCAGGCGGCAGGCATTATCCTCGCTGTTGCCGTTACCGTAGATCTGGTACAGGTAGATAAAAACTATCTCAACGGCGACAGCTTCATGGATGAAGCCAACTTCATGGGACAGCTCACACCCTCACAGGCTGACCTCCAGATCCTCCAGGACACTGATCCGTATTACCGTGTACTCAACCTGACCGTGGCCCCGTTTGATAATGCAGCGCCCTCCTATTTCCACAAGAACATCGGTGGTTACAGTCCCGCCAAATTGTGGATCTACCAGGATCTTATCTCACACCAGATTGCAAAGAACAATATCAAGGTGTTGAATATGCTCAACACCAAATACATTATCGTTCCTGATCAGAAAACCAACCTGCCTGTTGCGCAGCGCAATCCTGATAATAACGGTAATGCCTGGTTTGTGAAGGGTATCGTATGGGCGCCGGATGCCAATACCGAAATGAAAACGCTGGACTACCTCAACAACAAAGATTCTGTTGTAATAGACAAACGCTTTGAAGGTCATGTAGGCAATGGTTTCAGACCAGGTAACGACAGCAGCGCCAGTATCAGGCTCACCAAATACGGCCTGAACAAACTGGAATATACCTCCAGCAACAGCCAGGAAGGCCTGGGTGTGTTCTCTGAAATATACTACCCCGCAGGCTGGACAGCCGCCATTGATGGCAAGCCCGCAGACATCATCCGCGTTGACTATGCGCTGCGTGCTCTCAAAATACCGGCCGGGCAACACAAGATAGAAATGACCTTCGCTCCTGCTACTTTCTACAAAGGACAAAGGATCTCAGGCATTTCCTCTGCCCTGCTGCTGTTGCTTGCAGCCGCGGCATTCATCCGGGAATTCATCAACCAGCGCAAAAAGGCTGGTAACGTTTAACACGTTATAGTATAAAATAAAAGAGGCTGTATCATAAATAAATGATGCAGCCTCTTCTTTTTTGTCGATATATTTTATCAATTTGAGATAAAATCTTAAAAAATCAATATTCTTCAGTCATTTTAAGCTGCCTTTTTACGCAGATTATGTGCTAATGCC
>NZ_DATLKJ010000034.1:0-15293 GCF_035538455.1 Chitinophaga sp.
AATTAACCGATATTTATCGAAGCTTATTAAAACACACCATTAATGCCCTGAAAAGTTTAGAGTGGTACATCATTATCTCAGTAAAATAGTATTTGCTGCAGGATGGCTGTACTGGTTGTTTTTTTTGTTAAGCCTCACAACTCTGGTTACAGTTTTTTTTCTGCGGGAAAGAAAAATAAGGAGAGCTTCGGCGAAAGAAATAACCAAACACCATGCGCAGGTTAACCTGGAGATTCATGCCTTCCAGGCGCATATGGACCCGCATTTCATTTTTAACAGCCTTAATGCTATCCATTACTATATTCTTTCCACCAGCACGGATATGGCCTCGCTGTATCTCACCAGGTTTTCACGGCTGATGCGCCTTATGATAGGTAATTTCAATAAAGAGTGGGTATCACTCCAGGATGACCTGGAAGCACTGGCATTGTATATAGAATTGGAGCAACTTCGCTTCGAAGGCCGCTTTACCTACAACGTGCTTATTTCGCCTGAAGTAGATCAGCAGTCCACTTTTGTGCCTCCCCTTATTATTCAGCCATATGTACAATATGCCATCTGGAATCAGCTGCTGCAACGTCCACAGAAGTCAGGCGGCTTTCTGCAGATTCTGATCGGTAAAGAAGATGAGCGGTTGTTGATCTGTCTGGAAGACAATGGAAACCCTGGTTTGGAAATGCTTGATGCCACTGGTGAAAGGCAGGCAGCCGGAATAGATATAGCCGCTGAGCGGCTGTATATGATGAGTGAAAAGTACCATATGCAGGCGGGAATACAGACAAAACAACTGCTTAACGAGCAGGGGTATGCAAGCGGTAATCAGCTGGTAATTAGCATGCGGCCTGTTATGTTACGGCAGTCGATGGCCGGTTAGAGCCTTTTGATATAGGCGCAGCTGATCCATCCTGTTTTGCCATCAGCCAGCGCTATTTTGCAGTAGTCTTTTGTAGCATCGGATACATGTACCTTCATTCCTTCCTGCACTTCAAATGAATCCCTGCTGTTGTCATCGGGCGCTGTTTTGGTTCTGATGTTACTGTGCATCACGATACCTGTGCTGTGATCGTTAGCTGCGAAGTAAGTACTGATGGAGAAGATCAGATATAATACGAAGAGCGTACCCAGTGTATAGTTACCCCAGCGCAGGAATTTGTTTTTCCATCCTGGCAGGAAAGTGTTGAGCAACACACCTGCTGTAAGCAGCCAGAAAAGTAGTATAGCTCCTGTTGCCCATCCATTAGGGGAATGTAGCAGCGAAAGCTGTTGCCACCATTGCTGGAAAAATACAAGCGGCAGTTCTTCTACGTAGCCGTTTACTTTCTGATTGGCCAGTTCCAGGTTATGTTTTATGACAGCATCGTTGGGCGCCAGCTGTAAAGCTTTTTCATAGCTGTAGATGGCACTGCCATTTTTCCCGGCCTTGTAGTAGGCATTGCCGGCATTGAAGTAAAGCATTTTCTGCGTATAGCCTTCATCCATCAATTCCTGGTAGGCAGCGGCGGCTTCGGTGAACTTATTTTGCTGGTAAAGGTTATTAGCCGCATCGAAACGCTGTTGCGGGATAAGGGCCTGTGCCTGCGTGGCCTGGCCAGCTATCAGTCCCGCAAAAAGGGATATGATGAAGAAAAATGGTTTTATATTTTTTGTGTTCAGCATCTTGCCTGTTCTTAGATAATTAGTTCTTCAGCGCATCTTCCAGGTTTGTGATGATATTCACCGCCTGTGTATAGGTGCCCTGCATCTTGTTATTATTATGGCTGGGTGCGTACAGGGCCATCTCGCAGTTGTCTATGAGTTCAAAGAGATCGCTGGTATTGCTGCCATTGATCTGGCGTGCTGACAGCTTCTCCTGCACCAGTTGCTTGCTGAGATCTGCAAAAGGTATTTTCAGCTTGTGACTCAGGTAGCCCCATACTGCGCGGGAGGTTTCTTCGTAGAAGGATTTGTCTTTACCTTCTTTCAGGTAACGGGCAGCCAGTTCCAGTCTCTTCAACGCTACTTTGTTGGCGTAGCGATGTTTGAGCAGGGCAGCATTGGTAATATTGTAATCCTGTTTGCGCTTGTAGAGGATTAGTCCTCCTGCTATGAGCAGCGGTAACAGCAGCAGTATGTAGAACCAGGCGCTGGTGATAAGCCAGCCTTGCTTCTTTGACCATTTGTGCAGACCGGTGTCAATCTTCACCAGTTCGTTTTTACCTACACTGAAATCGTGTTTATCTTCTTTTATACGTTTACCCTGTGTGATATTAATAACAAAAGGTTCGGAGCGGAGTGTCTTATAACTGTTGGCTGACGGGTCAAAGTAAGAGAACTCAACGGCCGGAATGGTATGTTGTCCTGCTTCCTGCGGCATGAGTACATACTCAAACTGGCGGCTGCCGGTGAGCGGGTTGCTGTTTTTCTCTATATCGTCTGTTGTTTTCGGATCATATTTTTCAAAGCCGGTAGGCACTTCCACTTTGGGCGAGTTGAGCAGGTTTACATTGCCTTGTCCGCTGATGGTAACCTTAAGCGTCAGCGCATCATCTGTGCTGAGCTTGGTTTTATCAACGGTAGCTGTCATGTTGAAATGACCTACAGCGCCGTTAAAGCTGGCCGGTTTTCCTTCAGCGGGTAACGGTTTCACATTCACTTTGATGGGTGTGCTCTGGATTTTATAAGGCACATCTTCATATTCCACTTCCGGTCTGTTAAAGAAATCGTCGAAGAAAGGATCTTTAAAAGCCGGGTCATTGAAGAAATCATCAAACTGATCTTTGGCTTTGGATTGCTTTCCACTGACGAGTTTCACCAGCCTTACCTCATTGTTTACTTCCACCGGGTCGAGATCAAGTGTTCCTGACTGCAGGGGGAAGAGGAGTGTTTTGCGGATGGTGAATACTTTGAAAGGAATGCCATTTATACGTTCTTCTGTGGCCTGTGGCGGATTAGGTAGTTCAATATCTTTCGCTGAGAAGCCTTTGAAAGCGGGTACTTTGGTAACGCTGGAATTGGTGGGGAGGCGTGTGTAGAGTTTGTAGGTAACGGTAAGCTGATCTCCTTCATAGAGATCTGTTTTATCTACATCCACCTTCAGGAAGATATTTTTCTTCAGTTTTGCGTTGATGTCCTCTCCTTTTCTGAGCACGCCTTCAGGAAGCTCTTCGCCTCCGGAGCTGCGGTCGCGGTGTCCCACGGGGGGCGGCGTTGCCTGTGGCGCCTGTGCCTGGGCGTTGCCTTTTCTCACCTCAATCAGTACCGGGTTGGATTTAACCAGGCTCCCGTTTACACGCGCCTGTGCGCCAGGTATGGTGAAATTGCCCACACGCTTGGGTTGCAGTACATAGCTAAGTGCAATATATTCTGATCGCTTTCCATTGAAAATGGATTGCCCCTGCATCTGGGAGGGGCCCTGGAGCACTTCAAAATCTTTGAAGCTTGGTGGGGTAAAGCTGGCAATGTTTACACCATTTTCCAACATAAACTGAATCTGGAAAGGTTCGTCCTGCGACACGGTATTGCTGCTCACGCTGGTAGTGAAGCGGAATTCCTGGGCTTGTGCGCAGGCCACTACTCCCAAACAGCATAGAATAGAGAGAATACACTTCCTTATAGTAAATCTGTCCTTCATAATTTATGTAAACAAATTTAACCAAACCCGCCACGGGTGCGGTATATAGACCAGTTAAAACTTAGTTAAAACATAGAGGGATTTTGTTATTTATTGCATCCTACTGCATTAGGGAGTGAGAATATTAAAAATAACAAAATGTTAAAAAGGGTTATATGTCACCTTTAATAGGTCTCAGCAGGATTTCTTCTATCACCGTTTGTTTGGCCAGGGTATAGGAAGACCAGATAACACTGGCAATATCTTCCGGGGGCATCATCCTGTCGGGAGGGCCATCAAACCCATCCCAGGACGGTGTGAGTGTAGGTCCGGGACTTACGGCTGTGACACGAATGTTATAGGACTGCAGTTCTTCTCTCAGATTTTTGTTGAAACCCAGCAGCGCATACTTGGTGATGCTGTAGGAACCGCCGTTGGGATAGGCCTTGTAGCTGGCTGTGGAGCACATGTTGAAGATATGCCCGCTCTGTTGAGCAATCATCAGCGGGAGCAGCTCACGGGTAAGATGATATGCGCTGTATACGTTTACGGCCATCAACTGTTCAAGTAGCCCGTCGGGTTCCTGGTGTATTGCGCCGGGAATGAAGATACCGGCATTATTTACCAGGATGTCTACCGTTGTGAAGGCGGTTTTTACCTTTTCTGCAAATGCCAGTACCTGTGCTTTATCACCCATATCCACTGATTCGGCGATCACAGTGGCAGCTGGATTTTTTGCCTGTATGACTGATTTTGCTGCCGCCAGTGTATCCGGATTCCTGGCGCAGATGATTACGTTAAAACCCTCCTGTACCAATCGCTCTGCAATAGCCTTTCCGATGCCTTTACTGGCGCCTGTTATAACTGCGTTCATAGTGTCGTTGCTTGAAATGGTAAAATAGTGAATTTAGTTGAATCGCAGCTCCCGCCTGTGTATCTGAACGGTATTTTGTAACTTTGCGGCGTCATGAAATACAAACATCTTTTCTTTGACCTGGACCATACGCTCTGGGATTTTGAGACCAACGAACGGGAAACTTTACAGGAGCTGTATGACATGCATTCCCTTGAAAGCCGTGGTGTAACTTCGTTTGAGGCTTTTCATGCTTCTTACACAATACACAATGAAAATCTGTGGGACCGTTTCCGTAAAGGTTTAATTACACGTAACGACCTTCGTGACAAGCGATTTCGCCTCTGCCTGCTGGACTTCAAAATAGGTGATGAAACACTGGTGCAACAACTTACTTTCCAGTTTCTGGATATTCTGCCTGGAAAGAAAGCACTCTTCCCTGAAACAAAAGAAACGCTTGATTATCTTGCTGCCAGGGAATATCCTATGCACATGATAACTAACGGCTTCGAGGAAACGCAGTTGCTGAAAATGAAGAATTCGGGAATCGATCATTACTTCACACATATCATTACTTCTGAACTGGCGGGCAGCCTGAAACCTTATCCGGAGATTTTTGAATTTGCGATGGCTAAAGCCGGTACTACTGCGTCAGAAAGTATTATGGTGGGAGATGCGATGGAGCTGGATATCAAAGGCGCTCACAATGTAGGGATGGACCAGGTATACTTTAACCCTGCTAATCCGCCCGGGGACTTTACACCTACTTATACCATCAGGCACTTGCGTGAACTGAGGGCGATTTTATAAAGATTTCAGCCTTCCACTTCAGAAAGCGGAAGGCTGAAAATTTATGCTTTCTTCCTAGCAGCCGCCATTCTCAGGCGTGCGGCACTCCCCGGTTGTGTGCAGCAGCTCTTTCCTTTTGCAGTGGTTTTGCAGTCAGCAGCGCATTCTTTTTTAGCAGACGATTTTTCTGTTTTTTCAGCGGTTGCCTTACCCTTGGTTTTATCCTGAGCGATAGCCACTCCTGCTATCAGTAAAAATGCTGTAATACCAGTGAGAACTTTTTTCATGCTGCTGATTTTATTTTCAGGAAGATATTAAATTTTAGCGATAACGGTCAGACCGCCTTTTACTACCTGTTCCAGCTGAACGGCCACTTCTGTACCGATCGGCAGGTAGAGGTCTACACGGGAGCCGAACTTAATGAATCCCATTTCTTCATTCTGATTTACCTGCATGCCCGGTTTGAGGTAGTTCACAATTCTACGGGCGAGTGCGCCGGCGATTTGTCTTACCAGGATGTCTGTTTTGCCGTTGCCAATTACCACAGAGTGTCTTTCATTTTCTGTGGATGATTTGGGATGCCATGCCACCAGGTATTTACCGGGATGGTATTGGGACAGTTTCACGTTTCCGCTGATGGGATTTCTGTTCACATGAACATTGGCAGGGCTCATGAAGATCGATACCTGCAAGCGTTTATCTTTAAAATATTCCGGTTCATACACTTCTTCTATTACCACTACTTTACCATCACAGGGAGATATTACCAGCGGATCGCCGGCAGTGAATTTCCTGGCAGGTATCCTGAAGAAGGATACGATGAACAGGAAGAAAATAATGGATATGATCAGTACGGTCCAATCAAGGGCTGGCAGGTTACCAAACCAGTAGAATACGGCGCCGTTGATACAGGCCAGCACCAGGAATACAAGAGAAATGGTCGCAAATCCTTCACGATGGATCTTCATTGTTTTCTTTATTAGTTAAGTTGTTATATAAATTCCTGTTACCAGGAATGGTTAAGATATAATGCGAAGGTACTTCAATTCAAAAATTTGAAAATATGAATTTCTGTTATCCCATCATAAAGAAGTGAACATATATCCAGGCGAAGGGAGCAGCCAGCAGCATGGAGTCAAAACGGTCGAGGAATCCGCCGTGGCCTGGCATGATGCGTCCGGAGTCCTTAACACCGGCCATGCGCTTGAGTTTGGATTCCAGCAGATCGCCGATGGTGCCGAAGATAGCCGCTATGCCGGCCAGTACCAGCCAATGTTGCAGTGCCAGGTACTCCCGTCCCCAGAACCAGCCATACACGCCGGCGGCAGCCACTGCGAGGATCATGCCTCCTACGGAACCTTCCATCGTTTTTTTAGGGGAGATGGATGGAAAGAACGGTGTCCGGCCGATAAGCGAGCCTACAATATAGGCCATGGTGTCATTGATCCAGATGAAAATGATCAGCAATAAAGGGATTAGCCAGCCCGGAGCAGTGCCTATGTCGGCGGCGGTGTAATGAATATCAGGTGCATTCAGGCGGATATGTATCAGCAGGCTGAAAGGGATGGTCACATATAATAGCCCCAGGGCAGAGTAACCAATGTTCTTTAAAGAAAAATCCTTGCTCAGTAATATTTCTCCCAATGGCATCACCAGCAAAAATATGACTGCCACCCACCAGCCGATGAATCCGGCCACTATGCTACCTATGGCGAAGTTATTACCTGTAAAGGCAAGCATAATCCCGCAGGCGGCTACCATAATCCCCCACTTATGCAGCGCCGGGATGGCCGCATAATCGGTGTCAATCAGCCTCATAAGCTTATAAAATTCCTGCAGGGCAAAGAACCCTACCAGGAAAAAGAGCAGGAAGAAGGTAAAGGGATTCCATAAGATGCCGCCCAGCATTACTGCTACAAATACCAGTGCAGACGCAGTGCGGGTAAAGAATGTCTTCATTATGCGTAGTTCTGTTGATTAGTTCTGACACGCAAAAGTGTACAAAATTACCCGATAGAGCAAATCAGTCTGCCTGGGGAGTATCTCCTTCAGGATGATTGTTATGGAGCTGAACCAGGTCGCGTGCGGTTTTTTCTTCGGACTCATGCACATATAATTCTGCCTGTCCGGGAAGCGCAATAGTGTAGGAAGATGACTGTCTGTTGAGCAATACCGCATTGATTCCATGTTCAAGCAACATCCCTTTTACGATCTCTGCTTCAAAAACAAGATCGGTTGAAAATATTTTAACCCAGTCTTTTTCCATAATACAAGCTTTTGTCCTCCGGTAAATTACTAATTTTCATCCATTCCGATGGAATTCGCGTCTGTACCTGAATCCGGCCTGTCTAACCGGTCAGTCATATCCACATCATCCGATTTCTTTTTGAGCGCCCATAGCAAACCAACGGTAACGGCTGCGCTCAATAGTCCGATGTACCATTCCACAGGTGTATCCTTTGTCGGATCTGTTTTCGTCATGCCATGCTGGAAGAGATACATCATCACTACCTGCATGCCGTTGTTGAGAATGTGAGCAAAGATGCTCAGCCACAGATTGCCACTGATAACATAGATAGCACCCAGCACAAAACCTAGTATTACCCTGGCCATAAAGCCCAGTATTTCGCCATGCATGGCGCTGAAGATAACTGCCGTAATGAATACACCCAGCCATACTTTGCGGGTGCTCTTAATGATAAGCCGTTGTAATACACCCCTGAAGAACAGCTCTTCAGCTATAGCTGGCACAATGCCCACCAGAAACAGGTTCACGAAAAGGTCCTGCAGCCTGGGCATACTCAGCATCATCTTTATAACCCTTTCGGCAGCAGCCTGCATCTGGCGTGCCTCTTGCGGTACCGGCCAGGTTTGGTTCCATTCGTTCAACAATCCTGCTGCCCATAATACACTGTATATCGCCATCAGCGACAACACGATCTGCCAGCCACGGGGACCTGGCTTCACACCCAGGTACTCAACAGGATAAGGCTGCCAGAGATAGCAGAACAGGGCTGCCGGGATGAAGTAAGTAACAATGCTATAAAAGAGCTGTATTATTTTCAGATAGCCGATAAGGTTAGGGTCTGTAAGGTCGCCGCTTTGCAGTTCAGCCAGAGAATGGCCCGTCAATGGCCCAATGATAGCCTGAAGGCCAAACAGGTAAAGGAATGTGAATCCAAAGAAAAATCCAAGAAAAGTAACGAACTGTAAAAACAGGGGCGACTGTTTCAGATAACCGGTCATAAAGAAATACTGTATTAAATTTGCGTAAATTTACATTGCGAATTTCAGTTTGCAGAAAAATAGCAGATTTCTGGAAATGCACGTATCGCTTGTAAATTTTGTTAATAAAGAGATAGTAGCTGCAAATCTCCCGCTGTAAAAAGGAATAATAAATAATACATTTAAATAATATCTATAACCGCTGCTGCTATCGTATATAGTTTATGGTGAAGATAGGAAATATTGAGTTGGGGGAATTTCCCTTATTGTTGGCGCCTATGGAGGATGTAAGTGACCCTCCTTTCCGTGCGGTATGTAAAGACAATGGAGCCGATCTGATGTATACAGAGTTTATATCTTCGGAGGGGCTTATCCGTGATGCCATTAAGAGCCGTCAGAAGCTGGACATTTTTGATTATGAACGTCCGGTAGGAATCCAGATTTTCGGTGGAGATGAAGAGCCGCTGGCCATGGCTGCGCAAATTGTAGAAGCCACTAACCCGGATCTGCTGGACATCAACTTCGGCTGCCCGGTGAAGAAAGTAGCCTGTAAAGGCGCAGGAGCAGGCATCCTCAAGGATGTACCTAAAATGGTGAAGCTCACTGCTGCCGTAGTGAAGGCAACCAAACTACCCGTGACAGTCAAAACACGCCTGGGTTGGGATGATGAAACCAAGAACATCGAAGAAGTGGCAGAAAGACTGCAGGACGTTGGCATCAAGGCGTTGACCATTCATGGCCGCACCCGCACACAGATGTATAAAGGCAGTGCAGACTGGACATTGATCGGAAAAGTAAAGAATAATCCTCGCATACAAATTCCTATCTTTGGTAACGGTGACATATGTACGCCGGAACAAGCTATCGCAGCAAGACAGAAATACGGTGTAGATGGAGTAATGATAGGACGCGCCGCTATCGGCTATCCCTGGATTTTCAGAGAGATCAAGCATTTTATGAAGACGGGCGAACATTTACCGCCTCCAACTGTTTTGGAAAGAGTAGAAGTATGCAGAAAACACCTTCATAAATCTGTAGCATGGAAAGGAGATATAGTAGGCATCCTTGAAATGCGCCGCCATTATACAAATTACCTCAAAGGCTTGCCACATGTAAAGGAATTCAGGCAACAATTAGTAACTTACAAGACACTAGCAGAGATAGAAGAAGTTCTGAACGCAATTGTATCACACTATAAAGATCATATATTCGAAAGGATGACTCCCCAGTTAGCTGAACATAATTACCTACCAGCTAATAATGAAATGGCTGGTTGTAACGTCTACGGATAAACGGACAAGCCCCCAAAGAAAACAAAAAAATAAAATTACTTTCACATGACCACAATTAAAAATCTGAAAAATGAAGTCTGGAAAGACTTACAGATTAAAAACAAATCTGCCCTGCGTAAAAAGTACGCTGTTTCCAACATGGGGAGAGTGATCAGTTATCATGAAAGTACGGAAGATGGTAAGCTCCTCACGGGTTCTACCGTGGAAGGCTATACGGTTTTAAACGTAAAGCCTGCCGACAGCTACCAGTCACTTTACCTGCACCGCGAAGTGGCCAAGCTCTTCAACAAAAGAGCAGGCCGTGGCCACAGGTATGTGATCCACATCGATTACGATAAAAAAAATAACAAAGCCACCAATCTCAAATGGGCTACCAAGGAGGAAATGGAAGAGCATCAGCAGAACAGCCCCGCTAAGCTGGCTTACAAAGAAAAACAGCGTAACCGGATAAAGGGTCTGAAGCTGAATGTCAGCAAGGTGAAAAATATCAAACGTCTGCTCTCCAAGCCTGGTAAGAAAACCATGAAGCAGATTGCTGAACAGTTTGAAATCAGCGAAATGCAGCTATACCGCATTAAAAGTGGTGAGAACTGGGCGCATGTAACAGTGGATTAAAGCCTGGTTTGCCAGGAATGATCATATATGATGTTGTCTGACTATGGCCATACAGCAGGTATGGCCATAGTTATTTACTTCGTGTTAATTACAGCTCTGCCCTCTCCATCTCCTGCAATACCTTCCGGTAGTGCGCACTTTCCTTCAACACTGGCTCATATCCCATCAATATTACCTGTTTTCGTGCGCGCGATAACGTTACCAGCAGTTTTCTGTCTACCTCAATCTCCTCTTCTTCCCATTTAAACCGGCCCAGACTCTGCAATGTATGCACCTGTGCGGCATGATATACCGCCAGTGACACAATGATAATGTCGTTTTCGGACCCCTGGAAACGTTCTACCGTGTCGATATTAATGTCTGCCTGTTGCAGCTCATGGTCAGCGGCAATCAGTTCTCTGATCAGGCTGATTTGTGTGCGCCAGGGGGTTACTACTCCGACTGTATCCTGACAGAAGTTAGTGCCATAGCGGGATTTCAGGTGCTGTAGCAATGAAAACACCCTTGATGCTTCGGTGGTATTCATCTTAGATGTTGGCTCATAGGGACTGGGTACAAATACCTTTCTACCCAATGCCAGCACCCGCTCCCAGCCTGTTTCCGTAGTCCTCCTTGTGACCTCAAAGGCAGCCCGCTGCAAAGCTTTTCCGGATGCCAGCTGTCCAGCGTAGTAATGGTTAACAAGACCTGCAATATTATCATGCATACGGAAATGCGTATTGAGCATCCCCCATGCATGTGGCCAGGAGCTGGTTTTGCAGTGTTGCATCAGTCGTTCAAATACTGAGCGGCGCAGATCGGTGATGCCCGCCTCCTGCAACAGAGGCTCTTCCACCCTGCAGAAGTGTGGCTCCTGTGCCACTACGGGAGGTAGTTGATTCTGATCACCGATAAGGATAAACTTTCTGAAAGGCATCAGTAGTCCTAACAACTGTGGCTCTGTAAGCTGTGAGGCCTCATCGGCAATCAGCGTATCTGCCGGGATCCCCATCATCAGCAGTAGTTCCAGCCGGGATGCCATCGTGGCTACAGTGGCCACAAATACCCGATGCCCGGTGATATACTCCCTGGCTTCATCCAGGGCGCCGCCCAGGCAGTATTGTTTGAGGCGTTGCGCAGCTGTTGAATTGCGGCCACCAAGACGCATATGTGGAATTTCGCGTGCTTCCAGTTTGGTGCATATTTCCTCTACCGCTTTGTTGGTGAACGCAACGATGATCACATGCCTTTTCTGGTTTATCATTTCCCCTACAATGGTGGTAAGCAGCGAGGATGTTTTGCCTGTGCCAGGTGGGCCCTGTAACAGGTAATAGTCTTCGGCCTCAAGCGCTTCTCTTACAATCTGTTCCTGGTTACTGTTGAACATGGCGGGCACAGGATGTTGTAATGGCCGTCTGCGTGGTGTTTCAAGGCCGAGTAACATATTGCTGCGCTGCCGGTAATGGGGCGACAGTATATAAAAAAGCGTTGCTGCCGCTGACCAATAATTGGATTCGTAAATATCGTGTTCAATGATCCATTCATCATACTGGCTGAAGAAGTCCAGCGTCATCTGTTTGTTGTTGAGCGAAAAAACGAGGCTATCTCTTCCCAGGTCATCAATTCTGCCTTTCAGGAGCTGTTGTTGCAGTGGCTGCAGTTCATTTCCTGTGCGGGGATATATGATAGCGGTATCGCCTATACGAAAGTTGTGACTGACGGAAACGGCTATGTTAAAATAAACAGTGCTGTTGTTCTGATCAAATTCACGGAACTGTAACCCTGTGATTATATTGAAGCGGGATGCTTTTTCTTTCTCCTGCTGTAGCCATAGTGCGGAGAATCCATCTGCATCATCTTCGCGGTTTACTTCCGAAAACATACCGCACTTTGCCTGCAGGTATTCCCGGAGCACAAATCCCAGGAACTGCTCATAGTAGGCTTTATTTATGACCGGTGCGCTACCCCAGGCATTTTCAAATGAAATGAAATGCGCTGCACTGAATGGGGGAAGCCCGGTGGCAGCTCCACAGGTGATGGTTGAGAGTATCCCGTATTCTCCACAGGCGAGACGAAGCAACATGGCTACCACTTCGTTGCGGAGCAGCAGCAGTTCATTTTCACTGTAATGCGTACTGCTTACGTTTCTCAGCGGATTGGACTGTGCGGCAGAATAGAGGATCGCGGAGCTGCCTTTGCGGTGTTGCCCGAAAGCTGAGCGCAGTAGGAGGTTATAGCCTACTACTTGCATCTCATGGTTCTTCCAGGTGTTGAAGTCGGGAGCCTTGCCGCTTTTCAGTTCGAAAATCTCTTTACGCAGCGTATCGGTGTCATCTTCTGCCATAATATCCAGGCGGCCCTGCAAGCCGTACCGGGAAGAGAAGAATGCCGGCTCAATGCGTACGGGTTTCCCCTTCAGCTCTGACACTGTGCTATGGAGATTATGCCAGTGTTGTTGCCTGATGTCGCGGTACATCTCATTAATTTTCTCGCGGCCATATGCAGCGGCCTGCAAAACGTTTTCTGCCACAGCTTCCACGAAGGAAGTTTTGAAGTCTATTTCGTTGTTGCGAAGCATCTCGTCGAGCAGCGCATTTACGAGGTTTCCCTTGAAGGCTGCCGGTGATGTTTGCTGCGGAGTCAGTTTTTTAATGAGATACAGTAGCTTATTGGCTCCTTTGTGCGTGAAGCATTCCGCCAGATCACTGATGTCGATCAGCAGATCTGGTTCCAGTATCAGCAGACTTTCCGGAGTAGTTACATATGTTTGTTCTGTATCGCCCAGCCGGCAGTAATGTACCAGCACAGTGTCGTATGGGCGTAACAGTGAGTGCAACGCGGCAATGGTGGCAGCCGGGAGGTTATCGAGCAACAGGTGGAAATCGCCCTGCTCATCATTTTTTACATCCAGCAGAAATGCTTGCTTTCCTTCGGCTGTAAGCATAAGTGGACCTACCGTTGTGATCATGCACTTTAGCAGTACAAGATCTGATGGCCTGTGTTGATAAGCGAAAGAGAGGATGTCATTGCCACAGGTCCCGAACAATGCCAGCAATGTATCCGGGACTGGTTGCTGGTAAGCCCAGGATGTTGCGGTAGCCAATGCTTTCAGGCAGAGAAGATCCATATTTTCCTGCCAACGCTGCAAACCACGTACAGGCTTTGCCGTTAGTATGCGCAGGGCAGTGAGTTGCCGGCGTATATCGGCAGGTACCGGATGTTTATCGAAATAGAATTGCATGCGTGCAAACAGGTTCCCGAATGACCTGGACTCTGTTTGGGTAAGCTCACGGAAAAGGTTTTCCAGTATCAGCTTATAATGACGGATTTTTTCTTCCGGGGTTAATAAATTATGCGTTTCCTTTATCCTGGCGAAAAACGCAGCTGCTTTATATGGTGCCTGCATAGCCGCAAGTTAAGAAAATCACTGGCTTGTATCAATGGCGCAATTGTTATACCTTCCGTATGATTTATATTGAAAAAGCATTTTTATGTCTGCCAGAAAAATAGCCATTATAGGAGGAGGAAACCTGGGATCAGCCATCGCCCAGGGGCTGCTGAAGAGCGGGTTTTCGCAGCCTTCAGATATTACAGTAACCAAACGAAACATCAGTACGCTGACAACGTTAAAAGAAGCAGGCGTGCAGGTGGAAACAGATAATGCCAAGGCGATCAGCCAGGCTGACGTGATAGTAGTGGCACTGAAGCCCTACAATGTGAGAGATGTGCTGCAGGAGCTGAAAGGCGCCTTTAATCCTGCGAGGCAGGTACTTATCAGCGTTGTAACGGGTGTAAGCATAGATGACCTGGAGCATATTGTACCGGGCATTGCCATTGTGCGCGCCATGCCCAATACTGCCATTGCCATACAGGAATCGGTGACATGTGTCTGCCACAGAAACGCCACAGAGGAGCAGGTAGGTTACGTAAAAACCATGTTTGACCAGTTAGGAGCTACCGTCAGTATTGATGAAAAACTGATGGATGCAGCCACTGTATTGGGGGCCTGCGGTATTGCGTATGCCTTGCGTTTTATCCGCGCAAACATACAGGGGGGGATCGAAATCGGTTTTGATGTGCGTACTGCCAGCCTGATTGCGGCACAGACCGTAAAGGGCGCAGCGGAACTACTGATCCGTGAAAACCGGCATCCGGAAGAAGAGATAGATAAGGTTACCACTCCTAAAGGCTGTACGATAGCTGGTTTGAACGAGATGGAACATCAGGGGTTCAGTTCATCACTGATAAAGGGGATTACTGTGTCGTATAATAAAATTGTGAAAGGTTAATTGTTGCGCGGATAGTCAAAAAACAGGAACTTCTTTTTGGCAAGGTCAAAATCTTTCCAGCAGTCAGTGTCGGCCTGAATGGCAAAGATCCCGGTAGTGGGAACGTTATCGATTCTGATGTCTTCTGTGAGATAGTTGGCAAAGTCTGTGATACCGGGGTTATGGGCGAAGATAGCCACTGCATTGAAGTCATCGTCGATCTTAGTGATGACCTTCAGGAAGGTGGCTGCATAACAGAGGTATAGCTCCTCTTCCAGCAGGATAGCCTGTTTCGGATACTTCCACTCCCCAGCCATGATCTTCGCGGTGGTTCGGGTGCGTTTGGCAGGACTGGCAATGATCAATTCCGGTACCATTCCCCGCATAATAAGTCGCTTGGCCATCTCCGGAGCGTTCTGCTTCCCGCGCTTGTTCAGCGGACGGTCAAAGTCATCCATATCCGGATCGGTCCAGCTTGATTTTGCATGACGGATTAATAATAATGTTTTCATGGGCTGAAAACGGAAAGTTTGGGATACTAAAAATACTGATTTTAATAGGAAGTTAACTCGTTCACCTTATTATGTCAGGGGGGCGAGGGTTATTTAAGACAAAATTAACATGGAAAGGGTTAACGCTTAGTTATTTAATGATTTAGTCATCTCGCGATTTATATATTTTTT
>NZ_DATLKJ010000035.1:0-14787 GCF_035538455.1 Chitinophaga sp.
CCTGATTTGTAACAATACCAGTTTTTACCAGCAAAAAAATCCTCCGCCATATTTATTACTGAGCAGTTTAACACAACTACAACAGTGACGCTGGCGATAATTTTTGATGATGTTGATGAATGGAACAGATAACTGTTTAAATTCTTCATCAACATCATCAAAAACAATCATCAACATTATAATTTACCAATGATAGTCCAGTCATCGCTGCCATGCCCCTTAGCGATCCAGCTGTCCATCAGTTCGGCGATGGCAGGAATAATGGCTAAAGGCACATTGGCTTTGGCAGCAGCGTTCAGGAACAACTGCGCATCTTTTCTTGCCATATTGAGCTCCCAGGACGGTTTATCATAGGTGCCGCCTGTCATGCGCTGAATGCGGGCTGCGAGCATATTGGCCGGATTCCAGTTGCTGAGCAGTGCACTTACGTCTTCCACAGGAACGTTCTGTGCTTTGGCGAGTGCCAGCGTATCAGCCAGGCCAGCGGTGAAGGTAACGAGGAAAAGATTTCCTATGAGCTTCATGGCAGCAGCCTTACCGGTTTCCATACCGAAATTGAGCACCTTACCCGTCATCTTCGACAAAGCAGCCTCCTGATTTGCAATCACATCCTGATCGCCGGAAACCAGCATAAAACCGGTGCCGTCAAATGCATTCTGCGGTCCCATAAATACAGGCGCATGCAGGTAAGTAAAGCCGCGTTCTTTCCATTCGCGTGTTCTTTTAACGGCGCCATCGGCAGAGGTAGTAGTGTGATCAATGATCACAGCGCCAGGTTGTAATCCTGCACTTGCAGCAACAAGTACTTCATCTACTGTATCATCATCTTTAAGGGTGAGATGTACCACGGATGCTCCTTTAACAGCATCTGCCACATCTGCGAATGCTTTGGCGCCAACGGTTTCCAGCGCTGTTGCTTTGGAAGCAGTGCGGTTCCATACTTGTACCTCAACGCCTTTGCTTAACATTGCCCTGACGAAATTTGAACCAAGAAGGCCCATACCTAAGAATGCTACCATAATCCTTAAATTTTTTGCAAAGGTAGGAAATACTCCCTGCATACTTTTTAATGAAGACTGTCTACATACCTCCTGATGAGTTCCACGCCTTCTGCGTGTAACAGGGTAGTTCCCGTCTTAGGCATATGCGCGTCTCCGGGTAATGCCATACGGCTCATAATCTGCGATCGGTTCAGCAGAATGCCCGTTTCTTTGATAGCAGTTTTATACCGGAGATCCAGTTGCTTATGCCCTGCCCAGCCGCCAGGCTGATGACAATGCGCGCAGTTCATTTCCAGGTAAGCCCTCCCTCTTTCTGTGATGTTGCGGGAGGTATCATTGTAATCCGGCAGTTGAGAAACCGGTTGTAGAGTCCCCGACAGATACCCCTGTCTGTGCAAGGCTTCCAGCTGATTCACTGATACGCCGGCTTGCATAATGGTCCTGTTCATATTCCCCAGTTTGGGACCAATGGGCATAAGCTGATCGCCATTGCGATGGCAACCGGAACAATCCTTTGCAGCCGGTATCTGATAACGGATCTTCCCGGATGCATGATGGCTGGCTATTTCCACAACAGCGCCGCCGGTAAGGAGTATCGCTGCTGTCTGTTCCCTGTTCCATTGATACACCGCCGCATTCCATTTCTCTGCATGCTTTATCAGCAACCGCGTTTCCACGATACGCCGCGATGGCGGCTCACCATAATAAAAAGTCTTGGCGATCAGCGTGCCTTCCGGGAAATCCGGCAACCCATCCCCGTTTGCATGCATAGAGGCGCCCGGCGGAAGCTTGATCAGGCGCTGCTTTTCGGCATAGTCAGTAAACAATGTGGAAGACAACTCATAACAGACAATACTATCATTAGGCGCCAATGCAAACATCGGCTCTTTAAACAACCGGTATGACGAAAGGGAATCCGCAAAGCTCATGTTATTCGCAATTGGCTCATTCGCGGCACATGACGCAAGCACCAGCAGCAACAATACAGATAATGTTCTCATAGGATCGGGATCAATGTCTGTGCTCTTGTTCCTCTTCATTCTTCAGAACAGCATGGTCAATATAAAAAGTGCCAAATGGTACAATGCAGGCCAATAATACCTTCCAGGTAGTGGTACCGAACTTCCAGCCACGCTCCACACCTACGCTCAGCGTATTAAAAATAAACAACAGAAAGAGAACACCATGTACAGGGCCCACTGCCTTCACCCAGGAAGGATTATGCATGACATATTTCAGCGGAACAGCAATAAACAATAACACCAGCAGCGAAATACCTTCCAGATAACCGATAAGACGAAGACGTCCCAGTTTACTCTTCATTAGTTGTATCATGATATGAAATGTTTGGAAATTTATCTTTATCAGAATCTGATCAGCGGCCGTTGTGCGAGCGGTGAAAACGGCCAGGGAATAGCGACAAGGATAATAAGCAGACCCAGGCCAAACCAGCGGAGCATTGTCAGGTACTTTTCCCTGTCGCCGGCCTTTCTCTTCGCCAGCGCAGAACCGGCAGTGATAACAGCGATAGCGCCCATCATCAGCGCAATGTGTACATAGCGGAAGAATACGCTTTCATTTACCAGATGGCCACTTGTATCCGTTGTTACATAGCGCACTACAGGGCTTTTGATGTATACGATCATGCCCAGTATCAGTTGTATATGCGCAATGGTGGCGGTCCAATGCCGTACTTTATTGTCGTGTGCGCTAAACACAGCTCCCGAGTAATAACCCCTGAAAGCCCGGATGATCGCATACAGCAGGCTTATTAATACCATCCAGCGAAATAACGAATGAACAGGAAAAAGCAACGAATACATCTGATGCATGTTAAGAACATACTAATTAGTATGTTTCTGGTGAAAAAAATAAGACACGACCATGCTTATTGCTGTCTCAGGCATAGTTACAGACAGCAATATCAAAACATACCAATTAGTATGTTCTCCGCAAAAGTAGGGAACATATCACCTGCGTCCAAAATTATTCTGCTGATATTCTGGTAACTCGTGTAGTTCCTGGGTGCATTCTCCCGGTCAACTTCCGGTCAAAGCCCAGTTAAAAGCGTATGAACACCCCACAAGACAACTTCCCTAATCTTTGCTTGTTTTGAAAAAACTGATAGTCCTGCGGTGCCGGAAGCCCATGTGTTCATACAACCCGATCGCACGTTCGTTGGTGAGCGCCACATGCAGGAAGGAAACAACTCCATTCCCTGCGTGATACTGTATTAGTTCCTGCATAAGCAGTTGGGCATATCCTCTGCCTGTAAATCCGGGCAGCGTAACAATAGCGCTTAATTCACTGAAGCCCGTCATCCGCATCCTTTCACCTGCCATGGCTACCAGCCGTCTATCCACACGGATACCGTAGTAATTCCCCAGCAGGCGTGTGTTGGTATTAAAATAGCCTGGCTGTACGGCATTGATCAGCTCAAGCATATCTGCGGCATCTGCATCACTCAATAGTGATACAGTTACATCTTTTGTAGCAACAGGCAGTGGCACAACGTCCAGCACCATCTGTGCACAGGGCAGTTCATTCATTATAGTCCAGCCTTGAGGGAGCACTGGCAAATCTCCAATAATAAAAAAAGATTCTCCCGGGTTAATCCATTGATCAAGTTGCTGAATACTATTATCCGCCGTACTGTGAAAGCCAATAAAAGGGAGTATATCCTGCCGGTATCGCCTGGCCTGTGGCGTGCCGGTAGCAAATCCTGCCTGCACGCTACACAGGGCATTCCATGCCGGGTTATCCAATATGGTTTCCTTCATTCCGTTAATTTATGTGCTAAATGTAGAGAAAAAAGATGAAGACTTTTAAGTCATAAAATCCACATCGCCGGTGATACACTAACAATTTTGTAAGCTCTTATTTATGCCACAGGAGGAAAATAACTTTGCCCTGTGAAAAGCACTGATCCCGGGCTCAGTGCTTTCACAAGGCTTCATTTAAAAAATATTTCATCATGGATTACATTGAAAACTTCCTGGAGCTGATCCATAGGGATGCCACTTTCACAGTATACTGGCTGTTTTACCTGGGGTATATATTCCTCTCGCTATGGTTGGGTCGCAATGATCAGCTGAACGGCAAAAAGATCAGCGGATGGCTGCAGACCGCTGGCGGCGTTGCACTCGTAATAGGTCTGTTCTTTCCGCCAATGACACTTATCCCCTTCCTGTGGTTGTTACCGCTGGCCGTGGTCAATCTCCTCAAAGCACCTGCCGCACAACGATACAACCTCCTTTACTGTGCTGTAATGCCGGTATTACTGGCTATCATGAACAGAACTTATGGCATCATCTGAAACTAATATTATGAAATCGAAATTATCACAACTACTCAACACCGACACCAACATTATAAGAGGGATATTTTATACCGGCTTCCTTTTCATCTTCACGTATGCCGCATTGTACAAGGTGTTTCACAGGGCGCACATGATGGAAGGTATGGCTTCCTTTGGCTTCAATACCGCCTGGACTACCGCGATCGGTTATGGTGAGTTGCTGGGAGTTATCGGGCTGATAGCCGGATTATTCTATCCTATTGTACTAAGATTAGCCATACTCTGGTTGATCCCTTTCGCCTTTGGCGCCTTTACAGTACACATGGCACACAGCGAATATCATCATTTCTACAACTCACTTTTCTGCTGCATTGCACCGGTAGTATTGTTTCTGACAGACAAAAGGTTGAAAATAGTGTGGAGAAACAAAGGGAATTAATAATCAGACTTTAGTTTCAGAGAAAAGGTATCCGCGGGTATTTTTTCTCTGAAACTAAAACTGCCTCTTTCTATTCCTTCTCAAACAGAAAAGTAATCGCTTTATCTCTGGCGGACGTCACCACCTTCAGCTGTGCTCCTTCCCTGTTGTAGGTGATCCGCTGAGGGAAATCATGCTCAGGATTTTCACAGGTAAACCCATTCTCCGAAACAGCTGTCAGCCTGAAATACACCGGACCTTTATTCTCTGCCACAGTAGCCACATAGTATAGCTCGCTATCTTTAACCAGCAGTTGAAGCCCCTCCGTAAACAATGTATCTCTCCCCTTCATTGTAATGCCGTAACCCTTCCATTCTTCCGGAGATACCTTTTTCCAGTGCTCGTAACCCGCACGGCCCGGCTTTGCGTTAACGCGTTTCCAGGAGCCTTCGAGCCATTGCAATTGTCGAAGCTTTTCAGTTGCCTGTTGTCCGTAGCTGAGGGTGGCGGCAAGCAATAAAGCCGAAGCCAGTGTAAGGAAAGGTTTCATCATAAAAACAATTGGCTAAATCTACCTCTTTTATTATGTAATCATTAGAAAAAAGTGTATTTTAAAACCAGTGAACCTGTATAACCCGGAAAGGCCGCCGGAAATGTGAACAATGATACCTGCCAGGATATTCCCGTATGAAACATTTCGCACTCTAACCAAAATCCATCCATATGATCATTAATGCTACAAAGAAAATGATCCTTGTATTGCTGCTAACGTTTGCATATATCTTTACCCAGGCAGCCGGCCTGATGAAAAACGATCCTGCGCCAACGGTGTACGATTCTGTTATGATCAACATCCGTAATATCCAGTGGGCAGGCGTAAAAGACACGGCCTCCTTACGTAACACAGTATCCGGACTGGTATCGTCCATGCAGGCAAACGGTTCCTGGACCGACATTAACTATGCAGACCGCTCACAAACCAACTGGATACCCGTTACTCACCTCGACCGGCTGAAGACCATGGCGCTGGCCTACACATTCAGCGGCGGTTACTGGTACGCCAACAGCACACTACAGCAGCGCATTTCAGACGGCCTTGCCTACTGGTACACTGCACATCCCACCAGCACCAACTGGTATATGCAGCAGATAGCCTCTCCGCAACGTGTAGGCATCCTCCTCATTCTGATGCGCGCGGGCGCTGTACCGGTACCTGCCGCCACAGAAAACAACCTGCTCTCCAGGATGGCCGCTGAAGGCGGAAGGCCCGATCAGAGCGGATCACTAGGTACCGGCGCCAACAAGCTGGATATCGCTACACACTGGATCTATCGTGGATGTCTTACCGCCGATTCCAGTGTATTGTCGTTCGGCGTTTCGCAGGCATACTATCCCATTATGATGACTACCGGAGAAGGCATACAATATGATCTTTCCTATATGCAGCACGGCATGCAGCTCTATATCGGCGGTTACGGATCAGTACTGCTTAACGGCGAAATTAATGTGGCGCTTTACACCACTGGCACCTCCTACGCGCTGGCAGGTACTTTACTCGATCTGCTGAGCCGCTTTGCCCGGCACACGTACTTCGGCGTGATCCGTGGCAGATACCAACACTTTGACGTACTGGGCCGCGGCGTCAGCAGGCCCAATGCACTGAATCAGTCGGGCGGCGCAGGTACTGCTACCAGCCTCAAAACACTGGACCCGGCCAACAGCACAGCCTATGACTCCATCATCAGCCGCCTCAATGGTTCACAGCCTGCCAGCTATGGCATTCGGCCAGGGCATATCCATTATCACAAATCAGACTACTCGCTGCATACACGCCCCGGCTATAGCTTTGACGTGAGAACGGTGTCTACCCGGACATTGAGGAATGAGAACGGCAACGGTGAAAACCTCAAAGGATATTTCCTCGCCGATGGCGGTACCAACATCACAACCAACGGCGATGAATACTATAACATCTTCCCGGTGTGGGACTGGGTACACATCCCCGGCGTAACGGCTCCTGTGCTTACCGGCATTCCGCTTCCCACCGCCTGGGGCACTGCGGGTACCTCCACTTTCACCGGCGGCGTGTCCGACAGTCTGTACGGCGCCACTGCCTACGACTATACCGACAACAGCTACAGCATTAATACCAAAGCTAAAAAATCATGGTTCTTCTTTAACGATGAAGTGGTTTGCCTTGGCGCCGGTATCACCTCCACCGCTGCACAGCCAGTAAACACTACCGTGAACCAGTGCCTGCTCAACGGCCCTGTAACAGTGGTCAGCAACGGCACCGCCAGTGAAGTGGGCACAGGCGCCTTCACTTACAATAATAACGTCAGCGGTATACTGCACAACGGTATCGGCTATATTTTTCCGCAGGCAGGGAAAGTAAGTCTTTCCAACCAGGTACAGACCGGCACCTGGAAATCCATCAACAGTTCCTCTATCCCGGACACTATCAGCAAGAGTGTGTTCAAGCTCTGGCTGGATCATGGCACACAGTCCGTTAATAACAGCTATGCCTACATTGTAGTACCAGGACTATCCTCCGCCGCTGCCCTCCAGGCCTATGATACTTCGCGTATCCGTATCATGGCAAACACCGACACTGTACAGGCTGTAAAGCATACAGGATCAGGCATCTGGGAGATCGTGTTTTTCAAGGCGGCTACCTTCACCTATGATTCCGTTACCATACAAGCAGATGCCGGTTGTGCGCTGATACTTAAAAATGTAGGCACGCCACAGGTAAGCGTACATATAGCAGACCCCTCACAGACAAAGAGCAATATTACGCTTCGGCTGAAACTCCCTTCCATAGCACATGAGAAGGCGCTGGCATGTACGATGCCTGCCAGTCCTTATGCTGGTGCAACAGTCAGCTATATCGTTAGTGACGCTACGCCTGATTACGTACCGGCGCTCACCCGTACAGTATACCCGATTGCCGATGCCTATGTGAATGACGGCGCCAATGCTGCTGTTAACTTCGGTACCGCTACTTCCCTGATCATCAAGAAAGATAACACCGGCTATAACAGAGAGGTGTTCGTAAAATTCAGCCTGCCCACATTGGATACGGCCCAGATCAGTAAAGTGGTGTATGGTGTGAAAGTAAGAGGCGCGAATACGTCGATCACCACAACGACGTGGCAGACCAAATACGTAACGGACGACAGCTGGACAGAAACCGGTATCACCTGGAACAACAAACCCGCATCAGGCGAGCTACTGGCAACCGCCCCGGGCAGTACAGCCGGTACAGTTGCGAGCTTTGACATCACCGCTAAAGCGTTGGAAGAACTGCGTAGCGGCAACGGCATCTTATCCCTGCACATGGTGTCCACGCTGCGCGGCGACGCCAAAACCGACGCCAGCTTCTGGTCACGGGAAAATGCCGACAGCACCGTCATCCCACAACTCACTATCTACCTGAAACAAGGTAATACCGCGCGCTTAAACACAGCAACTACACTGGCGCCCATACCTGAAAAGGCTGCCGGTAACGGCTTACAGCTGGCGCCCAACCCTGCCGGCGACAATGTATACATCACCAGCAATCAAACAGAGCAACTCATCATTACCGATGCCGCCGGCAACGTGGTAAAACGGTTTAATATTACTGCCAGCACCAGGAAAACAATAGACGTCACCACATTGCCGCCGGGTATGTATTATGTACGGGGAATCAGCAGCAGAGCGGTACAGAAGCTGCTGATAATAAGATAATCCTCTGGTGAGACTGCTAATAAATATATTAATATTTAATATTATTTAACATTTAGTTCCCGGTTAATTAGACATAATATTGAATCTTGGTTTATATTTATGCATTCTTTTAGGTAATACTAAAACTCACAAAGTGGAAACTTCTCAACAAACAAAACAACTATTCGACTATGAATACTGGAATGCACAGCTCCCTGTAATCAGCAGTGAATACCAGAATGCAAGCCCCTATCCTCATATCGTGCTGGAAGACTTTGTCAACCCGACGGTATTAAATGAATGCAGACGTGAGTTTGACAAACTGAATGAAGAGGATGGCTGGATCAACTATGTTCATTACAACGAAAGGAAAGCCGGTCTGAATAAGCTGGACTTGCTGCCTGCTAGTATTAAAAGAACCATCAACGAGCTGAACTCACCAGCATTCCTGGAATTCCTGAGCAAGCTCACCGGGATCGATAACCTGAAGAAAGATGATATGCTGGAAGGTGGTGGTATACACCAGTCCAAGCGCGGCGGCTACCTGAACATCCATGCAGATTTCACCGTACACCCGCATCACCGTAACTGGCAGCGCCGTGTGAACGTATTGGTATATCTGAACAAAGACTGGCAGGAAGACTGGGGTGGTAACCTGGAACTGTGGGATAAGGAAATGAAAGCCTGTGAAAGAAAAGTACTGCCGGTATTCAACCGCTGCGTTATCTTCAACACAGATGCCGATTCCTATCACGGTCACCCTGAGCCTACCACCTGCCCGGAAGACGAAAACAGGAGATCCATCGCGTTATATTATTATACAGAAGAAGCCAATCCTTTCCGCAGAGCTACCTACTACCAGGCAAGACCCGGCGAAGAGAACAAACGATTCATGGTAAAGCTGGACAACTTCATGGTGGCCACTTACACCAAGATCAAAGGAATGCTTGGCTCCAACGATAAATACGTGAGTAAGTTCCTGCGTTTCCTTTCCCGTAAGAAATAATTGGGGGATTTAGGAATTTTGAGATTTAGGAATTTTGGGATATAAAAAAAGCGGAGATTGATAATATATCGATCTCCGCTTTTTTTATATCCCAAAATTCCTAAATTACTTAGCGGGTTTTTCTCTTTTCAGGAATACAAAACCATTCTTCCGGTACAACTCTTTCACATCTTTATATTGCTCGTAGTCACCCACCCTGTCTACTTTGGTTACAAAGTAAGCAGGCTTGTCTATATCACCTGACAAGAGCCATTTTTCATCATATGAATTAGGATTGGCAGGCTTTTCTTTCATGGTGTAAAAGAAAGGCGCATAGCTCCAGTATCCCAGCGAGGCAACGTAGCAATCTTCACCCTGTCTTTCTATGAAGAAGTCAATGGCAGCACCCTGGGAATATCTTTCTACCTTGGGTACGATCACCGCTGCCGCAAGGAAAATCACAATGGCAGTACCTCCAAAGTAAGTCCAGGCTGCATTATCGAATTTCCTTTTGCGCAGATAGATGATACCCGCCACCAGCGTGATCACCATAATAATACCCACAGCGCCTTCCAGTCCTGTCCACGTTACATTGGCAGCCATATTGCCCTGGGCAAAAGTATCTTTTACATAAGGGATCAGTCTTTTCACATTCATACCTATCAGCGGTACCGCCAGCAGCAGTAAGGCAATGATGGCGCCCAGCACAGTAACAAATACACCAACGTATTTTTTATAGTTAAGCTCCTTCCGCTCCCATTTGTAAAACGTATAGGCCGCAAGGTAAGTAACCGGGAACCAGGCCATAGAGGAATAGTGAATAATCCTGGACTGTACAATGGTAAACAGGATAGTCACCACCCAGAAAAGTATCAGCATCCACATTTTGAAATCCTTGTCGTGGCGGCTGTTGTAATGCGCTTTGAAGAAAGACGGGATTGCAAATACAGAAGCAGGGAAACAGCCGATCAGCAGCACCACGTAGTGGTATCCCCAGAATCCTTCCTGCCCGGCATCATGTGTAGTGAGCAAACGGTACTGGTATTTCAGGAACTCTGTAATAAACCAGGGACCGTTCTTAATGGTCTCATAACCATACCAGGTAGCCGTTACCAGCGACGCAACAACCAGGAATAACAACGCGTGGCCCCAGCCAAAATAAAATTTAAAGCGGTTGTATATAAAGTAAACACCTACCACCAGCAGGAAGATCATCAATGCAACCTGTCCTTTGGTAAGGATGGCAAGCCCCATGAAAATACCCGACCATACTGCATAGGTAACCGGTTTGTAACGCAATCCCTCCTTGTCAGATCCATTCCTTCTCCAGGTATACAAAATGAAAAAGTAAAGCGCGAGGAAGATAAAGAGGTTGAACCAGGGATCAATGATACCTGATTTGAAATACATATTAGGAAACAGCGAACCTCCGTAAGCCAGCGCCCACAGCAGACCAAACTTGCTGTCCTGTACCCTTCTTCCACAAAGATACACCACGATCAGCGTTGCGATCCCACATATCGCATTGGGGAAACGCGCAGCAAATTCGTTAACGCCAAACGTCTTCATCGCCAGGCTCTGCATCCAGAAGAACATTGGCGGCTTTTCCCAGAACGGCTTAAAGTTAACATACACACGGGTATAATCGCCCAGCTTGATCATTTCCCTGGAACACTCCGCGAAATTGATTTCGTCCCAATCAAATAAATGCACCCTCCCCAGAAATGGAATAAAAAGCACCGCAGCGATCACCGACAACAATACAACAGTTATTGTTTTGTTTGAATGCATATATGATTTAATTAGTTACAGCTAACAAATATATGAGCATATAATATCATTTACAAATAAGGGGATGACAGATCGGGAAATTATTTTAAAGTTAAGACGACCTTTTCTGAACAAAAAACTGCCATTCGTGAAGAATATGACAGCAGTCGTTTACAAGATCACGACCTTCTGCTTCCATCAAAACAAATGTTATGAAAAAGAAGAAAGTAGCACTCCACACGAAGCTAATCCTTGCAAAAGAAGTGGTGGCAGCACTGAACCATGATGCGCAAAGGCAAGTTGCCGGCGGTGGATGGGTAACCATCTACCGGCAAACCTTCCCTCCGGGACCAGACTTTCATTGCATGTCGTGCGCCCCCAGTACACCTCCGCAAGCCGGCTGTAAATAGTAAAACCCACTCAGTAGTTTACGCATACTTAGTTCTGAAAAATGCCTCCGGACATCCGGAGGCATTTTCAGTTTATCAGGAAGGCATTACAAAAAGATGCTTTCCACCTGAAGCCCGGGTAATACTATCATCAATGGCTAAACGAAAATCATCCAGCGGATAAGTGCGGCCTGCAGGCATCCGGAAATCCGGCGCAGCAGATATATCAATCATCTCCTGTAACATAGCGTCGTCCCCGGACTGTGGTGGTGCAAAGAAATAACGGTAAACGTGTGACCTTATCTGCAAACCCTTCATGAGAATATCGAAGTTATGCAGTTCATACTTTTCCTCGCTCATACCGCCGTTAATAATGAGGCGGGCACCAAAAGCGGTACTCCGGATCAGAGCAGCTGTTAGCGGCCCACCAACATTGTCAATGATACCACTCACACCTTTATTACCGGTGATCTCCATAATCTGCTCCCGGACATCACGCTGTTGCGACAGATCGATTACCGCGGTAACGCCAGGGGGCACCTCGCCGTTTGCCCGGCGTACCACCGCTATGACTGGTATGCCGCGATGCTTTGCAAACAGTGCTGTGATCTTTGACACCGCCGAATAGCCGGCAGTCAGCGCCAGCCATTCACCCGGCTGCACCTGGCTATCCTGCAACAGGTCCCAGGCAGTGATCACATTTACAAACTGCGCAGCGGTTTCCACAGGGAAATACGACGGTAGCTCAATCAGCCATTCAGCCGGTATCACGGCATACTCTGCCCAGGTATTATAATAGCTAAAAGCCACTAACGTGCCCTGCCTGAGAGAAACGTTCCTACCTGTCCTTTCTACAATACCCACCCCGTGATTACCTCCAATCTGCCGCGGGAAGACAGGCTTCTTGGGCTCCGGGTACAGGTTCTGAATGAATAAAAAGTCACCGGGGTTAACAGAAGCAGCGAGCATTTTCACAAGCACTTCATTATCTCCCACAGGCGGTACCGGAATTTCCGCAAGGTGCAGCACTTCCCGCGGATCTCCGATCCGGTCAAATACAATTGCTTTCATTGATCATGATTTTATACTGCGAAGCTAGTGCCCGGCAACGACTCACTACTTGTCTTAAATGACAAATAATGTGCTATTTTTGCCACATGCATTTTGTCATCTATTTACCGGCAGGCTACTATGCCGCGATTGCAGCAGCAACGGTAGAAGTGCTACAGGCAGTGAACACCGTATCAGCAGCAACCGTTTTCACCTATGAGTTTGTATCCGGCAATACACAGCCTGTATCCCGTTCGGGAGCTTACTTCCCGGCGAAGCGGCGCCCATCCCGGAAAGCTGACGTGCTGGTCTTACTGGCTGGTGCGGGTACAGACACAACTCCTGATTTCAGGCTGCTCGACAATGACGCCAGGGCTGCCACACCACTGATAAAAGATGCTTTGAAAAGAGAGGCCGTCATTGCGGCTACCTGCGGCGCTGCCTACCTGCTGGCCGCCAGTCACACCCTTGATGGCCGCCGCGCCACGATTTCCTGGTGGATGCAAAAAGAAGTGAAAGCGCTTTTTCCGCAGGTGCTTTGGGAGCCTTCACGCCTGCTGGTACGTGATGGCAGGTTGTATACTTCAGGCGGAGGTTTCTCCGGTCTGGAGCTCATCACCACATTAGTTAATGATCTTGGCTATAAGAAAGAGATGAATAAAGTACGGAAGCTGATGGTACTGCCTCCTTCCAGGGAACTGCAAAGCCCTTATGAAATGCCACAGGAAGAACTGCCCTGTCCTTTTGAAAAAAAACTACTCAAATTAAGCCGGAATCACCTGGAAGAACTAAGCCTTCCCTTCCTGGCAAAACAGTTCGATATGTCGACCCGCACCCTCTCCCGCAGGTTCTTTGACGAACTGGCGATGAGCCCCGGCAAATGGATTCAGCAAAAGAGAATGGAGATAGCCAAAACGTTGTTGATAGAAACGGCGCTGAATATTTCTGAAATATGTTACCGTATAGGATATGAAGACATTCCTTCTTTCACCCGCCTCTTCTCCAGGACCACAGGCATGACACCCACTGAATACAGGAGGCAGATCCGGCAATAATCACCACGTGGTATGTAATCAATGCTGATAATGCACGATATGATTCAGTTCCTCATCAGGCTACTGCAAAGCGGCTGATAAAGATAAGGAACCGGCAACAATATGCTTATGCTGTTGCCGGTATTATTCTTATTTGCGGCGAATGTCGCACAGCATATCGGAGTGTATATTGAGGCCAATGTTGGCGAGATTATAAAGGTGCTCACTGCTTACCAGCCAGACAATCTCACAGATTTCCCGTTCTGAAAAGTATTTCGCCATGTGGGCAAACACTTCAGGGTCGACTTTCTTCTCACTGGTCAGCTGTGTTACATATTCCAGTGCGGCACGCTGTGCTTCTGTAAACAAAGGACTGGTAGCAAACTGATTGAGCGCATCAAACCTGGCCATGTCGAGAGATGCATTGATAGCAGTAACGCGGGCTGCATCCATACAGAAGAGGCAGATATTGATCCGCGCCACCTGCACTCTGATCAGCAGTATCAGTTCTTCGGGCAGGGTCAGTTTTTTATCGAGCTGGGAAACCTTTCCATAGAACATCCCGAAAGCCGCCGGGAGGCGCACAGAGTACACCTTCAGTGGAGTAAGCACTTTCCCGAACTGACGGCGGGTAAAGAAATATGCCAGTTTCATCATCAGGGTGTTTGGTTTCTCAACAGGAGGAAGGAATGTATTCATTGTTATAGATTTTTACTGTTAATGTTTTTGAAATACACCCTTATAAGTACTGAGATAAATGAAATTGGACAGGAAGTAGAAATTTTTTTTATGAAACAATAAAATCGTTCCGGGAGGATACCAAAATCATAAGATATAAATAACATCATCCGCCACAAACCTTCACCACAGCAGTATATTTTTACTACTCACCAAATCCGGAAGTCACATATCCAATGAAAACAACTAGTTTATCCGTCAAACAACGTTTATGCGCCGGTGTTATCCTGCTGGCTACCTGCTTAAGCGCCTGCAGCAAGGAGTCCGTTAAGGAAACAGCCCCCGTAAACCGCGATGGGCCTGTGCGCGCAGGCATCACCACTTCAGCAGCCAGCACCATCACCTACACAGATGAAAGTAACTTTGTAGCCCGCCTTTCCTCCTATGGTTTTC
>NZ_DATLKJ010000036.1:0-20300 GCF_035538455.1 Chitinophaga sp.
AGAGACCCGGCATGCAGGAAGCGGGATTGGCCTTACGCTGGCAAGATCCCTGGCTGAACTGCATGGGGGTAAGCTTTACCTGGCGACAGGCGATGAAGAAGTAAATACGTTTGTGCTGGTAATTCCTTACACTATTAATCATCCCTGAAGAACCCATTCATGCAAACAGCTGTAGCCAGTAAAAAAGAAGCAGTGCCCTCCATCCTGCTGGTGGATGATGAGGAGGAGATACTTGATTTTCTGCAACAGGTATTCAGCGACCGGTATACGGTATTACGTACCAACCTGGCTTTACATGCGCTGGAGATATTGCAGCGTGAAGTAGTGCAGCTGATCATCAGTGATGTGATGATGCCTGAGATGGATGGGTTTGAATTTTGCAGGATTATTAAATCTGATAAGCACACCTCACATATTCCGCTCATTCTGCTGACTGCCAAAAATACGTTGCAGGCCAAGATCAGCGGGTTGGAGCTGAAGGCGGATGCGTATATCGAAAAGCCTTTTTCGGTGAAGCATCTGCTGGCACAGGTAGACAGTCTCATGGCCAACAGGGCGAATGTGCGTGATTATCTGGCGGGCTCTCCGTTGCTTCATATCAAGGGGGCTGTTTATTCCAAAGGAGATGAGCAGCTGCTGGAGCAATTACATACGGTTATCTGCCGTCACCTGGAAGATGAGAATCTGAATGCTGATAAGATAGCGCGTGCGCTTAATATGACACGGATTACTTTGTACAGGTGGTTGCATCAGATTTCCAGTATTACGCCGGGGGCGTTGATTAATATGACCCGCCTGCAGAAGGGAGCGGAGTTGCTGGCTTCTGGCAAATACAAGGTGTATGAAGTATCATCTCTGGTAGGGTTTAGCTCCCAGAGTAATTTTGCGCGCAGCTTTCATAAGCAGTTTAATGTTACGCCTACGCAGTATTTGCAGCAGTGGCAGGGGTAAAATTATCTGAACTGTGATTTATGTGATTAGTTTGATTTTTCTGATGAGCGAAGATTATGAAGAAGATTGTAATGAAGAACAATAAATGATAATCTTCGCTCATCAGAAAAATAAAACTAATCACATAAATCACAGTTCAGACATCGATAGCCTGGTATACAGTACCTTTGCCAGTTCAGATTTATTACTGACCATAATTGGTCGTTCCTGTTACCAGTCTTTTGGCAATTTCTGTCCGTACAAACATGGCTTGGATTCTGTTCCATTGGTCAATGACGCTGACCAGATCTCCTCTGATATGCCAGGTGCCATCTGCATTGGCTTCCATCCAGAGGCTAAAGCCGTTTGGGACTGTTGCTGAACCGCTGGTGGTGTTATAGTCGAAGCCCACAATAAGTCCTACCCAGTCGGTTGTTGAGTAGCCTGTTGCGATGTTGGGAAAATCGCCGGCGGTATATTGTTTGAATTGGAAGTATGCATTTAGTGGATTGGCGGCTGTTTTTACGTTGCCGGTTGCATCTGCCACGAGCAATGTGTTGTTGGTGCTGTCGGCCGCCGGAATGGTACGGATACGCATATTTCCGTTGACATCGAATTGGGCGGTAGGCGTCTGTGTGCCTACGCCTACATTGCTGGTTTGCGCGTGTGCGGAAACAGATATGACGAGTATAAAAAGGAGTGAAGTGAAATATTTGAGCAACATTGTTGGCAGAATTAGTGGATGTAATTTATTGACCATAGGTGACGCTGCCATTGGCGATGGTTTGCGCAATGGTTCTTTTTACGAAGATGAGTTGTATCCGGTTCCAGGTTTCATTGACGCCTTTGAGGTCGCCTCGGATGTGCCAGAATCCATCGCTGCTGGCTTCAACGTAGATAGCCATGCCGGTTGTGTTGCCCAGGTTAGCGGAATTGTTGATGGTATAGTCACTACCCAATATCCCGGCTACCCAGTCTGTTACCGTATAGGTTGTTTTGATATTGGGGAAGTCGCCGGTGGAGAATTGCTGCATTTCTACCAGTCCGCCTAAAGTGATAGTTGACTGTTTGATGTTTCCATTTGCGTCTGCTGTCAGCATTTTCGATGTATTGTCTCCTGCAGGTATTGTTCTGATGCGGAGGTCTCCGTTGATGTCGAGTTTGGCGGTGGGTGTTTTGGTGCCTACACCGACATTGCTGCCAGGTTGCGACATGGCTTTATTACTCAAAAGCAGGATTGCTGCCAGGAGGGGATAATATATTTTCATTGTTGCAAGTTTACTTTTTACTGGCCGTAGTTGATGGTTCCATTTACCACTGTTTTGGATACGACTTTGCGGATGAACATCACCTGTATCCTGTTCCAGCGTTCGGGGGCGACGGGGCCTCTCAGGTCGCCGACAACATGCCAGAATCCATCGGTGTTTGATAAGGCTACCATTCTGACGCCGGATATTCCGGAGGCATTACCGGAGGTTAATGACCAGTCGATGCCTGTTATCGCGGCTATCCAATCAGTAGTTGCGTATCCCGTATTAATGTCTGGAAAGTCGTTTGAGGAATATTGCCGTAGTTCCATAAAGGCGCTGAGGGCGAGCGGGGCTTTGTTGATGTTCCCCGATGCATCCGCTACCAGCAGGCTATCCGTCTGACCGGCAGCCGTGATCGTTCTTACGCGTGTGGTACCATTTACATCCAGTTTGGCGGTGGGCGAGTTGGTATCAACGCCAACATTAGCACCGGCTTGCCCCAGCGCCATATGAGCGGCGCCGGATAATAAGGAAATGAGTAAGAATGATTTTGTCAGGAAGGGGGTAAATTTATACATCAATAGCATGCATTTTGGTTCAATGGGAGTATGGTGCCTGATAGCTATCAGGTATTGGTGTTTAAAGATATATTGTATGGAGTGAATAAGCAATGTGGTTTCAAAAAATGAAACGATTATACCAAAAATAATACAACGATTCTATATGTTTTTCTATGTAAAGTGGTTAGCTGGCGTCTCGCTTGTTCCGACAAAAGTTTTTTCTTTCTAAAAACTTTTTGTTAATTTTTCTCATCTTTGATACATGTCATCCAGCCTGTCACATACAGATGAACAATTGTTTGCGCTGTTGCAAAGCGGTGATGAAGCAGCTTTTAACCTGCTTTATGACAGATATTGGAAACGGCTGCTGGTAAGGGCTCACGTGTTGTTGAACAACCATGAAGATGCGGAAGAGCTTGTTCACGATATTTTCGTACAATTATGGCGTAAGCGTGGGCATATTGTATTGCGTCATACCTTTCATACCTATGTGGCTGCTATGTTGCAGTATGGTTGTTTCAAAGTTCTCGCCAACCGGAAACGTAACAAACAGCATGAGCTGACGCTTACTGAAAAAGAGAGACCGGACCTTTCTACCGAACAGTATCTTGATTTTGAATTTCTGCGGGATCAGCTGGAAGCTGCTATAGGCACACTTCCTGAGAAGTGCCGGTTGGTTTTCAGGTTAAGCCGCGAGGGTGGTTTCAGCGATAAGGAAATTGCCAGCCAGTTGAATCTTTCCGTCAATACCGTCCGTACCCAAATGAACAGGGCTTTGCAAAAATTGAAGGTGGCCCTGCATACCTCCTGTTTCTTTTAAATTTTTTTTTAGTGCTTGTAATGCATAGCGTATGTTTTTCTGCTCTATAGTAGAAAGGATATCTGCATGCTGCATTTAACGGACGAACAAATTGAGCAGTTAGCTGAGAAGAAGCTGATGGGCGGGCTTACCCCGGAAGAGGAAGCCTTGCTGGATCAGTGGCTTAGCGAGCGGCAGGGGCCGGAGGATGTAGTGTGGGATAGTGCCGATAAAAATGAGCAGCAGCTGAAAGCGCGTTTGCTGGCGAGGATCAGGGCCAGCGCGGAAATAGATGTTTCTCCCAAACGGAAAGTATTTCCGTTACTGTGGAAAGCGGCTGCTGTAATGATTCCTATTGTACTTGCGAGCGCCTTCTTTTATTCCCTGATCCACCATGAAAAACGGCCTTCCCATCCTGCTGCCCTGATAGACATTGCTCCCGGAAGCAATGGGGCAGTATTGTTGTTAGCTAACGGGAAGACGCTGAAACTAGATAGTACAGTGAACGGAATCATCGCCAGTCAGCAGGGCAGTAACCTGGTGATACGAAACGGGGCGTTGGTGCATGAGCAAACTGGCGGAGGACAGGGTAACGGTTACAACACCGTTACCACGCCTTTCGGTAACCAGTTTAAACTGACGCTGCCTGACGGAACACAGGCCTGGCTGAATGCCGGATCATCCATTGTTTACCCTGTATCATTTGCGGCGGATAAACGGGTGGTGACCGTAAGCGGCGAGGTTTATTTAGAAGTGGCTAAGGTGTTTGATACTCGTGGAAGGCGGCGTCCATTTATTGTTACCGCCGGGCTTTCGCAGGTGGAAGTATTGGGTACGCATTTTAATGTAAGGGCGTATGCCACCGATGCCGATATCAAAACAACGCTGGCAGAAGGGAGCGTACGGGTGAGCATTCCGGGGCAGGCGCCTGCGGTACTCAGCCCGGATCACCAGAGCATTATTGACGCAAGCCACCATACCATCACCGCGAAAGAAGTGGATGCAGCTGCTGTTATAGCATGGACGAGGGGATTCTTCAGCTTCAGGAATGCTGACATAAAAGAGGTGATGGAGCAACTGGCCAGGTGGTATAACGTCAGGATTGTATACGAAAAGGATTTACCTACACGGAGTTTTTCGGGGAAAATATACCGTAACATTAATATTTCAGCGGCACTGGATGCGCTGGCGTTTATGAATGTAAAATTCAGTATTGAGAACAATGCGGGAGGAACGCAGATCAGAGTGATGCCTTGACGAGAGTGACTACTTACGAATAGTAAACAATTTTATCATCCAAAAAAAGTAATTCCACTATGCACGTTGTATCAGTGAATGGCCCTTAGTGTGCCTGGGGGTATTCAACAACAAAACCCGGTTGCGCCCGGGTTCTGCCGACATGTTGGGTGCTCTTTCCCTTTATCCGTCATAGCAGACAAGGAATCATCAACACTACCAAACCTAACGAAAGTAATGAATTTATCTGTTTATTCTGCGCTCCGCGGGCGGAGCCGGCAGCATTGTCATGCTCATTTGCCCGTAGCAACAATACCGGTCTGTTTCTCTGTCTGCCGGGTATTGTTAAAAAATATACTTATGAAAGTACATCTGATTATCATCTTCGTTGCGCTGTTATTGACGGAGGTCAATGCCAGGGGATACAGCCAGGGTATCAGTTTTTCGGGGAGGAATGTTACGCTGGAAACGGTATTTGGCGCCATAGAAAAACAAACCGGGTATGTCTTCTTTTACGATGATGCTACAGGTAGTATCAAAGTATCGCTGACGTTGAAAGACGTGAGTATTGCGAAGGCATTGAATGCTTGTGTGAAAGGGCATGCACTGGATTACCGGATAGAGAATAAAAATATTTTCGTCACGCAGAAGCAGGAGTCAGAGACTGCTTTGGCGCAGGCGACGGGTAACCAGGTTCAACCTGTAGTTATTACGGGTACTGTCGTTGATTCACTTAACCGGGAGCCGCTCATTGGCGCTACGGTAAAGCTGAGAGGCGCCGCGACGGGTACTGTTACGAATGCGAACGGTGCTTTCAGGTTAACGGCGCCGCCTGATGGAGAGCTGGAGATCACTTACATTGGTTATGCATCTGTCAGGACTGCGATTAATAACAGAACGGTTGTAAATATATTGATGGGGTCTCTTACCAATTATCAACATGAAGTGGTGGTTACTGCGTTGGGTATTAAACGTGCTACCAGGGCTTTGAACTATAATGTGCAGGAGATTAAAGGCGATGAGGTTACGAGAAACAGGGATGCCAACTTTGTTACTTCTCTTACCGGTAAGGTGGCCGGGGTTACTATCAATGCCAGTTCTTCGGGTATAGGCGGCGCTACGAGAGTAGTGATGAGAGGGGCCAAATCGATCAGTGGTAATAACAATGCGCTGTATGTGATAGACGGTGTACCTATATTGAACACGACGGATCTGCGCACCAATATGCCCGCGGGGCAGATCACTGACATTTATTCGGCGAGTACCAGCAGTGATATTATTTCATTGATTAATCCTGATGATATAGAAAGTATCTCTACCTTAACCGGTGCTGCAGCTGCGGCGTTGTACGGCAGCCAGGGTCAGAATGGCGTGGTGATGATCACTACCAAATCTGGGAGGAATGCGAAACCCAGTCTGACGTTGAGTAATAGTACCTCGTTTATGTCGCCCTTTATTATGCCGCGTTTTCAAAATACTTACGGTCAGAGTGATGAAGGCAGTTATTACAGCTGGGGGGCTAAGCTCAATAAACCATCTGCTTACCGGCCGAAAGATTTTTTTCAGACAGGTAACAATACTACCACCGGGCTTACCTTCTCTACTGGTAACGACAAGAGCCAGACTTTCCTTTCCGGCGCTATGGTACAGGCGAATGGCATCATTCCCAACAACACCCTTAAACGGTATAATGTCTCTTTCCGGAATACTTCAAAGTTTCTGGATGATAAATTATCTATGGATCTGAATACGATGTATGTATCGCAGACGGAGCAGAACATGGTGGCGCAGGGGCTTTATCATAATCCGCTGGTGCCGGTCTACCTGTTTCCGCCGGGTGGTAATATCGAGACGTTTAAATCTTTTGAGCGTTATGATCCCAGCAGGCTTTTCCCGGTTCAGTACTGGCCTTATATGGGGGACCAGTTCCGCACAGAAAATCCTTTCTGGATCATCAACAGGGAGCCCTCGGTGAATAATACGCGGCGGCTGTTGCTGGGTGCGTCGCTGAAGTACAATGTGAACAGCTGGTTGAATGTTACCGCCAGGGGAAAGCTGGACAGAATTGACATCCTTTCGACCCAGAAGAGATATGCCAGCACTGATATGCTTTTTGCGGGTTATGGCGGTTCTTTCAATGTCAGTGAGAATACAGCAGAAGTATTGTATGCAGATCTGCTTGCCAACATCAATAAAACATTCGGCAACTATACGCTGACGGCCAACGTTGGCGGCTCGCGAACGGAATCGTCTTCGCGTACGATTGCAGCGGGGGGCGGTATTGAGAAGGGTTCTCCTCCCAATGTGTTTACTACTGATAATGTATCCGGATCTACGGGTACAGGCGCGGGCGCCGGAACGGCGAGGCAGCCGGACCGCACCAGTTTTCAATCGCTGTATGCTACTGCGGGTCTTTCCTATAAGAATATGTTGTTTATTGACGGGTCGTACAGGATAGACTGGTACTCTCAACTTTATTTCAATCCATCTTCCCGGTTATATCTTACCTATCCGTCTGTAGGAGCATCGGCAATATTAACGGATGTATTTCCGATCCGTTCCCGTGTGCTCTCTTATCTGAAAGTCAGGGGTAACTATTCAGAGGTGGGCAATCCACCGCGCATCTATGAAGGCGGGCCACAGGTGTACCTCCTGGCCGCCGGCAATATCAACCAGAATTCACCGCTGCATTACCCGCTGCAACCGGAAAGAACACGGGCGTGGGAAGCGGGCATTAATACGCGGCTGCTGGACAATCATATCAACCTTGATGTTACCTTATACAATACCAATACCTACAACCAGATATTTACCATCACACAATCAGCATCCGGCGGCGGGAACAGTACGTTCCTGATGAACGCCGGCAAGGTAAACAACAAGGGGATAGAAGCAGCACTCGGTTATAACGGCAACGTGGGCAAAGTGCAATGGGAATCCAACGCCACCTTCACTATTAACAATAGTACGGTGAAAGAGCTGTACTCCACGAAGGGAAAGGACGGACAAACTATCAGCATTGATACCATCAACATTGCAGGAGGGGGGAGCTATCAGCAGAAACTGGCAGTTGGCGGTAATATGAGCGCGATATACACCACATCGAGATTGACGCAGGACCAGAATGGTTTTATATCTATGAATCCCGGTGTTTCTGTAGATAACAGTAAGTATATGTATGCAGGCAATGCAGATCCGAAATATACCATTGGTTTCAACAACCGGTTTTCCTATAAGAATTTCAGTCTGAGTTTCCTGGTGTTTGCGCGTGTAGGCGGTGTAGGCGTATCGGCAACACAGGCGATGCTGGATGCGTATGGCGTATCTGAAGCTACCGCCAGGGCACGGGATCTTGGTTATGTTACCATCAACAATGCTCCGTACAAAGATGTGCAGCAGTTCTATACACAAATGGGGAGCGGATTAAACGGCGTGCTCGGTTATTATGTATACAGCGCTACCAATGTAAGATTGAGGGAGCTTTCCTTTGGATATACGTTCCCCGGGAAATGGCTGGGGAATGCGGTGCGCAGTCTGAAGGTGGCGGTTACCGGCAACAATCTCTTTATGTTCTACAACAAGGCGCCGTTTGATCCGGAGAGTACACCATCGACCGGTACGTATTTCCAGGGGATCGATTATTTCCGGCAACCCAGTCTCCGGAGTTTTGGCTTCAGTGTAAATGCTCAATTCTAATCAACCGTAATCATCTGAATTATGCATGTGATAAAATCATTCCTGTACATCATTGCGTCTGCTATTTTACTCAGCAGCTGTACAAAAAATTTCAAGGAATATAACACCAATCCGAATGCGTTGCCCGCAGACCAGATTAACCGGGACAACGTATACCTGGGCGGGTTTTTCAAGCAGATGGAAGAAAGTGTTTTTCCTGTGGGAGGTACCGGTACCGATGCCGCCAATTCCTATCAGCTGGTAGAGAATCTTACCGGTGATATTTTCGGTGGCTACCATGGCATGACCCACAACTGGAATGCAGCGGGGGATAACACGACGTATAATTTCAATGCCGTTGGCTGGAATGCGGCTGCGTTCAATCTCTTCTACAACAACGTCATTAAAAATTATGATACCATAAAAAGGTACACCGTTAAGAACCCGGATATATTTGCCGTGGCAAAGATTATTAAAGTGCAGGCGGCGCATCGCACTGTAGATATATATGGCCCTATACCTTACTTCAATACGTCTACCACGCTCAGCACGCTGGGTTCTCCTTACAACCCGGTGGATTCTATTTACTATTCCTTCTTTGCGGATCTTGATTCTGCCATCCAGGTATTAAAGCCATATGTGCAGCTGGGCGCCAAGCCTTTGCAGTATTATGATCCGGTATACCGGGGTAATTATGCGCAATGGATAAAGTTCGCCAACTCGCTCAAGTTAAGGCTGGCGATGAGAATTGTGTATGCAGATCCGGCGAAGGCAAAGCAATATGCGGAGGCAGCGGTGAATGACCCGGGTGGTATTATCACAGACAACATAGATAATGCAGCGATGCAGGGTGTGCAGGGCGTTACGTATAACAATCCGCTGGCGACGCTTTCGGATGCGTACCAGGAGGCCAGGATGAGCGCTAATATGCAGTCGTTCCTTTCCGGTTACAAAGATCCGCGTATGGCGAGGTTTTTCAATACCTCCCTGATTGCAACAGATCCTGCCAACACTTACCGGGGCATACGGAATGGCATTATCATCGCGGATGGCACGAAGTATCAGCCGTTCTCTTCGCTGCAAAGCAATTTCAATGTGATCTGGATGCCTGCTGCGGAAGTATATTTTCTGCGTGCAGAGGGGGCGCTGCGCGGCTGGAATATGGGCGGTACAGCGCAACAGCTGTATGAAACAGGGATACAGCAGTCGTTTACACAATGGGGTACCGGCAGCGCTTCCAACTATATAACGGATGCTGCCAGTAAGGCGCTTCCTTACCAGGACCCGGTGAACAGCCGTAACAATGTTGCCGCAGGCAGTGAACTGAGTACTATTACTATCAAATGGGACAATGCGGCTGCGTTTGAAACGGCGCTGGAGCGTATTATCACGCAAAAATGGATTGCCATGTATCCCAACGGACAGGAAGCATGGAGTGAATTCAGGCGTACGCATTATCCGCTCTTGTTCACGGTGGTGGCTAATCTCAGCGGTGGTAATGTGGATACCAGGAAGCAGGTGAAACGACTGCCATATCCATCCAGCGAATACCAGCTGAACCGCGTGAATGTATCCAGGGGTATCACATTACTGGGCGGGCCTGATAATGGCATCACGCAATTGTGGTGGGATAAGAAGCCTTATTGATGGCAGTGGAGAGCTGAACTGTATATAGATAGAAGTACCATTTTCATTCATCAAATAATTCATACATGCGCTATACATATTACCTCATCGTATTGCTTTTATGCTGGGGCTGTAATAAAGTCCCGGATCACTCCAATAAAGTATATTTCACGCAGGCAACGGGTTCGCCGGTGCTTCCGCTTACATTGGATAATGGCGCCGGGAAAATAGATCTTACCGTTTCCACTACTTATACTGTTCCGGGAGATGTATCCGTAAGCATACTGGTGGACAGCAGTTACCTGGCTGCTTATAATGAAGCTAATCATACCACGTACGAAGCAGTGCCCGCATCAGCTATGACGTTGTCGGCGTCCGCTGTCACTGTTAAAGGAGGGAGCGCCAGCGGCAGTAACGTCATTACCGTGACGGTTAAGGAATGGCCTGGGTTTGATAATTCGAAGCAGTATACGGTACCGCTTAAGATTGCCAGCACCAGTAATGGCATGGGTGGCATACCTGGTTCTGATATTGCATTGGTGCGTGTGATTAAAGTGATCAACAGCGATGCGCCACAGCTGAATATATTTGATACTCCCTATACCGATGGTTCTTATACCGTTGTTTCAACGGCGCCCACCTACACTTATAACCCGGGGTCACAGATTACTATTGAAGGCCGGTTTAAATATACCGGTAACACCAGTGGGTTCACCAACTGGTTTGGATGTATTTTCAGTGGCGCCGGGTTCTTCTTTGTGATTAACCAGGGCACCAGTGATCTGCGGATACATGTTGGGTCCCTTCAGTTTTCTGCGATTGGTCAGGCTGCGCCTGGTGTGTGGCACCACTTTGCTATTGTGAGCGACCGTGGCAACTGCCTGGTGTATCTGGACGAAAAGAAGCTGCTCAATACGACTATCAGTGGCGACAATACCTTTGGCGCCGGAGCCGGGTCAGTGGGTAGTCATGCCGGTACTGTGAACATGGCTTTTGCTGAGTACCGGATTTGGAAGACAGCAAGAACGCCGCGGGAGCTGGCTTCCAATGTATGTGCCGCCAATCCCAAAGATCCGGATCTGATTGCCTATTGGCCAATGGATAAAGCCAATACTGACCAGACGGGTGCTGCGCATCAGACACGCGACGTTACTGGCCGTGGGTACGATATGAAGTTGAACCCCGCTGTAGGCAGGATTAACCTGACGTGGATTCCCGTAAAATGTCCTGAGTAAATCATCTTCACCTTTCAGACAAACACTATGTACAGATTATTTCCATCCATATTCTTCCTGATCAGCGTTGCCTTGCTGATACAGGGATGTACAAAAGAAAAAGATGCTGAGGCGCTCAGCTTTGATGAACTTAATCCGGTAAAAGGCAGTGAGCAATATTATGAAGCGTTGCGTGCCTATAAGAAAAGTGACCACGCCGTATGTTTTGGTTGGTGGGGCGGAAGTGGTGTGAGTGCCATTGATCCGGATATGACTACGCGATATGAGGGGCTTCCTGACAGTATGGATATTGTGAGCCTGTGGGGAGGCATTCCCACAGATCCCGCAGTGCATGCTGAGATGCAGTCTGTGCGCCAAAGAAAAGGAACCCGGTTTGTGTTAGTGATCTTCGGTTCCGGTGTAGATAATCTCAGGAAGAAGAACTTCCCGAATCTGCCTGTGTTAACCAGCATTGACAGTGTAGCCAAATCTATTGCAGATACAGTAGCCAAATACAATATCGATGGCTTTGACCTGGATTATGAGCCGAACTATGGTGATGGTGGTATTTTCGGGCATGGCGGCGGCGGTAGGGATGATGGCGGAGATGTATACACGCAGCGGTTGTTTAAGGCATTGTCTAAGTATATGGGGCCTGTGTCAGGTACCGGTAAGCTGCTGATCATTGATGGCGAAAATGAGAGGGGTATAGAGCCGTATATTGATTACCTCGCACAGCAGGCCTATGGCAGCAGTTCTTTTTCTGCGCTGGACAGCAGATACCGGCAATTTGGTTTTGATGGTGTATTGCCTCCCCGTAAATTTATTGTAACGGAAAATATGCAGCAATACGGCGGTTTCGGCACTACTTTTAATTACAACGGTGTCAATATCGGTAGTGTTACCGGAATGGCTATGTGGAATCCTTCGCAAGGACGCAAAGGTGGTTTTGGCGGTTATATCATAGAATCAGACGCACGTTCTAAAACACCAACTACTTATTTCTATCTCAGAAATGGCATACAAATACAAAATCCTGCACCTGTAAAATAAAAGATATGCGCCTTACTATATTCAATCAACGCAATGGGATACTTTGCGCAGCCTTAGTGCTGTTGCTGGGTTCCTGTAAAAAAGACAATGATGCGGCTACCCAGAACCAGGTGATATATACTGTACCAGGTTCCGCAGCTTACAATATAACAGAGAGCCGGTTCACTTTATCGAGGGGTGTGATACTGGCCTCGCTGAATACCGGTTTTCCGGTGGCGCTTACCCGTGCTGCCGGATCGGGGATACAGGTAAGCGCCCGTATTGATACCAGTCAGCTGGCAGTATATGACAGTACATACCGTACTGTTTCCAACCGGTTTGCTACGGAAGCATTCAGTTTACAGAACAACGGCCATGTAACGATTGCGCAAGGTGCATTGCAGTCGGCCGATTCTGTAAAGGTGACTGTGGGCGATGCATCGAAGATTGACTTTACTAAGAATTACGTCATTCCGGTAACGCTTACGTCTTCCGGTAATAACGTTCCGCTGAGCAGCAACCGTAGCGTGATGTTCATCAGGGTTTTTTTTACGAATGTTACTGCCAGTCTTCAGGGAGCTGCGGCTAACAGAACCATTCCGGTTGTCATCAACCGGACTCCGGGCGGGGATGTAGTTACTCCTGCGATGACAGCATTCAATGCGGCGGTGAATGTTCCGGGTGGCTCCAATTTAACAGTGACTATTATAAACGATAATGCGCTTGTTTCTTCGTTCAACAGCAAGAATGGAACAGCTTATCAGGCCTTTCCTGATGGAAGTTTCAGGCTGGTGAAAAACAGTGTGACTATTTCAGCAGGCAAGAGCGCGTCGGCTGACAGCTTTCAGTTGCAGGTGACAACGCCGGCATCTTTTGCAACCGGTAAATCCTACCTGTTGCCGCTTAAGATAAAAGATGAAGGACCGGTGGCTCCCGATAAAGACAACAGTATTGTTTACGTTGTTCTGGAGGCGAAGCAGCAGAATATTGATCCGGCTAATCCCAATCCTGGAGGTACTATTATCAACAGAGGAGGCTGGACAGCTACTGCCAGCTCGACGGAAGCCACGTATAGCAAATCTTCACCGGCCTTTGTTTTTGATGGGGATTATGCAACGGGATGGCAGGCAGACCTGGCATTCGGCAGTAACCTGCCTGTGAGAACGTTTACTATTGACATGAAGAGCGGTCATTTGCTTAAAGGTATTTCATTTACACCGATGTACTGGAGTTATTCCGATCAGCCGTTTAGATCGGGCGTGACTGTGATGGAAGTGTTCAGTAGCGTTGATGGCGTTAATTGGGTTTCCCAGGGAACTTATAAAGGCGCTGCACCATCCGGAGATGCCAGCTCGCCGGATACCAGGTACATAAAATTCTATGGGCCTGTGCAGGCCAGGTACCTGAGATTTAGTATGACAGATTATGAAGACTATGCGCCTGGGTTTGGAGAGTTGAATACGTTTGAGTAAGTACTGTGGATATTTAACGTATACCCGTTACCGATAGATTTAATCATCAATTATAAAACCCACATTATGACAATGAAAAAGATCTGTTTCAAAGCGTTGCTTGCCTCATTCATTTTAATGGTAATGATAACGTCCTGTTCAAAAGATGCAAAGGACGCTACACTTGAGAAAATCGGGCAACGGTCCGTAGCGCTTGCCGGTAGCGCTACTACGGGCAGCTTCGACAGCCTGATTGCCTATAAGAACCGGCCTCACCAACTGATGATGGGTTATTACCGCACCTGGGGAGATCGGGTAACTGATCCCGTGAACTACAAGACCAGGATGACAGACTTGCCTGACAGCATGGACATTGTAAGCGTATTTACCGATTATACGCCGGCGGGTAATCCTTACTGGGACACGCTCAAGCTGGTGTACATTCCTTACCTGCATCAACGCGGCACGAAGGTGATCGTCACCGGCGGCTATTTTGCGGGCGCTTCTACTAATCCTACGGGTCTTGCCAACTGGGTGGCGGGTGTTATGAACAATATCAACACCTATAATTATGATGGCTACGACATTGATATAGAAAGCACCGCCAGCGGCACTACGCTTAAGGACCAGATAGCCTGCTTTAAGGCTTTATCTGCTTACCTCGGTCCGAAATCAGGTACCGGCAAATTGCTGATCTATGATACGAACCAGAACGGTAATGCGCTGATGGCGGGTATCAAAGACATGGTGAATTATGTATTCCAGCAGGCTTACTGGCGTTCAGCTTCCAGTCTTACGAATACTTTCAATACTTATGCGCGTTACATTAGTCCTAACAAGTACCTGGTGGGCGTGAGCTATGAAGATGGTACTGGTTATCAGGCGGGTCAGATGCCGGCGTATGCGGCGTGGCAACCCACGCAGGGTACCAAAGGCGGTGTCTTTGCTTATGGTATAGATATGGAGGGCCCTAACAGTGGCCGTAATTATGTAACTACACGGGCGGCGATTCAGGCGATGAACCCGGCGCATTGATTTTTTTCTCGCAAAGTCGCAAAGGAAGCAAATATCCTTTGCGACTTTGCGAGAAAATACTTTGCTGCTATTGTATTTTGTAGAACCCTGTACCATGCGGATTGATCTCTGGTTGAAATTTCCCCGAAAGCATACCTGATTTTTTACCGGTCCATAAGTCTGTTACTTTATAATGTTGTTGGTTTACTCCGATCTGAAGTAATTCGACAGGTATTTTTATTGTATGATTGGTTCTGTTGAACAGGGCGAGATATTTTTCTCCGGTACGCGGGTTATCGGCTGTCCAGGCTACGTGGGAGGAATCCTTGAACAGCTGTCTGTTATTTGTGCTGTTGCGCAGTACTTCTAATACACGGTGGTTGGTCAGTAGTGACAACGTAAATGAATCGTTGTCTGGTAAATTGCCACCGAAGAATAATGGGGATCTGAAAATGGCAAACAGTGTCATGAGGGTATATTGTTCATCCCGGGTTAGTGCGGTCATGCGGGGAGATCCGACTTCTGCCCTTATGCCGATTTTGCCCAGCGGGAGCATGTCGCCGTCGGGCCATGCGCCTGGCTTTCTCCATTTATTCCAGCGTTCGAAGATATCAAAATGTTCATCAACCTGATTCCATCTATCCCAGAAGTCACCTATTACGCGCCACATGTTTGCTTTAGATGTAACATCTGCTGCAAACGCAACGGGCGTTTCGCCGGGAGAGGTGCTGAACACGATTTTACGCCCCGTGTGATTGATAGCATTGCGGATCATGTTGATTTCATCGGCGTGGTAGGGGGCTGAGAGGTCATCCACCTTAACAAAATCCAATCCCCAGGAGGCGTATAGTTCAAACAGGGAATTGTAGTATGCCTGACTTCCGGTTTTCGACGCATCTACGGTATACATATCACTTAACCAGGAGCAGCTGTCTTTCATGGAAAAGATATCTGCCGCGGTAACGTTTGTTCCTTTAACAGGTGTACGTTGCTTAACGGCTATTACCGGAACGCCTCTCATGATGTGGATGCCAAACTTCAACCCTCTGTGGTGAATATAGTCTGCGAGCGGTTTAAATCCCTGTCCGTTTTTTGACGATGGAAAGCGGTTTTCAGCAGGGAGGAAGCGCCCGTATTTATCGATAGTGTATTCAGGGTTATGTTGGTTGTATCCGTGTGTTTTATCATTTGCTACATACCATCTGATGTCTACAACGATGTATTCCCACCCATATGGCCGGAGATATTTTGCCATGTAATCTGCATTGGCTTTTACTTCGGATTCAACTACGGTAGGACCGAAGCAATCCCAGCTGTTCCAGCCCATAGGCGGGGTAGGGGCCCATGTATGGAAACCTGGTGGTGGTACCTGTTTGTTTTTGCGCAATGAAGCGGTGTCTGGGAATGCAGACAGGGATAAGATGGACAGGTAAACTGCGAGGAATTTACTGATAATGACATTCATTGGAATCAAATTTTCATAACGTGATGAGATGGGATATTTTCGTTGCTCGTGATAAAGATACTTATTATTTTATAATTGTCAGTATGACAATTTAGTTGCTTCTGAACTAATAGGACGTTGCTGATAGGTACTATTGATATACGTGTGTATGCAGTGCTAAAGTTTAAATTTATGTCGCTGATTATTTCCTGAATTGACCTGACTTTTCTTCGTGGGCCGGATTATCCCTTTGTGCCTTTGCGGGGAAAAAACTTTGGATGTTATTTCCACGGAATGCATTATCTTGTATATGCTAAATTGTTTTACCACGTTAGAGAGCGCATACGAGTGAGTGAGTAACCCGAATTCTGTTTTTTATCACGCTAAATATACCTACAATGAAAAAACAGTTAACCTTTTTCTGTCTGTTAGCAGGAGTACTGGGCTTTTATGCCTGCACAAAGAGCAATCCGGAGATTATAGGAGACCCCACTGGCGGGTTAATACCTGCAAAAGCACCCATCACGCAGAACGTAACTATCAGGGCATTTGACAAGGAGCCTATCGCGAATGCGGCGGTGGTGTCAAAGAAGTTCAAGTTCCCTGACACAACAGCGAACATCAAAAAGATCCTGCTGCATGTTTACCTGAATTGTCCGTCAGGCGGCTGCCCGCCCTGGGACGTGTATGCCAACATCCGGCTGATACATAGCAATGGCGATACTTCCAGGACGTTGGGGTATGAACTGGGGAGATGGATTACTCCTTACGGTAAAGATAACTCCAGCATCACGGGAGGATGGATTATTGATGTGACGGACTTCAGATCGTTGCTGATTGGCAATGTTACCTTACAGACGCGTGCAGAGGTATACAGTGGCACCTGGCTGGTGACAACCGATTTTGAATTCATTGCGGGTGCGCCTGATTATGCGTATTCAGCGGTGGCGCCGGTGATGGAATATTGCGATTGGTCTACTGGTGGCAGCCCTGTTACATTTGGGAAAGGCACGGTGAGCACCAACATCTACAACGGTAAACAGACCGGCTTTTCTGTGAAAGTACCAGCCGATGTACAGAAAACATCTTTCCGTACCACCATCTCCGGCTGGGGACATGCGCAGCCATATGCTCCGGGTGGCCGCGGTTTTGCTGAATGGGCTTTCCGCAAGCATACTATCAAAATTGATGACGCCAATACATTTACGCATGATATGGGTAGTCTTGGTTGCAGTGTCAATCCCAGGGTAGTGAAGAACCAGGGTGGTAACTGGACCGGTGACAGGGCTGGCTGGTGCCCGGGTATGGAAGTGCCGGTAAGAACGGACTTACTTGCTGATGCGAAGGCCGGCAAAACGTTCAACTTTAATTATGTTTTGCAGGAAGACGGCTGGAACACCTCCAATATGGCGGAGAAGTGGAGAGACAATGGCGTGAATACGGCCGGCGCCTATTATGCGGTATCAACATACGTTGTAGTGCAAAGTGATAAGCCCATTACGGCGCCTGTTGTTGCAAACAGATAATTTTTTCAGCTGAATAAAATGCCCGGTGATGGTTCCTATGAACTCGTCACCGGGCATTTATAATGAAGATGAAACAGGTGTTTACAGGCCGAGGGCTTTCTCTGCCAGGGCGGTACCTTCAACCCTGGCCCGTATTTTAGCGAATGCGGTATCTCTGGAGGTAGAGGTGTCGTCTGCAAAAGGAGAGAATCCGCAATCGTCAGTAGTGCCTATCCGTTCTACAGGTAATACTGATGCTGCTTCCAGGATCATGTCCATGATTTCTTCCGGTGTTTCTACGCGGGGATTCAGTACATCCGTAACACCGAGGAATATTTTTTGAGAAGGATCGGAATTTGCTTGTATTAATTCCAGTACCATTCTTCTATCTGTTTCGGCAGCATATTCGAGATAAAAGCTGCCAGCTTTTAACCGGAACAGTTCGGGCAGTAAGTCGGCGTAAGTTACATCGGCACTGTGCGTGGAATCATGATCTCCACCGGGGCAGCTATGTATACCTATCTGGTTTTTATATTGATCCAGCCTTTCCAGCACCTGGTTATTCATATCAATGAATGATTTCAGCAGCTCTTTGGATGGGTCGAGTTTGATAGCAAGCCTTGCATCCGTAAAATCGATCTGCACGCTATGGGCGCCCGCATCAAAACAGGCACGTATATCCTTTTCAGCTTCGTCAATAAGATCAGCGATGAACTGCTCCCGTGTGTAACCCGGTAATCCATCCGCTGGATATAAGAGACTCAGCGCAGATACAGAAATGACGCTCTGCTTCACGGGCAGTGAGGTCAACGAGCGGGCCTTCGTCAGATAGGAAGATGCGTAGGACTGATAGGTAAACGGACTGGCTGTGAGGCGTGGTAGCTGACGTGTATGGCCATCTGCAAACGGAATGACGACACCGTCCTGCGCGAGTGACGAAAGACCATGAACAGGGTAGGTGACGAAACTGGGCTTTGTTTGTTCTCCGTCTGTAATTACTGGTGAGCCGGTGTCTTCAAACAGTTTGATCGTTTCTTCCACTGCCTGGTTCATCAACCTGTCTAATTCGTCCTGTTTAATTTCGTTTGAGGCGTATGCCGCCAGGGCATTCTGCAGATACTGGGGTCTTGGAATACTTCCAATAGGTTCTGTAGCGATTTTCATAAGATGTGGTTTTTTGTCTGGTATTTAACAGCTGCAAATGTTATTTGGTTCTGTGAAATTTTATTCTCGCAGAGGAACAAAGGAAGCAAAGAAGCAAAGGATATTTTTAAGTTAGCAAAGAACTGTTTTACAGTCCGAAAATATTGCAGGGTACTACTAAACAGTCTTACTTAACTTAAAAATATCCTTTGCTTCCTTTGCGCCTCTGCGAGAGCTTCCTACCAGCCTGGGTTTTGCGTAAAATTAAACTGTTGTACTTCCTGCAAAGGAATCGGCAGGAGGTAATCGCGGGTGGTATTGAACTGGTAGCCGTTGATCAGGCCGGCCACCTTCTGGAAGGGTTCAATGTAACCGTCTGCATTTACGTACAGGTTGGTGCCAACGATGATACGCGGATTATAAGGTACATTTTCCCATTGCTTATACTTTGCGCCCAGCGGTTTCCAGCCTTTCAGCAATTTACCGGCAGCTGCCCAGCGGCATATGTCGTTGAAGCGGAAACCTTCCAGGGCGAGTTCTATACGGCGTTCCCTTCTCACTTCGTTCAGCACGGGTGAAAGGGCGGGGAAGGGCCAGGAAGGGTCGGGTGTAATGGAAGCGGTATTCATAACAGGCATGCCTACACGTGTACGTAACAGGTTCACGCTTTTATCTGCATCGGCCTGTGTGAAGATGCCAAGTTCTGCTTTTGCTTCGGCATAATTCAGCAGTATTTCGGCATACCTCATATAGATGGTTCCGGTGGTGCCGATATCTCCGGTGTACTGTTGAAGATATTCTGCGCTGTGACCTTTATATAACTGAAAACCGGTCATACTGCGGCTTTCACCTGCCTGGTTGATAGTGGGATACTGATAGACCCTGTTGTCCGTGGCGGAGGGTCCGTTGACGGTGATCGGGGCTCCTGATACATAGATGCTTTGTTTCAGGCGCGGGTCACGGTTTTTGATAATATCGTCCTGTGTATTGTCGCCCGTATAAAGCGGGCTGGTTGTGATTGGTGAGCCATCGGTGCAGAGATAGCTGTCTACCAGGTCTTTGGTAACGCCGAAGCCGCCGCCGCTGGTGGTGTATCTGTTCCAGTTATGGGTGAGGCCCAGTGCTACATCGTATTTGCGCCAGAACATGATTTCCCTGCTGCCGGAATAATCGACCTGGTTAAAGAGTTTCCAGTAGCCGCTTTCTGCGCCCTGGTTGTCGAGGCCAAACTTGCCGCTGTTGATTACGGCTTCTGCTGCGTCCGCAGCCTGTTTCAGGTACTTCGCGGGATCAGCGCCGGAGGCGGCAAACGGAGTGCCTGCATGATATTTTTCCCAGGTGCCTTCGAACAGTGCTACCCTGGATTTGAAGCCTTGCGCCAGTTCCTGGTAGATGCGCATTTTTTCTGCATCAGCTTTAGG
>NZ_DATLKJ010000037.1:0-187307 GCF_035538455.1 Chitinophaga sp.
CACTATTGGCTTACGCCTGCTATACCGCCGGAAAACTACAGGATGCCAGCAACTACTACGAGCAGGTGCTGAAACTGGACAGCAACTACATCCCGGCGCATCAATACCTCGCCTCCATTCAAATGCAGCAGGACCTGTTACAACCATTAGCCGTAACTCACTACCAGCACATCGTTTCATTGAAGCCGCAAAGCGCTGCCGCCTGGAAGCAGCTCAGCTTTGCCGCACTTACCGCCCGGCAGGAAGATTCTGGCTTCGTATGGTTGCGTAAAGCCTATGACCTGAATCCTGCTGATCCCAAAGTGGCCGCCCGCCTGGCAGAAGAATGGCTGGACCGTAAAAATTATCCCACCGCCGATTCTATCATTAATGTATTTCTTGCCACCGATTCTTCACAGGCATCCGTACTTATGACCGGTGTCAGAACCGCCTATTATCAAAAAGCATATACCCGCAGTGTCATCCTTGGTGACAAGCTGATGTCTATGCAGGTCATATCCCCCAATACCTTCAGCTTTGTAATCGCTGCCTGTTATAACCTGAAAAAATACCAGCAGTGCGTGGACATATACAACTATCTGCTGGACCGGAATGCTGCCTCTCCCAATATTATGTACTACGCAGCGCTTGCAAATACGCAGCTAAAGAAGTACCAGGAAAGTAATGAGCTGTTACAGCAATGTATCACGCTCGCCAAAACAGTCGCCATGGATGATTACTATACCGGTATGGCCTCCAATTACGAATTGCTGGGACAAAATAAGTCCGCCATCGCCTGCCTGGACACCGCCTATTACCTTTTCCGTAAACCGTTACGCCAATACAGTATTGGCAGGATCTATGACACCAAACTACAGAACGGAGTCACAGCTATACGTTATTACAAACGGTATATGCAGCAATATGATTCCAGCAGTGCAGAGGAAAAAAGTATCTATCATTATCTGAAAGCGAGAGTAGCTGCAAACTGATTATTAACTGTCCAACCATTGTTTGAACACGGGCGCTTTCTCTTTGCTGATTAATACTTCGCGTTCAGGGTCACGTCTGAGACGTATCTTCAGCTTGCCATTGAAATAGTTGTGAATACTTTCGATGCTGTGTATATGAATGAGATGCTGACGATTAGCGCGGAAAAAATGGGCAGGATTGAGTTGTTCTTCCAACTCATCCATCGTCTGGGATACCGCCTCCTGTGTACCATCTTTGAGTACCAGGTGCGTGATCTTGAATGCGGAGTATACGAAATCAATGTCTTCTACCAGCACAGTTTTGTAGCCATCACGGTATGGTAGCAGGAAGCGCGTGCGGTAACTCACCTCCTTCTGGCGAAAAAAATCCATCAACTGTTGCACCATCTCCGTAGGTCCTTGCGACTGCGGTATGCTGTTAATCTTCTCCAATGCCTGTTTCAGGTCATCTTTCTCTATCGGCTTCAGTAAATAATCAACGCTGTTCACCTTAAATGCACGAATAGCATATTCATCATAAGCGGTGGTGAAAATAACCGGGCATTTCAATTCCACCCGGGGAAAAATATCAAACGACAATCCGTCTGCCAAACGAATATCCATCAGCACTACATCCGGATGTGGATGTTGCTTAAACCATTCCACACTGCCAGTTACTGTATCCAATATTCCTTCTACTTTCACATCTGGGATAATCTCTTCCAGTATATGTTTCAGCCGGGTAGCGTTGGGCTTTTCATCTTCTATAATCACTACTCTCATATAATAAGTTTAAATGTCAAGTAAAGGCAGCGTTACACTGAATTCACCGTTCTCTTCCCTGATATCCAATGGTTGGTCAGATAAAATGCGGTAACGGTTTTTTATATTCTCCAGCCCCAGTTTGGTTGACGGAATATTGTTAAGGATACGCTGAATATTGTTGCTGACAGTTAGTTTTTCTTCGGCGTCCAGGTAAATGCGGATGTGCAGGGGTTGTGCTGAAGATGCTACATTGTGTTTAATAGCGTTTTCAATCAACAGTTGCAGGGTAATCGGGGGAATCCCTTTCGTAATAACACTTTCAGGGATGTCAATGTTAATATCGGCATTCTCTCCATGACGGATGCTGATCAGGTAGATATATGCCCGGATGAACCGCAGCTCTTCTTTTAAAGTAATAATATCGTTGTTGAGGTTGATAATCATGTAGCGGTAAACCCTTGAAAGATTTTCCAGGAACAGCATCGCTACTTTCGGGTCCTCCGCGATCAGCGCCGATAACGTGCTGAAGTTGTTGAACATGAAGTGTGGGTCCAGCTGAAGCTTGAGCGATTGCAATTGTGCCTGCATGGCGATCTGTTTCAGTTCCGCCGCCTTCAGCTTTAACTCCGCCGCCTCCAGCATGGAGGTCTTCCAACGTTGCAGAAAAAAGTTGCCCGTATGTACCGCACTGATGAGAATAGACAGGATCACGCAAACAAATACAAATCGCCATTCTTCCGCCCGGTCTGAAGGCGTGGAAGGTTTCTCCTCCGGCCCGAAGATCAATGTCAGTATAATATACATCAGGTTGAGCAGAATAAACACAGAAATCACCTGACAACACAACTGTATGATAAACCTCTTTATCGGCCACTGATCCCAGGGAACAATTTTGTCGAGCCATTTGGAGGTGATAAGGCTCAGCTCTGTGATCCACCAGCAACCAATCATTACCAGCACTCCTTCCAGCAACAGGTCTGACCACTCTCTCGTGGGCAGTTCTCCCCAATACTTACTGAAAGGATTTACCAGATAAGACAACAGATAATACAGAAGAAATATAACCGGAATAATAAATATTCTGTAGTATCTGTTGAATAATCTTTCCTGTGACGTTTTACTTTTCATCATTTCCCGCATGGGATTTTTATTTTGATATTTAGTTACGCTCTTATCAACGATACAGCGCCGGTGATCATTTTAGTAAGCTGATGTTATTTATCCCGCTGCATTTTAAAATAAAAAAATAACTAAATATCAAAATAACCAAATAAACTCATTTCCAGCCGCCTCCCAGTGAGCGGTACAGTGCTACAATGGCGCCAAGACGTTCACGCTGCAATGAAGCGAGATCCAGCTCACTTTGCAGCACATTCCCCTGCGCGGTAATTACTTCAAGATAGGTAGCCATACCATTTTGAAACAGCAGGCCGGCATCCCTGGTAGCGCGTTGCAGTTTGTCGACCCTTATAAGGGTTACATCCTGCTGCACTTTCAGCTTATCGATCTGCACAAGTGCATCAGACACCTCTCCCACTGCATTAAGTACGGACTTCTTAAACTCCAGTACTGATTTCTCCCATTCTATTTTCGCCGTTTCCCAGTCTGTTTTTAGCTTTCCCCGTTGGAAGATGGGCGCTGTGATGCTGCCGCCTACTGTTTCAAAAAGGCTGCCTGGTATATTGAACCAATTGCTTGTTTTAAACGAGTTCAAACCTGCGGTGGCAGTAATATTCAGCGCAGGATACATGCTTGCCCGCGCAATCCCCACACGTGCATTGGCTACTTTCACAGCCATTTCTGCGGCATGTACATCAGGACGTTGTGTGAGCAAGGCAGCAGGAACGCCCGCTGACAGCTCCCCGTCTAGCCGTACATCGGTGAGCTTCGCCGTCCGCTCAATGGCGGAAGGCAGCTCTCCGGCCAGTATACGCAAAGCATTTTCCTGCATGGCAATCAGCTGCTCTGCTTTAGGGATCAGCGCCGCAGCTACCTGGCGCTGAGCTTCCGCCTGTTCTATCGCCAGGTTGTTGATCTGCCCGGAAGCGTATTGCAGCCGCATGATACGCAGTGTACTGTCGTTCAGAGCAAGGTTCTTCACCGCCACCTCTCGCTGGTTATCCAACATCAGGAGATTGTAGTAACCGGTGGCTACTTCACTTACAATCTTTGTCTGCACCGCCTTTGAGGCCTCGGCGCTTTGCAGGTAATTAGCCAGTGCCACTTCTTTCATCCGGCTGATCTTTCCCCAGGCAATTACTTCCCAGGAAAGACCCGCATTGACGTTGTAATCATCCATATACTTTGTGCCCATAAACTGCTCTGACAATGAGCCATTCAGACTATTTTTGGAAGGCCAGTTACGGTTCGCCTGCACCTGAATATTGAGCTCCGGCAGGCGCGCCAAACGCGCCTGTTTCACCGCCAATTCCGCTGAAGCCACATTCCTGAGCGCCACCTGCAAATCATAATTCTTTGTAATCGCGCTGTCTATCAACGTTTGTAACACCGGATCTTTAAAGAACACCTTCCAGGACAATCCTCCGATGTTGATGCTGTCAGCCGGTTCCGGGGCATTGCGATATTTTTCCGGCAATGCCGTTGTTGGCCGTGTAAAATCTTTGCCTACCCTGCAGGCCGTGGCCGTACTGAGAAATACGGCTAGAGCCAGCAGGAGTGATGTATGTTTGTTCATGATCATTTGCTGTTTTAAAAAATTTTGCGCTTACACGTGTTCTGCTGCCAGTGTTGGTTCCGGAGATACCTGCACTTTCCTGCCGGATACTTTTTCCTGTAAATACTGGAATACCACAAACAATACTGGTATAATAAACACCCCGAGAATAACACCTGACAACATACCACCGGCAGTGCCTATACTGATGGAGTGGTTACCCATAGCGGACGCTCCCTGTACAACCATCAGCGGTATCAACCCGGCCACAAAGGCCAGCGAAGTCATAATGATGGGGCGCAACCGCAGTTTAGCAGCTTCTAAAGCAGCAGCCAGCAAGGTTTTACCGGCGCGGCGGCGTTGTACGGCAAACTCTACGATCAGAATGGCATTCTTCGCCAGCAGACCAATCAACATGATCAATCCCACCTGCACGTAAATGTTGTTGTCGATGCCGGCCAGCGTAATTGCCAGGAACACGCCTATCAGACCGGTCGGGATAGAAAGCAGTACCGCCAGGGGCAGGATATAGCTTTCATATTGCGCAGCCAGCAGGAAGTACACAAACACCAGGGCCAGCGCGAATATTAATATCATCTGGCTGCCGGATGCTTTTTCTTCCTTGCTAAGGCCGGTCCACTCGTAACTAAAGCCGGCAGGTAGTTTGTTGGCAGCCACTTCTTCCACGGCCTTCATTGCCTCACCTGTACTGAAACCAGGCTTGGGCACAGCATTGATGCTGATGGAGTTGAACAGGTTGTAGCGACTGATGGTTTCAGGCCCGTATATTCTTTTCAGGCTGATGATACTGTTTGCCGGCACCATCTGTCCCTGATCATTCTTCACAAAAATTCCATCCATGCTTTCCGGCGTAGTACGTGCAGCCTGGTCAGCCTGCACCATCACGCGGTAGTATTTGCCAAACCTGTTGAAGTCTGTTGCCTGGTTGCTGCCGTAGTATGTTTGTAAGGTGGACATCAGCTCACTCACACTCACACCGAGCTGTTTTGCTTTTATAGCATCAACAACTATCTCATATTGCGGGAAGTCAGCCTTAAACACAGTGAAGGCCATACCTATTTCTTTACGCTGCATCAGCTCACCGATAAACAGGTTGGTCACGTCACTGAATTTATCAATGCTGCCTCCGGTTCGGTCCTGCATAACCAGCTCCAGACCGTTGAACGTACCGAAACCCGGTACAGTTGGAAAGGTAAACACACTGAATGTACCTTCCTTGATGGCAGACAACTTCTCATTCAACAGTGCTACCACTGCATCTATCTGCTGGACTTCACCACGCTGTTTGATCGGCTTCAGTTTCATAAAACCCATCGCATAGGCCGGACTGGCGCCATTACTCAGGATGTTAAACCCTGAAATGGTAGTAGATGATTCTATCATCGGCAGCGTTTTCATGATACTGTCAGCACTGTGCAACACCGCTGTAGTACGGTCAAGACCCGCGCCTGGCGGCAATGATACCGACATCGCTACGAAGTTGCCGTCTTCATTGGGAATAAAACCTTTCGGCGTCATTCTCATCAACACTACCGTAGCGCCAATGATCAGTGCAAGACCGCTCAGGCTTACCCATTTGTGGGCTATCAGCCACTTCACACCACGGGTGTATTTATTAGTCATAGCGGTGAAAGCGGTATTGAAGACCACAAAGAAACGCTTGCCAAAACCTTGCTGTACAGGCTCTTTACGGTTACTTTGTACCTGGTGTCCATTTGCTTCTTTACCTTCGCCCGCATGCGTATTCTTGAGGAACAGTGCGCAAAGCGCAGGGCTCAGGGTCAGCGCATTCAATGCAGAGATCAGGATCGCAATGGCCAGCGTGAAGGCAAACTGTCTGTAAAACATCCCTGTTGGCCCTTCCATGAAACCTACCGGCAGAAACACGGCCGCCATTACCAGCGTGATGGATACAATGGCTCCTGTGATCTCGCTCATTGCTGAGATAGTAGCCGCTTTTGCGGGCAGGTGCGATCGCTCCATTTTACTATGTACTGCCTCTACCACCACGATGGCATCATCCACCACAATACCGATAGCCAGTACCAGTGCGAACAGTGTGAGCATGTTGATAGAGAAGCCCAGCATCTGCAGGAAGAAGAAGGTACCCACCAGTGATACCGGTACCGCAATCGCCGGTATCAGGGTTGACCTGAAGTCCTGTAAAAAGAGAAAGACGATCACGAACACGAGGATAAAAGCTTCCACCAGCGTATGTTTCACCTGGTCGATAGATTCATCCAGCTGTTCTTTGGTACTCATAGTCACGTGATACTTAATCCCCTTGGGAAAGGTTTTGGATGCATGATCCATTACTTCCTTCACGGTCGTCTGTATCTGATTAGCGTTGGAGCCGTTGGTCTGGAATACAGCCAGTGTAACGGCATCCTTTCCGTCCACACGGTTATCTGTACTGTAACTGGCAGATCCAAGCTCTATACGGGCCAGATCTCTCAGGAACAATACGGAACCGTCTTTGTCGGCGCGCACCACTATATTTTCAAATTGTTCCGGCGTATTGAACTTTCCTTTGTAGTTGATCACATAAGACAATGCTTCCTTGGAACCTTCACCAAATCTTCCGGGCGCCGCTTCCAGGCTCTGGTCACGGATGGCGGCCAGTACCTCGTTAGGTGTTACGTTATAGGATGCCAGCTTTTCCGGCTTCAGCCACACGCGCATGGAATAATCCTTGGCGCCGAAGATCTGTGCCTGCCCTACGCCAGGGATACGTTTGATCTCAGGGATCACGTTGATCTTCGCATAGTTCTGCAGAAAGGCTTCATCATATTTTTTGTTGTCCTCGCTGAAAATGTCGAGGATCATGATCATACCGCTCTGTTGTTTGGTAGTTGTTACGCCAGCCTGTACTACTTCAGGGGGCAGCTGGCTGGTCACCTGCGCCACGCGGTTCTGTACATTCACAGCGGCCTGGTCTGGGTCTGTACCCAGTTTGAAAAATACGGTCACGGAGGCGCTGCCGTCATTGTTGGCGCTGGATTGTATGTAGGTCATATTCTCCACACCGTTGATAGACTCTTCCAGCGGAGTTACCACGGAACGCAATACAGTGGCCGCGTTACCGCCGGGGAAGGAGGCGCTCACCATTACGCTGGGAGGCGCAATATCGGGGAACTGTGTCACCGGCAGGCGTGTCAGCCCTACCACACCCAGTATCACAAGAATAACTGAGATCACTGTTGCCAGTACCGGTCGTTGTATGATTTTATTCAGCATAAATTATCCATTTTTCCTCACAGCTGGTGGCTGTGTTTATTTTCCTTTTGCATGTACAGTATCCTGGGCATGTGCCTGTTGAGGTGCTATGGGCGTGCCTTCCATCAGTGTTTCGATGCCGGCGGTAACGATTTTATCACCCTTCTTCAGTCCTTCGCTCACGATAAACTGATTGTGGCTGTTACCGGCCACCTGTATAATCTGGCGTTTAACAATATTGCTGTCACCCACGAGGTATACAAATGTTTTGTCCTGCATTTCCAGCGTAGCGGCCTGCGGTACTGCAATAGCACCGCTATACGTTTGTTCAGCCCTTACTTTGCCGGTATTGCCGGAACGCAGGATATTGCCGGGGTTGGGGAAGGCCGCGCGCAGACTGATAGCCGCGGTGCTTTTATTAAACTGACCATCTACCATTTCGATGCGGCCGTTGTGTTTATAGGTGCTGCCATTAGAGAGCACGAGCCCCACCGGAGGCATGTGCTTCAGCTGCTGATCCAGCGTATTACCATCAGCGCCCTGGCTGAAGTTCATGAAATCGTTCTCACTCATGGAGAAGTAAGCATATATCTCGCTGATGTCTGACAAGGTGGTGAGCGGCGCTGCGTCAGTTCTGCTGATCAGGTTACCTACTCTTTTCGGTATACGGCCAATATAGCCGCTTACCGGTGCTTTTACCACCGTGAAGTCCACGTTGATGCGGGAAGCCGCTACAGCTGCCTGTGCCTGTTCAACATTGGCCTGTGCGGTCTGTAGGGTTGCCTGTGCTGTTTTCAGCTGCATGTCGGCTACTACCTTGTTCTCCACAAGTGGTCTCACTTTATCGACTTCCAGCTGTGCTGCTGCCAGGGCCGATTGCATGGCATGCAGGCTGGCAATGTCTTTATTCAGTTGTTCTTTGTAAGGTCTGTCGTGAATGAGGAATAAAGATTGTCCGGCTTTTACGAAGCTGCCTTCGTCAACAAATATTTTATCCAGGTAACCATCTACCTGTGGTCTGATGTCCACATTTACCCGACCTTCCAGCTGGGCAGAATAATCGCGGGTAGTAACAGCTGTAGTGGTGTCCACCGTCATTACGGGAACTTCAGGAGGAGGCATTGCCCCGGCGGTTTCAGCGCCCGCCCCGGAACCGCAACCGTATACTACGGTCAGCGCCAGCGCTGCAATGAACAGCCCGTGAAATGCATACTTGCCTCTTCCCTTATTTTTAATGTACTTCATGTCTTCAGTTTTGGTACGCAAATGTGCAAACTGAAGCACGTGTCGGAGGAGAGGAATTGACCGAAGCGGAAAAATTGGGGACCGAAACAGACGGTGATTTATCTGATCTTTTTTGATTTTCCCGATATGGGAAATAACCAGGGAGATGATGCTATATCACATATCAGGAAAATCATAATAAATTATAGATCAAAGTAATCGCAGTCTCTGCTGGAAAGGGCGGTATCTTTGCCCAACAGGTCAATGGTGGTATGTATGTGTATCAGCAGGCGAATGATATTGAAAATAAGCAGGAGGATAGCAATGATAAAGATAGATGTCCACATGATGTTGTTATTTGATTGAAAGAATATATGCTGCCAGTTCATTCAACTGGTCATCGGTTAGCTGCGGGAAACCAGGCATCTGCGGATAGCCTTCCCGCTTTTTGCCAGGCGCTTTAATCCAGCTTTTCAGACCAGGCGCCTGGCCCCGGTAAATACTCGCCATTTCGGTAACAGGCGGACCAACCAGCTTTTCATTAGGCTTGTGACAGGTGCTGCAATTGGTTTGAAATATCCTCGCACCTTTTGTATAAGGCCCCTGCGAAGAGTCCGCTGCTGGCGGCTCTTCCTCAGACGCCAGGTTATTACGTGCTGCAACAGACAACTTTTCAAAGGCAGCTGTTTTGACCGCTACCAGCTTCTGGTGAGGCCCCAGTGCATTCGCTCGATATACCTGGCGTCCGCTGCCCATAAATAAAACGGTTAATGTCATCGCCAGTACCACCTTACCGAAGTGGCGGTCCATCTCTTCCGGCGGCCCTGTAATCGCTTTCCAGATACGGTACATAGCCGGCAAAGCAATAGCAGCGCCTGCCAGGATCATGATCAGCAGGTTCCATCCGATCCCCTTGGAAGGCAAAGTGATCAATACCAGCGGGCCTATCATAAACTGGAAGACAGAAGCTCCTAACGTCAGCGTATACACGCTTTTCCGGACATCGTAACGGGTAAGCCGGGAAAACCGCTCTTCAAAAGGATACTTCCTTCTCCCGAAATACCAGAACAAAAACAATCCGGTAACCGCCATCGACGCACATAAAAAATGCAGGTACCTCGGAAATACATTTGGTAACGTCAGCGCACTCATAAAACCGCGTATCGTTCCCCATTTCTCCGGGAATAACATCAGGTTGATGTTCGTGAGAAAAATCAGCGGAATAAACAGGAAGGTAGCCACTGCCAGCGCCAGAATAGAAATATGCAGTGCTTTGTTGTGTTCCAGTTTCTCCCACATAAATTTATGGAGATACGTCAGCAGGAAAGCGAACGTCACCAATGGAATGATGGCGATCCACATCATACCGGTAAGCGCATTGGCGGAATAGAAGTATATGGTGTATAATGCATTGATGCTTAATAGTGGTGCCACCCCCAGCACCACCGCGAGGCTTTTGTTCACGGTGATGGTTTTCGCGATCTCATGAGCCAGTACATCATACTCCTTCTCCTTCCTGCCTTTCAGCTGTGCCCACAGCGTAAGCACAGAGCCACCCAGCATAAGGTTCACAAATACCAGGTGCATCAGGAAAGAAACGATCAGCAATACTACCAATACCCATTCCGGTAGAGGAAGCGGCAGTGGTATGTCTTTAGGTACAGGTACACCGGCCTGCAATAATATCTTCATCATTTTGTCTGTTGTTTTTCTTCTTCCAGGATCATGTTTTCCACGGCCTGTACATTATTCAGTTTGTTCACTATAATGCCCTCTGTCTGTGCGCCTTCCAGTGGCTGCCGGCTCACCTGCAGGTGACGGATATAGGCAGCCAGCGCCTCCAGCTCCTTCCTGTTGCCGGGAAACGGAGGCATATACGTTCTGCCCATATGCATGTTGGGAATATAGCCGGTCATAGAGGCTTCGTCCAGCGGCTTGTCTTTGCCATACATCCGCTCAAATACTTCTACAATAGAATTCACCCCATTCGTCGTATGACAACGGCTGCACGACAACAGGAATACATTCCTGCCTGCTTCCAGTTTGTTATCTGCTGTCACCTCACTAATGCTGGTATACGTGGCATGCTTCAAAATACCATCCTGCTTATACAAAGGATAATCTTCCTCCCGCAACAGATTAGAATACATATAACCGCCAATCACATAAGGCTTGCGGATAAATTCACGCACACGCTCAAAGATACCCAGGAAGCCAAAAGCCGCTATACAGGGTACTAATACGAACGCAAAGCGCACGCTGCGTGGTTTCCACCATGCCCACGCACTGATCAATACCAGCATCGACAACGCGCCGCCAATGATATAGCGCAACAGATCATAATACTGTGCAAACTCCATCGTACCTACTGCGGTACTCATATTCTCCCGCATCGCTTCCGGCATAGCTTTGTAGTAGATACAGGCTGCCAGCAAACATACCGGCGCCCAGTACAGAATCCATTTGGCGGCACTGCGTAACGCCACCTCCCTCGCGGGCATCCCCCGCCTGGTGAAGATCGTGGTAAGCAACATCCCGAAGATGCCGCCTGTTACCATCGCTGCAGGCGTACGGAAAAACAACTGCGGTAAGTAAATAGGATTAGTGAAGCCGTTCAGCAGGCTGTGATGCGTTTTCCAGTTGCCGGGGTCCATCATGAAACCAAGTATGGACACAATGATGGCCATAGTAATCCATGAAAAGAGCGACAGGAACCAGCCGAAGCGGATATGCCGCAGCTTGGAACGAAGTGTCCGGTTAGCAGATTTCCACGTCAGGAAGTAGATTAATATCAGTACTACTTCGGTAACAAAAACCGTCCACTCCGCAAACCATGCAAAGTAGAATACCCTGATCAGACTACCGATAGAAGCAGGACTGATCAATGCTGCGGAAAACCAGATGCCAACGCCGGTCATTGCGCCGATAGTGGTGGTAATGATAAATGCCACCGTCATCTTTCTGTAGATGAGATCATCCCATACCGGGTCCGTAATCTGGTCAGGGGCCGACATCTTCACACCTTTCTGTTCCAGCCAGGTGATATAGGGCATAAAACCCACCGCCAGCCCATGGTTGATAAAAACATGGATAATAGCTATCATCGCTATCAGCAGGCGGTTGTTGAGCCAGTCGAGGTGAAATAAAGGGAAGTCCATTCGCTATAACTTTTACGAATGGCAAAGCTCTGCAACTCAGCCGCCAAAGCGAAGAAACGACAAAGCCGGCTGTTTACATAAACATGCCGGCCTTCTATACTATTGCAGGATATGATGTTGAAAAAAAGGAATACCCATTTTAAAAATCAAATCCATCAGTTTGAAATCAGTGCCGCTACAGGTGTTTGACCAACAGCAGCAACAGGCAGCACAACAGTATGCCCACTGCCACCTTGTTGATGAAAAACAAGGTACTGATCGTTTTGTTATCAGGAATTTTCATGATGATACTATTTAGAGGTGGTTGAATAATTGCAGGATATGATCATACTGCAATCCTATGATCAACAGTAATAGCACTACCAGCAATACTTTCACAAGCAGGCGCGTACGCCCGAATTTTCTTTCATGATGTTTCAGTAATTCATTTGTTTCCATACTACCTGTATTTTAATGAAAGGTTCTCCGAAAACTTTCCGGCGTAGCGCCGGTATTCTTCCGGAAAAAAGTAACGAAATACGAAGTGCTGTCGAAGCCCAGCACATTGGCAACTTCACTCACGGACAATGCAGTGTAATGCAGCAGTCGCTGTGCTTCTATCACCACGCGCTTCCGGATCAGCTCACCACTGGAAACGCCCTTATACTGACGGCACAGGCGGTTCAGATAATTGGTAGTGATATGCAGCTGCGAAGCATAGAAAGAAGGAATCTTATGCTGCACATAGCTTTGTTCCATAAGCACTTCAAACTGCCTGATTTTTTCCATCTTATTGGAAATACGTTCCGGCGGCCCCTCCGGGCCGAAGCGGCGGTCCAGTTCACACAGCAGTATGTTAAGGTAGGAACGAAGTACTTTCTCCGCTCCTTTCTGCTGTATTTTAAATTCCTGGTACATCAGAGAGGTTAGCAATTGCCACTTTTCCACCTGCTGCTGGCTCAGCCGGATGAAACTGGCCGAATATTGCTTCAGGAAAGAAAACTGGTACAGCACATTACTGTTATAGCGCAACGAAAAGAAATCCTCCGCAAAACAGATGATACTGCCTGCCGCCATCCTGTTAATGTCAAGACTGAATACACTGTTAGGTTTCACACAGATCACCTTCCCCTGATCCAGCCGTATGGTTTCATTGTCCACAGCAGCGGTCCCCTGTGCCCTTTCGATGCACAACAGCATATAGAACGAAGGCCTGTGTGGCTTCTCAAGCCAGGGATATTTTTCCAGGATGCCATCAAGGCTGCCCGTCCAGAATAACTGGTTCCCCGCATGGAATGCGGCAACAGGTATTACAGCTATTCCATCGGTTTTCATACTTATGTAATAGCTTAATAACGTTTAACTCAAAAAATATCGAATACGGTCAGCTGAGGCGTGCGGGGGGTTTGAAGATATGCTGAACCGGCATATAGGGTTTATAGGGAGATTGATAGTTGTTGAAGACAATGTCGTGTTCTGCTACAGGCGTACCACTGACAGTACAGGTTTCATGCTGACAGAAGAGCATGATCTCCCTGTATTTGACATCAGGCATACGGTCCTGTTGCTTTTCATGTTCCGTCATTTGCTGCTCCAGGAAGCAGATACCACGGCACACAGGGATCAGGTCAAAACGGTTGACACACAGGTTTTCAGCAATGTAGCTACGATTCAGATAGAACGAAGCCACAATCCAGCACTGACCAGTACCCTGGATCAGTGTGATGCATAATAACCATATGGACAATATCCGTTTCAACGGGTTGTTGTTTCTTTCAATAGTTTTTTAATATCGGCAATGAGGCGTTCGGCCTCTTTATCGTTGGTACCGTTATACACGCCTCGTATATGCCTGTCTGTATCCACCAGTAACAGGCCGCCGCCGTGAATATAACCACCCGGTGCTGCGCTGTCTTTGGTTGCGGTTGAAAAATAAGACTTTTCCGCGATCTTATAAATCGAGTCAATATCACCAGTAACAAAGCGCCACTTCTGATGATCAATGTGCATTGCTTCAGCATAGGCGTACAATCGTGGTACGGTGTCCCGCTCCGGATCAATAGTATGCGAGAGGAACAGCACACGGTCTTCTTTCGTAAAGGCGTCATACACTTTCTTCATCTCGGCGGTCATCTTCGGGCAGATGGAAGGACAAGAAAGAAAAATAAAATCAGCCACATAGATATGACCTGCGAAAGTCTTCTCCGTAACCAGCCGGCCATCCTGCCCGGTAAACGAAAATGGCGGGATCTTTGGCCAGGTGGTGACTGCTATTTCTTTGCCTCCGCTGAAATGCCGCGACACTGTGGGCTCCCCCAGCACCGGCAGCTTACTCTCCGGCCCGGTGCAGGCAGCAAAGATCAGCGCCGCTATCGCTATATACCATCTGTTCTGCATACCCTTATTGTTTCAGTTCCAGCGGAAAGTTGTCGGGATGCAGCAGGAATGAGTCCTTGCAGGCCGAAGAGCAAAAGCCCAGCACCATGTTGTTGTAATGCGCCGTATCATAGATACCAGCCTTCACCGGCATACGGCAGAAAGGATCACGCTTGTTGGCGACCAACGCTACATCGTACTGTTTTTCTTCTCCTTCCGGCGTCATAGCCTGTGCAGAGTCATGCGTCGCTTCATGACTAGCCTGCTTTGCGGGTTGCGAGCATGCGGCAAGAAATGCAGCACATGCAAAAAGTCCTGTGATAATTTTCATACTGTCTCTTTAAAATAAATAAGTAACATGTACCATTGCCCTGTTACCGGCTTTTACACGCATATCAGCAAGCTGCTGCGAAATAACCGGCTGGAAATTGCCGCCGACAGCAAAGGTACCAAAAGTTGCCTCCAATCCGGCAGTTGCCATCAGAGAATATCCGCCTGAAATATCCACGCTGTATTTGGTATCCTTATCCTTTGCAGCGGTTTCATACAGTACGCCTGCATTGGGCGCCAGGCTTATCTTCTCAGCCAGCCTTATTTTATAATATGCCAGCAGGTTGGCAGTGAATTTATTTCCGTATTGGTATTCGTACTTATTATTGGTGTTGATCTTGTAGCTGACATTGGCATTGACGCCAAAATCCATCAATCGCACATCATACATAGCATTAAGCGTAAAATCAGTGCTCCCGGTACCAAGCTGGAAGTTGTTCGGTGCATCTTCATTCTCTTTATGCTCTGCTGGCTCATACTTACCTGTAGCCAGTTTCACGCCTCCGCCTATCCACAGCGACTGCACCAGTAACTTGTTACCTTCGGTTTGTTGCTTGTCCAGTAGCTGATAGTAGCCGATCACAGCAATGTCACCCAGGCCGGATTTACTTTTAGTAAGACCCTGGTTTTCACGCGCATTGAAGTTAAGCGGTACAAAGCCCAGCACGCGGAAGCGGTGGCCAATGTTCCAACCACCCCACAGTTCTGCGGTCTGGTAAGTCTCATCGGTGGTGAGATAAGATGTAGTACCGCCCGGTCCCAGGTGGGAACGCAGCGTTTTATACTGATAGCGCAGGCCAACAAAGCGCTTCTTGAAATCAGGCAGCAGGCCCAGGTAGTAACTGCCAACACCGCATCCGCAGATGTCACAGGCGCGCGCTTCATATATCCCCATTGTCAGCAATACCAGTAATATCAATATCTTTTTCAGATTTCTCATCAGTAAAAATTTCTCTATTGTTCAGCGAATCTTTTGTCTTTTATAAAATTCCTGTCGTTCAGGGTATTCAGGAATGTCAGCAAATAGCGTTTATCCTCTCCCGTTAATCCAATGCCGGTTTTGCTATTCTGTCTCAGTAACGGATCCAGCGTGGGCATATCCTGCACTTCATCTGAGTAGTGATTCAGCACGCCTTCCAGCTTATAGAAGCGGCCATCGTGCATATATGGCGCTGTATAGGCGAGATTGCGCAGACTCGGTACCCTGAACTTGTATTTATCTTCTCCCTTCAGCGTAACGAGGTAGCGCCCTTCATCGTTGTTAGGACCAATACCAATGCCGTTATTGCGGAAAGAATGATCCGTAAACAGCGGCTCTTTATGGCAGCTGTTGCACTTTTGCTGAAAGATCTCGTAACCACGTGCTTCGTCCGCTGTGAAAGCCACACCCTGCTTACGCATTACGCTGTCGTACTTCGACTGATCGCTCACGACCATTACCATAAACTGCGACAGCGCCTTCATTACCCTCGCTGTGGTGATATCCTCCGTACCAAAGGCTTTTTTGAAGAGCGCTGGATAAGATGGCGTCTTTCTTAGTTTTATCAGCATATTATCTATGCTTTCATCCATCTCCACAGGATTGGTAATCGGTGCAATGGGCTGCAGATCCAGATCAAATACACCGCCATCCAGCATAAACGTAGGGCTCCAGGCCAGGTTCATGATAGGCGGGGCATTACGGCTGCCAAGGCGGTCGTCAATACCGTGGCTTACATCATGCCCATGATGCGTAAAGGCAGACGCCTGCAGGTGACACAGTCCACAGGAGATTGTATTATTGCGGGATAACTGTGCATCGTAAAACAATTTCCTCCCCAACTCAAACCCATCACGGGTTACCTCATTATTGGCGAACTTATACACCGGCTCCGGGAAGCCCGCCGGATTTCTGAATCCTATAAACTCATCAACCATCTTACGCACTTCGTCCTTGCTGCATCCGAAGACAAACAGGGAAAAAACCGCTATGATACACCATTGTAGCCTGTTCATACTACTTAGTTTTCGGTGTGGTCATGACTGAACATATATTGGTAATTATCAGCCACCTTCGTACTGAACTCACTAAACATCACAGTAGGATTGGAAGCAATGCTTACATTAGTGCTGCCCTTGAACATCTTCAGTACGTCAACCATCAGGTGAATATTGGCTTCACGGCCCTGGCGCACTTTAGCGGTACCCGCCTCTGTGAGGTCCACGGTAATGGTTTTCACATTGTTGAAGGTGCGGGTATTATATCCGCCAAAGCCTCCGATATGGTATCTGAACTTACGCTGCCCGCTTGGATCTACTGGCGCAGCATCAGAAGTGCCTTCCATTTTGAAGAAGATATAACCGCTATTCCAGGTCCAGTACATGCCGTCCATACCGCCGGAAGGATCCAGTGCACCGACCCTCTTGCTGATGTCCATAGTGCTGCGCAAGCTATCTACTCCCAGCACGAAGCTCAGGGTGCTGTATTCGCCTTCGGGTACGCGCACCTTTACAAATTGTGATGCGGCCTCGCTTTCAGACACCAGGAAGTAGCTGCTGTCCTGCGGAACTACGAACTCCACGCCAGCTGTGTTTTTCACCCGTATGTTGCTGATATAGTATTTAAGCATGGATACACGAAACTGCTCGCCCGCAGCGTTGGAATACATTCCAGTATTGAGTTGCAGGTTCTTATCCCCACAGATATTATCAAACTGCACAGATAAAGTAGCTTTGGCCCCGCTGTCTGTGGAGGGCTTCGTATCGTCTTTTTTGCAGGCTGCCAGCGAACCTGTGAGGATGGCAATCGCTGTAATGGCTTTATAGAAATGATTCATGACAATTCTTTAGGTAGTTTTTCCGGGCATACAATCTCATTTGTGGGTACAACGGTCCGTCGTCCCACATGGAAATAGTATAGCCTTCATCATGATCTGCTCATGATGCGATGATGTAAATAAAAAGATGGAGAATAGTAATCCTTATGCCTGCAAGGCAGCGGGAGGATGGAATACAGTAGAAGGCTGATCTATGGGATTGCCGATGGTATAAGTTAGTGGATAGTCCTTACTTACTGCTATGCAGGCAGGCTTGGGCAATGTTCTTTCCAGCCATGCCGCATAGAATATTTCGCTGCGGTTATCAGTTTTGCGCTCGGGATTTTCCTGGTTCTTCCTGTCTTCCTCGTTCAGCCTGGAGCGAAGATGACATTTACCATTACAGTGCATCTGCGGTTTATCCCTGTTTACGCAAAGATTACGGGCAATATAGTCCTGGTTGATATAGAAATCCAGCATCACAAAATAACGGCCTGAGAGCTGGCAAAGCCAGATCAGCATTAAAAAAACCGCTATTGATAGTTTCCGCATTCCGTTGACCAGGTATTAAATTTCGGGCAAAGGTATTAATAAATTGCTAACTCCCGACTTTGATTTTCGTGATTGTTGTTACAATTATGGTGATTATGAAGGAGAAGAATTGTTATTATTTTTAATGACGATGATGGACGTATACTGCGATGACATAAAGCATATGACCGTTATCTTTATTATAAACAGAAAACCCGTTCAGATATGAGACATTATTTACTGACCCTGATGATAGGCATCATGGCTACCATGACAGTTACGGCACAACAGCCTTCTGATACAATACGTTTATCACTGAATGAAAATCCTTTTCCGCCTTCAGTACAGGTACTAACAGTTATACAACAGGCATTTCCCAATGTACCGCGCTATAATACTGCTGTTGAAACCGGCGCACTTACAGCGGCAATAGCAGCACGGGAAGGCGTGTCTCCTGATCAGATTGTGATAGGTGAAATACTTGACCAACTGGGGCTTTATCTTGGCATCAAAGCGGGCCGTGGTGGAGAGTTCATCTACTCAGTACCCGGCTACCCCCTGCTGGTGGACGCAGCAGCCGCTACCGGCGGTCAGGTGATCCCTGTGCCACTCACCAGCACCAAAGAGAATGACCTCAATGCCATCCTCCAAAAGATCAATCATAAAACAAAAGTCATCTACATTATCAATCCTCACAATCCTTCTGGTACCGTCAGCGACAATGCTGCCTTTCACCGCTTCCTGCACGAAGCCTCACAGAAGGCGCTGGTGATTATAGATGAAGCTTACCTCGAATACGCCGGTAATTTTACACAACGCACCGCCGTCAACGATCTCAAAAGAGGTGATAATATATTGGTGTTCCGCACCCTCGCCAAAGCCTACGGCCTCGCAGGACTCAGCATTGGCTATGCTGTTATGCAGGCTCCTCTTGCCGCCTGGCTTAAGTCAAAAGGACTCGGCAGCCCGCTCAGCCTCAACCGGCTCTCCGTTGCCGCGGCTACCGCAGCACTCAAAGATACCACTGCTATCACCTCCCTTCAGCAAACTATCGCTGCAGAAAGAAATAAATGGCATCACCTCCTCGATTCACTACACCTCGAACATACCGCCTCCAACGCCAATTACATTTTCTTCAACACTAAAAAAGATTACACACAGGTGGAAGCCGCCTTCCGGTCATCCAAAATTCTTATCGGACGTATGTTTGCACCATACAATACCTGGATAAGGATCACGATTGGTACACCGCAAGAGAATGAGAAAGCACAGGCCGTGGTTAAAAGATTGTAACTGAATCAACGATCCCAGCGAACATCGCCCAAACTATGATTTATGTGATTAGTTTGATTTTTCCGATGAGCGAAAATTATAATATTCTCAAAATATCCATAAATGCGAATACCCTGCCCGGAAATAAATCCAGACAGGGTATCCGCATATTCCCAATCATCTAACTAATTCCTCCCTTCTATCTTCGCTCATCAGAAAAATCAAACTAATCACATAAATCACAGTTCGGACAATATCCACTCATCATCATTACTTCATCCAGAATATCTTCTTATTCGTTTCATCCCCTCCCATCCTGCCTACTGCCTCATTATAGTTAGCCTGGTTGTAAGTGATCTCAGAAGGAGGATAACGCAAACGGTAGAACGAATTATCAGCAGCGCCAAGATGAGGCGTCTGTGTGGTGCGGCGCATCAGGAAGAAACCCTGATCCGGTTGCCAGATGAAAGACAGCCATTCCTGTGCGTAGAGTAGCTTCAGTTTGGCGACATCGTCTCCGGCAAATGCAATTTTGGGATTTGCCAGGAAGGTCGCTACTGCTGCATCTGAAGGCCTTGTAGGACGACTGCTCCAGCTACCTGATTTATCCACGCAGTCATACCAGTAAGTGATAGAGCTACGGATGCCTTTATAGTAGTAGGTTTCAGCCTTTGCTGCATCTTTAGCTACACCAATACCACGTAGATATATTTCTGCCAGAAGGAAGTTCACTTCTGAAATGGTAAACACAGGACGTGGTACATAGTTGCCTTCATTCAGCATATTTAGATTCACAGGGCTGTACGTGGAAATTACCTTCGATCTGTTACTCTTATCATATACAGCATCCACATCAGTGAGGGCTGTTTCCGGCGCCTGTTGCGGGAAAGCGAGCCATTTGTCATCTTTGTTTTTCATGTACCATACGTAGGTACGCGGGTCAATGATACCGCTGCCATCCACATTGTCATTGGTGGAAAGATACTGCCACATGGTGGTGCCGAGGCGGTTACCGGAGCTGCCGGCGGCGTTGTAGTTCTGCGTGAGGTCGATACCGGTTTTGTCGAGCTTCAGATAATCGGTGATGGCGTCTTTGCGGTCATTGGTGGCGCCATCTAGCAATGGTAGGTTTTTGCCCACTACGTCAGCGATCACTTCAGCTGCTTTCTGTGCATCTTTATCAGCTATACGCACAGCATAACGCAGGCGCAGCGAGTTGGCGAAAGCCTGCCAGGTTGTAGTAACCCCGCTGAAGTAGGCATCAGCTGTTCCGTTGATGTTCAGGTAACTGTTGCCTGATGGGGTCTTTCGGTTGTCGGTTACAAAATGTTCACTGCTCCATTTCAGATCATCCAGCAATGACCTGTAAATATCGGTCTGCTTATCATATACCGGCTGCAGGATCTGCTTATCAGGGATAAAGCTGTAGCCGCTCTGTGAAAACGGAATATCCCCAAACCTGTCTACCATGCGGTAAGTAACATAGGCCACAGTGGTTTTCACTGCCGCCTTCAGGTTATCAAGACTTTCCTTATCACCGGTATACTTGCTGAAGCGGTCTTCCAGGTCGCGCACATTCTTCATCATGGAATAGTAGCTGGTCCATAAGGCATCGTTGGTACGGCTTATAGGGTCCACACCGAGTTTGCGGCTCTGGGCATTCAGCTCCGACAGCGGATAATATAATTCGTTGTACAGGAATGTAAATTCAGCCTGGTTGTCCTGCAACTTGGCAGTGATACCGTTGATAGTCGCATCCATAGAAGACTCCGTAGGTTTCGACGGGTCTACGTTCAGTTGCTCAAAACCTTTGGTGCATCCTGCGGCCATTACAGCGAAGACCGCCGGCACAACCCATTTTATGATTATTGATTTTTTCATTGCGGATGTTTTTTTACTGTTAATATTAGAATCCTACCCTCACTTGTACGCTATAGGAACGCATCGCGGGAAGCGCGCCCCATTCCAGTCCCTGTGCATTACCTGCTCCATTGATACCTTCAGGATTGATATTAGCAGGAAGATTTTTGTAGATGTAGAAAAGATCACGGCCTACCAGTGAAAGGTTGAGATGCTGGATCACATGCTGACGTTTCAGGAAAGACTCCGGTACGTTGTAAGTAAGCGATAACTCACGCATCTTCAGGTAGGTATTATCAAATACCTGCGGCTTATTCAGGAAGTTGTGACGCTCCTTGGTGTTGGGATCAATCCAGTCGCCCCAGCCCGCGCCAAGGTTACCCATGTATTTCCAGATATAGTGTACTACTTTATCATTGGTTTTACCATCAGCATATACGCCATCCAGCAATACGCCCACGTTGCGGGTAGCGCCGGAAGCATCTGTATATGGGAGTCCGCCACCATCGCGTTCTTTCAGCGTTTCCGGTGTGAGGCCGCTCATTGTGGCGATAGCATAGCTGCCGGAGTAGATGTCTCCACCCAGCTTTCCATCTATCAGCATACCCAGCGAGAAATTCTTATAAGTAAAGGTATTGGTGATACCACCGGTGAGCTTAGGTGTAGCATTACCAATAGGCACTTTCTCTTTGGTGGGAATGTAGCGGGTACCATCGTTACTTACTATCTTCTGACCATTCAGGTACGTATAGTCATAACCGTAGATAGTACCATAGTCGTCGCCTTTCTTCAGGCGGATAGATGGGCCGTAGTTATCCCAGAGGTTATCCAGGTCAAAGAATTCCACTTCAGGATGTGTGTTATCCAGTGAAAGGATTTTTCCTTTGTTCTTCGCAAGCCTCAGGCCAATATCCCAACGGAAATCTTTATTAGCAATCGCTTTTGCATCAATCTGAACTTCCACACCGCTGTTTTGCATTTCGCCGGAGTTGAACCAGATGGCCCTGGCGCCAGTGCTGGTAGCTACGGGAGCATTCAGGATCTGATTGTAGGAACGGGTGTTATAATAGGTAACATCCACATTGATCCTGTTTTTCAGCAACCCGAGATTGAGACCCAGTTCCACGGTGCGCGAAGTCTGTGGCTGCAGTGATTTCGGCGGAATGGAATCCGGCAGCGATAACGTAACGTTGCCACCAAACATATCGTTCTTGTATACGCGATTCATGAGGTAAGGCTCACGATCGCTCGCTGCCTTTGCCGCAGCCGCTCTCAGCTTACCGAAGCTAAGCCATTCGGATTGTAGCTTGAAGGCGTCTGTGAACACAAAGCTGAGGGTAGCTGAAGGGAAGAACTTACCGTTGTTATTATCCAGCGGCAGTGTGGAAAACCAGTCTTTACGGCCAGTCAGTTCCAAGAACAGATAGTTTCTGAAAGAGAAGTCCAGCAAGCCGTATACGGAGTTAGTCTTCTTATCATAGAAGCCTTCAGAAGGCAGCTTGGCAGTACCTTTCACGTTAGAAAGACTGTAGAAGAAAGGCAGTGCGAAATTATCCGTATAGTTGCTCATAGTGTAATTGGATATTACCCTGCGTGTGGCGCCGAGTCTGGCAGTAAGACCCAGATCTCTGGCGAGCTTCTCCTTGTGGAAAGTGATGATCAGATCGCTGGAGTTGGATCTGTCCGTACCTGTAGAACGGCCATAGTAGCCGCCGGTCAGGCCCGTCAGGTCAGTCGGTTTCTTCCTTTCTTCAGTATTATTGTTGGAAAAATCCAGGCCGCTGCGGCCCATGATATTGAGCCAGTCAGTAATATCATAAGTCAGTGCCACAGATCCCAGTAATGTTTTGCGGCGCAGATACGTGTTGTTGTTATATGTATTCCACCAGATGTACTGGTTGTCGCCCCAGTAGGAGTCTGCATATCCGGTCAGCAGATTGCGGGTACCGTCAGGCAGCTCGTAATTGCCTTTGCCCAAATCCCTGTAATCGCGGGGATAGTAGTAGATTGTCGCCTTTCCCCAGCTATTAGCATCATCACCGAGTGAAGGAGAATTCTTACGGTAGTAGTCCATATAGGACATGGCGATCGTTGCCTTTAATTTCTTGGAAATATTCAGATTGCTTCCCAGGTTTACAGTGGTTTGGTTGTAATCACTATTAGGCACTACAGCATTGTTGTCTGTGCGGGTGAGTGACAGGCGCACACTTCCGAGCGATCCTTCACCGGAGAAAGATACGTTGTGTGTAGCAGTATGACCGGGCCTGAAGTAGCCTTTCATATTATCAGGTTGTGGTGAATAGGGGCGCATCTGTCCATCCCACCATTTCACCTGCTGACCCTGCATTTTAGGCCCCCATGATACAGAAGAGGCATACCAGCTAAAGATATCGTAGGTATTGTATCCACTCTGTTTTGGCAACGTAGTGGGCCCATGTTGCTTGTTCCATGTTTTAGGCAAAATATAGTTTCCGCTCGCATCCTTGTCCAGTGTGGGCTCCAGATCGCTGATCGGACCACCGCTGCCATACTCATTCTGCATATCCATATACATGAACGGTTTAGTAGTGCGGTAATCAAAGGCATATTCAACACCGAGGCCGGGTTTCTTACCACCTTTTTTAGTAGTGATGATGACAACGCCATTACCACCCTGAGCACCATATAGTGCGGAAGCAGCAGGGCCTTTCAACACCGTAATATCTTCGATGTCATTAGGATTGAGATTGTTGATGTAAGAGCCCCAATCTTTACCACGGTTCATGGAGGTCATGCCGGGAGGATTCTGGAATTCTACACCATCCACGATGAAGAGTGGCTGGTTGTTGCCGGTGAAGCTGGAATTGGCGCGCAGTACGAGGCGTGTAGTTCCGCCTTCCACACCGTTGGGTTGCGTTACCACTACGCCAGCCATCTTGCCTGATAAGGCATTTACGATGTTGGGGGCAGATGATTGTGCAATCTTATCTCCCGTGATACTCTCCATCGCATAGCCAATCTGTCTCTTTTCACGTCTGATGTTCAGCGCTGTCACCACAGTTTCTTTCAGCGCAGTAGTATTCTCTTCCAACGTCACATTAATGGACTCCTGTTCGCCCACCTTTATTTTGACAGTATTGAAACCTACACTGGTTACCTCCAGCACATCGCTGCCCGTCGCTGTGATGGAGAAGGCGCCGTTGGCATCGGCTGTAACGCCCGTTTTGGTGCCGGCCACTTTGATCGTAGCCATAGGTATAGGTGACCCGTCGGTCCTGGCAGTAACCCTGCCCGTAATCTTTCTGCCTTGTGCCCATAGCATAGCACTGCACAGCATACAGCAGAGGAATAATAATTGGAAACGTTTTAACATAACAGCTGATTTAAAAGATATAAATACCCCGCAACCGGTGGCCCGGTCAATGTTTGATAAATCGTTTTAGTTAGGGGATAAAACATCACCTGCATGCTGCAGGTATGAATAGTTTTACCATAAACGTCAGGAATCCTTCATCAGTTCACCGATATAGACAAACTGCTTTGGCTGTTGATTTTTTTCTGGCTGACAGATAATTAATAAATAATAAAATGGAATTACTACTACTGGCTCAAATAATTTACACACTGCGTCAATTAGCTCTCCTCTCTTTTGCGTGCATTTTATAGTTATTGTAAATGTGGCATTTTTCTTAACATCCTAATGATAGCAGATTATCAATTGTTAATAATTTCTTCACAATGCAGCTATACTTTCCTCGCATACCACCCTATGACAGGCAGAAACAGAGACAATATGGATTAGGTGGCCATATTTCCCACGGAACACCACCAGATCAGCTCAATTCTCCCTCCCGGGGGCGTATTGAGACCAGGAAGCTACCTGGTTTAATAAGAAAGAATAACCCGCCCGGAAGAACTCCCGACGGATTATAATGATAGAATAGCTGATTCACCTTATTTCAGAATGGCGTTATTGTATAAATATTTAGACAATGACCTGGGGGACTTTGCTTGAATCCTTCCGATTAAAATAATGGCGTTGTCGCATAAATACCGGAAATACCTTTATTTATGCAACAACGCTTTTCAGAATAGTCCGTAAAATCATTCTATTCTGTCGCAGTAATTAATCTCTGTTATCAAAAATCATTATTATCACTCCTGTCGTTAAAAATATCAGGGAGTGTAAGTTACGTTGCTACCGTATAGAATTTGGGCAACAGGAGAGAAATAACTTGCTTTATTGGTGCTGGTGAGATTATACCAGAGATAAACACCGTAACCATTGTTCTTGGTTTGTGTAGCCAGTGACTTGGCAGTAGTAACACTGGTGCTCTGGATATCAACGGCAGCGGGGGCTAACTTACTTTTGGAAAGGCCGGCAACATTTGGTACTGAATAGGTTCCATACATGGCATTCCAGCTGTAATCAACCATACTGCCAACGGTTTTTCCTCCCCATGATTGACGGGAGGCAGCGGGACCATAGTAATAGAAAGAGATGATTTTGCTGGGCATCAGCTTACGCAGCTCATCTACCAGTATTACAAAGGAACTGTCGTTAGGCTGACCTGTACCATTGTTTCCGTATTCAGCATATTCATCATCGAAATCGATACCATCCAGACCATAATAAGCAACTGTATCGCTCAGCTGTTTTGCGAAAGCGCGTGCAGAAGTTCTGCTGGTGAAATTACAGAAGCCCGCACCCTGGTGGTTACCAAGGATAGACAGCAGTACTTTCATGCCTTTGTTCTGCAGCGGTACGATCTGGGTGGCTTTGTTCACCAGAGTGCTGGTCACCTGGGGATTGTTAAAGAGATAAGCCTGTTGTGTAGTAGTGTTGTAGTTGATATTGGCTGCAAAGATGATAGCAATATCAAACAGTTGCTGACCACCGGTAGTAAGTGTGTATTTGCCGGTATTGATCAGCGCGTTGCTGTTCACTTCTACATAGCAGACAGACTTACCACCGGTTTTTGTTACAGATTCAGTTTTGGCTCCTGAGGAAGCTCCATCCTCAGATTTAAGGACGCTATTGTCTTTCTTACACGAGGCAAAGGTCAGGGCGGCGCCAGCCAGTAGTAACGCTGACTGCCGAAGGATGTGGAATTGTTTTTTCATGTCTGGAATTTTAATTGTTAAAAGACTATCGGTTGATGAATAAAAATGCTCTCTGGATTTGTCTGGGGAAAACGAAGCTCCCTTGTCAGGGAACTTCGTTTTTTTCTCTCGATTGTCAAAAGTGCTCCTTGCTCGCTATTCTAAGTTTAGTATGTTGCTTCGTTTGTTGCTTACTGTTGCTTATCCCACCATACGCGGGTACCTCCATTATCAGGGCCATTCAGTAATTTGATGGCGTTGGCTACTTCGGCTGCATTGGTATTATATTCATTCTGCGGGAAGGGCAGACGCCTGATTTGTACATCGCTGAAAATTGTTCCGCCACTGTTATTATTAGCAACGGCAACCGGGAACAATTTAGGGAAACCGGTGCGGCGGAACTCTGTCCAGGCTTCCTGTCCTTCAGGGAACATAGCCAGCCATTTCTGTGTAAGAATGCGTTCCATCTTTACCGGAATATCCGCGCTCTCATCCCATTTAACCGTAATGGTGGAAGGAGAAGACAGGTTGTTGGCAGCGTTCTTGGGATCTACATAAGCAGCCGGTACATTGGTACTGTTATTAATATACCCGGCGTCTGTTACCTGCCATTGTGCAAAGGAAGTATTGATACCCTGTTCATACAGCTGCTGTGCAGTTCCTCCTGTGTTACCCCATCCGCGTACGGCGGCTTCAGCGCGCAGGAAATACACTTCAGCAGCAGTCATCAGCTGTACAGGAGATGTAAGGGAAAAACTGGGATTCGCACCCTCTTTATAGTTGATAGTAGAATAACCGCCGTAATCATCCTTCGAATTGGAGCCGCTGATACTGCCGATACGGATACCTATATACCTGCGGGAAAAACTCTTTTCAGTGGAAGAGTCCAGGTACTTTGTTACACGCGGATCTTTCAGACCTGTCAGGTAACACTGCAGGGATGCATTGATGAGAATATCATTCCAGTTGATCGTGATAAATGCCAGCGGATTGGTGAACCCGTTGCCGGCTACTTTGACCATCATATTGCCACTATTATCTGTTATCAGGCCACCGTTAGCCGGGTCCATCGCTTTCTCTGCCTGTGCCCGGGAGGTAGTAAGATCCGCTTTCACGATATGCATAGCCAGGCGCAGACGCAATGAGTTGGCAAACTGCAGCCACTTCTGAAAGTTACCGTTGTACACCAGGTCAAAATTAGCGAAGTTGAAAGGCAGCTGCTGACCACCACTCATAAAGGTGCGGATGTTATTGGTGGCACTGTCCAGCTCCAGGAAGAAACGTTTGTAAACATCTTCCTGACTATCATAAGGAATACTAACCTTACTGGAACCAACCTTACTATAAGGAATAGGGCCGTAGATATCTGTCACCCTGCTCATAGCAGCCACCTGCACAATCTGCGCTACCCCCCATACTGCCGGAAAGTTCTTATCCAGGCTGTTGGAACGCAGTTTATTCACAGCAGACATCACATTCAGATAGCCCACTTTAAACGCTTCCCCGTTCCAGCCTGTCATCATGAAATAGTTCAGGTTATTGCGGCCACCATTGAATGGGGTGGCCGACATCATATAACCTGAGAAGCAGTCGGCATTTAGATTTTGTTGTACCTGGAAAGAGTTAGGGTCGCCGCCACCCGAGAAATTATAAATAGACATCTGGGCTGTTTTAAGATAAGCACCCAGATCGTTGAAATCAGGTTTCAGCTGGCCGTTTGAAACACCAGTGTTATCCGTGTTATACAGATCATAATTTTTGGTACATGCAGATGCTGCCAGCATCAACCCTGCAGCTATCGCCAGGTTACCTTTGCGGAAAAACATCTTCTTTATATTATAACGGTTCATCTTTTCAGTTTTACGGTAATTCTTTAGAATGTTGCATTCAGAGACAGGCCATAGCTGCGTTGTGCAGGCGGCATGAATATATCCACGCCAGACATACCGTTGCCGGTAGACATCGTCAGCTCAGGATCAAACGGCGCTTTTTTGGAGAAGTAGAAGAGATTACGGCCGGTGAGCGATACCTTCAGGAGTTTCACAGCATTGCTCTTCACCGGTATAGTATAGCCTAATGCTACTTCACGCAGACGTACGGTGGTGGCACTGTACATATATTCTCCGGATACCGCTTCACGTCCGCCAATGGTGCTGTACCATTTCTGTGCATCCACTGTTGCTACAGCATTACCGGAAGGATCTACGCCGTTGATCTTTACGCCACCGGCATCACGTGCTGCACCGGAAGCTGCAGACACGCCATATTGATCCATCATGGATTGTGTTACTGACATCACCTGTCCTCCAAACTTACCGTCGATCAGGAAGGAAAGGGTGAAGTCTTTAAAGGAGAAGTTATTGTTCCAGCCCATCTGCCATTTCGGGTTAGGGTTGCCAATATATACCTGGTCGCCACCCTGTTTGATCGGATTGCCTTTATCATCAATCTTGATCCTGCCTTGCTCGTCTCGCTGTAATACTGTTCCGTAAATATCACCGAAAGAACCGCCCACTTTAAACTTGGAAACATAGTTGGCGCCTGACGCCCCGCTGATGGTGAAGTTGTCCACACCGGGAGCCAGCTCCAGGATCTTGTTATCATTTACAGAGTAGTTCAGGCTGGTGTTCCATTTCAGGTTGCCGTTGCGCAGCACATCATAACGCACCACCGCTTCCACACCCTGGTTCTGGATGTTACCGGCGTTGATGTAATAACCTTCATACAAAGTTGCCTGGCTGGCTGCTATCTGTAAAGTCTGATTGCGGGTATTGGTTTTATAGTAAGTAACATCTGCACTCAGCCTGTTGTCGAAGAAGCGCCACTCCGTACCTAATTCGAGTGATCTGGTCTTCTCAGGCTTCAGTTCCCTGAATGGTGCGAAAGTATTGATCTTCACTGTGGCGCCATTGGGCCCCATCGTATTTTCCGCTGGATTGGTCTGGTATACCAACGGGGAATTACCTACTACGGCATAAGAACCACGGATCTTGGCAAAGCTGATCGCTTCCGGCATCTTCATCATGGAACTGAGAATAAAGTTCAGACCCGCGGAAGGGTAGAAGTAGGAAGCATTGGGGGTGAAAGATAAATTGGAAGCCCAGTCGTTACGGCCTGTCAGATCCAGGTATGCCCAGTCTTTGAAAGATATATTCACACTACCGAATACAGACTGCCACTGGCCGTGGTTTTCAGGTAATGTACCACTGTTGTTAGGATTCAGTGTGCTGAAGTTCTGTATGTTGAAGATATTCGGGAACTTCAGACTATCCTGACCTGCATTGAACTTCTCTCCTTTCGTTACTACATCACGGATGCTACCACCCACTACGCCGGTTAAACGAATATCTTTGTTCACCGGAATATTGAAATTGAGCAGCAGGTCGCCATATTGTTGTGTGGTAGTAGAGTTCTGGTAAACATATCCGCCGTTCCTGTGCGCCAGCACCGGAATAGTACCGGCATATATCTTCTGTTCATACACATCGTTGATACGGTCTATGCTTCCTCTTCCCTGTATGTTCAACCAGGGTGTCAGCTCATATTTCAGGCTGGCGTTCAGCAATATCCTGTTCCTGTTGAGTGAATTGGGATTGCGGTTCACAATCCACCAGGGGTTCTGCTGTACGTCCTCATTAAAAGGCCAGTTCTGCACCATCAGGAAGTTACGGGAAGGATTCGCTATCTCGTAGTTGTCTTTATATTGTTGCAGGTTGCTGCCGCGCGGATAAAGATACAAGCCGGTCAACGGGTTAAAGTACAGGCCAGATAATGGCGTATTGTCAATTTTCTGGGTCATGTAGTTCACATCAGCTTCTGCAGTGAGTTTATTGTTCAGTAAATGACCTGTTTCTTTGAAGCTCAGGTTATGACGGCCCAGTTTATTACCCGGCTCAATACCTTTTGCAGATGTGTTGGCATAAGAGAAATAAGTCTGAGCGTGCTCAGATCCGCCGGAAAGACTGATAGAGTTAGTCCAGGTGTTACCTGTGCGGAAGAAAGACGACAGGTTATCTGCTGCACCGGAGGAGAGTTTCGGGCCCCAGCTCTGTGTCTTGCCCGCTTCTGTTGCACCATAGGTGTTCTGAAAATCAGGACGGTAAGCCGTTTGATTGATGGTAAGACCGGAAGAGAAATTAATGACTGTTTTACCGGCCTTTCCGCTCTTTGTAGTGATCAGGATAACACCATTTGCACCCTGGCTGCCATACAACGCAGAGGCAGAGGCGCCTTTCAATACAGAGATGCTTTCAATATCATCCGGGTTCATGTTGGAGATCGGGTCTCCGCCATCGTATGCAGCGGTACCGCCGTACGCAGTAGTCGGCTGGTTGGTGGTGCTGTTGTTCATCGGCACACCGTCAATCACATACAGGGCCTGGTTGTTACCTAACCCTGATTTGTTACCACGCAGTATCACCTTAGTAGAACCACCTACGCCGGAGGAGCTGGACTGGATGGTCAGACCAGCTACCTTACCGTTCAGCGTGTTCATCAGGTTGGGGTCTTTGGCTTTGGTCAGCTCAACGCCGCTTACCTGTTGAGTAGCATAGGTTACAGACTTCTCAGTTCTTTTGATACCCAGCGCCGTCACTACGATCGGACCAAGCTGTGTATTAGATTCAGTGAGTGCTATATTTAATGTGGTGTTATCTCCCACCGTCACTTCTTTGGTTTCATAGCCCAGGTAGCTGAACACCAGTATGTCTTTGCTTTCCGCATTGATGGTGAAGTTACCGTCCGCGCCGGTAAGTGTACCACGGGTGGTACCTTTCACCTGAACGCTTACATTGGCCAGCGGTTCGCCTTTGGAGCCTGTCACCTTACCCTTGATCACTGCCAGCGGGCTTACCGCCGCTGTGGTAACTGTAACCTTATTACGCGGATTGATCACAATAATCTTGTCCACGATAGAATAAGTGAATGGCTTATCTTTCAGGCATTTGTCCAGCACCTCCGTGAGAGCTGCGTTATTTACGTTGATATTCACAAGACCTGCGCCACGCAGTAGCTTATCATCATATACGAACTCATAACCGGTCTGACGGCTGATGTTGTTGAACACATCATACAGCTTGAGGCGCTTGCCCGTCAGTGTAACCGTTTGAGAATATGTTTTGGCACTCAGGTGTAGGGAGATAGCCAATATCAAAATTGCGGTCAATTTCATAATCAACAGTAATTTTCCTGGCAAACGCCGGCGACTCCGGCTTACTTTGCCGATAGTAAGTAGTTCCATACTTTTGTATTCTTGGCTTTTTAGTTTCAGTTTTCTAATTGCTTGAAAAGGGAATTAGCAGCCATTACGCCGGACTTCGACTGCCATCGGGTCCGGTTTTTATTTACTGCCTTGTAAAATGGTTGATGTGGAATGCCTACGTCTTTTTCATAACATGCATTTTTTGTGACAATGAATAACAAGCAAACGCGTGCCCATCTTAAGTTCTGTTCATAATCGTGTTTAGTGTTGCCCTGCGGGCGTAACAGTAATGCTGCTGCCGCTTACGCTGAACTTTACCCTTTGGGTGGTTTCCAGCGCTTTCAGTAATGCCCCGGCGTCAGCCCTGCGGGATATTACTCCTGTGAAATCTATATCGGATACATTTCCATCATACTGAACATCGATGTCGTACCAACGCGCCAGTTGCCGCATGATCACGCGGATGTTGGTATTCACAAAACGGAACTTGCCCTCTTTCCATGCCAGATCCTGTTCTATATCTGCGGGAGCTATATCAAAGTTGCTGCCCTGCGCCGGCAATACAGCCTGAAATCCGGGCTTCAGCATGCTGCGCACATCTCCTTTCTCCAGCTGTACGGTGCCATCCACCAGTGTAGTACGGATGCTCTGTTCATCGGGGTAGGCCATCACATTGAAGCTGGTACCTAGCACGTTGATGGTCATATCATTACCGCCGGCTGCATTCACCTTTACGCGGAAAGGCCGGGATGCATCCTGCTGTATTTCGAAATATGCTTCTCCCGTAACTTCCACCAGTCGCTCTTTACCCCTGAAGACGGTCGGAAAACGTATACTGCTGGCAGCATTCAGCCATACCTTGCTGCCATCAGCTAACGTAAGCTGGTACTGTCCGCCGCGAGGCGTAACCATGGTATTGTATACTACTTTGTCGCTGTTGCCCCCGGCTTCATATGATAATGCGCCATTGGCGTTCGTTACCTGCGTATTGCCCTGCATAGCCACTGTCCCGTTGCTGCTGCTGTCCAGTGCTACGGTGCTGTTGTCTGCCAGTATCAGCATAGCCTTATTGGTGCCTGGAGCCAACGGGGCTTTTCTTACAGCCACCTGTTGGGTTTCCGGGCGTGAGCGAAGCGCAATATAGCTGCCCCCCGCCACTGCAGCCAATGCCAGTACTGCGGCCGCTGCCATCCAGCTACGCCGGATACCCGTCAGCGGTTTCGTGTACCCGCCAACGTTACCTGCCATATCTGCCACCTCCTTTCCCAGGATACGGCGTAATATAGCTGCTTTGTCCTGTTGCTCCCAGCCACCGTCCGCCACATCGGCATAAAGCGCCTCCAGTATATCCTCTTTGATGGCCGCTTCAAACTCCCCTCCCCCCACGAGTTCCTGTAATTGCAGCAACTCCGCATCGCTAAGCGCGTTGCGTTTGTATTTTTCCAGTAGTTGTCTGATTTCTGAAGCGGTCATGAATACGATATTAAAAGTTGGCTGATAATGATAAAGACGACCATCAGATACAAAAGGAGTATCCGACAGGAAAAAAAATTTCCCACATTGAGAATCAATCGATTAAATACAAAAACAAGAGAAGGATAAGCAGCCAGGTGTGGAGTTGCTGCTTAATAAAAGTGCGCAGATACTGAAGTGCCAGCTGCATCTGCTTTTTAACAGTATTCACGGTGATATTCATCTCCCTGGAGATCTCTTCATTGCTCATACCCGCTTTGCGGGCCATATATATTTTTCTTCTCGCAGGCGGTAAGGATGATATAGCAGTATGCAGCAATTGCTCATATTGGTGGTCTTGCACTACATGGTCGGTATCGTTGGCGTGACGTGGCTCCTGACTGATGAGATAATCCAGGGCCTTCTGTTTTACGAGCTGTTTTTTAAAGCTGTCGTAGATATGATTACGGGTGAGTATAAATAAATAGTTGGTAAAGTCTGTTACATTAGCCATGGAGACTCTTTTCAGCCATACTTTCAGGAATACTTCCTGCACAATCTCCCGGGAGGCCGCATGATCTTTAAGATACAACATGGCCACATCAAACACCTGCCTGCTGTACGCATTAAAAACAAGCGTGTAGGCGGCCTCATCTCCTTCGGCGACCCGTACAAGCAACTCCCGCTCCCCTGATAACAAATTAGACAATATTCAAGTGGTTTAAATATTGTGCTAAATGTAGGAAATTTTCACGCAAAGTGTTAGAGACCGAGCCTACCGGTCTCTAACACTTTGCGTGAAAATTACTTTTTAGTGAGCTGAAGCGTTAGCTCATATACATATGTACCTGGCAGATAAACCTTCGTGTTCATCCTGAAGTTGATGTTCACCGGCAACTTGCTCCACTCTCCATAGTTGATCTGACCCGGCGGGAACCAGTTTCTGGTATTAGCCGTATCGATTGATTGTATATACTTACTATAAATACGGTAATAACAGTTGGTGCCATTCTGTTGATTATCCCAGTAGGTATGCGGGAAAGGCACAGTAGCAAACTGATGAATAGTAGCGGTATCGTTAGTGAACGTTTTCACGGAGAATGTTTCCATCGTCTTCAGGAAGCTGTTACCTGATGGTCTTTTTGACAACGCCTCCGGCGGAAATATCTTTCCGTATTTATCTTTTACCACAAAGATCACCTGGTTGGGCGATTCAGCCACCTTTCTGATACGAAGCCACGCGGTTGTAGAGCGGCCCGTAAGCGGATCAAGCCAGTCCGCATCATACGCAAAACGGATACCCTCTTCCTTGTCAGTACGGCCAGCCAGCGCATAAGGTGCATTCAGGTACTCGTAGGCGCTCTGTTCCTGCAGATTTATGTCTATAATGTTCCGGTACTGCTTCACTCCTTTCGGGTTCTCTATCTGCAGGTCTACGGAATAAGTACCCGGTGGCACATGTGTGGTCACATCCGTGAAAATGAACTGGCCACTGCCAGGCAGTACCTCTATCGGCCGCTTTTTCAGTACCTCGCGCTTAGCGTTGATCTTATCAAAAGTAGTGTCCGTAACGGGATCATAAGGCTGCTTCCATACATAAGTCTCGAACTCCTGGAAAAAAACGTCGGCATGTTTGCCGGTGGCTTTATCACGTATATCCAGGATCGTTACCTTCAGCGGCGGCGTGGAGTTATCAGGGATAATACCGGGCGACATCTTAAACACCCCCTGCTTAACGGTATATGGGTTATCTGCATAGCGGGGATAGTCGCTGAGATACCCTACCGGCACCTTTTTGCAGGCATTAAGCCCAGCCATGAGCATCAGCAGGCCGGTTGCATATATATGTAGTTTCATCATGATTGTTCAGTTGTAAAGGTTTTGAAAATGATCAGCGACGGAATGTCCAGATATGTGTATTCTCCAATACATGCAGCACTCCATTGGTGGTGAGGATGCCGGAAGTCTGGCACTTCACACGAATATCCTGCAGTTTGTCACTGCCGCTAGGGTCTTTTCCGTTTACATCCCGTTCCCCGATGATCTTGGTATAGGTAACATACTGAGCTTTAGAAGTGATGATGTTATCCACCAGGTAGTCGGTAGTCTCCAGCAGGGATACAAGCATGGGTTGCCCCGGTGTCAGCGTCTCATAGAGCTTTCCATCCAGCGTCATCTGCTCCCTGTTCACCTTTCCTTTGATCACATACATGCCCAGCGAATCGCGCAGCATCTGTGGTGTGTAATATTTAAAAAGGCTGTCAAGTGTGAAGTTCAGTCGCTCGTCTTTCTTCCTCGCCTCATCACGCTTGTTGGCGATAAAACGGTTGATGCTGAAGTCTGTGGGTGCAAAGAACGTAACATCGCCGTTGATGATATCCTTCATGCCTGCCTTATCAATCACCAGGATAGTGGTGTCAAAAAAATGCCAGGAGTGGTTCTTCAGGAAATCGTACGTAGTCATGTTCACCCTCGGATTGGCAGTACCCCCGCCAATCACCTCATCTTTCTTGCAACCGGCCAGCACATATATCGCCAGCGCAAGGATCATCATCTTTATTATTATATTTTTCATCTTTATCAGTTGTACAATGAAGCAATCAATACCTGCCTTTCCAGTATTCATTCTGGACCATGAGCGGGTTGTTATCAAAAACCTTCTTGGCTACGGGCCACAGCCAGCCTTTCTTCGCCATCCTGTCGCCGCCGCTGGCAGTCATCCAGTTGGGGTAGTAGCCGGTGCGGATCATATCAAAATAGTTATGCCCTTCTCCCACCAACTCACGGATACGCTCATCCAGCAGCGCTCTCTTTAGTACGTCGCTGGTCATGCCTTCCATATTGCTGATGCCTGCGCGGGCTCTTACAATGTTGGCGGTCTGCATCGCAGCCTGCTCCTGGCCTAAGTTGGCGAGGGCTTCCGCCTTCAGCAGCAACAAGTCTGCGAGACGGTAGATCACCACATTACTTTGTATAACCGGATCTGTATTCTCGGCGGTATTCTTATATATCACATCAGAATACTTGAGAATAAGGGGCTTTGCAGTATTGGTAAGCCCGAAGAATGCATTATACCTGGCATCCTTGTCGCTTTCTGTATAATATTTAGACAACGCTTCCGGCAGCACGGTAAACAGCGGAACTTCCGTACGGCCTATCAGATACGGCTCCATGAGCGTCAGGTAACCGAGGGAGTGATTATCATCTGCGTTGTAACTGCCCTCATTATAGGCGTTACTGTTGGTGATGAGGAAAATGTTTTCTTTGGAAAACTTATTGGCCCTGTACAGATCAGGCAGGTTGGCAGGACTCTCCAGGGTGTAATAGCCGCTGTTCAGTAATGAATCTACATAAGTAACGGTTCTATCGTATTTATGCTGCCACGCTGTAACATGCGCCAGCAGCGCAATGGCAGCGCCTTTACCAGCACGTGCGCGCAGGTATTTGTCGCTGACATCCCAGGTCATGAGATTACTGGCCTGCTGTGCGTCGCCCATGATCAGCCCCAACACAGAGTCCTGCGGACTTCTGGCTTTCAGCTTGATCTGCTCTGCTGCATATATCGGTTCGTTTTGCACCGGCACATCTCCCCAAACTCTGACCATCGTGAAGTAAGCCAGCGCGCGCATGAAATACGCTTCACCTACAAGGTTGTTCCTGGCAGACAACGCCGTACCACTGCTGCTCTTGAATTTATTCTCCGGTATCTTCGCTACCTTGTCTATAATCATGTTGCACTGATTCACGATGCGGAACCAGTTGGTCCAGTCGTGACACATCCCCTCGTAATAGGGCACCACAAAGTTGCCGCTTTCGTATACAGGTTTCAGATAAGAGTTGTCAGGAAAGATCATGCCCACCGGGCAATCCCCCCAGATGAAAAATGCGCCCCTATTCTGATCAGCCCTGCGGTAGAGTGCATAGGCCCCATTCACGGCTGCTTCTGCATCTTGTTGCGAATTCCAGAACACATTATCGTAAGTACCATTACTGAGATTATTGTCCAGGTATTTTTTGCAGCTGCTCATCGTCAGCAGGCTGCCTATGATAGTAATGGCCAGCAGGCCATATGCTCGTTTTTTCATGTCACTTTCTTTTACAGGTTAATGAATCAGAACTCTACACGCGCACCCAGCGTATATTTCCTCGGAATAGGATAGCCATCGCCAAAATCATATCCCTGCGCATTTACACGCTCTGCATCCACGCCAGAGAATTTCTGGAATATCACTACGTTATCCATCATCGTATACAGTCTCAGGCTCGAGATATTCAGATTACGGATAAAGCTGAAATGCTTGTCGAAGTTGTAACCCAGGTTAATGTTTTTGATGCGGATATACCATCCCGGCTCCACAAACAGCGACTGACCTGACCTGTAGGCATATAACCCCATGAAAGGATTGATAGCCGGGAAAGTAGCGTTGTCGCCCTCGTGCTTCCAGTAGTTATACTTTTCAAAATCAGTGATAGAAGCTTTGGCAAAGGCATTCGGGTCACCATAGAAAAGCCCGTTCGATAACTTATCTGCCAATGTTTTGTTCACGATGGTCCTGCCCAGTGTATACGTGGTGAGGAACTGCAGGGTGAAGTTCTTCCAGGTAATGGTATTGGTAAGACCTCCGGTGAATTTCGGATTGGGATCACCATAGAAAGTGATGTCGTTAGCACCGGTGGCATCGGAGATCATGAAGTCGCCATTGATGTCTCTCCATTTGGGATAACCCAGTGTAAGTTTCCCCCATTTGGTGCGGCCCACTTCACCGGTATAAGGGTTCACAATCAGGTCGCTCCTGCTGTTGATGATACCATCTGTGATATACATCTGGTACATATTTACAGGCTTTCCTACCACATACACAGTGCTTCCATAGCCGCTGTTGATATACATATCACGGTTGCCATCGGGTAACTCTGTAATAATATTTTTGTTGTAGGAGATATTAAACTGTGTTGTCCACTGTACTTTATGATAAGGCGCAAGATTACGGCTCGTCACACTTATTTCCACACCGGCGTTCCTGACGCCTGCTGCATTGGTCAGTGATTCATTATAGCCGGAAGTTTCAGGCACCCATACGTTCAGCAGCTGCCCCCTTGTATTACGGATATAACCGTCTGTTTCAATACGGATACGGCCTTTCAGGAACTCGATGTCCGCGCCAATATTAAACTGTTTGGATTGTTCCCAGGTAACGTCATTCCTGGTAATGTGACCATAGTCCGGGTTGATGATCACGGAACCGTTGTAAGTGTTCACATCTTTACTGCCGTAGTAGTTACCATCACCTATCTTGTAAGCGTTATAGCGGGATATATCGCCGATACTGCTTTCATCGCCATTCACACCATAACTGGCCCTGAGCTTGAGGAAATTGATGAAGGCAAAATTCTTCATGAACGGCTCTTCATGCACCAGCCAGCCCACTGATACAGATGGGAAGAAACCCCATTTGTTGGCGGCCCCGAAACGGGAAGATGCATCTGCGCGCCAGAAAACATCCAGCAGGTATTTGTCGCGGTAATCGTAATGCGCACTTGCCATATAAGAAAGCTTCGCATAGGTAACATAATCGGATGTACCACCGCCATTCATCTTTGAGTTACCGGATACTACCTGGACATTATCATTAGGAATGCCACGTCCAAATGCACGCAGGTCCTGGTTTTGGCGGCGCTCAAACTCCTGGCCGGCAAACAGGTTGATGTTATGCTGACCGTTGATATTTTTGAACCACATCAGGTGGTTGGTAACGAGGTATTTAGTATATTGACTGTAGTAAGAAGATGATTCACCGAGCTTCGACTTGTTCAACGCTGCCGGTGAGGCGAAATCATACTTGTTATTAGAATAGGTAACTGCTCCCCGGGTGGTCCATTGCAGACCTTCTACAGGGCGGTATACCAGCTGTACATTAATGTTCACATCATTGTTCACATTGTCATTACGCTGATAACTGTATGGATTCATCAGTGCATCTCTGTCAAGGTCTGAAAGATACAGCAGCGAAGAAGGCATACTAATAGGACTCACGGAGAACACATTGCGGAGGCCATTGTTATCGTCAAGGCCTGCTCCCTTACCTACCTGGCGCTCACCTTTGGAAAGACGCAGGTTGGTTTGCACTTCCAGTTTCTTGCTGAGCTGTATACCGAGATTGGAGTTGAGTGAATAACGCTTGAATCCTGTGTTGATTACCACTCCCTTTTCATCATAATAGCCAAGGCTCACACGGTAGTTGATCGCATCTGTTCCACCGGATACACCCATATCATAGTTCTGGATGGCGCCGGGGCGATAGAACATCCCCTGCCAGTCGTTGCTGTTATTGAAAGCCGGATTAAGGCTGTCAGTAAGCATTTGAGGCAGTTTGGTTTCGAAGAGTGATCTGTCGCCGTACAGCTGGATCAGATCCATTTTCCGGCGGCGTTCTTCAGCGCCGATCACGGTACTCACCTTCTGCGGTTTCTCCACGTAGCCGTAGTAGCCGTTAAGACTGAAACGCGGCTTGCCGTTCTGGCCTCGTTTTGTTTTCACAATGATCACACCGTTGGCGCCTCTGGACCCGTAGATAGCCGCTGCAGAAGCGTCTTTCAGGATGTCGATGGATTCCACATCGTTGGGATTCAGACTGGCGAGGAAATTAGTACCGGTGCCATCAAATGCTTTCACCTCATCATCAGAAATAGGAATACCATCAATTACATAAAGAGGATTACTGAACGCTTCGTCACCATTAAAGTTGGAAGACGACATCAGCCTGGTGTTACCTCTTACCATCAGTGAAGTTTTCACACCAGGTTGCCCGGTGAAATTCTGCACATTCACTCCCGATAATTTGCCCTGTAATAATACATCGATGCTGGCCGCAGGCAGGTTTTCAATATCCTTGCCCGTTATGCTGGTTACTGCAGCTGTGCTCTTAGTGCGTTTTACTTCCTGGTAGCCGATCACCACTACATCTTTCAGACTTTTGGAGTCCGGCTTCAGCGTTACTTTAAATGAATAAATGTTACCCACTTTCACAGTCTGCGTCTCATAACCAATGAATGAAACAATATAGACATTGGAACTACCTTTCAGGGCCAAAGCAAATTTACCGTCAGGTGTGGTGGCCGTTCCGTTGTTGGTGCCGGCTTCTTTAATAGATACTCCCGGCAGCGGATTACCTTTGTCGTCGAGTACGGTGCCTGAGATCTTTCGCTCCTGGGCTAACGCATACAGGCATAGGAAACCCATAAGCGCCAGCAATAGCAACTTTTTACACATAAATTCTGGTTTAGGAAATTCTGGAATTAAGTACAGGTATGCTCAATGAGCGTGTGTTCACTGTTAATCCTGGCTTTAATACTGATTTTTCGGCTGATAAATATTTGTTTCTTCTGGTTGATATACTGATGCCCTTTGTATTTTCATTGTTCCGGCATCAGCGTCTACAGTCATTATTCACTTTAGTAATTGATAAGTGTGATCTTTGATCTCTATATCTCGTTATCCGAAAAGTATAAATGTTAATCTTATCTTAAAAATCACCTCCTCTCAGAATGACATTATCATGACCACACACTTCGTCAAACCGTGAGCATAATCATCCATTCAGACAATTACATGATAAAATACCAGTTGAGCACGTCATGAATCACCCAGAAAAAATTTACCTACTTTTACCGCCAGTTAAAACAGTTGCCTGTGCACTGTTGTAGCATATCAAAAAAATCCTGATCGAATCCATGTCTGACAACCATCATTCACTAAGGACCGTGAACGTAACCCGCTATGTAACACCATTGCGGGAAGGCGGCTCACTGCCCGCCATTGCAGAAGCCGACGACGGCTTCCTGTATGCTATAAAATTCCGCGGCGCAGGCCAGGGAATAAAAGCGTTGATCGCTGAGCTGATCGGAGGAGAAATTGCCCGCCTGCTCGGCCTGAAAATACCTGAGATTGTATTTGCACAACTCGATTCCGCCTTCGGACGGTCTGAACCCGATGAAGAAATTCAGGATCTGCTCAAAGCCAGTACAGGCCTTAACCTTGGGTTACATTACCTTTCCGGCGCCATCACTTATGACCCCGCTGTTACCACCGTTGATCCCTTGCTGGCCTCCAGGATAGTATGGCTCGATTGCCTGCTCACCAATGTAGACCGCACCGCCCGCAATACCAATATGCTCATGTGGCGCAAAGAACTGTGGTTGATAGACCACGGCGCATCACTGTATTTCCACCATTCGTGGAACAACTGGCAGGAACAGGCGGTACGCCCGTTCGTACAGGTCAAAGACCATGTGCTGCTGCCACAGGCCACCATGCTGGAAGAAACAGACAGCGCCTTCCGCAGTATTCTCACACCGGAACGTATCCGTGCCGTTGTATCTTTGATCCCGGACGAATGGCTCACCAAAGACAATCCCGACGAACTGGCAACAGACCGCAGGGAAGTATATTATCAGTTTTTAACTACACGCGTACAAGCGTCAGCAATTTTTGTAAAAGAAGCACAACATGCAGGAAAATCACTTATTTGAGTATGCCGTTATCCGCGTAGTCCCCAGGGTAGAACGGGAAGAGTTTCTCAATGTGGGTGTGATCCTCTATTGCAAACAACAGAAATTCCTTGACGCCCTGTTTACGCTCAACATGGAAAAACTGCGAATACTCGCACCTTTGACAGATATAACCGAAGTACAGGCCTACCTCTGCGCATTTGAACAGATATGCAAAGGCGCCGCTATCAACAGTCCCATCGCCCGGCTCGATATCGCCTCCCGCTTCCGGTGGCTCACTGCCACGCGCAGCACGATTGTACAGACCTCCAAAGTACACCAGGGCCTTTGTAGGGACGCGAAGGAAACACTGGAGAAACTGCACCGTGAACTAGTGGAATAATATTAGCTGTTAGCAGCTAATAACCTAAATCCTGTTATTATGTCTCGTATTCTTATTAAGCGGGCTTATGAAGCACCTGAAAAAAAAGATGGTTACAGAGTCCTGGTAGACGGGCTCTGGCCACGGGGTATAAAGAAAGAAGACCTTCACGTAGATACCTGGCTGAAAACAATCGCGCCATCAACAGCATTGCGCAAATGGTTTGGGCATGACCCGGAGAAGTGGAACGAGTTCCGCAAAAAATATAAAGCAGAGCTGAAAGACACTGACGCCTTAGCCGAACTGAAGGCTGTCATCAAAGAACATCCTGTGGTAACATTGCTGTTCGGCGCCCGCGATGAAACACATAACAATGCACAAGTGCTGCTGGAAATACTTAGTTAGGAATTAGGAATCAGGTTTTAGCACTTACATTACTAAAACCTGATTCCTGACTCCTGTAACCTATTGGATCTCCACTTTCCCAGGCTCCTGCAATTCATATCCCTTACTGCCTTTGTACACATAACGGCGCACCACCGTGAACCGGCAGGTTTTCTTACCTTTCACCAGCGGCTTCACTTCCTCCGGCAGATTCTCCCCATCAGTAGAGCGGTAAGTGCCTTTCAGCGTAACAATAACATCCCTGAAATATTTCTTATCGCTAACGGGTATACGAAAATCTCCGGTCCAGAACGAAAACCCTTCTGATAGTGGTAACGCTGATAACTCCGCACCACCCACAAACAACACAGGCTTATAAGCACCGCCTGTACCGGCAATCAGGTAATACTCCCCATAATAAGGACCACCTGCGGGACCATTGGAATGCCGGATCAGATATGCATACTGATCTTTACCAATCAGCACTGGCTTAGGTGCAGGACACTGCGAAAAAGCGCCATAGGCGCCAATGGCCGGCTGAAAATGCCGCAGCTTCCAGCTCCCGCCTGTAAGTACAAATTTGGCCAGTCCCAGCAATCCGCCGGTGAAGCGGGATACCTGTAATCCATCCGGATCATACGTTGAGTGGTTAAAACTTATCACCTTGTATTTTGTACCCGCTGAATCCGTGTAGTCCATTACATTAATCAGACGTGTAGCCACGCCGTCACTGAAAGGAAAATCTCCGTTCGCATCTTCATTAGCATCCGGGTAAGGCTGTCGCTTGCAGGTCTTGCATTCCCAGTTGATCAGGAAATCAACAGGCTTCTTTTTAGCCATGTTATAAACCTTGCCAGGGAAAAGTTGCTGCAAGGCAAGTTGCGCATCAAAGGGATCGGGAAGGGTAAGGGTACGGTTTTGCAGAATAGTATCACTGACGTTCTTTTTCTCAAGATCTGCGTCCTGGGCGGAAGCGGCCAGTGAAAAGCCGGCGCTCATTAACAGACAAAGGAGGAGCTGTTTCATTACTTGATAATAATTTTTGAAGACGCAAATGTAGGAGGAAATATGCGATTGCAAAGAAGCCATCATTTGATTAACTTTCAGTATTAATCCCTGTACTATGTTCATATCGTTATCAACCAGTCTCTGTACCAACGTTGTTATATTTTTCCTGGCACTCCTCCCTGTCTTTCTTTACAAAACGCCGAAACACACGAAGACGCTCCCCGGGCTGATTATTGTATATCTCATCAATGAGCTGTTGCAATCAATTGGAAGCCAGCTACAGCTGTGGCTCTTCCCGACATTGCATATGAACTGGAGCGGAAAGTTGCTCAGTCTTCTCTTTCTATTGATATATATACTCATCTTCCGCCACCGGCAGCTGGCAGATCTGAAAATAGTGCCGCCGCGGTTGCAGCCCTCTCAGCTGAAAACAGTATTGCTACTCATTGGTGGGTTACTGCTGATAAAAGTGGTTCCTAATCTGTTTACAGAAGGAAGTGAATACAACTCGTTGGAAAATTATCTTTATCAGGCTACCCTTCCCGGCATCGTGGAAGAACTGGCCTTCAGAGGTGTGTACCTGTTTCTCATTCTTCAGTTCTGTCCCTCCGATCCAACCAGGCCATTCAGCTTCACACCTGATATGCTGTTCATCTCCCTGCTTTTCTCCCTATCGCATTCGCTCTCCTTTCCGGATCTGTCAGCCGTACATTTCAATCCCCTGTATTTTGCAAGCACCTTTATCAGCGCCTGCTTTTATATGGCCTTGCTGCGCAGCAGCCGCTCGCTGATCATACCTATGGTAGTGCATAACCTGGTCAATGTAGGAATATTGATTGCCGCCAGCCTGTAGCCTTCATTAATCTAGTACAAATGTACTAATTTCAAAAAGATTTAGTACATTTGCACTAAATCAATTACTCACATTTAATCAAAGGTTATGAGTGACGTAAATACTACAGACACCACCGGGAACGTAGATCCTGTCATGGAAGAAGAGGAGGACCGGGTCCCGCTCATTCAGCGACTGAGAAGCAGTGTACTTCCGATAAAACCGGATGACGGGGCAGCTGTCAGATGGATGAAAAACACTGGTTTCGCTGGATTCTGCGTATTATTCGGGTTAGTGAGCCTCGCAGTGGTGGCGGCGGTTACAATGGCATTGTGATGAAAATGGGAGTTCATCCTTTATTTGCGGTGGGTTGCCTGTTATGGCTTGTCGTCCGGTTGTCCCGGGAACTGCACCATCCGCTGTTGTCCTTTGTCAACGGGCATCTCACCGACTTCCTGGCCGTACCGGTTATAGGCTATATGTGCCTGATGATATTCCGGAACTTCTTTTTCGGCCCCTCCTACTCATTCCCCATGTGGTATTCCCTCTTTATTGCGCTTTATCTCGCTGTTGTTTTCGAATATGCATTACCGTTATATTCAGCCAGGTATACCGGCGACTGGGCCGACGTGCTGGCTTATATTGCCGGGGCCGGCTGTTTCAACGCCTTTATGAACAAAGCGCCACAGCCAGCCGCCAGCTTCTGATGCTAACAATTATATACTGAATCCATACTTACGATAGATCTTCTTCGCGGCATCGCTGGAAAGAAAATCCATGAAATCCTTTGCCGCCTGGGGATGCGGCGCCGCCTTTAGCTCCCCGGCAATATAAGTAGCCGCGATATTCTCCTTATCCGGGATGCTCACCAGTTCAATAGGATGTCCGATCATCTGCTGATAATATGCTTCGGAATACCACACAGGCCCTGCATCACTCTGACCATACAGGATACGCATGGCCGTCTGCCGGTGATGGATGTAAGTGAGGTAGGTGGAGCTGTCTTTTACTTTATCGTTCATGATCTTGCTGCGGAGCGGTTCACCACCGGCTTTCACGTAAGCTTCTTCAATGCGGCGGCCTATCCCCTCCCATGCAGGGTTGGGCATAGCTACTCTCAGGCCATTACAGCCCAGGTCGCGCAGGTCATGCACCTGCTTTGGATTTCCCTTCGGTACCATAATAGCCAGTTTGTTATAGGCATACACAGCGGTACGGCTGAAGAGCGGCATCATCTGATCGATACGGCTTTTACCCGCGGTATATACATCCGGCTTCAACGTGATACGCATATTACCGATGGTAATGGAACCTCCTTCAATCTGTTTCGCAAGAATCCCTGGTGGCAACGTTTCCGCAAATATGCGTGTATACTGGGGGTAAGCCTGCTTGAATGCCGTGAGCAAATCATCGATGCACATGAACTGGTTGCCGGCAAAAAACACGACCAGCTGCGGATCATTGATATCGCCGAAAAGATCCGGTACATTGTCTACCCCCGGAACAGTGAACATCACACTGCTTTCAGGCGGCTTATTCCAGGGAGGATCAAAACGCAGTTCCTGTGCGGAAGCCGTGGCGATGGCTGAAATGATCAGCGATGCGGATAAAAGTATTCTTTTCATCGTGATTGGTTTTTGAGAGAGTAAGGAGCCATTATTTAACTTGTTGCTGCCGCGCTGCTTTGATAGCGGTGAAAGGTCCGTATTTGTGCTGCCGTTCGCTGAATGTATCTGCGTATGGCCCGTAAGGGAAATCTACAGGTTTTTTCGCAATATCCTTCCAGTCGCTTCCCTGGTCTCTATGCGGCCGTGGCTGCGTGTTGACGAAGGCCGCTACATCCCATGCCTCTTCTACAGTGAGCACAGGTTTGTGCCAGGTGGTACCTAACGGCATGTTGTTCATCACAAAGCCGGCAAAGTTCGACAGCCGGTGTAACCCGGCGCCATCGTTATAACTATGCTCCCCCCACAGTGGCGGATACGTATAACCGTTACCGTTAACAGCTACTACCCCACGTCCGTCATTCCCATGACAACTTGAACACTTGTTCATATACACCTCTCTTCCTGCATCCGGGAGGGCCGCGCGGTCAAGGTAAGACAACTTCATAATGCTGGTGCCTCTGGGCTTTGTTCCAGCAGGTACGTCATTTCCCAGCCATTTGATGTAAGCGCAGATCGCCTTCATCTCACGGCTGTCACGCGCAGGAGCCTTTCCATTTAAACTGCGTTCAAAGCAATCCGTAACACGGTCACATATCTGCTGCACCTGGTTGCAGCGCGGCCTGAATTGTGGATAAGTAGCAAACACTTTCCCGAAGTTATTCCCAAAAGGAATGGTACCACCTTGCAAATGACAGTTCTGGCAATTCATACCATTACTGATCTGCGCCACCTTGCCCGAGGGCCCCAGATAATGTGCGGTATTGGAAATAAGCTCATAACCATAGTAGATAAGTTTTCCCTTTTCGTCAGCAGTAGGGATCTGTACACTGCCGCAGCCATACCATAGGCTGTCGCTGGGTTCTGTTGCGAGATAAGCTGCAAAGGTTTCATCGTTCTTTTTCTTTTCTGAGCGCCATGATACATACTCCTTCAGCACCACTACCCCTGATACCAGGAATAATGACACGGGTAACCAATCAATTTTCATATGTGCATTACAGTTAGTAAGCACAAAATTAAAAACCGCGCTGATAAAGAGAAATGAGTAATTATTATGGACGATAACTTTTAGTTATTTTAATAAGTGCCGGTAATTGTCTGAACTATGATTTATTTGATTAATCTGATTTTTCTGATGTGCGAAGATTAGAGCGAGCGTAATATGTTGATTATTCGCTTTAATCTTCGCACATCAGAAAAATCAGATTAATCAAATAAATCACAGTTCAAAACGGTTTTATCGCTATTGCCTGGTACAGTTTTGCAGGATCATACAGTACGCCGTCTTTGATAACCATACTGAGGTGGCGTATATCGCTGATATTTTTTGTGGGGTCACCATTGACGAGCACCATGTCTGCTTTTTTACCAGTACGGATACTGCCGAGTTGTTTGTTCTTGCCTGTGTGAACAGCGGCTGTATAAGTAGCCAGTTGTAATACTTTAGCGGGGGGAATACCGGCTTTTACATAGAGCTCCAGTTCATGGTGCAGATCAAATCCGGGCCACCCGTCTGTTCCTGCTAAGATGCGGATACCTTTATCGTACATGATCTTTGTGAGGCGCAGGAATGCATCAAAGGCAGCGCGATAGGTGCTGTCCATACCCGGCGGTACAGGCAGTCCTTCGCCGCCGGCACGCATATGGCGTTGCAGCTGCATGGGAAAGTGGTTGACGATACCCACATTCTTTTCTTCCATAACGCCGTCACGACTTGTAAACAACGGCTCAAATGCACCCAGGGTAGGATCTGAAGCAATATGCCGTGCCTTCATGGTGTCCAGGAACTGTTGTACCGGAGCACTGTTGAGATCCAATCCGGCAGCATATCTTGCCGGGATGATAAAACGTTGCGGACTGCGTGTATCGACCGTGTCACTGAAGAAATTCAGGAAGAGCATATTCATGTGCGTTACCTCATCGTAGCCAGCATCGATGGCCCTGGCAGCTGTCATGAAGGCTGGTATATGACCGCATACATGCAAATGTAGTTTGTGGGCTTCTGCGGCCAGGGATTTCACCCATTCCGGTTTGATGGAGCTGTAAAGTTTAATCTGCTCATATCCCTGTGCAGCGTATTTCCTGATATACCGGATGGCATCTTCCTGTGTGCTCACCAATGCACCTGTGGGTGCGGCAAATGGTCCTGCCCCGTCAATGAAGCCGCTTTTGATCTCTACACGTGGCCCTATCAGGGCGCCTTTACCGATCTGATCTATGCGCATCAGCAATGAGGAGTCCATGCCCATATCACGTACATGTGTAACACCGGCAGCCATATGAAGAATACCGTCCACATCACTGGCAAAATGTACATGCATATCCCACAATCCTGGTATAAGTGTTTTGCCCCGGCCATCGATGATCCTGGCAGCGGGTACATGCAGTGGTGTAGGCGCCACCTCGCTTACCATGTTGCCTTTTATCAGCACATCCACATGCTGGCGCAGTATGGCCTCCTCTGCGTCAAAGAGGGTAACATCGCGGATAAGAATGTTTCCTGCCACCTTCTCCGGCAGCCGCTTTGCCAGATCCCGCTGAAACGTCTGCTCGTATCTCTTCTGAATGGTGAGCAATTCCCGCCAGTAGGATTCGTAATCCTTCCGGATAATGGAAAACCAGTCAGACAAACTGGCAAAGAAGTGGTTCTGATCATCTACCCAGCGATAATCGGGTACAATACCCAATCCCTTGATGCTGCATAGTGATACCCGCAGCCTTCCCACCTGGTGCTGCTCTAATATTTCCATAGAAACTTCACCGTAGGGCAGTAGCTCCATCTTTTCACCACCAGACTTCAGCGCTTTCACAAAGTCGCCGCTGGTAGCATGCAATCCCATGTAAAAGGCTTTGCCATTCAGTTTGCGGCTTTCATTCTCCGCATCGTTTTTCCACTGTGCATTACCATCCGTCAGTGAAAAATCTTCATATACCGGCTTCTTAAAATAATCTGTCCCACGGGTATGGATATAGGTAGGAAAACCGTTTTCATCTTCCCGGAAAATAGTATGCAGGCTGTCGCCCCTGCCCCGGTCGTTGTACCAGAACCATTGCTCATGGTTGCCGTCTGGCTGTACCAGTTCTTTCAGATAGCCTTTTGGCGTACTGTTACCTGACAGCAGTACCGAAAAAGCCACGGTATCTTTTGCCAGGGAGAAAGCATATACCGGCAGAAGACATATAAAGATCAGTAATTGGAATAAGGTTTTCAGGAGTGACATAGGTGATTGTTTAAAAATTAGCGGATACGCTTGATGAATGATAGAGGAATTTACAAAAAGTTTTCTCGCAAAAAATATCCGCTGCCATCTTTGCTCTCCTTGCACCTTTGTGGGAAAAACTCCTTCGCGAGAAATTTTTTTGTCATATTCCGTAATATTTCCTAGCTTCATGGTCCGAACGCTGAAGTATACGTTCATGGCCCCAAATGCTACAACTATCAGGCTATATCCTCAATTAAAACTTTCAACTTTCGGTGAATTGTCAGCGTATACTTTTCAGAATTGTGTAGAATCTGTTCACATTTTTTGCTTGAATCTGTTTACACTTTAAACTTCCAACTTATAAAAAGCTAAATAGCAAATCAGGTCATATTGCACAAGTATTAAGCAATACATTAGTATTTAATGATACACCCCAAAAGCTGCATAGATGCAGTATGGCTTGCCGTTGCCTCCAACAATACAATAGAATATACTTCTTGTCAACAATTGAATATTTGCCTATTCGATTGCAGTTATACGTATGAAAGAGCACATCGTCATTAAAGTTGTACCTGACGTACAAAGTCAGCTGCCTGCCCGTATCCCTTACTGGCTTGATTTTATCAATGATAAAACAACGGTGGTGGAACGGTTCCTGCCGGATGTAGACCGCATCTTTGACGCCGTTAACTTCCGGTTTTGGGTGACCAGGGAATATAAACCTCATGCAGGCGAATGGAGCGCAGATGAAAGGAATGCTAACCTTCATCTCACCTTCCGTATTATCCTTCAGCAGGACGGAAGGCTGCCCGATACAGCCATACAGCAGATAGAACACCTTCCTTTCATATCGGAAGTGCGGATGCTGTTGCTGGGCACCACCGAGTTTCCGGGCGAAGTATCCGGAGCAATGACGATGGCTGTAAGTGACCCAGGGGAGATGATCTATCTCCCCTATGCCAAAGAATGGACAAAGGGCACACGCGATATACGTGTGGCCGTATTGGATACCGGCGCCAATTTCAACCATCCCGAACTGGAAGACAAAATTGTGCTCAGGAAGAATTTCGTCGACCTTCAGGGCCTCGATACTTCCTCATTCATCGGCGACGTACTGAATATAAATGCCATGCCTGAAGATCAGGTTGGCCACGGTACACACGTTTCAGGCATCATCGCCGCAAAAGGATTGAAGATGAATGAAGGCGTTTGCCCTTCCTGCAGCCTCATGGTGGTACGCGTACTAGCCGCCATGCGCAGCGGCAACCGCGTCGTAGGTGCCGGCATCGTAGACAATATCAACAACGGTATTAAATGGGCAGTAGATCATGGTGCAGATGTGATCAACATGAGCCTCGGTATCAAACACTCCGGTGGGGGCCTTCCACACGAAGACATCGTGAAATACGCACTCAGCAAAAATGTGACCATCGTAGCAGCCAGCGGCAACGACGGCACTGATGAAAAATACTATCCCGGCGCACTCGACGGCGTATTTGCCGTAGGTGCCGTGGACAACAGCGGCGAGGTAACCGGCTTTACTTCCTATGGCGCAAATATCACCGTAGTAGCGCCAGGCTCCAACATCTACAGTTCCTATCTCAACAACGGCTATGCCCTTTCCTCCGGCACCTCACAGGCATCTCCCTTCGTGAGCGGCGCTATTGCACTGATGAAATCATATGCCGCCGAAAAAGGTCGCAAACTCTCCAATACAGACATTAACTATATCCTGAGAAATACATCCGACAGGCTCACCAGCAGGGTAAGGGATCAGAGGGCCGGATATGGCTTACTTAACCTGGCAGATTCATTCAAACTGTTAAACGCTATTTTATCATAATTTTTCTAAACAACAAGTCAATGGCAACGCTCAACTTTTTTCCAACAAACGGCGTTAGAATACGCAGAACAAATGTCACAACCAATGGCGTCACTGCAGATATCGACGCCAATGTGAAAGAACAGCTGACCTACCTCAATGACCTCTTGTCCAAATCTATTTACCAAAGAGATGATCAAGGCGGGTGGATAGGCCCGGATGATTCACTCATAGCCGACTTCATTACCTCCCCGCTGAAATCCAGACGCTATGGCTCCAAACACAGAGCAGAGCATCAGTGGGAAGAAGACAGCCTGCTATATAAGATCTACAGCGCCATCAACAACATCAATACCAACAGTACCACTGCTTCCGGTACTTTTAATGGCAGCGGCGCGCCACATCTCTATTCCCTCGAAGAATATATCGATGCTGAAGATAAACTGTCGCTTCTCAAATTTGATTTCTCCGACAGGCTTGCCAACAACTGGAACAACCTCGATTACAATGTCCGCAGCATACTCAGCTATCCCGCCATCGTGGATTACCTGCTGGCAATGGGCTACAACTCAGGCTACCAGGAAATAAATGGTCTTACCAACTTCATATTCGGCAACCGGTATGGCAACCGTAACGTGGTCGTATATACACAGATGAGCGCCGCTCGCGAGTATATACATGCGGAAAAACTGGATATGGATTACAACGATGACAACGACCACATCATGGAAGATGTCTTGAAAGGTAACCCTTCTTTCTCCTCACAGTCATTTCACGTCTTCATCCAGAAGATCATCAATAATATCGTCGACAACAATACTGAACTGGCGCTGTTGAAAAGCTCCCAGTACTTCAACAGTATCCCTGTCGCAATGATCCCCCGGCTGATAAAAATGATCCGGACCTCTATCCTGCCGGTGACCAAAACCAACATCGACTCCCGCCTGCCGATATTCATGAATGAAACAGAAAACACACCCGGCTGGGAGGATTATACCGAAACCGAAACAGACCAGAGCGCGCCCGATTTCAGCGTAACCTTCCTGGACGACGACAGCGCTGTTGTACAGGTACAGGCAGACAATATCCGCTGCGCCGCACAAATGTTCTATTCTATGACGCTGGGCGAAGACCTCGATATTTTCAGCGTAGTGAATTTCTTCACACACAAATATATGGTAAGAGGCAACGTACAGATCTCAGATACAACGCTCCGCGAAGACCTGCAACTGTATGTATTCTCCAATAAATTCACGAATCCGAAAACAGGTAAGATCATTGACCGTACCCGTCCTTCCGAAAGGAAGATGTTCTACAAACAGGTGTTCAACTATGGCAACTCTCCGGTAACTGATGATGTAGTGGTAAATAAGGAATTCCCGAAGTTCTGGCGTACACTGATCATGGAAGTGGCTAAGTATATCCAGAAAGCGCAGGAAAGCCCCAACCCCGACAGCTATGTATCCCGTCAGACCGTAATGCAGTCCGTGGAAGATCTGCAATACAATCTGTCCACACACTGCTCTGGCATGGCGAATGTAATATCCCCCATCATATATGATGAACTGTACTTCGTAATCAAACGCATACTGAGCCATCCGGAAATTGTGAAACAACTGGTACCCGCCGGCGGCAACTGGTGGAAAGTAGTGGAAATGCTGTATGAAGGCATGAAACACCAGCGTCCGAAAACAACCATCCTGTACAACAAAGCCAAACTCGGATACGCAATCCTGAGCTCCATAGCAGATTACAATCCTGCCACCTTTGAAGATGATACCAGGTACTCCACCTTCATCAGCAATGTGGATGCCTTTATCATCAGCCAGGCACAACTGCAAAGCAAAGATGATGACGACGAAAGCCCCGAAGACGCAGATCGCAAACGCATGAGAATGCAGCACAAAGATCATGACGACGACGAAGAAGAAAAAGCACCGGCAAAAACCCCGTCTGCCAATGGTAAAGACGAATGGGATTTCTGATAGCATGTCTGCTGAACCATCATTCAATTCAAAAAGCATAACCAGCTATGGATATCAACGTAATACCTTCCAAAAGCCAGATAAAAGAATTTGCCAGGGCACAGGCCAGGGAAGTGCTCGGCAGCAGCGACGTGTTCAGGAACATGCCACTGGACGACCAGAAGAGCATTTACCTCTCGCTGATAGATGACTATACTTCCAAAGAGATGAAGAAGCATGGCATCGCTGAAAGCATGGCCACCGATAGCGGTAAGGACATGGGCTACAAAGGCTATGATCCGGGATTCCAGGGAGATACCAAGTCATTCAAGGAACTGGTAGACTCCGTAGACTTCCCCAAGTTTGTGGCCGATCTCCTGAAAGCCGTATTCGACGCCAACCTCAAGGTGATGAAGCAACAGACTGACAGCTACATCAAACTGATGAAAGAAGCCACCAAGTCTACAGCCGACTTCATCAAGAAAGTAAAAGACGACGATACCTTCGCACGCCTGGCAGAATCAAGAAGCGACAAATACAACGTCACCACCGAAAAGCAGGCAGACGGCAGCAGCAAACTGGCGCTCACCAACCCCGAAGGAGAAAAACATGACCTTGAAGACGCCGAGGTGAAAAAACATATCCTCGAAGCCAAGATCAACATGGCGAAAGAACACCGCGCCGCACTCCGTGAAGTACTGCTGATGGGCGTTACCCGCCTCGTAGTGGAAAAAGGTGAAATCGACGCAGCCGTGGAATTCAGTATCAAAGCCACCCGCGCCAGCACCGCCCACCACGACGACCAGAATATCAATACCGTCAACACCCACGTGGAAGCGGATGGTGGTATCCTCGGCGCCATCTTCGGAGGACCATCGATGACCACCGATATTACCAACACCAACATCCAGGTAAACACCTCCGATAAAAAAGCCACCGACGACCTCACGGCCACATTGAAAGGACATGTAAACATCAAATTCAAAACAGACTACTTCAAACTGGACAACTTCGCCAATATGTACGCAGACGGCGGCGTCGCTGCACTTAAGCCCGCTGGTCAGGCAGGCGGCGTTCCCGCTATCGCGGCGCCAGGAGCAGCAGCGCCACGTTAATTCCTTGAGCTATGAGCCTGGCTATTTTACATTGGGAATCAGCGGACGCCCGTAACTATCTCTTTAAGATAGATATCGGCACCAATACCTGTTATCGTTTCAAAATAGGCAAACGCATCATAGACAGGGCCGGCATCAGATGGGTGGATGACGTATCACGGCAGACACCCTTCCGGCAAAAAAAGAAGCTCACCTTCCTGGGCGATAGTGAAGAGGAAGTAGCGCTGCCCAAAAATTATTTCGATCGTGAGAACTGCTATGTTCAGTTGCTCAGTGCCAAAGACCCCAGTGGCAGGGCCCCCGCGGTATCAAAGGTAGTACGGGTTCCCATCGGACTGCAACAGATCAACACAACGCATTTCACACTATCATCATCCCTTTCATCATCAGCAAATACCAACATGTATACCACAGATTTCAATCCTGTCAGGAATATTTCACACGATGCGCAGCAGCTGGCACAGCAGGCTTCTATCGAAGATATTCTCGGCAGCCTGGTAAGAGCGGTGCTGCCGGCAGCTATCAATGTGCTGAGCCCCCCTGCAACCGGCAGTGGTAGCGGATCTTCCGGTAGCGGTACTGCCGGTGGTGCCACCGGTATGCTGGCCAACCTGCTGGGAGCTGTGCTCCGCGTGGTGGCGCCTTCCATTCCCGGCTTCAGCGCACCCCAGTCTGTTGATACACCGATGGTAAACGATAACAATCGTTTCGACGTCAATGGCGCCGATAACAACCAGTTCTCCAAACCATTCGTTTTCGGTATCGATGATGCGCTGCTGGCTTCACTTGCAGGGCCTATCATACAACAAGGCATGCAGCTGCTGCCTCAACTCATCAACGCTGCAAACCAGCACAAGCTGCAAACGTTGCAGGCCAACAACCAACTGATGACCACACTCGCCGGTGACGTACAACGCAGATTAATGCTACAGCAACTGTTACAACACCAGCCCGCCGCAGGCGCACCCGCCGTGGACCCCGCCGTACTGGCCCAGCTGATCGCACAACTGCAAAATGCGCCCGCCGCACCACCTGCAGCTGCACCGGCTCCCGCCGCCGCACAATCGCTGTCAGTATCCAATGGCAGCTATGCCCTCAGCAGTACAGTATTGCTCACATTCGAATCGCTGAAACTATCGCCTTACAACGGCCAGAAAGTTTTACTGCTGCAACAGACAGATAAGATTGTCTTCAAAATAAAACTGAACGTTAGCACAGCTCCTTCCAAACCCTTACCCAGAGCCATCTATACGTTCTACATTAAAGATCCTGCCACCAGGCAGCTGTTGCTCGAAAAAACTTTCCGCCGTAAAGACGTTATGGCCAACAGCGTACTGGACTTCGAATTTATGAAGAATGAAATTTCCGGTATCCCGCTGAACAAAAACATAGAAATATTCGCAGAGATGCGATGGAGAACTGCCAGTGGTAAGGAATACAAAGCCGTTGGCAATACGCCCGCCGTATTTGTACAACAGTACTTTGCACAGGATCAGGGCGCCGCAGTATCAGGCGAAAAAGAACTGACCGACATGAAAGTATACCGCAGCTTCTGGAACAAAGTATGGCAATCCCCCTCCCTGGGCAAATCAAAATCGCTGTGGGAACTGAATGTTGACGCAAAATACACCGTAACATTATCTGCAGATCATACCGCTAACGGTATCACCCCTACGAAATTATCTGTCGACGAAAAAGATAAGGAAAGCCTCACCGATACCACCTCAGGAAAAATGAAAGCCGGTATTGAGCTGAGCATCACGGAACTCAACAAACTGCTCGGAGGCTGGGAAGGCGCAGCCCCGCTCAATGACGAACAGCTTGCCGCAATCAAAACAGCGGACTTCGCACGTTCAAATGCATCTGAGATGATCTACAACATCAAAATGAGAGGCAGAACCTACGAACAGGGAATGGTCTGGATAGTACCGGTGTTCAGGCAGTTCGAAATAACGCTGGGCAAAGTAGAATCCCTTACACAGGAAGGCTATGTAGATCAGCTGAACAGCTCCAAAGTGAAGTTCCCGCTGCCCGTAAGCGCCAGGATCATAAGCATTAAATCAAACAATCAGTAAGCATATGGACTACCCTTATTATACATACGTCCGCAGCCTGTCTGACGATGAAAGCGAAGACAGTAACAAGCAGGATAATGAAGCGGAAGAATACAAGTTTGAAGGATTTGAAATAGAAACCAATGTAAAAGTAACACTCAACGCTGTCAATAAAATCAAGGCATCATGATAGACGAATCATTCCTCTCCTTCCGCAATATTCTCGACAAACTACTGGACATACCCGGAAACAGCATCAGGGATGAAAACAGTGGCATGCATTTCTATATCGATGAAATAGAAATAGCTACGCCCGTAGAACTGGACATCAGCGTGGACGATAACGGCAAAGTGACAATAGGATCTGTCCCCCCCTTGTACAGGGTAAACACTTCCTTCCGTCCTTCCTATCACAGTATTACTGTTAAGGCAGAAAAATATACCCCTCCCGAAAATGGCGAATGATAACAAATACTGGAACCTCGAAGACTTTGTAGACTCGCTGGTGGTGGAGCTGGACAAAACCCGCGAAACACTGGCCATCAAAGCCATCAACAAACCGCTGACCTACACAGTGAAAGACCTCGCTATTGATCTCAACATCTTTCCTACTTACGATGGAGATCAGATCAGGTTCATCACCGCACAACCAGGCCAGCAGGGCGCTTCGAAGGTGAACATACAGCTGGGCTCAATCACAGACCAGCAGGTAAGAGCCACCACCAAAATATCAGGACTGAAGAATGATACCAAAATAGATGAGATAGAAGTAGATCCGAAAACCAAAAAAACATTGCGCAAAATGGGCGTAAGTTCTGTTGATGATCTCAAAGAAATAGAAAAGAAACAAGTAGACATCCAGCGCGCATCCGACAACGAAATAGATTATAAGACACTGGCCAACCAGATACAAAAATCAAGGAGGAGCATGACACCGCCGAAGGTAAGCGCAGTAAGTCTTTCCCTGGATGACAACAAACGCCCCTATCTCCATATCAAAGGAGAAAACTTTACACTGGACCCGCAATATCCGCCGGTGACAGTGATTAACAACAGCCTGGCAGAAGTAATGGACTTCAGCCCCAATGAGATAAAAGTGTTGCTGGACAGGCAGCATATTGCCAAAGGTGACTCAGAACTGATCATGACCTTCGACCCCTATACCCTCGTAAAAATGAATATCCGGCTTTAAAAAAGTAACAGCATATGAAGAAGCATACTCCTTACACCTGCTACGACGACATGCTGAGCGATTATTACGGCTGTCACCGCCCGCCCAGAAAGAAAAAGAAGCATCGTCCGCTGACGCAGAGCTTTGACAACGGTGAAGTGATTCCGGGCAAAGACAGTGAGCCTTTCCAGGAATATATCGTGGCAGCGTCCATGGATAAAGATGGGGATGTTTTTGAAGAATATATTGTGATGTCTTCTTCCACGGCAGACGAAACTGGTGAAGAAGAATATGTGGTAGCATCATTCTCGTATAATGGTGACAATTATGATCCCGCATCAACTGACCCTGGTTATATAGCCACCGCTTCAACCGTAAGCGCCAACCAGGATTTACAGACAGATGTGCTGAACCAATTTGCCGGCGCCGCCGAAGCTGATCCGGCGGCAACAACGGATACATCAGCGCCTGCGCCTGCACCTGTATACGGAAAGCCACCGGCTCCTGCAAAACCCGCAGCGCCCGCAGCAGATACCGGCGTGCCTGCACCCGATGCTGCGCATCCGGATACGGACTCCCTGCTGAGTGACCTGAAACAAATGCAGCAACCTCCATCCACCGCACAGGAAGCCGGCAGCGGTTCATTATCGTCAAGAGAAGAAGAAATCGTAAGCGACCTGCAAGCTATACTCTCCGGCAAAAAAGTATACGACGCACAGAGCAAGTCTATGGTGAGCCGCGATGAACTGGGCAAAGCCCAGTCTGTGAGCGACAACGGCAACAGCAACGGTCACACCGCCGGCAATGATCCCGGCGCCAAAAATGAACACGCCATCTTCGACCGCATAGCCCAGAACATGAAGTTCGCCAATGCATATAACCTGGGCACCATACAGGTAGACACAGAAGAACTGAACAACCGCTTCAATGAGTTTGACAGGGTGCAGGAAGCGCCGCCATCACGGCCTTCATCTTCCCCCAAAAATACAAGCAATACAGTTACTGCCGCACCACAGAAAATGAGTGAGCAGGAGGATTTTGATCCGGCAGAATTTATGCATGACCTGGATGAAATACATAAACAAGGGCAAAGTCAGCAGCCTGCAGCTACTGTAGAAGCGCAACCTGCACCCAGCACGCAGATGAGCCCACCTGCAGACTTTCCACCCCGTCCCACCAACCTGCGTCCGCTGACCTCTCAGGAACGCGCAAATGAATTTGGCGCCTTCGCCTTTGTACCCGACCCGTCTACTTTCGGCGGCGACGGTATACGTGTCACAGACAACTGGATGCGAGATAATATCACGAGTGTTGACATCCCTCAATTGAACGGTAAGCTCCAGGGCGGACGTCCTATCCAACATGGCAGCATCAACTTCCATCGCGCCGGTGCCGAAAGGCTTCGCCGCCTCTGGGCCGCCTGGGAAGCCGCCGGCCTGCTCGACAGAGTACTCACCTTTGAAGGCGGCTATGCCGCACGGTTCATCAGGCACACCGAAGGACGCAACCCGCGGCCGCTCAGTAACCACTCCTGGGGCACTGCCTTCGACATCAATGCTTCACAGAACGGATTTGGTCAGGAACCCGCGCAAATGGGACAACGCGGCTGCGTAAGAGAACTGGTGGCCATCGCCAACCAGCACGGATTCTTCTGGGGCGGCCACTTCCGCGGACATAAAGACGGTATGCACTTCGAGCTGGGAAAAGTAATCTAATATTCTTCAGATAATCAATCTTTATCAAAAATGGAAAATCGTTTCTTTGAAGTAAGCAAACAGCTGAGCACCGGCAAGCGCGGGTCTAACGGATATACGGAAGCTGCATCCATTGTGGAAAGATTCGCCAACTCATTTGATGCGGTTAACTATGCAGTGCCCGGCATTGTAGCGCCCTTGCGCCAACCCTCCGGCATGGTATGCTGGGCCACCGTTACCACCATGATGGTAGGATGGAAAAACCAGCAATCATCTTCCATAGAAACCGTTATTGGCAATATCGGCGCCACCTATCTCAATAAATTCAGGAACAACCAGGGACTCCTCGCTTCCGAAAAGATCCCGTTCCTGCGCACAGCCGGATTACAATTCGAATACCCGCAAAGCCTCACCATTGCCGGCTGGGAACAGATGATGCGCAACTATGGCCCCATCTGGATCACTACCGCTGAAGGTTCTGATGCCAACTTCGGTATTCACGCCCGCATCATGACTGCTATCCGTGGCGACGGTACACCCGAAGGCACACAACTTACCATCATTGATCCCGCAGCCGGAAACACCTACCAGGAAAGATTTGCTGACTTCCTCGTGAAATTTGAAAGAGAGGTACGCGTGAGTACTGCATGGGACGGCAGGATACAGATCGTACACTGGCCCACCGGTGTTTCTGTAGCCCGCTCTCTTTCCTTCAACGGTGTTTCGGAACAAATGAGCACCGTTTCCACCGCCGGCGTAGACCTCATCAAAAGACTGGAAGGCTTCCGCGCACAAAAGTACAACGACCAGGCAGGTCACTGTACCATCGGCTACGGAACATTATTACATAAAGGCAACTGCAATGGCGACGCATCTGAACAACCATACGCCGGCGGTATCACAGAACAACGCGCCACCCAGCTGCTCCAGGAAAGACTAACCACCTTCCAGGAAGCCGTCAACAGCCGCGTAACCGTAACGCTCAACCAGAACCAGTTTGACGCACTGGTGAGTTTCGTGTACAACGTCGGTACAGAAAACTTCAGGAGATCTACACTACTGCGCTTACTCAACCAGGGCAACTACGGCGCTGTCCCCACCGAAATGCGCAAGTGGGTGAAAGTACGCCGCAATGGTCAGCTGGTAGACTCCCAGGGACTTATCAACCGCCGCAATGCGGAGATAGAGCTGTTCAATAGGGCCGTCTCCGGCAGCGGTGCCCAGTCCTTCTCCTTTGACATCAACGATGGCTTTGCTGCTGATTTCACCGTACAGGAAGACTTTATCCAGCAATATGGACAGAATGCCGTAGATAGCATGCGGCAAACGCGTGTACCCGCTTCCGTTACCCTCGCACAGGCCGCACTGGAGTCTGGCTGGGGCAGACATGCACCACGCTTCAATTTCTTCGGTATCAAAGCAGGGTCCTCCTGGAGCGGAGAACGACAGCTGCTCACCACTACAGAAGTACACAGCGACAATGACCGCAGCAGGCATCCATATCCGGAAATAATATCTATCGAACAATTCACCGACGGCAGTGGCAACACCCGCTATCGCTGGCGTGTAAAAGACTACTTCAGAGCATATGCCAGCGCTACGGACAGTTTCACCGATCATGGCAATTTCCTCGTCCGCAACAGCAGGTATCACGAAGCCTTCAACCATACCGACGATGCACGCCAGTTTGCCAGAGAGATCGCACGGGCTGGTTATGCTACTGATCCCAATTACGCCACCAGCCTCATACAGATCATCGATCATAACAATCTGACCCGCTTCGATACACCAGCTGCTGCTCCTGCAACACCGGGGGCTCCGGCAGCGCCAGGTGTATCCGGCGCCAACAGCAGCACCGTACAGGAATTTGCCGGTGACATCCTCTCCAACCCAGGCCGTGTAGCCATTCCGCAGGCCATACGCCAGCAGCTGGAATCTATCAGAACCAATGGCAACTACACGCTGAACGGTACAACCTTTGTGCCTTCGCTGCCACTGCTGCAAAGTATCGCACAAATACTCTATTTCTCACTGGACCATAACAGGAGTGCCAATCCGGCATTCGGTATATTAAGTTATATCCGCCCGGCATCATCTCATCACTCCAACGGCACCGCAGTAGATATCACCCACATCGACGGCAAACGTATCGATGTGCGTAATCAGCAGCAATGCCTGGATGCAGTGGTAGTAGCCATCAATAACCTGGCGCCGGGCGCCTATGCATTGGGACTGCCAAGGCCCCCCTATGCAGACGGAGCAGGTGCAGATCATGACTTTACTACCTATAACGGTCACATCACCGTTTATAACAATACACATCCGCCAACCCTGTTACCACAGTACCAGGACCTGCCCACTACCGGCAACTTCTTCCTGCCCAACCGCTGGAATGAACACTCTCCTACCGGTAGCACAGCCACAGACCTGAATCATATCACCAATGAAACATCCCGTAATGTACTGCGTACAGCCATCAGCAACGCACAGAGCAGGGGTGCGAACATCAGGTACCTGTTTGCAGATGCACTGGACCATCTGCATATACAAGCGCTTTGAGGAGTGGAATAAGATTTTAGCAGTTAGTCTCTAACTGCTAAAATCTTATCTTGCAGGAAACACCTTCCCTCTCCGATGAAAAAACTGCCACTGTTATTATTATCAGCAGGAATTATTTTCTGCGCCTGTAAAAAGGATGAAACGCACACTTCCCCTGCTTTCAGTGCAGTGGATAAAGTACTGAACGATTCCGTTCCCACACGGTTCAACGGCCGTTGCTATGTAGAGATTCATGTGAATGGAAAAACCGTGTACTCCCGGCAGGCCGGCGGTTACAATGCCAGTACGCGCCTCCTCATTGCGTCCTGTTCCAAATGGCTGTCGGCCGCAGTGCTCATGAGCCTCGTGGATGAAGGAAAGCTGAAACTCACAGATTCTGTCGGAAAATTTCTTCCCATCTTCACCACTTATGGCAAAGGAAAAATCTCCATCGCACAACTGTTCTCCCATACATCCGGCTTCCCCGGCAATTCTTCACAAGGCTATGAATCAGACGTAACACTCACGCTGACCCAGGCAGTGGACAACATCGCAAAAAATGTAGCGTTGGAAAGTCAGCCTGGAACCCGCTTCTACTACGGCGGCATAAGCATGCAAATAGCAGGTCGTATATGCGAAGTCGTTAGTGGAAAAAGCTGGGGTGACCTCGCACAGCAAAAAATATTCAGTCCATGCGGCATGACAGACACAGACTACGGTCTGACCTCCAATCCTATCATTGCAGGCGGCGCGCGCAGCACACCGGCAGATTATATGCGCTTCCTGGACATGCTGATGAACAAAGGCGTAACCACTGACGGTAAACGTGTGCTCACCAACATAGCAGTAGATGCGATGGAACAAAGTATGACCGGCAACGTGACGGTAGCTTATTCTCCCTATCCGCTCAATATCCTCAACACACCTCATTTCTACGGTATCGGCAACTGGCGCGATCTCACCACTGCCGATGGCACGCTCATGGAGAACAGCAGTCCTGGCGCATTTGGTAGTCATCCCTGGATCAACCGCTCCAAAAAAATCACGGGCTTTGTGTTTACCTTCATCGCCAACAATGGCGCCGCCATTACCCTGCCTACTTGCCTGACAATCCGCAAACTGGTAAGGGAGCAACTGTAGTTTCTCGCAAAGGTGCAAAGGGAGCAAAGGATATTTTTAAGTTAGCAAAGAACTGTTTTATAGTCCGAGTATATTTTGGGGACTACTAAATAGTCTTAATTAACTTAAAAATATCCTTTGCTCCCTTTGCACCTTTGCGAGAAACTACAATTCCAGATAAGGCGAGTAATAATGCATCTTCTGATAATCGGGAGAATGCCTGGCAATTCCTTTCCCGATGTCTTTCCGCATTTTGTCATTTAATGTAAGGAAGTAGACGAAAATCCCTTCTATAGTGATGAAGAAAGCCGTTAGCAAAAAGCCTTTGAGACTCGTAAGGGTGCTCCACATCGCCGGTAAACTCATGGCTTCCGCGGGAGTATGCCCAACCTGTACCGGCATAAAATGCAATGGATAGATAACTGTGATCGGAAAAGCGATGATCAGCACAATAATGATATTGCTGACAGGCTTGAAGGTCTCCCGGAATACTCTCAATTCCTGTTCATTCTTGCGGAATAGCTGAATGAGTTTGCGGGTATCTGTTTCAAGATGATCGATAAACATTCTTTCACGCTGAAGATGATCCTGCACCTCGTGCGGAACCGCTTCTTCGGTAAAGCCATTGCGCTGGTATTTCTCCTGCAGTTCGCGGAAGGTTTTCAGCACCACATCGTTGGCTTTGAACAGACGGTCGTCTTCTGAATATATTTTCTCTAGGATGTCGATATCGCTGAGGTCATGGAAGGCGCCGCGTTTTATCTCATCGCGCAGGGCTTCGCTGCAACGCATCAGGGTGGAGTTGTACCAGCGGAACCTGCGTTGTCCGAAGCTGTGTATCAGTTTGTCTCGCTCGATCATCAGCTCTTCAAAAACCGACAGAATCGCATTCACTTTTTCATTCAGCCCTATCAGCCTGGAGATCAGAAAAGCAGCAATAATACCGATCAACGCAGCGGCGCTCTGGCAGAATGAACTGAAAAACCAGTTCCAGTCAGTCATATGTAGCTATTTGATTATGTTGCAATTTGGTTATTTAAGTACGGTAATAAATCTCTTACTATACTTAAATAACCAAATAACAACATAAATACATAAACAAATCTTAATTGCTCAATCTGAACCAATCCTTCGCATATGGCTTCAGCAGCGTAGTGGCAGCATCTGGACCCCAGGTACCAGCCTTGTATAAGCGAAGTTGTTTGGCAGGATATTTCTTCCAGGTATCAATAATCGGCATAACTACTTTCCAGGCAGCTTCCACCTGATCTGCACGCATGAATAAGGTAGCATCTCCTTCCAGCACATCCAGCAGCAACGCTTCATATGCTTCCGGCAATGACTCCTTGTAGGCATCCTGGTACATGAAGTCCATTTCTACCGGCAGCAGCTTCATATCCAGACCAGGCACCTTACTCTCAAACAGCAGGCTTATTTCCAGTTCCGGCTGAATACTGATGAGCAGCCGGTTGGGTACTACGTCATCCTTAAAGATCTTATGCGGAGAATCCTTGAACTGGATGACGATCACAGAAGATTGCCGGGTCATCGATTTACCTGTGCGCATGAAGAAAGGTACACCTTCCCAACGTTCGTTGTCAATGAACAGGCGCATAGCGGCAAAAGTCTCCGTATTTGATTTGGAAGACACCTGCGCTTCTTCGCGGTACGAAGGCACAACGGCACTATTCACTTCACCGGCAGTATATTGAGCACGGATCACATTTTTAAAAACATCTGTTGGTGTGAACGGTCTCACATCCTTCATCACTTTTGTTTTGGCATCACGTATCTTTTCTGCGTCATAAGCGCCGGGACATTCCATTGCAACGATGCAGAGCAGCTGCATCAGGTGGTTCTGGATCATGTCGCGCAGGGCGCCGCTGCTGTCATAGTAGCCGCCGCGTTTTCCCACCCCTACCTGTTCTGCCACACTGATCTGTACGTGATCAATATATTTTTTATTCCACAGTGGTTCAAATACATAGTTGGCAAAGCGGAACGCCATGATATTCTGCACGGTTTCCTTCCCGAGATAATGATCAATACGGTAAATCTGTTTTTCTGCGAAACGTTTTGCAAGGAAACGATTAAGCTTCTTAGCAGTATTGAGATCAGAGCCGAAAGGCTTCTCCACCACGATGCGATCCAGCGCGGCTTTATTGCACAGCTTATGTGTATACAGTGCTTCTGCAATCACTTCAATAAAACGGGGTGCTACGGCAAAATAGAACATGCGTATGCCGCGCTTCTCCGTTTTCATATCAAATTCATCGAGCTTCGATTTCAGCTGTGTATAAGTATCCGGGTGTGTAAAATCTCCCTGCAGGTAACAGATCCTCTCCGCAAATGTTTCCCATTGTTTGGGATCAGCCTTGCCGTTACGGCTGAATTCATTAATGCCTCCAAGCAGATCATTACGGAAAGCATCCATATCTACGGTCAGAAAATCCACACAGTAAATAGTAAAAGCTTCGGGTAGCCGGTTCTCAATGTAAAGATTATACAGGGCAGGTATCAGCTTACGCCTGGTAAGGTCTCCTTTTGCACCAAAGATGGTTATAGCGGACGGAAAAACTTTTTTCGGTTTCATAGCCCGAAATATAGCCCATTTTTTCGGAACTTAACTGCTATTTACTGCAGTGGGCTTTATCGTTCACGTTATGTTTTCGTAAACGGTAACTAAACAAAAATTCCCCGGTTACCTCAGCCACTTATCAACCTTGCAATAGCAAACGCGCAACCAGCTGCAATAGTACCAATCACGGCTACACGCAGGCCACCGGAAACCGGATTAAGACCGGTAAGTTTGCTCTTGATATAACCAAAAACAAAGAGACAGATAATAGTGATCACTGCCGAGATCTTCAATCCGGAGAGGCCTTCGTTTACAAAGAAATAGGGCAGCAACGGTATCAGTCCTCCTATAATATAGGATACCCCAATGTTGAGCGCGCTCTTTGTAGCCCGCCTCGCGTCAGGCTTCTCCAGACCCAGTTCATATTTCATCATGAAATCGGCCCAGCGGTCTTTGTCTGTAATCAACTCTGCAGCGGCGCGTTGTTGCAGCTCACGGCTGAGACCCAGTTCTGCAAAGAAGGTTTCCACCTCTTCCCGCTCCTTCTCTGGAACCGCTTCTATTTCTGCATATTCGCGCTTCAGTTCACTTTCATAATGGTCCTGTTCTGTTTTTCCTGCCAGATAACCACCCAGCCCCATAGCGATGGAACCTGCTGCTATTTCCGCCAACCCCGCTATCACAATCAGATTCACATCTTTCACAGCGCCGCTCAACCCCGCCGCCAGCGCGAAAGGCACCGTAAGACCATCCGACATGCCAATAACAATATCTCTCAATAATGCTGACCCGGTAAAATGCTGTTCGTTATGTTGATGATCCATGAGAGAAATTCGGATTTTGAGATTTTCGAATGTAGGAATTTTTAAATACAATACTATAATTAGCTAACATTTGTTATAATCTCTCCCGCATTTCAAAATTCCTGCATTCGTAAATCTCAAAATACCTAAATTTGCGCAAGTCAAATCTCTATCATCGATAAATGAAGAAAGCTACAGCGATATTTTTACTCTTTCTATATCTGTTCGGCTCTACGGATGCCTGCCAGATACTGAGGCTACCGCTGCTGGTGAAACATTACGAAAAGCATAAGTGCGAGAATGCAGATCTTACACTGGCGGCTTTCCTGAAGATGCATTATATCGATGAACAGCCTTTCGACAGCGACTATCTACAGGATATGCAGCTGCCTTTCAAATCCCCCGACGTCTTGTGTATATCCCTTCCCACGCTTGTTCCTGTACCGGTAACCTTATATGTACCCCTACTGGAACTGCCGAAGGAGAGTTATATTGTCATGAACGATTGTACGCCTTTACACAGTTTTCCCGGTAATATCTTCCAGCCTCCCAAAGCATAGATCATTATTTTTGTAAGCCATAAACCGTTATTTTATTTATCTATTGATAAATAAATGCTGTGCGCGATAGTGCCGCGTACCCCATGGCATGAACTATTTCATCTTATGCGGGCAGTAGTGTTTTTCTGACGAAGAACAAGCCGCCGTATTGCGGCACAACAAACTGCCACTACATGCTGTTACCGTCAACGTTACACGGTATAGTGTCCTTTTTTACTCTTTAACAGCAATACATGTTAAACCGGATCATTCATTTCTCGATAAAGAACAAGCTGATCATTGGCCTTTTCATACTGGCGCTGATAGGATGGGGAAGTTATTCTGTTACCCAGCTGCCGATAGATGCAGTGCCCGACATCACCAACAACCAGGTACTGGTCATATCATCCGCCCCCAGCCTGGGTGCCCCCGATGTGGAACGCTTCATTACCGTACCTATAGAACTGGCTACACGCAATATCCCCGGTATTATTGAACAACGCAGCTTCTCCCGCTTCGGCCTCAGCCTGGTAACAATCGTTTTCGACGACAAGACAGATGTATACTGGGCCCGGCAGCAGGTAAGCGAAAAGCTGATGCAGGTGCGGCAACAGATCCCCCCCGGCATGACGGAACCAGAACTGGCCCCCGTAACCACCGGCCTTGGCGAAGTTTTCCAGTATGTAGTACGGCCTAAACCCGGCTACGAAGGCAAATATGATCTCACCGCCCTCAGAGATATACAGGACTGGATCGTGCGCAGGCAATTACTCGGTACCGAAGGGATAGCCGATGTCAGCAGCTTCGGCGGCTCCGTCAAACAATATGAAGTGGCCATCAATCCTGAGAAGCTGAAAAGCTTCCAGCTCACCATCTCAGATGTATACAAAAGCCTCCGGGAAAATAACCAGAACACCGGCGGCGCCTACATTGAAAAAGGACCTAATGTGCTCTTTATCCGCAGTGAAGGTCTCGTGCAGAATATCCAGGACATCGGCAGTATTGCTGTAAAACGGGTAAATGGTACCGTACCGGTATTGGTCCGTGACATCGCGACAGTACAAACGGGAAAGACTATACGCTATGGCGCCATGCTGTTCAACGACCAGGGCGAAGTAGCCGGCGCGGTAGTGATGATGCTCAAAGGCGGGAACAGCAATAAAGTGATCCTAAATGTCAAAAAAAAGATCGCCGAAATAGAAAAAACACTCCCCGAAGGCGTAGCCATAGAAGCTTTCCTTGACAGAACCAAAATGGTTGACAACGCCATCTCCACCGTAGAACGCAACCTGGTAGAAGGCGCCCTGATCGTGATATTTGTGCTCGTGGTCTTCATGGGTAATATCCGTGCAGGCCTCATCGTAGCTTCCGTAATACCGCTGGCCATGCTCTTTGCACTGATCATGATGAACATCTTCGGCGTAAGCGGTAACCTGATGAGCCTTGGCGCACTGGACTTCGGCCTGTTGGTAGACGGTGCAGTGATCATCATTGAAGCAGTGATGCACAAACTCACACAAGGCGCCACTCTCCGCGGGGTAAACCGCATCACACAGGAACAGATGGACAATGAAGTGGAAAGCTCTGCTAAATCAATGATGAACAGCGCAGCCTTCGGTCAGATTATCATCCTCATCGTATACCTGCCGATCCTCTCCCTCAGCGGCATTGAAGGCAAGATGTTCCGCCCGATGGCTGAAACCGTATCCTTCGCCATCCTCGGCGCCTGCCTGCTTTCCGTCACCTATGTGCCGATGATGGGCGCATTGTTCCTAAATAAAAAACTCAGTCACAAAGAGAGCTTCGCCGATAAGATGATGACAAAGGTCAAGCAATGGTATGACCCGGTATTAAAGAGAACACTGCAAATCCCTAAACTGGTGGTGGCAGGCGCTTTCCTGCTGTTTGGCATAGCCGTGTTTATCCTCACCACATTAGGCGGCGAGTTTATACCGCAGCTGGAAGAAGGAGATTTTGCAATAGACACCCGGCTGCTCACCGGTTCCTCGCTCACCACTACCATCAATACCACGCAACAGGCTGCACACGTACTGTTGAAGAAATTCCCGGAAGTGGAGAAAGTAGTCACTAAAATAGGTTCCGGCGAAATCCCTACCGATCCCATGCCCATGGAAGCGGCTGACCTCATGGTAATCCTCAAACCTAAAAAAGACTGGACCACCGCAGAGAGCTTCCCCGAGCTGGCCGGCAAAATGAGCAAGGCCCTCCACGAAATTCCCGGCATCACCACCGGCTTCCAGTTTCCGGTACAAATGCGCTTCAACGAACTGATGACAGGTGCACGCCAGGACGTGGTATGCAAGATCTTCGGCGATGATCTCGACACACTGGCGCTATATGCTGATAAGCTGACCCGCATCATACAATCCGTAAGCGGCGCCAAAGACCTTTACACAGAAACAGTAACAGGCATCCCACAGCTGGTGGTCAACTACAACCGCGAAGCGATAGCCCGTTACGGCGCCTCCATCACCGATGTGAATAATACCATTCAGTCCGCCTATGCCGGTGCTGTAGCCGGGCTCGTATTTGAAGGCGATAAAAGATACGACCTCGTGATCAGGATGAATGAGCTACAGAAAAAAGACCTCAGCGAAATAGAAAACCTGCCGGTAGAATTACCAGGCGGTGGACAAGTACCACTGAATACCCTGGCCTCCATAGCTATACAGGACGGCCCTTACCAGATACAACGCGAGGATGCGCGCCGCCGCATCACCGTAGGATTCAATGTCCGTGGCCGCGACGTACAAAGCATTGTCAACGAACTGCAACAAAAGGTCGGCAAACACCTGAAGTTCCCGCCGGGATACTACGTCACCTACGGCGGACAATACGAAAACCTCCAGCATGCAACCCGCCGTCTTAGTATAGCCTTGCCCGTAGCCCTGCTGCTGATATTCCTGATGCTGTTCTTTGCATTCCGCAAGCTCAAATATTGCTTACTGATATTCTCCGCTATTCCGTTGTCAGCCATTGGCGGCGTGATCACCTTGTGGCTGCGCGGCATGCCTTTCAGTATATCCGCAGGCGTTGGGTTCATCGCGCTCTTTGGCGTAGCGGTGTTAAATGGAATTGTATTGATCGGTGAAATGAACCAGTTAAAAAAAGATGGTATGACAGATCTCAGGCAGATCATTCTACAGGCTACGCACGACAGATTACGGCCGGTGCTCATGACAGCCACAGTAGCTTCACTCGGCTTCCTGCCTATGGCGCTGAGTAACGGCGCCGGAGCAGAGGTACAGCGTCCGCTGGCCACCGTGGTAATCGGCGGCCTTGTTACAGCTACGCTGCTCACGCTGCTGGTACTGCCCGCTCTCTTCCTCCTCTTTGAAGGTGGCTGGAAACGGAAACCCCATGCTGCAATGTTTATCATCCCGCTGCTGGCGTTACCTTCCCTGCTCCATGCACAAGGCACTAAGCCCATGACCATGCAGGAAGCGCTGCACACAGCGCAGCAACAGAACCTCCAGCTGAAACTGAGCAACCAGCAGGCAGCCTACTTTGAAGCGCTTACCCGCACACACGCAGACCTTCCCAAAACACAGCTCAGCGCTGAGTTGGGAAATATCAACAGTAGCGCATTCGATAATAAATTCACCCTCACGCAGAGCTTCGCAATGCCGGTACTATACAAGCGCCAGCGCACCGTATTTGAGCAGGAGTGGAAAGGCGCACAGCTGCAAACTAATCTGCAACAGGCAGAAGTGCAGCGGCTCGTGAAACTGGCCTATCTGCAGCTCCAATACCTGAAAGCGAGAAAACACTTGTTACAACAAACAGACAGCATCTTCGCCAACTACGCACGCGTGGCAAAACTCCGTCATGATAATGGCGAAAGCAACCTGCTGGAGAAAGCCTCCCTGGAGAACCAGGCCCGGCAGGTACAGATGCAGCTGGAATTGTTGCAGGACGACAATAAGACTGCATCCACTGCACTGGCCATGTTGCTGAATGAGCGCAATGCCGCCATCGATGCAACGGATAGCCTCAGCAACACCGCTGTCCTGTTTGATAGCACCACATTACAGCAGCACCCCTATCTCGAAACTTTCCGTCAACAGGAACGTATATCCGGCAGCGTTACCCGCCTGGAAAAGGCCAGACTGCTGCCCGATTGGTTACTGGGTTATTCCAATCAATCCATCATTGGATGGCAGACCGCCAAAAACCGGGAAGAACAGTACTACGGCGGCGGCAGACGTTTCTCACTGGCGCAGGTAGGCGTAGGAATCCCCATCTTCACCTCCGCACAAAAGGCGAAGATCCGCGCTGCTGAACAAATGCAGGCATCTGCCGTCACAGCTGCAGAGCTGGCCGCCACCAAACTATATACACAGCTGGAGCAACACTGGAACGACTACACGAAATACCAGAAGGCAGTGCAATACTATCAGCAGTCGGCATTACCGCAATCTGGCATTATCATCAAAACAGCCAATCTCAGTTATCGGAATGGGGAAATAGGTTATATTGAATGGAGCACGCTTATCAGCAATGCCATCAGCCTGCAAAGCCAATATATCGACGTACTGAAAGAACTCAATACAAGCAAAACAGAACTGGAATACTTACTTCAATCCAATCAGAAATAATATGCACCGGATATTCATATATACCGCTTTCATCGCGCTGCTGTATGCCTGCAAAAGCAAACCAGCACCCGCTGAAACAGATGAGACTAACACAAACGGCAACACAGTAATGCTCGACAGCCTGCAAAAAAAGAACGCCGGCCTCACCTATGATACCATCCGCCACATGCCCATGCACAACGTGATCAGGGCAAGCGGTGTGGTAGACGTGCCTCCACAAAACCTCATCTCCATCAGCTTCCCGCTGGGAGGCTATCTCAAAAGCACGACCCTTCTCCCCGGATCTCCGGTAAATAAAGGAGAGGTGATCGGTATCATGGAAGACCAGAGCTTCGTGCAGCTGCAACAGGATTACCTGACAGCCAGGTCTAACATGGAATACCTCTCAGCAGACATGCAGCGCCAAAAAACACTGAGCGAAGCCGACGCCATCAGTAAAAAGAAATACCAACAGATACTCAATGAATATAAAAACGCAGAAATCTCCCTGAAATCACTTGGCGAAAAACTGCGCATCGTCAACATCAACCCTGCTAAATTATCTGTCGGTAATATCTCCTCCACTGTACCACTCTACTCTCCCATCAATGGATATGTCACCAAAGTGAATGTAAACATCGGTAAGTATGTAATGCCTACTGACGTACTGTTTGAGCTGGTCAACCCGGAAGATATACACGCCTCCGTTACCGTTTTTGAGAAAGACCTCCCCGCATTCAGCAAGGGATTGCATGGTACAGTTTCACTCGCCGATAAACCGGATAAAACATACGACATCGAAGTGATCCTCGTGACAAAGAACGTAAACGATAACCGTAGCGGACTGATACACTGTCACTTCGAAAATGCAGGCCACGACCTGCTGCCGGGCATGTTCCTCAACGCCACCTTTGATATGGACAATGAAATGGCAGTAGCCGTACCGGAAGAAGCCGTAGTACGCTATATGGGAAAAGAATATGTTTTCGCAACAAATGATGAAAAACAATTCACACTTATTCCGGTGACCACCGGCCGGAGAGAAAATAAATTTGTGCAGCTGACCGGCGACGGCCAGGCATTACAAAATCAGAAACTAGTGATAAAGGGCGCATATGCTGTATTAGGCCAGATGAAGAATAAAGGAACAGAAGAGTGATGTCTTTTCGCAGAATGAATTTCTTCATACAAGCTTAACCTTGTGTTAATATTCCGAAAACATGAGAAATTGATTTTTGGGGCAAACTTATATGATGAAACTGTACGCGAAAGCCTCCCTTATCTGCCCGTTGCTGGCAGGAGCTATGATCATTGCCTGTAATAAGAACGATGATAAGCAGGAGACGCCCCCTCCTGCTTCAGGCATTGAACTGAAAACACAGTCGGTAACGCCTTCACTGGTAAAGACCCTCTCAGGATACGATGCATTGCAGATTTTCCCGCTCATCAGCAGCGACGACAAACTGGCTGGTTCCCCTGATTTTATTTACGGTGCACAGCCTGATGGCGCCGGTATAATCAAAGATCCGGCAGGTGACGGATACATTATGATCAACAACCACGAAATACTTTGCTCTGTATCACGCGTGTATCTCGATAAAAACCTGAAGCCGCAGAAAGGTGAATATATCGTAGACAAATACGGCGGTATGCAGAAACGTCTCTGCTCTGCCACCATGGCTACTCCTGCTGAACATGGCTTCGGCCCGCTGTTCTTCACTGCCGGCGAAAGCGGTGCGGAGTCCATGATTCACGGCATCAATCCCCTTGCCAGTACCACCGAAAAAAGAAGCAACAGAACACTCGCCGCACTGGGCAAATGCAGCGCTGAGAATGCAGTGCCTCTGAATAAAAATGCTTACCCCGGTAAAACTGCTATCTTCATCGGCGAAGATGACGGCAAAGGCCAGGTTAATCTCTATCTCTCCAACACCGTGGGCGATGTGAACGACGGTAAACTGTACATGCTGCGCAGAACAGACCTCAACACAGTTGAAACAGACATGAAAGTTGGCACTACCTACGACGTAGAATTCGTAGAATATGATAACGTAAAAACCAGCACCGGCGATCAGCTCGCAACACAGACGGTTGACAAGAAAGCCATCCAGTTTGCCCGCGTGGAAGATCTCGACTACGGTAAAGGTTCTGCTGAAAACAACCGTAAACTGTACTTTACTGCTACCGGTGTAAGCCAGTCAGACAAGTCAACACCTGTAGAAGGCTTTACGATGTGGGGCCGCGTATACCGCCTGGAACTCGATCCGGCAACTCCGCTGAAAGGCAAACTCACGCCGCTGATTGACGGTAACGTTGATCCGGGTAATAGCATCGTAAACCCGGATAACCTCTGCGTTACACAGAACTACGTGTACATCCAGGAAGATGGCGATTCTTTCTATAAAGACAACAAACACGATGGCCGCATCTGGCAGTATAACATCGCTACCAAAGCGATCAAGCCTATGCTGGAAATGAACCACCGCCGCTCAGATGCTACCTTCAACGGCAAATACAATCCTTCCAACGATCAGCGCCTGAGCTCATGGGAATATGGCGCGATGTACGACATCTCTGATCTCATTGGCAAGCCTAATACTTTTGTAGTAAACATCCATCCGCATACATGGAGAGATGACAAGTTTAAAGATGCAGATGGCAGCGGCCTGAACACCGATCCGGCTGCAGGTCATACCGAAGGCGGACAAACCGTGATCGTCACCGGTGTTGAAAAGTAAACCGGCCTGTTTTATCAACATAGAAGTTTCCCCCCTGCGGGGGAAACTTTTTGCATATACACCATCTATGGCAAAACGCAGTCGCATCCTCTTTATATGCCTGTTAAGCTGTGTAATCAGCTTTACTTCCTGTCGCAACATAAGCACAGGCAACACATTCGATCATCAAATCCACGCCTGGCTCGCTACGCATGCCGACTCTCTCGAAACGATGACCGACAGCCTGCTACAGCTCAGCAACAGGAAGGTGGGCGAAGCATCCTTACAACAGGCATTCACCGGTTGCAGGAAGTACTATAAACAACTGGAATGGTTCAGCGAATACTATGCACCAGCTACTGCACGCATGCTGAATGGCCCGCCGTTACCCGAAATAGAAACCGAAGAACACCGCATCACAGCGCCCCCGTCCGGGCTACAGGTAATAGAAGCGTTGCTATATCCCTATGATAGCGCCAACACTATAGAGCTGGTAAAAGAAATCAGGTCCTTTAAATCAGCCGTCATTGGCCTCAGAGATGCCATAGAGAACATGCATTTCGATACAGCGCATGTTTTTGAAGCATGCAAACTGGAAGTGTTCAGGGTAGCCGCACTTGGCATCAGCGGATTTGATACGCCTCTGTGCGGTCTGGGTATTAAGGAATCTGCCACATCACTGGAAGCAGTGATGAAGATATGTATGATGACAGGCATCCCCGACAGCCTTCAGCAACGTTTCAATCATGCCATTGCCATCGGCAGACAATCACAACATCCGCATAACTTCGACTATGCAGCATTTATCACCGCTCAGCTAAATCCGCTTACTACAGTCATGATGCAGTGGTATCAACAGGAAAAGCTGCCGCTGGTAAAAGATCAGACGGCCCTGCGCAATGACGCACGCACACTTTTCGACACTTCGCTATTGAACATCCGGTATTTTGTGCATGCTCCGGATGCCATACCTACGCCGGAAATGACAACACTGGGCAAAGAGCTTTTTGAAAACGCACAGCTCTCCGGCAACGGTAAACGTAGTTGTCAGAGCTGTCACCAGCCGGATAAAGCCTTTACAGACGGCATGAACCAGCCGCTCACACTCAGCGGTGGCGCACGGCTGCTACGGAATACGCCCACACTACTGTATGCGGGATTCCAGCATGCACAGTTCTACGATATGCGCTCTCCTACGCTGGAAAACCAGGCGCTGGATGTACTGAGCAATAAAGATGAAATGCATTCTTCTCCACAGAAAGTAGCCGCCTGGCTGAACACAATGCCAGGTATGCCGGAGTGCTTCCGGAGAGTATTTCCGGGCATGCAGGACAGTATCAGATCCAGGCAGGTGATCACAGCCATTGCTGGCTATATCCGGTCATTGCAACCATTCAGATCTGCATTCGACAAATACATGCAGGGCAACACAACCGCGATGAGCACACAGGAGGTGAAGGGCTTCAACCTCTTCATGGGTAAGGGGCGTTGTGCCACATGCCATTTTGTGCCGCTGTTCAACGGCACCGCCGCACCCGCCTTTTCTAATACAGAGTCAGAAGTACTGGGCGTCTTGCAGCAACCCGGAAAACCTATCCTGGATAAAGACCAGGGAAGATATATACATACAGAAATGGAAGAGCTGAAGTATGCATTCAAGATACCGACCTTACGCAATATTGCACTGACGGCGCCTTACATGCACAATGGGGCTTACAGCACGCTGGAGGAAGTGATGGAATTCTACAATAAAGGAGGAGCGGCCGGTTATGGCATTCATCTGCCCAACCAGACGCTCGCCCCTGATCCTCTGCAGCTATCACAGGATGAGATCAAAGCGCTCGTGGCTTTTATGCACACCCTGACAGATGATAACCTGCAAAAGGGATTATAACGTTAAAGAGCATACGATTTCCCGGCAATCGTACGAATGGTTTTTGTGAGACCATTATACTTCACGGTGCATGTACCTCCTGCCTTGGAGAAGATCTTTGCAGCGGTTACCTTACCGTTGGCCCATTGTATATCGGCAACGAATGCACCTCTTGCGCAGAGCCCCTTCACGGAGCCATTCTTCCAGGCATCCGGCAAGGCAGGCAGTAACTCGATAGCGCCCGCATGGCTTTGCAGCAGCATTTCCGCAATACCGGCGGTGGCGCCAAAGTTGCCATCTATCTGGAAAGGCGGATGCAGATCGAAAAGATTGTCCGCCGATTTTTTTATAAGGATGGCGTTAAATGCCTTGAGTGCATCATTACCGCTTTTGAGTCGCGCCCACAGGTTAGTAACCCAGGCCGCACTCCAGCCGGTATGTCCGCCGCCATGCTGCAAACGGTACTCCAGCGATTTGCGCGCAGCTGCCACATACTCCGGCGATTCGTTTTCGTTAAAAGCGTGGCCGGGATATAAGGCGTAAAGATGCGACATATGCCTGTGCCCCGGCTCCAGCTCTTCGTAGGGTTGTGCCCACTCCTGGATGCGGCCGTCGGCGCCGATTTTAGGCGCCAGCATCCTGCTTTTTGCAGTAGCTACTTTTGCAATCAGTTCATCTTTATCATCCAGTATAGCCGCTCCGGCTAGTACATTGGTGAACAGCTCCCCTATTACTTCCTGTTCATGACTAGGTCCCATGCTGATAGATCCATTGCTGCCGTCAGGCGCACGGAATCCATTTTCAGGCGAAGAAGCCGGACCCGATACCAGCTTACCTGTAGTGGAATCTGTTACCAGCCAGTCGAGATAAAAACGGGCAGCATTCTTCAATGTGGGGTAAACACGTTGAAGATAAGACTTGTCGAGTGTAAACGCATAATGTTCCCAGAGATGCTCACATATCCAGGCACTGGCAGACGGCGCAAGTCCCCACGACGGATGCTCACCGGGAGAAGTGTATCCCCATACATTTACAATAGGATTGATGCTCCAGCCTTTTGCATGAAACTGCACTGTGGCCGATTTTGTTGCGGGCTGCTCAATGCTCCGGATAAAATCAGTGAGCGAAAGATGCAGCTCGCCAAGATTGGTATTTTCCGCCAGCCAGTAGTTCATCTGTACATTGATATCGGTGTGATAATCGCCGTTCCAGGGTGTCTGTATTCTGTTGGCCCAGATCCCCTGCAGGTTGGCAGGCAATGTATTTTCCCTTGCTGACGTGATCAGCAGATAACGGCCGTATTGAAAGTAAAGCTGGGTGAGATAGTTGTCGTTCCCCGTCTTTTTTACATTATTCAGTCTTTCATCTGTCGGAATATCATCCCCTGTTTTATCATCCGAAATAGTAAAATCAACGCGGGAAAAATAACGCTGGAAATCCTTTACATGCTCCTGTTTCAGCGTAATGTAAGGCTTAGCCGCAGCTTTGTTCAGCGCTTCCTTTGTAAGCTGTGCATAATTTCTTCCGGTATAGTTGGGATATACAGGCATATAGCTGGTGGATGCAGTAAGATATAAGGTCACTTCATCAGCCTTCTCAATCACCAGCTCATTGTTGCGGTACAACAGTTTGCCATCTTTCACAGCTGCTTTTAGCCGGGCCATATATCCCATGCCTTCGCCGCCTTTACCATTATTGAGCCGGCCAGTCATAATCAATTCATCACCGGAAGCCTGGGTGGTGAAACGTTCCGGGCGGTCCAATGTAGCAGTGAAAGAAACGGCCCCCTTCCTGTTGGAAGTGATTCTGATGATCAACGCATTGGCGGGCGCACTGATAAAATACTCCCGTTTATACTGAACGCCATCCTGTTCATAACTGACGGTAGCTATCGCTTCATTCAGATCGAGGGTACGGCGGTAGTTGGTATAGCTGCTGCTTTTCCCGAAGTTGATGCGCAGATCGCCCAATGTCTGGAAACAACCAAAGGGCGCATTGGCGCCATTGCCTCCGCTGGAGCCAACACCTTTGCAGATCTGTGTCCTGTTGGTAAGTGTGGTAGCTTCTTTAAATTTTCCCTGGAATAAAAGCTGGCGTATTTCGGGCAGATATTTTGCGGCGTCGGGGTTATCATTATCATCATTGCTGCCGCTCCATAATGTTTTTTCGTTCAACTGTACGCGTTCCCGGTTTACGTCTCCGAAAACCATCGCGCCTATGTTACCATTGCCGAGAGGCAGGGCTTTCAGCCATTCCGCATCATCAGCCGTACCCCGCATACCGTCGGGAACGGTAGCATCGGCAGGATGCGCATACCATAACTTCAAAGATTGTGCTGACAGTGACAACGTCAGCATAAGTACAAATAGACAGGTAAATATATATTTCATTACTCAGAATTTCCGGACCTGGATACGTGGATGAAGCAGAAAGATACTGCTTTTGTACTCAAAATCCCAATAGCGGCAGATCCGGAAAGTTCATGAACATGATTACTTGCAGATGCGGAATGCATAACCGGCTGTAACTACACCGGCGCCAGTGCGGTTTTTACCGTTAGCTTCATCTTTCTGAATAGTGATAAAGCCATAGTGGCCGCCACCTTCCAGGAATATACTGCTGCGCTGATTAAGTTTGTAAGCAATACCTACATGGCCATCAATACCAAAATTGGTAGAATTCAACTTGTCTTTGATGTCCTCTTTCCTGTCGAAAGATACTGCTCCAAGAGGCAGTGGCTGTTTATGCTGTTCATCAGCATAAATAATGCTGCTACCACTGGTTTCATTTTTTGCAGATAACAACAGGCTCACAAAAGGACCTACAGCTGCATACAGATCCCATTTAGGATTGTTCAGGAAATGATACTTCGCCAGTACAGGCAGCATCAGGTAATTGAGTTTGGCTACGCTCTTGTAGTCGGCATACAAAAGTGGAGGCAGCGGCGTACCTGCAGGGAACTGAGTCGGATCCGGCACAAAAGCCTGATTACCGTTTTTCTTACCACCTTGTGAAGAATAACGCAACTCAGGTTGAATAGAGAATTTCTTTGTCAGGTGAAACTCCGCGTGTATACCTGCATCCAGCCCTAACCTGGAATTGTAGCCGCTGCTCAGCGGGTTGTTAGAGTTTCCGGAAGTGAGGTTGGGAATACTTAACCCGGCTTTTACACCCAGGTCTACCTGCGCCTGGGCGCGGGAAACATTCAACACGAACAGCCCGATAACTGGTACGGCTATACGCAATAAGTTTTTCATAAGAGAGCTTTAGATTGATAAATCAAAAAATTTACAATATGTAAAGCTACAACTATCTTTATCAAAATGCCATTGAAATTTTTATTCAGCTATTGCCCCCTTCACCTTTGCCACGATATTCTCCACAGTAAAGCCATAATGCATAAAAAGATCTTTGGCAGGAGCACTGGCGCCGAATTTATTGATACCGATGATAACGCCCTTATCTCCTACCCATTCGTGCCATCCTTCCGGTGCGGCCGCTTCTATAGCCACACGCGCCTTTACGCTGGCAGGCAATACCTCTTCACGATAAGCAGGCGGCTGCCCACGGAAAAGATCCCAACTAGGCATGCTAACCACCCGCACATCTATGCTTTCTTTACGCAACTGCTGCTGCGCCTCCATCGCAAGGTACACTTCAGAACCGGTTGCAATAAGGATAGCCGCGGGTTGTGCGCCCTGCTCTTTTGAAATGATATAGGCGCCTTTGGTCACACCTTCAGCGGAAGCCACCTGACCGGCATCGAATATAGGCAGCTTCTGTCTGGTGAGAACCAGCATCGTAGGGCCTTCATTTCGCATGATGGCAATTTTCCAGGCCCATATAGCCTCGTTGGCATCAGCGGGCCGTATGAGGCAGAGATGCGGCATAGCGCGCAGTGAAGCCAGCTGCTCTATAGGCTGATGTGTGGTGCCATCTTCTCCCAACCCGATACTGTCATGCGTCATCACATAAATCACCGGTAACTCCATAATAGCGGCCAGCCTGATGGCCGGCCTCGCATAATCCGTGAAGATAAAGAACGTCGCTGCATAAGCCCGCAGCCCGCCATGCAGCGTAATGCCCGAGCTGGCAGCACACATTACGTGCTCACGTATGCCCCACGCAATATTGCGCTGATCGTACATGCCCTTTGCAAAATAGCCGGACGATTTAATCAGCGTGAGGGTGGAAGGCTCCAGGTCCCCGCTGCCGCCAACAAGCCAGGGCAGCTTATCTGCCACAGCGTTGAGAAAAGCGGAAGATATTTCCCTGGTAGCTTTAGGCCCTTTATCCGGTGTATATGCAGGCAACGCTTTATCCCAACCTGCCGGCAATGATTTCGTACGGTATTGCTCCAGTAAGGAAAACAACTCCGGATGCACAGACTGATATTTCTTCAGCAAGGCATTCCAGTCATCTTCCAGGTGACGGCCCTTTTGTACAGCCTGGTGCATATGTGTCTGCACATCTTCCGGTACAAGGAACTGCGCATCTTCCGGCCAGCCATAGAATGCTTTGGTAAGCCGGATTTCCTCCGCACCAAGCGGCGAACCATGCGCTTCCGGTGTATCCTGTTTGTTGGGTGATCCATAACCGATGTGCGTACGCAACAATATCATGGTGGGTTTGTCTGTTACTTCTCTCGCCTGTGCAAACGCACCGGATATCGCAGCCAGGTCATTACCCCGGTCACCCAGATCGATGACATGCCAGTGATAGGCTTCAAAGCGCTTGCCCACGTCATCGGAGTAAGTAAGCGAAGTATTGCCTTCTATAGTAATGTGGTTGTTATCGTACAGGCATATAAGTTTGCCCAGGCCAAGGTGCCCTGCCACGGAAGCAGCTTCATGCGAAGCGCCTTCCATCAGGTCGCCATCACTGCAAAACACATAAGTATAATGATCGATGATCTTTTCTTCACGATTGAAAACACCTGCCAGGTGGGCTTCCGCCATAGCCATACCCACCGCTGTCATAATCCCCTGTCCCAGCGGCCCCGTAGTGGTTTCAATGCCAGGTGTCATGCCAGCCTCAGGATGCCCCGGCGTAATGCTTTCCCACTGCCTGAACTGCTTTATGTCTTCCAGGGAAACATTATATCCTGTGAGATGCAACATAGCATATTGCAACATGGAAGCATGACCGTTAGACAATACAAAGCGGTCACGGTTGAACCATTTGGGATTCTGCGGATTATACCGCAGATGCTCCATCCACAAAACATAAGCGGCCGGCGCCAGTGCCATCGGCGTACCTGGATGACCCGAATTGGCTTTCTGGACGGCATCCATTGCAAGACAACGGATAGTATTGATGCTTTTTTCTTCAATAGACATACCGTAGTTTTTGTGATGAAAAGGATTATCCCGATGTGAGAAAGATAATAATAGTGAGATCAGGATATGTTACAGGTTTTTCCTCAAACAACATGCTCGTTTTTCAAATATCCGCATAATCAAACAAACCACAAAAATCCTCACTGTTCATTAATGAACATTTAATCTTATTACCGGACAATAAACCCATAGGCAATAAACTGATTTTCAATAACAACTAAAGAGGCATTATCTTGGTGTCATCGTCTGCTATTCAACACCGCCGGTTATGATCAAAAGCTATCTCACCATCGCCTGGAGAAATCTGTGGAGGAACAAGGCCTTCTCATTTATCAACATCACAGGTCTCTCACTGGGTGTAGCCTGCAGCCTGCTTATACTCCTCTGGGTACAACACGAATACCAGATCGATCATTTCCATGTCAATAATCCACAGCTCTACAATGTAATACAGCATGAAATTACCATCGGCGAAACAGGCTCCAGCTACGGTACGCCGGGAATGTTGTCAGAAGAATTAAAGAAGATGGTCCCCGAAATACAATATGCGGCAGCATACACTTATGACGGCGGCGTATTCTGTGCAGGCGATAAGGTAATACGCAAACAGGGTGGATACGCGGGAGGGGATTTCTTTACAATGTTAAGTTTTCCCCTGGTAATAGGTCAACCAGCGACGGCCCTGAAAATGCCAGGCAGCATTGCCGTTTCCGCATCTATGGCCACTACACTCTTTGGAAGCCCCGCTGCAGCAATGGGGCAGGTATTGCGATATAATAACAATCAGAACCAATTTACGGTTACTGCAGTATATGCAGATATGCCAGCCAGTTCATCCTTTCAGTTCGATTATCTGATCAACTGGTACGCATTTGTGAAAAAGTTCACCTGGGCTGCCACCTGGAGCAGTACGGGCGTACACACCGTGGTACAACTACGCAGAGAAGCCAGTGCAACCGCAGTAAAAAACAAGATCCGCAATTTCCTGGATAGCTATTATATCAACCAGGGGCCCGGTCTGCACCAGGAACTGGACCTGCAACCATTTGCAGATCAATACCTCCATAACAGATTCAGCAACGGTATCCCCAGTGGAGGCCGCATTGAATATGTAAGATTATTCAGCCTCGTAGCAGGCTTCATCCTGCTGATTGCCTGTATCAACTTCATGAACCTAACCACCGCACGTTCTGTAAAACGCGCAAAAGAAATAGGTATCCGCAAAGCATCCGGCGCCCTTCGTGGCGCACTGATCAGGCAGTTCATCACAGAGGCCCTGGTGTTGGTAATCCTGGCTGTAGCTGTTGCGTTGCTGCTCGTGTTTGCATTACTGCCGGCCTTCAATACCATTACACATAAGCAGGTCACGCTTCCTGTTTCACAACCGCTGTTCTGGATGCAGCTAATGGTGATCATTGTCAGTACAGGTCTCATCGCTGGCAGCTATCCCGCTTTTTATTTATCAGGCTTTCAGCCGGTAACAGTACTGAAAGGCGTCGTACAACATGGCAAGGGTGAAATCAGCCTCAGAAAAGGACTGGTTGTCTTCCAGTTTGTCATTTCTTTTTTGCTGATCACCGCTGCTATCACGGTATCACGACAGGTGAACTATATCAGAACCAAAAGCCCCGGATATGACAAAGAACATCTTATCAACATTCCTGTTGAAGGTGCATTAATACAACATTACAGCGCATTCAAGCAGGCAGCGCTGAATACGCCCGGCGTCCTCAATGTTACGGTCATGACCGGCTCCCTTACCGGCACTAACAACTCTGACGACGGTATCACCTGGGCAGGTAAACAACCTGACTACCGCCCCACCTTTCAGATGGTCACCGCCGGGTACGATTATATCAAAACTTCCGGGCTTCAGCTGATAGCTGGCAGGGACTTCTCCACAGATTTTCCGACAGATACCAATGCAGTTATCGTGAATCAAACCACAGCGAAAAAAACTGGTTTCAGTAATCCCATAGGTCAGCTACTCACCATGGAAGATGGTAGCAAACGCCCTATCATCGGAGTAGTAAGGGACTTCCACACTTCGTCTCTGCAATACGCTTTTGATCCGGTTATCATACTTTTCGGAGAACAGGCAGGCTGGGGTAACATCATCGTAAAAACAGCACCTGATAAAATACCTCAGTCACTCGCCTCACTGGAACAACTCTGCAAAAAAATAAACCCGGCGTTTCCTTTCCGGTATTCTTTTGCCGACGAAGATTATGAGCGGCTCTACCGCAATGAACAAACAGTGATGCAGCTAAGCCATGCTTTCGCGATACTGGCTATTATCATATCCTGTCTGGGCTTACTGGGGCTGGCCATGTTTTCCACACAACAACGCACCAAGGAAACAGGGATCAGGAAAATACTCGGCGCCAACAATCTGCAATTATTCACCCTGCTCTCCAAAGAATTTGTATTCCTGCTATTCCTTTCCTTCCTGATCGCCATCCCGGCATCCTGGTGGATTATGCACACCTGGCTCAATGGCTATGTCTGGCATGTAACATTACCCTGGTGGATATTTGCCGCTGCGGGCGGCGTGGCATTCGTCATTGCACTCGTCATGGTATGTACACAAACAGTAAAAGCTGCACTGAATAATCCCGTCAATAATCTCAGGGCAGAATAAACAGCTCCGCTTCTTCTTACCATCCCTGAAATTAATTTTATTTATCAAAAAATCAATTTTATTAAAAAATATCTTAACTTTGTTCAACTATGAAACAAGTTAAGAAAACACTTCCCTGTAATTGTCCAAGTTGTTCTTCACCACTGAAAGTAACTTCACTAGCCTGTGAAGCATGTGAAACCGTTGTATCCGGATCATTTGAATTACCACTGTTGGCAAGGCTTTCAGCAGAAGACCTCCAGTTTGTGATAGACTTCGTAAAAAGCAGCGGAAGTTTGAAAGTAATGGCGCAACAACTGGGATTAAGCTATCCAACCGTGCGTAATCTACTTGATGATATTATTCAGAAGATTGAAAAAATTGAGAAAAAGTAAATCCTTTAAGATGACAACAATATGGTTTTACAACCCTTTTACCTACATCGCAGGAGCGAGATCATTGCTGGTCGGATGGGCGATCATGCTACTTACTGCCTTCATCGCCTTTTTCAGTCACACACTTTTCAATAGCACCCTTGGTGCACAAATAGGAACAATGGCCCTTCCAGCAGGGTACCTGCTGGCACAACTGATCGCCTGGGGATGTCCGGCACTGCTGTTCTTCTTTGCCGGCAAAATATTTTCCACCTCCGCAATCCGCTTCATTGACATTGCCGGTACCATCGCATTAGCCAGGGCCCCGATGATATTCGTTGCACTCATCAACTTCGCGATGCCCCCAAGAATTGATTTACACCGGATCAGCACAGATATAATCGTAGTCGCCTTTGTGAGCGTGGTATTAAGTATCTGGATGGTAGCCCTTATGTACAATGCCTTCCGCGTATCCTGCAACATCAGAGGCGCTAAAGGCACAATGGTATTCATCACTACATTGCTCATAGCAGAAGTCATTTCAATTATCCTCTGCAACTTTCTTCAAATCAATAAATAACTGTTTATGAAAAATCTATTGTTAGCGCTGCATATCTTTATGCCAACGTATCTGCTGGCCCAGTCAGATTACGTAACGGCAGCCGGTAAGTTCATGCGTTATTACAACAACAACCAGGCAGACAGCCTTTTCAGTATGTATGCAGCCAGCGTTAAAACCGCGCTGCCACTGGATAAAACAACGCAAATGCTCAGCATGATGCGCAGTCAGTTCGGCTCCTTAAAAACACTGATCCCACAGACGAAAGCTGCCGCCTACACCAGCTTCAAAGGTGATTTTGATAAGACCACCCTCACCGTCATACTGGCGCTCAATAAAGACAACCAATTAGAGGGATTGCAGTTTATGCCTTATTCATCACCAGGCGGCAACAACAAAGAAGAAGATAACATCATTTCGGGAGATATTCATGGTACGCTAACACTCGCTGCTAATAACAACAAACAACCGGTAGTACTGATCATTGCCGGTTCTGGTCCCACTGACCGCAATGGCAACAGCGCGGTAGGCCTTGCCTCCAATACCTATAAGTTACTCGCGGACTCTTTGCAACAGCATGGTATCGCCAGCTTACGCTATGATAAACGCGGCATCGGCAAGAGTGCAGCCGGCATGCACAGCGAAGCAGATCTGTCCTTTGAAGACCTGATTAATGACGCCGTTGCGCTGGTCAAATTGCTCAAGGCAGACAACCGTTTTTCAAAAGTGTATATCGCAGGACATAGTGAAGGATCATTGATTGGTATGATAGCCGCACAGCGCGAACCTGTGGATGGATATATATCTGTCGCCGGTATGGGAGAGCCTTTCAGTACAACACTAAAAAGACAAGTCCAGCAACTGTTACCACCTTCCCAAAGCGCCATTTCCGCCACACTGATCGATAGCCTCGCCAGCGGGCATACAGTTCATTGTCCCGACAATCTTGCTATGTATTTCCGTAACTCTGTTCAGCCATACATGATCTCCATCATGAAATACAATCCGCAACAGGAAATCAAAAAGCTGCATACCCCTGTACTGATCCTGCAAGGCACTACAGACCTTCAGGTGACGATCCATGATGCAGAACTACTTAAACAGGCTGCGCCCAAAGCCATCCTTAAAAAGATCGATGGTATGAACCATGTGCTAAAAACAGCTCCCATGGACAAGGCTGCCAATCTCGCCACATACAACAAACCTGATCTTCCGTTACAACCGGAATTAGTAAGCGGCATCACAGCATTTATATCCACACGTTAATCCGCATGGCATCCACCGCTTTGCCGCACTGCATCAAAGAACGGCGTCGATTTGGTCTCCACACATTTCACGGCGTAAAGGTACAGTGCGGCAGGCTGTCCTTACCCAAATGCTATGAAGGCATAGACATCTCTTTACTTTCTCAATTAAGCTTATACCATCTATCTGACCCCATAATAAAAAAAACACAAGTATGTCCTGAACTTAACACCAGATTAGAGGTCATGTTGGTATTATCCGGACCAATTACCATATTGTAGGTACTAAGTTTATCAATGGCTAAAATATCTCCAATCTTATGCCCGGCAGCAATTGCATCCGAAACCCTCGGTAAGATAAAGTCAACTAATGTTGTGTTGGATTGTCCGTTCCCCGCCCAATTACCATCACTCTGTTCAAACGAAGTAGCATCCGGAGGTAACGTATAAGGTACGGTAGGCCTTCCACCGGGAAATGGAAGCGTATTTCCTCCCCCGTTTATGGAATATCTTTTTTCATAAACCTTGGTACGCACGTCACCGTTAACATCAACGATCATTACTTTTGTCTGACTGCCATCGGTATGTGTAGCAGCTGCTGACGCGGTCTGAAGTGACAATCTCATAGGCGGGGCGCTTACGTCATCTGTAGCTAATTCAAGTCTTCTCGCTGCTGTCCTCCCTGCTCCACCTATTATCAGGTTACCTGTTCTATCCAACCGCATCCGTTCAATACCGGGTACCTGGTTGGTTGGATTGGTGAAGAATATAATATTCTGCACAGCCCATTCATTGTTGAAATTTGTGCTACCGCCTAATAACAACTCTCCCCGGTCCATAAAGGAATTCCCGGAGATCAGCGTATATGCGAGCTTCCTGGCTAATACATCAGCTGAAAAGTCCCCCGGTGCCATGGCAATGCTGAAATGCTGGTTACTACCTAAGGACCATTGCCCAAACCTGACGTTGGTGCCCAGCTGCAATCCATGACCGGATCTATCATCAGGAGACATCAGCACACCAACTTTTGCATTGGCCGTCAAATGCAGTATCCGGTTCCCGAATGTTCTCATCACCAGGTCGTTGCCATCTGTAGTGCCAAGAAAGTTTGTTCTTGCATCAATGCCAGCATTACCATTCTTACTCCAGTAGAGATCCTGGGGTTTAACTGGTATCCAGGAACTGGTTTGCCAGTAGTAGTAACCTGTACCGCTACCTCCTGTAGGTGCTGATAACGAGTAAACCAATAATCCCTCTGCGGGATTCACAACAGGGGCAGCCAATCTTACATCTGTCAATCTTAACCTGGGCGTCAATAGCCCTTTGGTATTTGATACAATGTCCAGTGCAGCAGATGAATCCGGTGCAACAGTGCCTATTCCAATGCTATTGCCTGTCTGTTAATAGGAGTTAAAATGAATAAAAAATAAAAGTAACGTGTACAGTAGGTTGCCTTTTCTCATTGCTCTCATTGATAAGTGACTTTTAATGCCCCTTGTTGATAGGACTCTCCGAATATACTTGTAACTAGTGTGCAGTACTCGCTTCTAATATAGTCTACAGTAAAAACCAAAAACAGATACAGTGTACGGGATATATCTATGTCATACAACTATTGAATAAGGGGAATAAGGGGAATAAAATTAACCCGATACTGATCTTAATAATAAGCTATCATAATGTCAGCGGCTTTCAAACTACAGAAAACGGACCAGTCCTGCGTAAGACCTGAAATGACTCTTTACACGTAACATAATACAGATAAAACATTATAACATATTATAGCTTTTGATTGTGCGAGAGTGCGTAAAGTGTATCTTCTCTTATAATACCAGCTGTAATTGGTGCTCGTTTGCACTCATCAGGAAACGCAAGCCGGGTAGCCTGTAACCCAAATGCTCCGATAGCCGTCTTCAACAACAGATAGCCAGATAACGGCCGTGGTGGCTAATAGTAACGGACGTCACTTGTTGGGTAATCGTGTCGTAGATAACAGGAAGATCTTGCGGGTCTTTTTGTACTTGTTGTTGTGCTGCGATAATACCGGAAGATTGTAGTATCTGCGTGTAGTTGTCAACGTTATACATTTCCTCTTTTGTATTGGAAGATATGTTGATAATAATTGAGTGGGGAAATAGACTATTGATATATGCGCTTTCGGGAGGATGCTGCGTTACGGCCACGGTATGAATATATGCATGAGTAACGATGCTATTGAAAATATATACGTTACCATTATGAAATACTTTACCGGTATAGCTGCTACCGGTAATATTTGCAGGCGCATATATTGTTGTAAGGCCGTCTGCCACAGTGTTGAGCTGTGGCGGCTGACTAACAGCATTGTGCATATATGGATTACAGGTTTGCGGAAGGCAATCGAATTGTTGCGGCGCATAAGACCTGGCACCGGAAGACCGGTTTACGATTTTATAGACCGCTTCCTTACAGCTCCAGAGCAACCATACCATGATGTCAGGCGCCGTAGCGGAGGCAATCAGCTCTTGTTCCGCAGGAGTATATATTTTGTCGAGGTAGCCACGACGGCGCCAGTTATTTTCTGCGGCCGCCAGCTGCAGATCTATAATGTCGTTACCCGTTATTTGCATCGGAGGTTCACGTGTACAGCAAATCAATACCTGTTATGTATTATCTGCAATCCGTTGTTATCTGTAATCCGTTATCTTCATCTGCCATCTTAAGCATACTCCAGCATACTTCGGCGGCAATATTTCATCCTCCCGTTTTAAATATCCGCTGTCCTATTTTTCTGCGAGCTTACTTTCCACTACGTCCATTGCTGCCTGCACAGTGAGCATGCGTTCCATGGATTCATTATCGATCACAATATTGAATTTCTCCTCCACATCCAGCACTACATCCACAAGGTTTGCGGAGTTGATCTTCAGATCTTTGATAAAGTCAGTGCTTTCATTGATGCTCTCCAGTGCTTCCTGGTTCTTTGCATAAGGGCGTACCACTTCCTTGATGGCCGCTATCAGATCTGGTTTATCCATATATACGGAGTTGCTTTATGGCTACAAGTTTACAGGAATTATCGGGGATTATCAACCATCTTTTATTCGATCAGCCTGTGAAAAGAAAAATTAAGGGTTAACAAATCAGGGCTAACAAACAATTGTATCAACAATGTAAACCAAAGATAACAGGGCACTATGCATTGTATTTACGTAGTGCCATGACGCTGTTAAAAATATCTCCGTCACCACTCTGTCAACAGGCCATCATCTTCACCAGCAAACAACTTCAAGGCTATTCATCCATTCCTTATCATATCCTTCTCTATACATCGTTATCATATAATGTCATTTATTCTACATAAAAAGAATAGTACTTGAAGAAATAAAATGTAAAAAGTACCTTTAATAACATTGTACCCGTCAATAGTACATCAGACAACGATAGCCTGTCATTCCGGTTTCAGCAGAACAATGAGCAGATTCCCACAGCACATGGAGCCTTTTATATAATGCTAACCAAAATCCACAATTCTCATGAAAAAATATCCGATGATTTTGCTCTGCCTCCTCACCCTGGGCGCATGCGCAAAATTCAACAACAGTGAACTCCTTAAGAAATCCGGCGCCGACAAAAACGGGATCGATCTTGCCGCACTTGTGCAACAAACCGATACCGTCACACTGTACAGTAACGGATACGTATATCCGAAAGATCAAAGCAACGGCTACGGTACCATCTCCACTTCAGGGCTGGGAGCCTGGACGGATTCCAGCGGCTTTACGCGTGTGTTCTTCTATCCACAGGCCACCGGCCAGATCACCGTCTCCATCCGCGTTAAGGCAGCTAATACCAACACACTGAAGATACGGCTCGACAGCTCCGGCGCCAGCTATAATGTTACCGTCAATAAAACAACGAAATATGTAACACTGAACGTCGGTACCTTCAACGTATCTTCTGCACAATATCATTGCCTCGAGATCAGGGCCGCTTCCAAAAACGGCACCTACCTCCCCGATGTACAGTCAGTAGTTGTCAACAGCTCGCTGAACCTGAAATATAATAAGAGCCAGTACCGCGGCGCACCAGCTACGCATTTGTCCTACCCCGCGCCAAAAGACAGCGCTATCGCCTGGTTCTACAATGAGATCACCGTTCCAGCCGGCGCAGATCCACTCTACGCCTACTACATGACCAACGGCTTCTGGGATGGCTACTTCGGCATACAAGTAAACAGCCCTACCGAAAGACGCATCCTCTTCTCCATCTGGAGCAATTACAACACCAACGATCCCAACCAGATACCATCCGACTACGCTGTAACGCTCGTTAAAAAAGGCGCAGGCGTTACCGCCAATCCATTCGGCGGCGAAGGCTCCGGCGGACAGAGCTATCTCAAGTTCCCCTGGGTCACCGGTAATACCTACCGGATGCTGGTGAACGCCGTAGCTTCCGGCACACATACCATCTTCACCGCATGGTACTATGCGCCGGAAAATGGCAACTGCGGCTCATCGCACAATGGGATAAATCCAAGACCAACGGTCAGCTGCTCGGTGGCCTCTACTCCTTTGTAGAAAACTTCTCCGATAACGGCAACGATTTCTTCAAAGCCCGCTACGGTAATCAGTGGGTGCGCACCGTTAAGGGTACCTGGATAGAACTGAACCGTGCCTCCTTCACCACCACCGCCAGCGATGCCGCACATCAACGGTACGACATAGGCGGCGGTGTGGAGAATAACATATTCTATATGTTCAGCGGCGGCTTCAGACAGGTAGGCAACAGCGTAGGACAAACCTACACACGCCCCGCTACCGGCGTACCTCCAACTGTAGACCTCACTACGCTGCCGTCTAATTGAGTAAATGGCTCCATGTAAAATAAGAGCGCCTGCCATAACAAAATATGGCAGGAGCTCACGTATTTAAACATTCAGTATTCTGTTCCATTCATTATTCTGCAACTGCAGGAACCGGTTACCAGCCACCAGTACAGCATTGGTATTCCCCGAAGCAGTAGCCCAGCGGATACCGGTTGTATTGGCAAACTTACTGTTGTACTGATTGGAAATGACGTTGCCCGTTATTGTGCAGCCGTTCACATTATGACCGGAGGGGCCAACAAACATATTGATACCATTGGCATTATCACTATCCAGCCGGATGTTGTTATTGGCAACAGCCAGGTTCTCTATATCCACAATGGTTGGATTGATAGTAATGCCATTCACTTTACAGAGAATGTGATTGTCTGATATGTTGAAATTACGGCAAGCCCCAACGCTGATTTCGCCATTAACCTTGTTGCGGCTGATAATACCGGTAAGAGCAGTGGCAGCAGAAGCAGGTGAGCCCAGGATCTCAATTGAATTACAGGTATTACCTGTTATTTCCACATAGTCCCCATTCTGCAGCGCATTCCCTCTGTATAAGCGGTTACATCCTGTATTGTTGTGCACAAATAATTGCTTAACCGGATCACGGCCTAAATATATATGCTGGTTGTTCAGCACATTATCCTTTATGATGACCGAAGAATCAGGGTTCGCCAGAATATCCGTGAAAGATATACCAGCGTTGGCATTGGAAGGAAGGGAAATATTGTTGCCTGATATATCCATCAGCTTGTAATGGTGCGCCAGGTCTTTATACTTACTGAAGAATATTCCCCAGTAACCACTTGTAGAAACACCTTTTACATTGATGTTATTCTGGCATACAGCCAGCTCTTCACCATATCCATCTTCAAAATTAGTAAGATAAATAGCGACCTGCACATCACCGGTCACAACATTTCCCTTTATATAGGAATATTTATAGTCGTTAGACAAATCTACAATTCCCGCCGAAAGCGTATTGTTATATTGGATAGCATCAATTTCATTGTTAAAGCACTCATTCAGGCTTCTGTCCGGAATCACCTTAGGAACCTTGTAAGGATTCGAAGGAGTTTGCGCGATCATAATACCATAGCCATATTCTTTATCCGAGCGTCTTTTATATACCATCCTGTTATTATGAATAGTAGCACTGTTTTGCCATTCACACCAGATGGACGCTGATGGATTGTTACATCTGAGGTTAGGATGATCATGCTCTATATAATTATCCGAAACGATGTACCTGGCCTGATATTCCGGCCATGTGCGCTCACACACGATGGCCCCTCTGCTGATGTTCAGGAAGGTATTGTTATTGACAAATATACTGATCCCATCGCCGTAGAAACCGTCACCAAATTGATGATGGTATTGCTCCGGGCCGTTAAAAGAGACGACTTCTGTTGTTACCTGACCATTATCAAGTTCTTTTCTTATTGTAAATGTATTGGGGAGATAACCAATGTTCGCAAACGTACATCCTGTTACTTCAACATGCTCATTACTGCCGTAAATATCCCCAGGAGCAGGCTCGCCAGCAAGTACCTGCACACCGGTACGGTCGCATCCTTCGAATATAGAATTGCTTACATAGATCTTGCGGGCTTTCATCAATGTGCAGGCAGTCCCGTTGATTTCACTAAAGCGGCAGTTAGTGATCGTTATTACATTTGTATCATTAAAGTAAATAAAGTAATACCCATACTTAATAATTAAATTGCTCTTCCCCTGAAAATCCTTTGTAACAAGCCATTCATCTGTACCACGGTTTCTGTTTCCGTTAAAGCCTATATTATCCAGCGTAATACTTACTTTACCTGCATTCTGAAATACCGGTGAACCGTTAGTTTTATCTTCGAATCGCCGCGAGATAACCGTTCCCCGCTCTCCTCTCACATCCAGGTTAATTCCTATTACAACGGTATTCTTCACGGCATAAGCTCCTGCCGGTACAATTACATTCCCGAAATGATTGAAAACATATTGAAACACGGAATAGTTATCGAAGGTATCATCTCCTTTAGCGCCAAACCATTTCACATTCACCGGCCCGGTATATATTCTTTTCCATCTCCCGGTTCCACCGGGACCACTAATAACCGTACCGTTGTTATCAGCTTCCGTGGAATTGGCATCCCAATAAAAATGGCCACCGCCACCATCTTCTGCCAGATAATACCCGAGCACATCACAGGTGGCTCCGGAGGTTCCTGCAGTAGTACGCAAGTCATCAATTTTTACTACTATCATAGACATTCATTTAGGTTATAAACAACTAGAAGCAAATTAATGATGCCATGCACACTGAATGTGCGCATAAAAAAAGTACCGTAATATGCGGTACTTTGAAAACATTCGCGGCCTCCTATCAACGTTTCTCTTTCAGTTTCTTCAATTCCTTTGCCTGTATAGCAACCAACTGTTGCTGCGCTTCCAGTTTTTTATTCAATTCTATTACATACAGTGTCAGTTCTTCTATCTTCTGCATCTGCAACTTCTGCATATCGCCAAGATCAAGACCATCACGACTGATCTCTGTTTGAGAAGGAATACCTGGCAGGTGTTTTTCTGTTTTCACATAAGCTTCCACTTCCTGTAAAGAAGGCAACTGGTAGGTATGATCGAAAACGTAATCCGCCCATGACTCCTGCGTCACTCTTACCCTGCGTGCACCGATAGCACCTTCAACAGCCAATTTGTAGCCGTTTGTCTTTTTAGTACCAATGCCCACATTGCCCCAGGGGTCAATACGCATCTGTTCAGTACCATTATTGGTGGAAAAGCTCATGAAGCCCCCCTGCTTAGCAAGACCACGGTGAAAGGTGATGGCGTTGTTCACCATTCCATAAAATCCATGCTCAATAGAAAAGGTACCAACATCCACCGGTTGTGTATTCAATGTACGAACACCCAGGTAGGTACCATCGCCATCGGCATCTCCTTCCGCAACTCTTCCCAGTATACTGGAAAGAACATTGGCGTTTGTAAATTTCATGTCCAGTTGTGCGCGGAGAACAGTAGTCCCGATGCCCATTTTTCCATCTGTTTCTAACAATATCCTCGACCATTTCTGCGCAGGATTATTCGCAATTTTCCTGAAATACAGATTCTGATCAAAAAAACTGCCAGCAAATTGCATACTGAAATTACTGGCCGCATTGCTATGGCGCACATCCAGCAGATGCCACCAGCCGTTAGCTCCCGGCGGATAATTCATAGGATTGAGCGTCTGAAAGAAGCCGGAAACAGCGCCGGCATTGCCTTGCAGACTGGCATCATCGCGGGTTTCCGTGCGGGAACTATCTATACCCCATTTCTGGGAAAATGAAGGCAGATAAGCTACAAGGATAAAGGAGATAAATAGTAATTTTTTCATGATGTTAATTTGAAAATAAAATATAATGTTGATAATCTATGGAGATGAGACAATCGGGTTGATGTTAAAACAATGGTCACACAATCTCAGGGGTAAAATTAACTTTCTTCTGTAAAAAATAAACAGGTTATTCATTAAGGTTACAAACAATAAGAACAACTTAATATCATAGTAATTGAGGTTCGATAGTATAAAGCATATCGATCCTCCATTTAAAACCAAAAGAAGCAGCAGATAAGACGTCAACGTAAATAAACTTAATCACTACGTATCATCTGTTATCCTTTGTAAATAGCCTGATTTGTTACTGGACAATTCCAGTATCCGCATACGCACCATACGTCTGTCTCCGCAGCGGAAACCAGCCACCTCATTACCACATCGCCATAAGGCAGGTAATGGCTTACAACGGGTAGTTGATTTACATACCTGTTTTACAGGTGTTACCGGCTGGCACATTTTCAACAGCTCTGCAATAATAACATCGTTGTGTATACCTTCCCGCAGCAGCTGAAAGGCTCTTCCGGTAAGTTGCCGGTATAAGGCATGTATCTTTTGTTGTTGAGGCAACTGCCGGTATACACCCGAAGCCATTTTCGACGCTACACCCAATAAACCGGCATTCTCCATTGTTTTGCGGAAAGCCGGGTCTTTCTTTACCCTTTTGCCGGTAAGAGCGCTTTTTACGCGCATATAATATCTCCCATGCATCTCGTAGATACAGAGAATGCCAACAGTCCCTATAAAGGGCGGTCTGACGTCTAAATCTATCTTTGCCATGGGATAAGGGTTTAAACAACAACGTCTTATACCAATTTACCAATATTACCTAAAGGCGCCAAGTTTTTAACAGGGTGCTTTCTCAGGCTTCTCCTTCGCTTGTCAGTCGATTCTCATAGGTATTAAAAGCGCACTTAAATGGTAACCAAAGCGTGGTCAAAGGCCAGTTATAAGCGTATGAGCAACCTTACAAGATAAGATTTCCTGTTTGTCGTATTGCCGGTATTATCAGGGCACATATTTCTTCAATATCACGCAGGCATTTACATCGCCAAACCCAAAGCTCGCCTTTGCGATGACATTCAGCGTTGTGTATCGCAGCTGCTGTGGTATCCGGGAGGAATCTATCACCTGCAATATCTCAGGGTGCAGGTCTTCACAGTTGATGTTGGGAAACAGGAAGTTTTCATGAAGCTGTAGTACTGCCGCCACCAGCTCTATACTGCCGGAGGCGCTTAAACAATGCCCTATCATACATTTCAGGGCATTCACATAAGGGAAGTTGATACCACTGCGCCCCAATGCTTCACTCCAGTTGATAATCTCAGTAGCATCTTTACCGGTGGCCGTAAGGTGGCCATTGATAGCGTCTACATCTTCCGGCGCAATGCCTGCCTCGCGGATAGCCTCGCGTATACAGCGCTGTACGGCAATGCTGTTGGGCGCCGTCATGCTGCCTTCATCGCGTTGCCCGCCGGAATTGATATGACCACCTGCAATCTCTGCATAGATAACCGCATTGCGCGACAAGGCGCTCTCCAGTGATTCCACCACCATAGCGCCGGCGCCGCTGCCTGGCACAAAGCCGCCCGCTGACGCGCTCATCGGACGGGAACCTGCCGCAGGATCATGATTACTTTTGTATGTACATACCTTCATAGCATCAAAGCCGCCCCAGATATACGGACCGCCATCCGTAGTGCTGCCAGCCAGTATACGCGTTGCCTTGCCTGCCTTTACGCGGTCGTATGCCATCAGCACACTTTCTGCACCGGTGGTACAGGCAGATGAATTGGTCGTCACCTGGTTACCCGCTCCCAGCCGGCCTCCCAGCCAGGCACTGATACCACTGGCCATCGTTTGGGCCACAACGGTACTACCTAAACGACGTATCTGTCCTTCATCTACCTTGTAAATAGCTTCTCTCAGTTTATCCACACCGGAAGAACCCGTGCCGAAGATAACACCGGTATCCCAGTCAGGAGTGGCCGATACCGGTAACCCCGCGTGAGTCCACGCTTCCATACCGGCGATAACACCGTACAGTATCGCCCCGCTGTTGAAGCCGCGCAGCTCCAACGCATCAAAGTATTGCTGCTGCAATGATTCAGGTACCTGTGGCTCTCCGGCTATCTGGCAGGCAAACTGCAATGCCTCCATCCGCGGGTCATGACGCACACCTGAAACGCCCTGTTGCAGGGCATCACGGAATGCTTCCAACCCCGTGCCGTTAGGCGCTACCACACCCAGTCCTGTTATAACTACCCTGCTATGCATCTTTTCTGTTTATGATCATACCGGCAATGATACCACTGCAAACTTCCTCTCCGGCTTCATTTTGCATCATCACCCTGCACTTCAGTTTACCAAAACGAAAATATATTTTCTCACCTGTTACGGTTACTTTCTCCCCCGGTAATACCGGAAGTAAAAATTCCACTTCAGTAGATGTCAGCGCAAAGGCATGATGCGGCATATCATCGCCCATCAGATAAATACCCAGGCATACCACACCTATCTGCGCCATCGTTTCTGTGAGCAATACGCCTGGTGTAACGGGATAATCCCTGAAGTGCCCATTGTATACTTCCATGTCTTTCCTGAAAGTGAAATGCCCCGTTACTTTATCTGCATCAACATGATCCAGCCCGTCCACAAACAGGAAAGGATGGCTGTAGGGCAGGCGCTCCAGTATGGCTGTTGCTGTCATCATTTAGCTGATATGTGTTCCGCCGTCTACGGGAATAACCGCGCCGTTCACCCATGCGGCTTCGTCTTTGCATAAAAGGTATACAATATCCGCCACATCTTCGGGTGTGGTGAGGCGCTGAAAAGGATTGCGCTGCTGCCCAAACTCCACCAGCTGCTCGCTGCCGGGTATCATACGCATGGAGCGCGTGTCTGTAATACCAGCCTGTATGCAGTTGGCACGTATGCCATGCGGAGCCAGCTCCAGTGCCATACTGCGGGTGATCGCTTCCAATGCAGCCTTGGCTGCCGATACAGCGGCATAGTGTTTCCATGCCCTGCTGCTGCCTTCACTGGTGAACGACAACACTCTTGCATCCATCGCAAACAACTGTGCCGCAAGCAATGCCTGTGTCCAGCTGTAAAGGCTTACTGCCATGTGCTCTATTGTGAGCATAATATCATCGGTCTGCAAAGCGTCATCGTCAGCACCCATCGTTTTCAGTGTGCCTTTCGCCACGCTGTGTAACAGACACCGCACCCTGCCCTGGCTACCCATGTGCTGCCGCAGCTCTTCCAATATCTCGTTCCGCTTTTCTTCATTGACAATGCTCGCATTGAAAGTAATTACCTGCACGCCTGTTATACGCAGGTCGTTAAAAGCAGCATTGATCTTTTCCATTTCCACACCGGCATCACGATGTACAATACAGAGATGCATGCCATGCCCCGCCAGCTTCTGTGCTGCCGCGAGCCCAAGGCCACTGCTGCCGCCCAGTATAACGGCCCAGTAATGATGTTGTGCAAATTCGCTTACCATTGCAACAATATTCTTTGTGCAGAAAATCCAGGACCAAAACTCAGCATCAGCCCTTTGTCCCCTTCCGGTATCTGCCGGTCCAGGAAACGTTCCAATACATATAACACCGTGGCGCTCGACATGTTGCCATATAAGCGTAATACTTCCTTGGTGTCCTCAATATTCTTCCCGAGATCATTGAACAACGCTTCCACCGTCTGAATGATCTTCTTTCCCCCGGGATGAAAGATGAGATGCTGAATATCTGCAATCTCTAGTCCATGCCGCGCCAGGAAGGGATGCACAATATCCGGGAAATGTTCAGCAATCCTATCCGGTACTTCTACATCCAGCACCATCTTCAGGCCGCTATTGGTAAGGTCAAAGCCCATCAGGTGGGTGGCGCCATAGAAATGATACATCTCTGCACCGGTAATGGCCGGCCCGCTATCGGTATCATGTGATGATAATATGGCGCAAGCAGCGCCATCGCCGAATATAGCAGCACTCACAATATTAGCCATCGAGTAATCATGTTGCTGGAAGGTAGCGGTGGGCGACTCTACCGCCACAACGGCGGCGCGTTTACCAGGATTGGCTTTCAGGAACTGCCATGCATAAATCATCCCCGAGATCCCTGCTGCGCAGCCCATCTCTGTAACCGGTAACCGCACAATATCCTGGCGCAGCTGCAACTCATTAATCAGGTAAGCATCCAGCGAAGGAATCATGATGCCGGTGCAACTCACCGTGATGATAAAATCAATATCGGCAGGTTGCAGATTCGCTTTCTTTAAAGCGTCTTCCAGGCAATATTTCCCCAGGACGGTCATTTCCCGTATGTAGAGATTATTCTTTTCTTCGAAGGAAGCGTTGTTGAAGATTTCTTCCGGTGACATGATGGAGTAACGCCTGTCTACCCCTGCATTTTCGAAGATCTTCTTCACTTTGCGCGCAAAACGCTCTTCCTGGCCATAAAGCCATAAATCAAGAAAGGGCATTACTTCATCAATATGCCTGGTATGGGCTGGCAGTGCTTTTGCGACCGACTGAACTTTAACACTCATAGATTCGATATTATCCATTGGTAACGGAATGCCCATTGCCAGCGAAGACTGTAATGTTGTATGTTGAGCTGTTGTGCCAACAGCAGTAATTCTTTTCTTTTGAATCCCCGGAGAATGGAGGCGAGGCCATCGGCCTTCGTCATCCTGTTGACCCTGAACAGGAAACATATCAGCTGAAAGAGCCGGTAAGCCAGCATGTTGCGCTGCAAATCATTCACCACAACGCCTATACGTACCAGCCGCTGCGTGCGTTGCATCAGGCGGATGATCATGTCGTCTGTGAAATGATGCAGCGTGAGCGTGAACAGCGCAATGTCTGTGTGCATATCATCAAACGCTTCACTGGTCACATCCATGCAATGATAACTGATCTCCGGATAACCGGCAGACAATGCCGTTGCCAACTGTACGGTGAAGCGGTTGGCATCTATACCAACCAGCCGCAGCTTCCATCCTTTCCGGCGGCCATAGTCAGCGAGTACCCGCAACATATCACCATTGCCGCAACCTATATCCGTGATCACTACTTCCCGGTCTGGCGCTTGCCGCATCAATGCAGATACACCGCGTATCGTAATGCGGTTGCCCCCCAGCAACCGGTTGATCCGGACAATCTTCCGCAGCGCATTCTCCAGCAAGCTTCCCTCCATCTCGAAGTCGTCCATGATCTCCGGTACAAGTATCCGCTCTTTTATATCCTGTCCCATAGCTTTTTTATACGTTTATTGGCTTACCATGTGTCTGCCTGATAATCATAGGCAATACGCCCGGCACAGCAGCCAGTCCCTGCACCAGCAAAGCCGACAACCGGTCTTTCAGGAACAAGCCTGCCAGCAGCCTGCCTGCCTGCATCCTCGTTCTGAACTGCCGGTTCCAGGCTTTAATATAATCATTTTCCAGCTGCGCCCTCGTATAGCCATCGGCGTTAAAGAAGCGTAGTACTCCTTCCGCAGCGATCTTACCACTATGAACAGCCATCGCCATTCCATTGCCGCAAAGCGGATGTATCAGTCCCGCGGCATCTCCCATCATCAGAATATGATCCGTCACTTTTGTTTTTTCTTCGAAAGACACCTGACTGATCGTGAGCGGCGCCTCGAACAACAGGCGGCTGTTCTCGAATATCCGCTTCAGGTGCACATTCTGGTACAGCACTTCCTCCTGATAGGTTTCAATGTTCTTATACCTGCGGAATGTTTCATAATTCACCAGGTAGCAGATATTGAGTTTATTGTCTTCTATCCGGGATACGCCACAATAGCCGCCATGAAAGTTGTGCAGTGCTACCAGGCCTTCCGGGAACGCACCTTCATAATGGCCTTTCACTGCCAACCAGGGAGACCTGTTCCGGGCAAACTCCCTTGCAAGCCGCTGGTCAAGCGCTGCACGCTTTCCATAAGCACCCAGTACAATACGCGAGGTAAGCACGCCGTGGTTGCCCGTATGTACGCTGAACTGTTCGTCTTCATAAAAAATATCCGTAACAGTATCTGTTAAGCAGGTCACGCCAGCAGTAGCTGCTTTCGTCATCAGGAAATAATCCAGCGTATACCGGCTCACCCCGAAACCACCCAGCGGCAGCGGTGATGACAGTACCTGTCCATTCACCGCGCTTACTTCCACACGGGTCAGCGCCGCCGGATGCAACACGGCAGGGTCTGCCCCCAACCACTGAAGATATGGCAGCACTTCATTGGAGATATATTCTCCGCAAACTTTATGCTTAGGAAACTGGTGCTTCTCGATGAGTGTAACGCGCAGGCCGGAACGGGAAAGGTGAATTGCACTCGTCAACCCCGCCAGTCCGCCTCCCACGATGACAATATCACTGGCAGACAACATAACCAGCAAGATACGTATTTCTCGCAAGGCAGCATAGAAGTCAGAACTATGATTTCCTTGATTTTTTTGATTATTCTGATGAGCGAAGAGCGGGGTGGATGAACTGTTTGAAGACTGATCCCGGCAACTATCCGTGTTATTCTTCGCTCATCAGAATAATCAAAAAAATCAAAGAAATCACAGTTGAATTTTTATCCGATATTTGTTAGTCGATTTCAAAACCGTATGAAAGTTTGCATTGCAGAAAAGCCAAGCGTGGCCAGGGATATAGCTGAAATAATCGGCGCTAAACAGCGCAGGGATGGCTATTATGAGGGCAATGGCTATCAGGTAACCTGGACTTTCGGACATTTCTGTACACTGAAAGAGCCACACGATTACTACGATCAATGGAAATACTGGCACCTGGAAGACCTGCCGATGATACCGCCCAGCTTTGGTATCAAGCTGATAGAAAACGATGGTGTAAAGAAACAGTTCCAGATAATTGAGCAACTCGTACAACAATGTGAAGAAGTGATCAACTGCGGGGACGCCGGCCAGGAAGGCGAACTGATACAACGCTGGGTACTGCTGAAAGCCAAATGTACAGTCCCTGTCAAACGGCTCTGGATCTCCTCACTAACGGAAGAGGCTATACGTAACGGATTTCAACAGCTGAAAGACAGCGAACAATATAATAACCTGTATGCCGCTGGCAGCGCCCGCGCCATTGGCGACTGGCTGCTGGGCATGAACGCTACGCGGCTGTTCACCAAGAAATTCGCGGTTGGGAAAACCGTGTTGTCCATCGGCAGAGTACAGACACCTACACTCGCCATGATTGTACAGCGGCAGAAAGAGATCAACGCATTTGTGTCAGAAGATTACTGGGAACTGAAGACCATTTACCGCGAAACGGAATTCACCGCCGCGATAGACCGTCTCGGCAGTGTGGACAAAGCACAAAAAGGACTGGCCTACCTGAAAGAACATCCCTTTGAAGTCACTTCCTTCGAAAAGAAAGACGGCAAAGAAGGTAATCCCCGCCTGTTCGACCTCACCGCCCTACAGGTGGATGCCAACAAAAAATACGGCTTCACTGCCGATGATACCCTGAAATATGTACAGAACCTCTACGAGAAAAAACTGGTCACCTACCCCCGCGTAGATACCACCTACCTCTCCGAAGATCTGCATCCGAAAATACCCGGCATCTTACAGGACATGGCCCCCTACAGCGCCCTCACAGCGCCGGTACTGGCCAAGCCCATTCCCAAACTCAAAACCGTCTTCGACGATAAAAAGGTAACGGATCACCATGCCATCATTCCTACCGGCGTACATCCCGGTGGTATCCCGCTCGAGGAGAAACGCATCTATGACCTGATAGCACGCCGCTTCATTGCTGCCTTCTACCCGGAGTGTAAGATCTCCAACACTACCGTACTGGGAAAGGTAGGGCAAGTGCCTTTCAAAGTAACAGGTAAGCAGATCATTGAACCAGGCTGGAAAGAAGTGTATGCTAACGATACCAGCATCAAGAAAGAGGGTGAAGAAGAAGAGAAATTTATTCCTGACTTCGTAGTCGGAGAAAGCGGTCCGCATACGCCCCGTATTCACCAGGGCAAAACCACTCCGCCCAAACCCTTTACAGAAGCCTCACTGCTGAGAGCCATGGAAACAGCCGGCAAACAGGTAGACGATGAAGCCATGCGCGAGCTGTTGAAAGACAATGGCATCGGCCGCCCTTCCACACGCGCCAACATCATCGAAACACTATTCCGCCGTAAATACATCGACAAGAAAAAAAAGAATATCTATGCCACTCAAACCGGCATGGACCTCATTGATACCATCCAGACCGAACTGCTTAAAAGCCCGGAACTCACCGGTCAGTGGGAACGCAAACTCCGCCTGATTGAAAAAGGCGAGTATGCTATGGACACCTTCAAGGACGAGTTAATACAAATGGTAGTAGATCTCACCAAAGAAGTGAAAACCGCCAGCTATAAAACCATTACCATTACCCCGGACACTCCTCCGGAAGAGGTCAAACCTAAAAAGGAGCCTAAGCCTAAAGCCGCGCCCGTAACAATTGAGGAACAGCAATGCCCGAAGTGTAAAGAGCATCAGCTGAAGAAAGGTAGTACCGCATATGGCTGCGCCAACTTCAAAGTATGTGGCTTCAAAGTTCCCTTCGAGATCATGGGGAAAAAACTCACCGACAAACAGATCGCTGATCTGCTTACCAAAGGCAAAACCGCCAGGATCAAAGGTTGGCGCATACCAGGGAGTGAAGAGGAAAAGAGCGGGAAACTGGTACTAACGAAAGAGTTCAATATAGAATTAGAATAGGTATTAGCCTTTAGGAAAATGCAGCGAAGATGAACTATTATCTTCGCTGCATTTTCCTAATGGCTAATACCTAAAACCTAATTAGCTGTTGAAATACTCACTTCCTTCCACGCTTCCAGGTCAGCAGTCACATCTTTCATTTTCTGGAAAGCAAAGTTAAAGGCATCTTCGCCCAGGAACAGGTGCAGTGGCGGATTTTCAGTTTCAGCTGTTTTAATCATGGCCAGCGCAGCTTTTACAGGGTCACCGGCCTGGTTGCCGCTGATCTCCAGCTGGTGTGCGCGTTGTACTTCACGTACTGATGCATACTCAGCAATCTCACTTGCAGGCGTAACAAGGGAATGAGACGTGAGGAAGTCTGTACGGAAGTATCCGGGTGACACGATGGTAACATGTACTCCGAATGGTTTTACTTCTGCATAGAGGGACTCAGAAAACCCGTGTACAGCGAATTTGGTGGCACAGTAAATACCGAATCCGGGGAAGTTACCAGTAAATCCGGCAATAGAGGCAATGTTGAAGATATGCCCGGAACCCTGTTTTCTCAGGTAAGGCATTGCTTTGCGGACAACGTTGAGTGTACCGAATACGTTCACATCGAAGTCGTCGCGGGACTCTTTATCACTGAGTTCTTCCAGCGCGCCAACAAGTCCGTAGCCTGCATTATTGACTACTACGTCTATTTGTCCGAAGTGTTTTACGGTATCGTCTATTGCTTTCGCAACGCTGGCTTCATTTTTAATGTCTACTGTCAGCGGTAGGAAATTATCGCCGGTGGCCACTTTGCGGAGATCTTCTATATTACGTGAAGTGGCGGCTACGCGGTATCCTGCTGATAATAACTGGTGTACAAGGTCACGGCCCAGGCCTCTGGAGGCGCCGGTTATAAACCATACTTTTTGGGTGCTCATAATCTGTTTGTTTTTGATGCAACAAAATTAGAGCAACCAGGCATATCCGTTATTACCCCATTCAAACCAATACTTGCAAAAATCAAACAACCCGGAAAGCGGAGGGTGTTTGATGCGTATGCTTCTTAAAGAAGTTATTAAAATGGGCAGGCTCCTCAAACCCAAGGCAGTAGCTAATCTCGGAGATATTCCAGTTGGTGTGCTTCAACAAGGCCCTGGCCTCTGTAGCCACACGTTCGGCAATGTGGGTGCTGGTGGTTTTACCGGTGGTTTCGCGGACGGCCCTGTTGAGGTGGTTCACGTGTACCGACAGGTTCGTGGCAAAGTCGCCGGCAGACTTTAATCCCAGCCGCTGTGACGGCGTTTCTATCGGGAACTGGCGTTCCAGCAGCTCTGAGAATACAGCAGTAAGGCGCGTATTCGCATTCGCATGCTGGTAAAGCGTTTCAGAGGGTTGCATTTTCAGGGCATAGTGTATTACTTCCATCGCGTAGTTGCGTAGCAAGTCATATTTATAGGCATAGTCCCCTTTTATTTCCAGGAGCATCTTCTCAAACAACTGACTTAATTCTTCTTTCTGCGTATCGTTCAGCACATAGAAAGGCTTGCCACCTGGCTGGAACATGGGCAGCTCTGTAAAATGATTCCGGCCTCCCTGTGTAAAAAAGGATTCACGGAAGATAAAAAAATAGCCGTTGATATCAGTGGAAAGCGGCTCCCAGGCATAAGGTACGAGCGGGCTGAAGAAGGTCAGCGTAGGGCCTGTTATTTCCACCGACTTGTCGGCATAGTGGTACAGGTTATGCCCTGTTACCAGGCCAACTTTATAGAAATCGCGGCGGCTGTAGCTCACTCTCATACTTCCGTCTGAGCTGATGCAGTCCCCTATCCGGAAGATATTGAAATGGCCTATCTCCTGCTGGAGATTATCGGGGAGCCAGTTCATTTTGTGCTGATAGAATTCCTGAAGTGTTTCTGTTTTTGGCATACAACGAAGTTACGAAATTCAAACTATTCGTGTTACGCCAACGAGGCAAACAACTGTGGCAGCTGTGCAGGCTCGTAGTCAGGACAAGCCCCTTCCTGTGTGGTTACAAATGCACTGAGACCTGTGGCGAAGTCCATGGCTGGTTCTGCCATATTACCATGCAGGTACCTGGACAAAAAGCCGGCAAGAAAAGCATCACCACTGCCAACGGTATCTTTTACCGTGACCTGGTAAGCAGGACGTTCACAGAAAGTGGTGCTATCAAGGAACATAGCACCCTGACTGCCTTTAGTAATAATCATACCGGAGAATTCATACTTTTCCAGGAGTTTCTGTGCCCCTTCGGTGATGCTCGCAGCCGAGATACCTTCTTCACACAACAACAGCTCCAGTTCAGACAGGTTCATCTTCACCAGGTCCGTTTCTGCGAGTAAAAGTTTTATTATATCGATGTTACTGTGGGGAGGACGGATGTTGATATCAAAGATTCTGAAAGACGAAATTTCCAGCAGTGACAACAACGTATGATACGACGTTTCATTCCGGGTAGCGAGACTGCCAAACACCAGCGCATCCGCATGTTTCAGCAACGGGTCCAGTTCATCCTTCCATTCAATATAATCCCAGGCTACCGGCTTAATAATATCGTAGCTCATTTCATGATCAGCGCCCTCTGTTGCCAGTACAGTGCCGGTAGGATACTGAATATCCTGCTGACACCATTGGGTAGAGATGTTCCAGTGCTGCAGCTGTTGCAATAGTTGTCTGCCAAGGTCATCATTACCGACCCTGCTGATCATATGACTTTGCAGCCCCAGCTTGTTCAGGTGATATGCCACATTCATAGGAGCGCCACCCGGCTTGGCCGAGCCGGGGAAAATATCCCACAGCACTTCCCCATAACATACAACAGATGCCTGTTTCATACGCGTCGTTTGATGGTTCGTATCTGTAAAATAAATTATTCCTGCCGATATTGCTCATCTACTTGTACAAAATACCTGATGAATCCGCTGCGGCAGGCTACACATTAAGCAGTAATTACCTCCACGCCTTTCTTTCCTGCAATGACAGCCGCATGTGCCATTTTGTAAAACAGCGATGTTTCCAGTACACCCGGAATACTCTTCAGCTGCGGGTTCACGCTCTCCAATGGCGGGAAAGTACTAAACCAGATATCGATCAGCAGGTTACCATTTTCAGTGATCACGGCGCCGTCTTTCTTGTTGCTCAGGCGGATCACAGGATTGGCAGCGGGGTACACACGCTTCACTTGCGCAAGTACAAAGGGCACAGCTTCCGGTATCACCTCTATCACCACCGGGAAGGTGGTATACAACTGTGGTACATATTTGGCGCCATCGCCGATAATAATAAACTTCGTCGCCATGGCCGCCAATAGCTTTTCGCGGGTATGGATACCACCGCCACTTTTAAGAGCATTCAGGGACGTATCAAACTGATCACAGCCGTCGAAGTAGAGATCGAGATGCACCACATCACCCGCCTCTTTCACGCGGAAACCATGCTCCAGCAACAGCTGGCGGGTACTGTAGGAAGATGTTACCGTAGTAATACTTTCTGCCAGCATCTGTTCTTCCTTAAGATAAGTGATGAGATAACCAATAGTACTGCCGGCGCCGAAGCCAATGGTGGCCCCCTGTGTAATATAGGCCAATACAGCCTTTGCAGCAGTTTGCTTTAAATCCTCCATGACTGTATATTTTTACTTTTATGATGATGAGCGCAATATAATTTACTTTACTTTTTTCTGTTGACGAACGAAGATAAATTGCATTTATGTTAATTATTTTGATTAATTTATAATTGAAGATTTCAACCTGAAATATCGCCATCACATATCAGACTCATCACACTAAGCATAGGGCCAATTGTAATACTGACCCATGTAAAATCATAGTTAACTAATTATTAATTCCACTAAACAAATCTTAAAAAGCTGATCTTGCGCCCAGGTCGGAAACAGTGAACAGACGCTAGTGAACAAGTATTAACGCGTGCAATACCTATTTAGTTTTTCATTACTCTCTTCATAAAACCCAACAAAATGAAAAAACACCTGAAGCAACTCTGCATTGCTGCAGCAGCCCTGACGATGGCTGCCAGCTGCTCGAAATCAGGCGAAGACCTGACCAAAAACCGCGCTGTACTTGCCGGCACGGCCCTTGCCGCGCCAACGCAAACCCTTACCCTGGACTGGGACAAAACCTATCAGCGTATTGAAGGATTTGGTACGTTCGGCGGCCGTATCACTCCGTTCTTTGAATCAGCCAACAGAGACACCATTATGGAGCGCCTCTTCGGTAACAGCGGTCTGCAGCTCAATATCATTCGCGGCAAAGTGCTGCACACCTATCCTTTTGATGCACAGACAGGCACTGTTACAATCAAGCCTGCAAACGTTGACATCACTGTAGATCCTGCCAGTGCCACTTACAAAGCACTCAACGATGATCAGAAAGAACAATTGGGCCAGCTGTGGATCCTGAAGAAGGTACAGGAAAGGTACAAAGTACCCATCACTATCGCCAGCTGCTGGACACCGCCCCTGTACATGAAGACCAGCCCCAGAGTTGACGCCAAATGGTTCAACGGTCTGAACTTCAACTGCTGCTCATCTAACTTTGCTAACTATCTTGCAGGCTTCGCAAAGGCGTACAAAGACCAGGGTGTGAATTTCTATGCCATCTCTCCTACCAACGAGCCAGAGAACATAATATCAGACTGGGATGCGTCCTACTGGGATTCCGGCCACCTTGGTGAGTTCATCAACAACAACCTGCGTCCTGCTTTGAATAGCAAAGGCCTCAACACCACCAAGATCATCGCCAGCGAAAACGCTGCATGGGGTACAGCCAACAGCTTCCTGTCCGGCATCAATTCCAGCAATACCGACATCTTCGCAGGCCACGGTTATCTGGAAATTGCAGACCGTATTGTTAGCGGTTCCAACCCAACCTATAACCAGCGCCCCGCCCCATGGAGCTTCAGCACCGCCGGTAAATCCGTATGGATGACCGAAATCTCCGACGACAATGGTGTGTACAACAACACCATGACAGAAGGAATCGCATTCGCTACCAGCATGCACAAGTTCATGGCTGAGTGCAATGTGAACGCTTTCATCTACTGGTTAGGTATGCTGGCAATCCGCAACAACGAAGCGCTGATCTGCACTGCCGCCGACGGTACGCTCGAGTATCCCAAAACATATGATGTAATGGGTCAGTACACGCGTTATGTACGTCCGGGTTATGTTCGTATAGACGTTGCCGGTAATAGCAGCAATGTAATGCTGTCCGCCTACAAAGATCCGCAGACCAGCAACTTCAGTATCGTTGCCACCAACACTACTGCTGATACTACTGTATGCCATCTGCAGCTTAAAGGCTTCAAAGCAGCTACGCTCAATTCTTATCTCACTGCAACAGGCGCTTCCCGCTGGCAGCAGGGTATTCCGCAATCTGCCAATGCCGATGGCTCTATTGATGTGAAAGTACCTCCGAAAAGCGTGATCACTTTCACCGGCACTAAACAGGCGCAATAAAAAACGCCAATAAAAAAGAGGCTAACTGGATAATTAGCCTCTGTTGTTAAGTTTGTGTTTACTTGCACGTTATAATGTAGTTTTCATAGGGAGTATCGAATTGATCTGTATAAAAAGTTTGTACGTTATTGTTGTTTGTCCCACCAAACCCTCGTCAGGTAGGTATCTGCACCTTGTCTTACTATTGCATCCTTCACGCTTTTGCCATTATCGCTATACTCACTCTGCGGATAGGTAAGCCTGCGTGGTATCACGCCACTGGTGGCATTACCCGGATAATTAACCGGTGTGAGTGCCGGGAAACCGCTCCTGCGCCAGTTTGCATAAGATTCAATACCATTGAGGAAAGTAGCTACCCAGTATTGTTCATTGATCACACGCAACTGTTCATTTGTGCCGGATGCTGGAAAAGGTTTGCCACTCTGCAGATAGCCGTTGATAGCATTCTGATCAATGGTAACACCGTAAGCGCTCTGCTGTTGCATAGAGGCGGTAACCGCCCTGCTATAGTGATCAGCAGCATTGTCTGGTATCCATCCACGCACGGCAGCTTCCGCCAGCATCAGTTCCACTTCTGCATAAGTCAGCATGAAAGAAGGCGTTGACAATGGCAAGATCTTACCCACGTTGAAAGTAGAATAAGTAGACAGATCATTGCCACCGGGATAAGCCTGGAAGGAGTTGGCGTCGAGTCCATTAGGCAGGCCCTTCTGGTTCGCTACAACACTGTTACCACCGGGCAGCGACATATACACCGGTAACCTGGGATCATTGCTTTGCAACAGGAAGTTCAGGAAGGTTTTGCTGATTTTGATATCACCCAGTTCCACCAGTTTGAATTTGAAGAAAGAGTAACTGATAGGATTGGATTGCTCTTGGTTGGGGCCTTCATGTTGCAGCTTGCAGTTGTCTTCATTACCCTGCATCAGGCCACCGGCTATGGCTTTCTTCACCCATGTCTGCGCAAGATTCGCGTCTACTTTAGAAAGGCGCATGCCCAGGCGCAGCATCAGTGAGTATGCCAGGCGCTTCCACTGCTGTATCTTTCCCTGATATACCACATCCGCAGTACCATAGGTCGCTTTGTTGACATCAAAAGACTGGGCCGCTTCATCCAGTTCTTTCAGCATATCGCTGTAGATCTCTGACTGACTATCGTATGCAGGTGTGTAGATATTATCAATGTATCCTCTTCCGGCTTTGCTGTAAGGGATAGCGCCATAGAGATCGGTGAGACGGTGCATTACCAATACGCGCCAGATGCGGGTGGCAGCATAGCGGTTGATATTGTCCGGCGATTTCGACACGTCGGCCATAATGGTGGAAAGGTTCCTGGCCTGTGCGTTGTAGGTGTCGTAGAAAGTAGTACCAGCGTTATCACTCTGCAGGTATTTGTCGCCCTGCAGATCATCGGTTTTGATGGTAGCGGTCTGTTGTACCATCATCATACAAAATCCAATACTGCCACGTCTTACAGATTCCAGGCCCGGTGTGTTCATCTGTATGGTGGTAAAAATCGGATCCGGCGTTACATATTCCGGCGTATTCGGATTCTTATTGATGTCTTCGAGATCTTTCGTACAAGCGACACCGGTAGTCAGCAAAGTGCAGGCGACGATATATTTGAAGTAGTTGCGTTTCATGATCACTGGTTTTTAGAACTTAACATTAAGGTTCACACCAAAAGAGCGGGTAGCAGGCAGGGAAAGCATTTCAAGCCCCTGAATGTTACCGTTCAGGAAAGTGGATTCAGGATCTACCAGCGGCACCTTGCTGTAGATAGTCCACAGGTTACGGCCAACAACGGAGAGGCTGGCATCGTTTATCTTGAGACGGCTCAGCCAGGAGTGCGGAAGATTCACGCCTATCACCAGCTGGCGTAATTTTACGAAACTGGCGTCGTATACAAACTCCTCCGCGATACTGTTAGCCACCCATTTGTAATAGCTTTCAGCGGATACTGTCACTTTGTTAACATCTCCCGTTTCTGTTACGCCTTTACCGGTGATACCAGTTTCGCGGCCTTCCAGTGTTGATTTGAGTAAGCCTTTCTCATATGCCAGGTTGTTGGTACCGGAAGAAATTTTAGCGCCGAACTTCGCATCTATCAGCACGCTGGCGAAGAACCTGCCATAACGGAAATCGTTGTTGAGGCCCATTGTCAGCGGAGGCACGCTGTTGCCCAGTGTTACGATGTCACCTTTCACAGGATAGCCCTGTGCATTGAAGACTATGTTACCGTTTGCATCACGTTTGTAGGTAGTGCCGGTGATGATACCAAACGGCTCACCCACTTTGGCAGCGATATAGGCAGGCACACCGCCATCACTGTACAGGCCTGGGCGGCTCTGTTGCAGCACCATGGAAGATTGTCCATCTACGAGTGCCAGTATTTTGTTTTTATTATAACCGAGGTTGAGAGACATATCCCAGCTCAGTTTACCATGACGTACCGGCGTTCCGGTTAACATGATTTCCACACCAGTATTGCGCATCTCGCCGGCGTTAAGTCTTACGCTGTTAAAGCCGGAAGTGATACTGATCTGTGAAGTGAGGATGTCATTGGTAGTATACCGGTTATACCAGGTGAACTGAAGTCCTAAGCGGTCTTGCAGGAAGCGGGCATCGAAGCCTCCTTCTACTAAACGTGATACAGAGGGCTGCAGTCTGGTATTGGGAATGGCGGAAGAAGATACATAAGCTGTAGGCTGTCCCAGGTAGGTATTGCCGAAGCCATAGGAAAGCGCCTGTGAATAAGGCGAGATGTCGGCATCGTTACCCGTTTTGGCCCATGCAGCACGCAGCTTGGCATAGGTAACCCAGGAAGGTAGTTTCACCGACTGCGATAACACATAACTCATACCCACTGAAGGATAGAAGATGCTGTTCGTTTTCGGGTTAAGTGTGGAAAACCAGTCGTTACGTCCTGTTACAGTCAGGTAGAGATATTTGCGGAAGCCAATTTCGGCAGATCCGAACAGTGAATTGAATTCCTTTTCATACCTGCTGTATCCGCGGGATAATGTCTTCGTATTATTCACTGCATAAAATCCAGGAACGATAAACTCTGAACCACCGGCACTGGTGGTGCTGTTCACATTCTTCATGATATTACCCCCTACAAAAGCGCTGAGGGAAATGTCCTTACCGAACTCTTTATCGTATCCAACCTGTAGCTGAGCATTGAACTCATTATCGAACCGCTGGCTGACGCCGATGCTGGGGCGTGCGATGGCGCCGCCTTCCGGGTTGATGCCTTCAGAATAGCGGTAGGCCATATCTGTACCGGTAAGCAGGCGGGCATACAATGCGTTGGTGATGTTGTACTTCAGGTCAGCAGAAGCGATCAGGCGGTTCTTGATGTCAGAACTGAGCCTGTTGTAAGCCATAAAGTAGGGGTTAGCAAAATAGATATTATCTGAAAAAAGGTATTCTTTTCCTTTATCATCCACGCGGCGGTTCTGCGTACGTACGTCGAGGTTAGTAGGCAGCAGCTGCACGGCCATGTGAGGGTTCCAGGAAAAGTCACCGGAATAGGGACGGTTCCTTACTTTCTCATGCACGAACATGGCGTTCACCTGCATTGTGAGTTTATCTGCCAGCACGGCGTTGGCGTGCAGTGTATAGTTCTGGCGGCGCAGGCTGGAGTTAGGCATCAGGTCGTGGTTGTTGAGATCTGCTACAGAAAAGCGCGCATTCACTTTTTCGTTGCCGCCATAGATGGAGACATTGTTGGTGAATGTATTGGCATTGTTGTAAAAGTTCTTCACATTGTCTTTCACAGCACTGTAAGGCCTTGCCACCCCATCAAACTGCATCACCGGCGAACCATCAAGACGTGCACCCCAGCTGTAAGGGCCTACTGCTCTTGCTGTGGCAGCATCTTTAGGAGCAATGCCGCCGGTACCCTGGCCATATTCATACTGAAAATCTTTCTTATTGTAGAACAGCGGTTTGTCGAGCGTATAGCTGCCATTGTATTCCACGCCTAGTCCCTTGCGCGACTTACCGCTTTTGGTAGTAATGAGAATAACGCCGTTGGCTGCGCGGGCGCCGTACAAAGCTGCCGCAGGTCCTCCTTTCAGTACCGACATGGTTTCAATATCATCAGGATTGATACTGGAGATACCATCACCACCATCGGAACCGCCGTAGTATACGGAAGACTGGCCATAGGTATTATTTACCAGCGGCACACCATCCACTACATACAGCGGCTGGTTATTACCTGAGATAGAACCGTTACCACGGATCACAACCCTGCTGGAGCCCATAGCGCCGGAAACAGGCTTCACCACATTTACACCGGCCACCTTGCCTTCCAAGCTGAAAGCCACGTTCGGCTCACGCGCCTTGGTGAAGTCTTCTCCTTTTACGGTAGCTACAGAATAGGCAAGTGTGGTCTGTTCTTTTTTCAGACCCAGTGCCGTTACCACTACTTCTGTCAGGTTATTCTTCACTTTCATCTGGATATTCAGAGTCAACTCTGCACCTTCTTCCACATTGATGGTGTTCGAATAAGGCTCATATCCCACAGAAGAGGCAATCAGTGTGTATCTGCCGGGGACAATACCTTCCAGCCGGTAGTTCCCGGAAGCATCTGCAACGATGCCTTTCCCGGATTCTTTCAAACGGATAGAGGCGCCGGGGAGCTCTTCACCATTAGCGGCATCGATGATGCGGCCCGTGAGCAGACCCGGTTTGGCCCGTTCCATTACTTTGCTGAAATCGCGGCCGATAGTAATATTGTCATTGATGACGTCATATGAGTAGACAGTTCCGGCCAGCAGCCGGTTGAGGATGCGGTCCAGCGGAGCGTTGCTGAAGGCCGTATCCGGCGCTTTCAGTTGCTCCAGTTTCTTTTTGTCGTAAGCAAAGGATAAACGGGTATTTTTTTCCAGGGCGCTGATGGCGGCGGCCAGCGACTGGTGGTTGAAAGAGATGCTTAAACGGATGCCTTTTACCCGCTGGGCATTACCGGTGTGCGCCTGTAACAGCCCTGCTGACAGCACCATAATTCCCAAGAAAATTGTAGAGACTCTCATAAGTTGCCTGGTAAATTCCCAAAGGTTTTTTTTCATACATTTGATGAGTTTAAATGGTAATAAAAGGCCCTTTAAATGCACAGTCATTCATGAACCTTTACCAGAGGTGAATGCTGTAACACTTTTCAACAGGAGCTGTGCCACCAGCTCCTGTTCTGTTTACGGGATGATATGTGGTTGATTAATATATTACGATAACACTGTCTTTTTTCTCATAGTTAGCTTGTTGCATTCTGCATATCATTTTCATAACGTCAGTAATATGACCGGTGTTCTTAAAAGTTGCCGTATAGGAAGCCTGTTGCAGGCGTCTGGCTGATGTAGTAAGCGTGTAGCCGTATATATTCTTCAGCGTTACAGCCAGTTCGCTGAAAGAGGCGCCATCAAGTCGGATAAGCCCATCTTTCCAGGTGCCAACGCGGGAAGCATCATAGTCTTGTATTTCGGTGGCGCCGGTTTCACGGTCCCAGTTCAGCTGCCGGCTGGCAATCAGTATTCCCAGCGGTTTTGCAGCTTCCTGTACCTGTACCTTACCAGTAGCCACACTTATGCTCACACGCTTCAGCTGTGTATAGGCGCACACATTAAAGGAAGTGCCCAACACCTGTACCGCCAGCTTGCCGCTGTGTACAATGAATGGCTTCTTGTTGTCAGGTGCAATATCGAAAAATGCCTCTCCTTCCGTCAGCCATATTTCACGGGAGCTATCACTGAAAGCGGCAGGATAACGCAGCGATGATGAAGCATTAAGCCATACGCGGCTGCCATCAGAAAGGGTCATGGCCACCATGCGGCCTGCCTTTGCGGATGCCTCCTGCCATATAACAGGAGCGACTGTACGAGGTTTGTTAAGCCAGCGATATAGTGGGATGCTCACTGTAATGAGCAGCAGCACCGCGGCGGCACTGTAGAGCCAGCGGTGGCGCATACGCCGGATCCCGACCGGCTGCTCTCCCTCTACGGACTGCATAATCCTGGCCTGCAGGCGCTCTTTGGCGGAAACTTCATCCAGGGCATTACGGAAAGGCTCCGTAGCCGGAACTTCGTCAAAAGAGGCATACCAGTTGTCCAGCTGTTGCTGTTCCTCAGGAGTTATAGTTCCCTGGTGGTATTTAGCCAATAGTTGCTCCAGTAAAGTTTCATCCACTATAAAGCGTTTACCTTGATACACGCAGAAAAAAGAAGGGAGTACTATGTGAGCGAAAAAAAAATTTTGAGGGGCCTATTACCCGTTATTGGAAAGCACCGTCTTCACGCGCTTCAAAGCGCTGCTGATCTGGTTTTTAACGGTTTGCAGCGAAATATTGAGATGATGGGCAATCTGGTTATTAGGAAGATGATCCCGGCGGCTGAGCAGGTAGATCTCTTTCATTTTTTCCGGCATCCGGTTCACTTCTTCCATTACACGTTTTTCCATATCGCGGGTAATGAGAGAGGCATCACTGCTCATGGGCGATACTTCTTCCTGCATGGCGGTATCATCTTCAGGACGGGGTCTTACCCGTGCTTTACGATAGTTATCGATAATCCGGTGTTTGAGCGACTGATGCAGATAAGCCCTGATAGAACCGTCCCGTTCCATTACTTCGGGGGTGCGCAATAATGCAAGGAAAAGGTCATGTAGCACATCTTCCACGTCAGCCGGAGATTGCAGGCGACGATATGCAGCAATGTACAGTTCTTTCCAATAAAGTTCATAAACTTCTGCTATGGTATACTTCTCCTTATTGCTCACCGGTAGATAAGTTAGTAGGCTATGCCCGTCTAAAACTACTAATAATGTTGAGAATGGAAAAATAACAACAAAAATTAGAAAATGATATGCCGGATTAGCCCATCCGGGAAGTTTTTTATGACCGGCTTCTCACCTGAATAATGATCCTTAGTGCGCTTTAAACTGGCCTTTGACTGGCCTTTGACCGGCCTTTAGCTCTCTTTGAGCATATTGCTGTCAGCAGTAGCCGTAGTAACCTCATAGTACCCCGCATTCGGCAGCGGCACCACCGGCATTCCCCTTCGTGCAGACCAGGCATGTGTAAAGGCTGCGCCAAAATAAAAGATCATCGAAGAATAGAACATGAAGAGCAACAAGAGCACCGTGGATGCAGAAGCGCCGTAAATAGTATTGATACTGCTATAATTCAGTAAGATACGCAGCAGCAGCTTCCCGGCTGTAAACAATATCCCTGTTACCAATGCCCCCACAATGCCGGGTTTAAACCTGGGACGCGCATCAGGGATGAAAAAGAACACGATGTAGAACCAGACGGTTACTACTAATACCTGTATAAGATAACTCAGGGCGCTGTTATAGTAAAAAGACATGGCCGGCACATATACTTCTATATATTTTCCCAGGAAGCCTTTAGCTGCCTCCGCAATAATATCAAGCACAAACAGTAAACCTGCAAAGATGATCACAAGCACTCCCCTCAGCCTCGACCGCATGATCTGCCGGAAGCTTTCCTTCTTTACAGATTTCACCTGCCAGAGCTGATTAATGGACCCTTTGATGATCTTGAAAAGAGTAGTGGCCACAAACAACAGGAAGAGGAATCCTGCGATGCTGATGATCCAGTTTTGTGTAAGGCTCCTGAAAGCCCTCAGCGTATGTGTAACCGCATCAGCGGTCTCCCTGCCGAATTGCGCTTCCAGCGCTGCCATCAATCTTCTGCCCACGTGTTGTATCCTAAAAACAAGCCTCAGCAGCTGAATGATAATCACCAGGATGGCCGGCAATGCAAAAGTGGTGAAGAAAGCAGTTGCAGCTGCCAGGCGCAGCGGATCATTGGCCTGCAATACCTTCCATGCATCACTGAATGATAACATAAATGACCGCCACCGCGGTAATGTTTTTTCATCTGCATTAACTGATCCCATAGCTGCCTGATTGCGCGCAATTTAATAATTAATCCACACAGGTCGTTTATCGGGCATAATTCCGACCTTTACATGTGTTACGCTGGCCGATACGTTCCCCTATCCGGGAATCACCAACTACGTATTTACCCACGATACTTCTTTAAAGGATAATGAAAATGTCCAGTTCATCACAGCAGATGTCCCCACTTTTGTAAACAGCGTGAAAGCCACTCCCGGAAAAGATATATGGCTCATCGGCGGTGGAAAGCTAAACGCTTCCATGCTACAACATGACCTGATTGATGAAATGATCCTACACGTAATGCCGGTAATACTGGGGGAAGGAATTTCGCTTTTTGAAGGGGCTGCATTTCAAAGGGGTTTCAAACTGGTGCATACCAAAACTTATAGTAATGGGGTGCTGGAGCTGGGATACGTTAAATAGATTTTGAGATTTTGGAATTATTTGATTTGGGAATTTTAGATGCGGTGGAGATTGAAATTGTTATCTGCCAAAATTTAATCTTCGCTGCATTTAAAATTCCCAAATCAAATAATTCCAAAATCTCAAAATCTATCTAAACAACTTCTGGTGTATCTGCTGTAATTTCTCCACCGGTATCTTTTGTACTTTTCTGTCGTAGGTCATCAATCCGTTCACTTCTACCTCTACGTCAGTGGTTTGTGTATATACCGCGGCCGATAATCCTTTGCTGATCAGCATTTCCAGCCGGTCAACAAACAGAGAGTATCTTTTGAAAAGATCATCTGCATTCTTAAAATTCTGGTACCCCCAGTTATCACGCTGCTGCCATACATGCCCCTCTACGGGCAATCCGAGGCCACCGTATTCTCCGAGTACAATAGCGCGCTTATCACCATAGATAGCCGGGTCCGGCATAGCAGGTTCAGGATAATTGTGCAGATCGATAATAGGGCCAACGGGATAGAAGTTACCGCCACTTGCAGTGTTTACAAGACGGGAAGGATCTTTACGCATTGTCCACTCCGTTATCTCTTCGGTTTTAAATTGTCCCCATGCTTCGTTGAAAGGCGTCCATACAATGATGGAAGGGTAGTTGTACAATGCATTAATAATGGCCTCCCATTCTTTTTTGTAATAGCCTTCTGATTCAGGAGAACGGTTTTTGTCGGATGCCTTGTCGATGATGCCGGGCCGGGGCTCCCAGCCGTTGCCCAGATCACCGCTGGGCATATCCTGCCATACCAGCATACCCAGTTTGTCGCAGTAATAATACCAGCGTGCCGGCTCCACTTTGATGTGTTTGCGGATCATATTAAAGCCCATCGCTTTAGTCTGGGCAATATCATATTTCAGCGCTTCATCTGTAGGGGCGGTATAGAGACCGTCAGGCCACCAGCCCTGGTCCAGCGGGCCAAACTGAAATACAAACTTATTATTGAGCAGCATGCGCTGTATACCGTTGGCATCTTTACCTACAGACGATTTGCGCATTGCGAAATAGCTTTTCACCTGGTCGATGGCCTTGCCTTTACGGTTTACTTCCAATTGCAGGTTGTAAAGGAAAGGATTATCCGGCGACCACAACTTCTGTGAAGACAGCTTCAATACGGCTGTACCGTTACTCAATTCACCTTCAGCCACCTTGATAGCACCATCATAAGCTGTAACGGTTACCTTATCTCCGGGTTGCAGGTTCTGTACATCGGCGTTCACAGTAAGTGTCTGCTGATCTATGTCCGGTGTTTGCCTGGTACCGGCGATGTAGGTATCAGGCACCGCTTCGAGCCATACTGTCTGCCAGATGCCCGTTACGGGTGTATACCATATACCCTCAGGATTCCTTACCTGCTTGCCTCTGGGTTGCGGCCCTTCATTGGTTGGGTCCCAGATACGCACTATGATGTCCTGTTTGTCTGTCTTAAGCAGGGGCGTAATATCGAATGTAAAGGGGTCAAAGCCGCCTTCGTGGGTACCGGCCTCTTTACCATTCACGTACACGGTAGTACGCCAATCAGATGCGCCGAAATGAAGCAGGATCTTCTTTCCTTTCATATTGGCGGGAATGCCGACACTGGTATGATACCACAGGATGCTATCTTTGCCTACTGTTTTACCTACGCCGGACAATGCTGACTCAACTGCAAAGGGTACCAGGATCTTTCCGTCGTATGCAGTGGGCGTGCTTTCTGCCTTTGGCTTCACGGCATAGTCCCATAGACCGTTGAGGTTTTTCCAGTTGTCGCGAACCAGCTGCGGGCGCGGATATTCAGGCAATACATCAGTGGGGGAAACTTTTTCACTCCAGGAGGTAGTGATCTTTCCCGGTACTATTTTCCAGCCTTGCTGTGCATGCAGCGCATTGGTCATTGCTCCTAATGCCAATGCTAATAACAGGTGCTTTTTATACATTTTCTGATCTTTTTATTTAGATGTTTTTTATTGATTTTGGGATCTTGAGATTATTTGATTTTGGGATTTTAAATGCAGCGAGGATTAATAATTGTTGTACACTATAATTTCCGCCGCATTTAAAATTCTAAAATCAAATAATTCCGAAATCAGAAAATCATTCTCCTGAAGGTTTAGGTACAGGAGTGTTTATTTTTACAGGTATACCGAAATCGGGGCTGCCATCAGCTTTCCAGGAGAAGGGTTGCATACGTGGATTCCGTTGCGGCCCACAGCCCTGTCCTACTGAAGAGTTGGCGTGATAGATGATCCAGTCTTCCCGGTTATCCGCTGATTTGAAGAAACCGTTATGACCGGGTGCGAAAGCTCCGGAGCCGGGGGCCGCAATCAATACGGGTTGCGGCGCTTTGATCCAGCTGGATGCCAGTAACGGATCGGCATTCTTCTTCAACCGCATCATCCCTAACACATAATCATCTGTCCAGCAGCCGCTGGCTGAGAAAACGAGGAATACGCCGCCCCTTGTGTTCTTAATAATTTCCGGGCCTTCATTGATGTTATTCTTTTCCCAGTCATATTGCGGAGCAGCGATCTCTGTTCTGGCGGTGGCCAGCGTCCAGGGATTCTTCATCCGTGCAATGTACAGGCGCTGGGTGTTGTCTTTGCCGTTATGACCGCTCCATATGAAATACGTCTGGCCCTTATGTTCCAATATAGTTCCGTCTATTGCAAAATAGTCCGCAGTAGTATCCCTTACCTGTCCTTTGCTGACCCACGTGCCGGTGGTGGGATCATCTGCGGTATTTTCCAGTACAAATGTGTGCTGGGGGTGTACCTTATCCGACGATCCGGCCGTGTAGTACAGATACCATCTACCCTGCAGGCGGTGCAACTCTGGCGCCCAGATATCCCGGGCATCGGGACCTTTGGCAGGAGGCGTCCATACCACTACCGGTAGCGCGTCCGGTAGAGCAGACATAGCATGGGTTTTACGGATCGTGATATTATGCCCCGTGGTGGCCATATAATAGTATACTCCCTTATAACGTATCACCCAGGGATCCGGACCACTGCTGAGTAACGGGTTGACAAATGTGCCGGTGGTATCTGCGGCCGCTTTCACTCCAGTGTGCAAGACCAGCGCGAGGCAAAGTAAAAATAGCATCCTGCTTCTTGGCATAACATGGAACTTTGATGATGGTGATTATTTTGACGACTGTTATAAGATACTCAAAACTGTAATTTTACAAACGAAAAATTACATGCGCCAGCGTTTGTCATCAGCATACCAAAATCTGATACAATTCTTCCAAACAAAAAATTCACACTGACCTTCTTCTTCAAAACAAAAAAATCAATTTGATCACCTATCATCATGCAAATCAAAGTTGATTGCTGCGTGGAAAAGTAATATATTAGCGACATTCAGCGAATTATAAACTGGCATTAAGCACGCATGTCCGGCATTTTTATGCCGGCGAAAAGGCTTTTAGGACTTATATTAAATCGATATTACTGTATGCATGTACCACAATTGATCATCGACCTGGCATTAATTTTAGGAGCGGCTGGAATCATTACTTTATTATTCAGGCGACTGAAACAACCCATGGTATTGGGTTATATCATCGCGGGCTTCATTGTGGGGCCTAATTTCCATTTATTTCCTTCCATCAATGACGGAGAAGGGATAAAAACCTGGTCCGAGATCGGAGTGATATTCCTCTTGTTTTCGTTAGGACTCGAATTCAGTTTTAAAAAACTGATGCGTGTGGGAGGCACGGCGGCCATCACGGCATTCACCGAAATTACCTGTATCACTGTTGCCGGCTTTTTCCTGGGGCAGCTGATGGGGTGGAGTATGATGGACAGCGTGTTCCTTGGCGGACTACTCGCCAGTTCTTCCACCACTATTATCATCAGGGCATTCGAAGAACTGGGCATCAAGCATAAACCCTTTACCAAGATAGTATTTGGCGTATTGGTGATAGAAGATATAGTAGTGATCCTGATGATGGTGATGTTGTCTACTATGGCGGTGAGCAAACAGTTTGAAGGCACGCAGATGCTCTTCACCATTGCCAAGCTGATGTTTTTCCTCGCAGTATGGTTCCTGGCAGGCATCTTCCTGTTGCCCACTTTCCTGAAAAAAATGGAGCGCTACCTCAACAGCGAAACCCTGCTCATACTCAGTATTGCCCTGTGCCTCGGCATGGTGATACTCGCCACGCAAGTAGGATTCTCTGCGGAGCTGGGTGCATTCATCATGGGGTCCATCATCGCAGAAACTACTTCATCAGAAAAAGTGGAGCATCTGATACAACCGGTGAAAGACCTCTTCGGCGCTATCTTCTTTGTATCTGTAGGTATGCTCATTAATCCTGAAATGATTATACAATATCGCTGGCCGGTGCTGTGGGTTACATTGCTGACCGTGTTTGGTAAATTTCTCAGTACCGCTGTGGGCGCATTACTTTCGGGGCGTCCGCTGAAGGAATCCGTGCAGGTAGGTATGAGCATGGCGCAGGTGGGTGAGTTTGCCTTCATCATTGCTACACTCGGCGTAACGCTGGGCGTAACCAGTAACTTTCTCTTTCCTGTAGCAGTGGGCGTTTCCGCCATTACCACTTTTACTACGCCGTATATGATACGTTTTTCCACCCCATTGTATAACCTGCTGGAGAAGGTGATTCCTGCGAAATGGCAGGCTGTGCTCACGCGCTACAGTGCCAGTTCCCAGACCCTGCAAGGTGAGAGCGACTGGCGCGTCGTGCTGCGTTCTTATCTGAAGGTGATCATTCTCAACAGCGTTATCATCATCGCTATTATCCTGTTCAACACTTACTATGTAAGTCCGTTCATTTCAAAATATCTCGACAACAAATTGCTGGCACAATTGCTTTCAGTGGTACTTTCCATTGCTATGATGGCGCCTTTCCTTTCTGCACTTACGATCAAGAAGGTGCAGAGCAGCGCCTATAAAGCACTGTGGCTCGATTCAAAATACAATCATGGCCCGTTGGTGGTAGTGGAAGTGACCAGGAACGTGGTTGCCGTACTGTTGGTAGGTTTCATGCTGAACCGCTTCTTTCCCTTCTGGTGGGCGTTGCTGGGTACTTTGCTGGTGATGCTGATCGTACTCCTGGTACTGCGGCAGCAATTACAGAAGTTCTACAATCGTATAGAGCACCGCTTTCTTTCCAATCTTAATGCACGTGAAAATGCAGATGCAGCAGCAAAAAAGAAGCAATCCGCCGACCTGTTGCCCTGGGATGCACAGGTAACAGAAATAGAAATCGATCCGTGGTCCACGCTCATAGATATACCGCTGGAACAACTGGGACTGCGTGAGCAGTACGGTATCAATATCGGTTCTATCAAAAGGGGCCATATCACCATCTATGCGCCTACACGCAATGAAAAATTATTTCCGTACGACAAGATCACCGCTATCGGCACAGAGGCGCAGGTAGAGGCTTTCAGCCGTATGGTAAGCTCTATGACCACCACCCGCAGCGATGACAGCTCCGACGAAAATATTGGTTTGACCAGTATTGTGGTGGATGAGCACAACGGCCTCAAAGGCAAGACTATCCGCAATTCCGGTATCCGGGAGAGAACACTGGCATTGGTCGTGGGCATTGCACGCGGTGGTGAACGCATTCTCAATCCTGCTTCGGAAACAGTGTTTGAATGGGAAGATGTAATCTGGCTGGTGGGCGACAGAAAAAAGATTGCAGAATTCAAATTGTAGTGTTTCTCGCAGAGGCGAAAAACCTCTGCGAGAAAATCACCGTTACTTCTTCAGGAATTCTCTCAGCACATATTGCAGGATACCGCCGTTGCGATAATACTCTATCTCAATTGCGCTGTTGAGGCGACATTTTACTTTGAAGACAATTGTGTCACCGCTCACTTGTTTTGCAGTAACAGTGAGTACCTTACCGGGGATAAGCCCGTCATCAATACCAGTGATATTGAATTCCTCCGTACCTGAGAGGCCGAGTGAATGAGCGCTTGCGCCGTCGGTATATTCGAGCGGTAATACGCCCATGCCTACGAGATTGCTGCGGTGAATGCGCTCATAGCTTTCTGCAATCACCGCTTTGACGCCCAGCAGGTTAGTGCCCTTCGCCGCCCAGTCGCGGGAAGAGCCACTGCCATATTCTTTCCCGGCCAGCACCAGTAAAGGCACTCCGGCGGCGGCATACTGCATGGCGGCATCATATACGGGCAGCACCATACCTTGCGGGATCAGTGTGGTGAAACCTCCTTCTTTGGGAGACAACTCATTCTTAATACGCACGTTGGCAAAAGTGCCACGTACCATTACTTCATGGTTACCGCGGCGCGAGCCGTAAGAGTTAAACATGCGCGGATCAATGCCACGGTCCAGCAGATACTTTCCGGCGGGCGTGTCGGCCTTGAATGAACCGGCGGGTGATATGTGATCTGTAGTAACGGAGTCGCCCAGCATCAGCAATACGCGTGCATTATTAATATTGGCTTCCTTGCCGATATGTTCAGGGAGGTCTTTGAAGAACGGCGCCTCTTTAATATAAGTGGAATCGTTGCTCCAATGATAGTCCTTCCCGGCTGGCGCCAGCAGACCTTTCCACTGTTCGTCTCCATCAAAGATCACGGAATACGTTTTTTCAAAATCTTCCTGTTTCACGGCAGCGGTCATTACTTCATTGATCTCCTGCTGTGAAGGCCAGATATCGCGCAGGTATACCGGCTCGCCATTGGGGTCATTGCCCAGCGGCTCAGTGAAGATGTCCACATCAATACGTCCTGTGATGGCATAAGCCACTACCAGCATGGGGGAAGCCAGGAAATTCATTTTCACCTGCGGGTGCACCCTCGCTTCAAAGTTGCGGTTGCCCGACAAGATAGAAGCCACAATCAGGCTACCTTTGTCTACCGCTTCAGCAATAGCTGGCGGCAGCGGACCACTGTTACCAATACACGAAGTACATCCATAACCTACAATGTGGAAACGCAAGGCCTCCAGTTCATATAACAGACCTGAGCGTTTCAGGTATTCGGTCACAACTCTGGAGCCTGGCGCCAGACTGGTTTTCACCCATGGCTTTACATATAATCCGCGGGAGATGGCTTTCTTCGCCACCAACCCTGCTCCTATCATCACACTGGGGTTAGACGTATTGGTACAGCTGGTGATAGCAGCTATCACAATAGCGCCATCGCTCAGTACGTATTCTTCATTTCTAAGCCTGATACGCACAGACTTCAGGTAATCTACTTCCACGGCCACATCGTCGGCATGTTTCTGTATCTCGTAGGTAAAGGCTGTACCCGATCCGCCTTCTGACAGCCAGGCGGTGTCACGGCGCTTCCCTTCCGGCGTATACATACGCTTGAACTCCTTGCTGAGCAAAGTCTCGAATTCGCTGTGCAGGTCTTTTACCGCAATGCGGTCCTGCGGCCTTTTGGGACCAGCCACTGACGCCACTACTTTACCAAGGTCCAGTTCCAATATATCCGAGTACGTTATATCTTCATTACCATGGCGCCACAGCATATTTTCTTTACAGTATGACTCCACCAGCGCTATCTGTTCTTTAGCGCGGTTGGTGCGGTGCATGTACTGCAGGGTTTGCGTATCGATGGGGAAATAGGTCACTGTACAGCCAAACTCCGGCGACATGTTCGAGATAGTGGCCCTGTCCGGCACAGAGAGATGATCGAGGCCATCACCAAACACCTCTACGAATTTATCCACCACACCATATTTACGCAACAGCTGCGTAATTGCCAGTACCATATCAGTAGCGGTTACGCCTTCACTGAGACGGCCAGTGAGCTTCAGTCCGATCACCTGCGGACAGGTAAAATAAATAGGCTGTCCCAGTATCGCAGCTTCTGCTTCGATCCCACCTACACCCCAGCCCAGCACACCAATTCCGTTCACCATCGGCGTATGTGAATCCGTTCCTACCAGTGTATCAGGGAACAGCCATCCATCGCGTTCTATTACACCTTTGGCAAGATATTCCAGGTTCACCTGATGACAGATACCCATACCGGGAGGTACTACCGTGAAGTTATTAAAGGCCTGCTGTGCCCATTTCAATAATTGGTAACGCTCTTTGTTACGCTCATACTCATAGGCTACATTTTTGGTATATGAATAATCGGTTCCGAAGAAATCCACCTGTACGGAGTGATCCACTACAAGATCCACCGGAATGGCCGGATTGATGTGTGCGCCCTCTTTTCCCCTGCGTATCACTTCCGCCCTGATGGAAGCGATGTCCACCACGGCAGCCACACCGGTGAAATCCTGCATCAGTACGCGCGCAGGTTTGAATGGGATCTCCTTATCGGTGCCCGATGGCGACCAGTTGACAAGGGTATCCAGGTGCTCGTCAGTAATGGCGAAATTGTCGTGATTGCGAAGTACATTTTCTAATAGAATCCTGATGGAAAAAGGTAGCCGTGAAATCTTTCCACTTTCTTTTTCCAGTTTTCCGAGTGAAGCGATTCGTTGTTGCATAGTTCTTTAATTAAGGCATTAATGACACATTAACAACAACGCCGGAATGGATTTGTTTATTTTCACAAAGTGAATGGCCCATTTAGATTGATTCTAAATGGGCCATTCACTTTGTGAAAATAAACATGGTTAGCGGAGGAACACTTTCCTGATTGCTTTATTAGGACCTTCTATAATATAGACATCTCCTTTCTTGTCTACAAGGATTGGTGTGCTATTGGATATACGGAACAGTGCTTCTCTGAGCGTACCATTTTTGAATCCGCCTTTGAAAGGCTGGTAAGTATTAGCGGCACCGCTGATAGTCCCAATAGTACCATTGGCAGGGTCTATCGTGCGGAGAGACATATTGTATGCATCCGCTACATACACCAGGCCGGAAACCGGATCATACAAGGTAGCTGCCGGTCCGTATAAAAGTCCCTGACCCAGCGGGCCATCAACATATCCATTCACGCCATTTACACCAGCCAGGATGGATCTTCCATTGTTTTTGTCAAGTTTATACACAATGTTACCATCCTGGTTACTTATTAACAGGTAACCGTTATAGAAAGTCATCTGCGAATTGGTGTTGGTGTACGTAAACTTGCTGGTGTTGCCATTAGCAGCAAATTTGAATATACCCGACCAATCGGTAGAGAAATACAGCGTACCCCGTGCATCAATAGCAAGGTAAACAGCGCCCTCGCTCATATTCGAATACAGGGTTGAAACGGTTCCATCCGGTGTCACTTTACGGATAGACAGGTTTCCTTTATCAGCTACGTAAATATTATCCTGCTGATCTATCGTCATACCTGCAATACCATTGAAGGCAGCTGCCGCCCCTGTGCCATCGGCATTTCCCCGTGTGCCGCCAACAAATACGACGCCGGTACCGTCAGGTGTGAATTTGTTGATCCCTACCGAAGTAGCTACATAGATATTCCCTTTGGAATCAATTGCGGCTGCCTGCGCAAAGTTATCGATCAGACTGCCGGAATACAGCGTCATCACACCGGCGCGACGAAACTCCGGCCCGGTGGCGGATAAGCCGCCTGCGTTAATATTGAGCGTACCGCTTGCAATACCATTGGGAATAGTAACGGTCATGGTGGTATCGGTAGCGCTACTAACGGTGATGGCTAAACCGTTTATGGTAACAATGTTGTTTGCAGCAACAGGATCGAAGCCGGTACCTTTCACATTTACTATCGTGCCGGCAAGACCGTTGTCAGGTGTCAGTTTGCTGAGACCCAGCTGCTGCACTTTAAATGCAGGGCCACTTACCTCCTGTCCGTTCACCACCACTTTTACTGTACCACTGGTTGCATTTTGCGGCAGATTCAGCGTCAGTTGCTTCACGGAAGCCGTCACAACAGGAACAGGTACGCCATTGATGGTAACCATATTCTCGTCTTTTTCTCCACTGAAGTAATTGCCGTTCAGCGTTACCAGGCTACCGAGCGGACCGCTGAGCGGCGCTACGGTCACTAATGATGGCGGCGGCACGATGGTAAACACCGGGCCAGTCGCTTTCTGATTGTTGATCGTTACAGATAACGGGCCCGTCTGTACACCGGAGGGAGCCGTCACCACCAGTGAGGTAGCGCTGGCGCTTACTACGGTAGCCTCTTTACCGTTGAAGGCGATAATATTTTCCGCAGGGTTAGTGCGGAAGCCTTCACCAGTGATCGTAACAGTAGTACCTGCTGCACCTGTCAGCGGTTTGATTTTAGTGATAGCCTGGAATGTAAATACGGGACCGTCAGCCTTCATGCCATTCAGCGATACCTGTATGCTGCCACTACCTGCACCTTCGGGAACGGCTACTACCAGCAGCGTGTCATTGGCATTAGACACAATTGCTTTCTTACCGTTCACGGTCACTTCTGCCGGAGCATCCTTGCTGGTGAAGCCAGCACCACTGATAAAGATATTCGTACCTGCGGGACCGTTAGCCGGTGATATGCCATGTACACTCAGCGACTGATATGTGTATGGATTTCCTTTGATGGACTGATCGCCTACTGAAAGCGACAACGGGCCGGTGGTACCATCCTTCGGTGCTTCTGCAATAATCATGGTGTCATTGGCGCTCATCACTCTTGCCGTTGCACCATTAAAGCTCACTTTATTGTTCTCTGGTCTGTTGCTGAAGCCCGTCCCCCGTATGGTCACCACCGTGCCCGCGTTGCCGCTGTTAGGCAGAAAGCCTGTTATGGCAAGCGGAAGCGGCGCCTCCTTGTTGTCTTTCCTGCAACCTGCGAATAACAGCATGGCGGTAAGGAAGAAGAAGATATTTTTCATCTTAATGATTTTAATTTAGAATGAATAGCGCATACCCATCTGCAGCTGGTATCTTGATCCGAAGAAGTCGATGGAATAAGGCGTTCCAGGATCGCCGAAGGTATATACCGGGTTATTATCCTTGCTCTGGCGGCCAGGAAACACCGGTGTCAGTCCCACGCTGGCTGTGGAATTGAAGGTATTGGGAGAGAAATAAGATCTCCCCCAATCCTTATTCAACAGGTTAGTAAGGTTCATAATATCCAGCGTAAACGTCAGGTAACTGCTGCCTGCTTTTTCAGAGAAGTGGAACTCCTGTGCAAAATGAAGATCAGCCTGCGTATTCCAGGGTGTGCGACCCATATTCCTTTCAGTGAAATTACCTCTGCGGCTGCGCAGGTAAGCATTGCCATCCACATAAGTATTAAAGGCTGCTGCCTGGTCCTTTGCAGTGATCTCACGGCCCGATGCATCGGTATAGTCCTGGAAGTAACCAATAGCCTCCTGCTCTTTCGGAATGTACACGAGGCTTACCTGCTGCGGTAATCCCTGGATACTGTTGTTCACAATACCATAGGTGAATGGTGAGCCGGATTGTGCAGTGACCAGCACAGAAAGGCTGCTTACCCACTTCGGTGTCCACGCTTTGCGGTAGTTAACATTAACGACTATACGATGACGGATATCGAAATTGGAGTAGGCCAGTCCCGGGTTATTGGGATGCAGCGCCTGATTCAGCTGCCAGTTGCTTTCCATGGAGTTACGGATACCATTGGAAACGTCTTTCGATTCTCCGTAAGTATATGCTACATTGCCGCTGAGGCCCATATTAAAGCTCTTGTTTACGCTGGCGGTAAGGCTGTAACGATACCCTTTGCTGGTATTGCTCAGCTCATAGGCATTGGAGAAACGGGGATCTACAGCGCCGCCGAATATGGGTTGACGCCGCAGGCTGTCGAAACCATAATACCGCGGATCATCCTTGATATTCACCTGTTTGAATATCACATCTTTCAGACTTTTGGTATACATCCCTTCTACGGTGAACCTGTAACCATTAAGCGTAGTGTAATCTACAGCCAGGCTGGCACGCAGCACCTTCGGCATCACGAAATTATTATCAATTACGTCTACCTGTGTTTTACCAGAGTTCTTATTGTTGATAACAGCACCGTTCTGTGCAATGAAATCAGCGATGCCGTTATTACCTGGCTTAAGCGGATCTGTGCCGGGAACAAAGGCTTTCTGATCTGCTTTCTGGTCAAATGACCCATAGGCGTCACCGTTGTTATAATAAGCGTAAGCCAGCCATGCAAAAGGAATACGGCCGGTAAACATACCGATGCCTCCACGCAGGATCAGCGACTGGTCACCGTTCCAGTCGTAACGGAAGCCCAATCTCGGGGATACCTGTACTTTACCGAAGAAGTGATTGGTGATACGGTTCAGCGGCGTGTAGTCGTAAGTGTTACCCAAGAAACCATCAGTAGTGGCATTCCTTGTTTTATCACTCAGTACAGGCTTCTCCGGTAACATTGTGTAATCAGCTCTCAGTCCGGGAACCAGCTTCAGTTTATCGGTCAGCTGTATCTCATCCTGTATGTAGGCGCTGAACATATTCACATTAAACTCCGCTTCGGGATGATCAAGGATATAATTCCTGTCATTGCTGGTATAGTTGTAGCTACCTCTTACCCGATAGGGAGTATTGTTGAGATAATCGTTGATGCTGAGATAATCCACGCGTCCGTTCCAGCTGTTTACAAAGCCGTAGCGGATGCGGTACAGCTCATTGTGCGTACCAGCAAGGAAAGTGTGTTTGCCTTTATACCAGGTGAGGTTGTCAGTGATTTCCCAGGTGCGCTGCTGCATGTTGAAGATAGCGGCTTCGCGGTCGGTACCCAGGTAGATGGTGGTTCCCGGTGTACGGCCCATGATCTGTACCTGCGGCAGGTTTGGAGATGATTCAGGATCACGCTTGTCGTTCACTACGGTATACCCTACCACCAGGCTGTTAGCCAGCTGACGGTTAAATCGTGTCTTCAGCTCTGCTACGGTAGATGTCTGGTTGTTGGTCTGTTTATATGCCATACTGCTGAAACGGAAATCCTGCTGGTCGCGGTCCATCAGTATAGCATGTGAGAAGATCGTGTTATTACGTACCGACAGCTGGTGTTGTTCATTGATGTTCCAGTCGAGGCGGTTGAAGAATTTGGAAGAAGACGATGTTGCATTGAACATCCCGGCGTTGCCTGGATCGAATGCGTTACCGTACCGCTGGATAGTGGCATTGCGGATATCGCCGGCATCCTTCACGGAGAGGATATGTGCCGTTTCCCTGACGCCAGTGGTAAGCTGTGATGGTAGCTGTCTGCCGGTGATCTCTTCGTTGGTGAAGAAGAAGAGTTTGTTTTTAATAAGCGGGAAGCCCAGTCTCAAACCAGCCTGGTAATCATAAAAGTCATTGTTCATCTTTCCAAGGCTCCCCGCCTTATCTTTCCCTGTAATAGCGGCATTGCGACCATAGGCATATACAGCACCGGAAAACTGGTTGGTACCGCTGCGTGTTACTGCATTGACACTTCCACCGGTGAAGTTGCCGATCTTTACATCAAAAGGCGCCAGGTATACCTGCATGTCTTCAATTGCGTCCAGTGATACCGGGTTGGTGCCGGTGCTGGAGCCGGGCATACCGGAAGTACCGGTGATACCACCCATTGAAGGGCTGAAGCCAATTGCATCGTTATTGATCGCACCATCGATGGTTACGTTGTTGTAACGGAAGTTGGTACCGCCGAAAGAGTTGTCTTTAGAACCCTGTGGTACCAGTTTCGTAATATCCTGTATGCTGCGGGCAATGGTAGGCGTATTACTTACCTGTAGGCGGCTGATGTTCTGACCGGCTCCGGTACTATTGGCGCGGGCTGTTCTGGCACCTTTCACCACTACTTCGCTGAGTTGCTTCTTGCCGTCGGCCATTACAAAATTGAGTAGTTGCGGAGCACCCAGCTGGATGGTAATGCCGTCTTTCACCTGCGGGGTCATGCCCATCATGGTGGCCAGCACCTGATAAGGGCCGCCTACACGCAGTCCTGTGAGGTGATAGCGGCCGTCGGCGCCTGCAATGGTGCCATAGCGTGTGCCGGATGGCGTATGCACTGCCTGCACGGTTACTCCCGGCACCGGTCGTCCTTTTTCATCCAGTATGCGGCCATCGAGCCGGCCGCTGGTTTCCTGCGCGCGTGTATACGTTACTGTTAGTAACAGCATCATACACCAGCAGCAAAAAGTATATAGTTTGTTCATGCGTAAGGTCTTTAAAAATTCTCTTTCAAAACTTTATCGATGATGTGCAGCACGCCGTTATCAGCCAGTATATTGGATTTCTGCATACTGGCTGGCTGCGCATTTCCGCTTCCTTCGATGGTGATACCTGTATAACTGACACCGCCCTTCAGCAGCTTTACTGTAGTGGTACTGTTGTTCAGCATCGTCTGCCTGGACACATCTGTTTCATCCGTACTAAGCACATAGTCATAGATGAACCGGCGGTTAGCAAGGATGTGGAACTTGAGCATGGATTGAAGTATGGACGCATCAGTCTGTGCAATGCTATCAATGGAAGGGAAGCCCTCCTGCCTGAAGGCATTATTGGACGGGGCAAAGATGGTATATGGTCCTTCTCCTCTCAGTAACTCTTTCATACCAGCCTGTTGCAGTGCCACATTGAAGAAAGTCAGGCTTGAATCTCCCGCAATCGCATCACTGATTTTGCTCTGGGCCAATGGCTGCAATACGGCACTCAGTACCTGTATCAGGCCATTGCTCGCTTTCAGGTTGCTTGCAGTAACCTTCGCACCATTGATCACGAGCACGGTGTCTGTATTTTTTACCCAGCGCGTTACAAACAGGCGGGTGCCTAAGCTGGTGGCAATTTCCTGGTTAAACCGGAAAGGCAGTTTATTCAGTTCCCAGCGGCCATTCAGTACATGATACTTCACCATGTTATTCAACACCGCTCCGCTCTCCAGCGCTACGGCGCCAGCATTGCCATAACCGGCTGCCTGGAAGGCATTATCATCCGGCGCCAGTACAGTAAAAGGGCCTTCGCCGGCAAGCTTATCACTCATATTGGTGACAGTGAGCGCCATCTGCAGGCAGGAAAAATTGAATTTATTATCCGCAATCACATAGTTGATGCGGTTATTCAGATCATTGACCGGCGCCATCTCCTCATCTTTCTTACATGAAAAGAGCAGGACAATCAACGACAGTAAGTATATATTTCTTTTCATCGGATGAATGCTTTATAAGATGATCATGGAACAAACAATCCATCATTTACCACATGGATTACACCATTCAGGAAGAACTTATCTTTCTCCACTACCGGTACAAACGGCGCTTTGGATTTCAATCTTCTCACACTGATATTGTCTCCGTCATGTGTGAATTCCAGGTTAAAAATCAGTGTTCCCGCCTGGCCTGGTGAAGCCGTACGGATGATGAATCCTGTCACGCCTGGATTATCTGTCAGGTCATTGGACAGGAATACTATCGGGAAACTGGCGCCGGAACCGTACACCATTATATTCGAACGATGAGGCAGCAACAGCGAATCCAGTGAAGTCACCGGGTACTGGTAATAATAATCATCATCATAGAATGGATCTCCTACCGGGTATCGTGTAGCCAATGCCATCAGGTCTTCAGATGTATGAAATCCCGCTTTGGCAAAAGCCTCATTGGTAGGGGCAAACACGGTAAACGGCGCCGTTTTGTCTGAATTCCGCAGAGAAGGGAGTCCCTTGGCATAGTCATGAAAAGGATAATACACGCTGTCATTGATCCTTAAAGCTTCCAGGAACATGGAGAACCTGGGGTCGTTCTGCAAGTAGGATAACATATCTTCCTTAGGCCGCTGCAAGACTTCATTCAGTTCATAGATCGTTCCGTTTGTGGCTTCCAGTGCCTTCAATGGAAATGTTCTTCCATCGATCATCAGTTTTCCACCGTGGATACCGATAAAGTGACGGTAGACATACTTGCTCCAGGGGCTGTAATCGGGGATGTCAGCCTGCAACAAGCTTACTTGTCCTATGTTACCGACAGCCGTTTTCAATGATGCCGGGGAGATTCTGTTAGCGATTAAATGATAATGCAGCAAGGTGTCTGCATCTTCCACCGACATATTATTTACCGATGTCATATTGATACCGGCTGCTTCAAATGCAGCGTCTGTTGGCGCCAGCAAGGTATAAGCTGTTATTGCCTTATCCCTCATGACAGCGTCCATATTGGCTTTCTTCCAGATAGCCTTTAATATGCTGTAATTGGTGCTATCCAGCAGCTGTGTCATATTTTTGCTTATACCAGTGTAAGGTACTGGCTCTCCGATCGGCGTCACCTGCAAGTCTTCCTGTTTGCATGAGAACAACAGGCACAAAGCGGGCAGTAATCCGTTTATAATTAATTTTCTGATCTGCATACAACAAAAATTATTTCAACAACAATGAATCAGGATATATCAGCAGGTTATCAATCTGGTGTACAACGCCATTATCCACCATCACATCGGAGCCGCGCTGCGTATAGCGTATCTCAGAAGGGCCTAATTGCCCGCTGAGGCCTTTCCGGTTAATCACCCTCAGCCCGAGCCTGTCTGGCACAAAGGATACTTCTCCCAACCTGATATAGTTGACGCTGGTCCCTGAGCCACCGAGCAGGAACAGATCCCTGGAGAAAATGTGCCGTGGTGTAAGGTCCAGCGTATAAATGCCGAAAGCCTCCTGTACGTAGTGCGCAGGATTTATTTTCGCGATGCTGTCGGACGTGAGGTTGTAAGAACGGAGCACATCATTGTTGGGCACAAAGACCGTCAATGGTCCTTTTCCTTTCAGGGCATCCCATTGCGAGGTTTGCTTCAGCAACTGTACTATCAATGCAAGACTGGTATCTGTGGCCAGGTAATCCTGGATAGTGCCGGCACGATACTTTACCACATCCGATATGATATGTACTACCCCATTGATAACCGGTATATTCCGCTTGGGCAGTTGTTTTACCTGACATCCGTTCATCGTCATCGGCCTGTCGTCAGCATTGGGACCCAAGAAGTTTTCCACGGTAGAGATATAAGTGATAGCACCTGACAATGTGGTATACTTCATATCCATTTGGATGGGGAAGTCGGTAGTATATAAACGTCCGGGCAGCAGGCAGTAACGCATCATAAAACGCAGACTGTCTTTATTCATTCTGTCAAAATCTTCCGGTTTGCTGATACCCATATTGTTGAAGGCACTGTTGTCAGGCGCCAGGATGGTAAAGGGGCCGGTGCTATTCAATGTGTCCAGCAGTCCGGTTTTTTCCATTGCGGCGGCCAGCAGGCTCAGGTCGTAGTTGTTGCGGATAAAGTCGCCCAGCGGACGGATTGTTCCGGTGTGCTCTTCCTTCACCAGCAGGTTTGTCTTTTTACATGCCGTCACTGCCAGCATACAGCAGATTACCAGCCACCAGGCATGCTTACGTTTACGGTTATACGTAGTATAAAAAGATAATAATCTCATCTTACTGAATTTTGCATCGTTACTAATAAACAGGCGGGTCATACCGGCGCTGTATGGTGGTCAGGAACATTCTTCCGTTTATGTATTCAATCGTATTTACCGTAGCGAAAGAGCGCGGGTTATAAATACCGGAATGAATACTGATCACAAGCCCTGTCCGCTGATCGGCGGTGATGGTAAATGGCGTGCCTGACAAACCGTTACCTACGGCCAGTTCTGTATAATTACCATAAGACTCGGCGCCGGATATGTAGGGATTGCCCGCCGGCGTAACGCCAGGTACCAGGAACGTAAACCGTTGTGCAACCGGACGGGTGTAGATGCGGCTGGGGATGGTATCAGCAAACAGCGGGAAGCTGAAGTAAGGATGTACATCTGTTGCCTGTGAGCGATACAAGGATGTCATCAGGTTACCGTTGTATCCCGGGATGACACGCTGGGTACTTTCCACATTGTACAATGAATAGAATACCTGCATGGTATCCCGCATTGCCCGGCTCGGCAGCGCATTGGTGTTGCTGTAATCGAAATTGCTGAAGAAACCTTCGGAGCTGAGGTTATAGAAATTCACATATACCATCGTATCGGAGAATGGCTGTTTGGTAAATGTTTCCTGCCTTACATACAGCGACGCCTTTCTGTCTTTGTTTTTGCGCTGCAATACATTCATTGTATAGATCTCTCCTGCATCAAGCTTAATTGTAGTATCCAGTGTGATGCCGGAGCGGAGTTCTGCATTGAGTGAAAAGAAAGGCACATCACTGAGCGGCCGTGTAACAAACATAATACGGTGTTCGCCACCGGGCATCTGTGCATAGCTCGACAAGTCGAAGCCATTGACGATGGGACCGGGTATATTTTTCAATCCTCCGGGATATTCCTTCTGCCAGCGTGAAGTGTTACCGGCATCAGGATAGGGCCGCGCCCACTGGTCGCGTGTATCCAGGAAATCGCCGGTGATGGCCGCTCCTACGGGAACACCGGCAGCATCCAGCTGCGGATCTATCAGCATGGTAAGAAAAGGCTGTGGCAGATCCTTGTTATCAATGCTACGTTCGTATACCAGGCAATTGAACACCCGTACATATGCCGGGTTAGCCACAGTTGGATAATCCGTTTTACGGCACCCTGACGCCAGCCACAGCGCAGCTGCCGTCAGCATGACAGCAACGGTCCTGCTATTATATAATTTCATGTTTCTCATTTGTTGTGCTTGATGATGATCATTTTTGCTTTCCGGGATACCGGAGCGTCTGGGTTCACAGCGCCTACTAACGCTACCGTATACACGCCGTATTCAAATGGAGGTAATGGTGTGCTGGTATACAGTTCTTTCCTTGCAATGAAATCTGTTCCAGAAAGCGCAGGTATACCACGTAACCAGTCGCCGGGGAGTACTCCTGTCTGCGATCCATAAGCATATATTTTGCTGATGCCCAGTGCCGGAGGGAATATCACATAGGGCTGCTCCGCCACCACCTGGCCTTGCTTCAGATGCTGACTCGCAGCAGATGAAGTGCCAAACGTGGCAGAGAACAGCTGACCGTTGTCGCCGGTGAAGGTCACCTCAGGAAGATCGGTGGTGAGATTGAGGAAGCGCACGGATAACGTCAGTGGATATTTGTAATGGCTGTAGGTACCATCATCGCCGGAAGTACCGGCATAGAGACCTCCGCTGAGGTTATTGGCGGCAAGTGCCAGCGCCGGCTTGCCTGTTGCATCGGAATATACCCAGGCAGTGAAATTATCATTGCCTGCCAGGTTCATTGACTGCTTTGCAAGTACGGCGCCTTTGGCGTCAATCGCTTCGAGCGTATGCGTGCCCGTTATATAGCTACGAAACTCAGAAGCAGTGCTGTAGCCCAGGCTACCTTCCTGTATAGGTTTTCCATCCACCAGGAGATTTATTGCAGATCCTGGCAACGCATTTACAGCCTGTATACGTGCGTAGGTCACATTTACCGGATTGCTGATATCTGCAACCACGCGATATGAGTTCAATACGGCGCCTTCCGGATAAATGGAACCGGGAGGATACCATATGTACCCGTTTGCAGATACCACTATCGTATAAACGCCGCCTGGCAGGTAAGTCTGCAGTGGTGCATAAACAAGCCAGTAATCATTCGTATTGCCGGTACGTGCGTAGAAAGTACCTGTTTTAGGATTGACGGTATTGAAGATATCATCTTTCGGGCTGACTGCAGGAAGCTGTCTGCCATCTGCTGTCATCACTTTAAACTGGTAAGATCCATAAGGCAGCTCTATATAATCAGAGTAGGCGCCAGACGCTACATTGTTTGTTTTATTATCTACGAGTGTGCCGTCTGCCCACGCCAGGCTGAAAGCGCCTTCCAATCCCGCCCTGTCAGGCGCGGAACCGAGGTTCAGTAGTCTTACCTTGAAATGAGAAGGATCAGCTGGCGGAGAAACGGAACGCGGTACCTGGAAGATTGAATCGTCTATCAACAGTTGGCCCATATGTGGTCCATAGGTAACGTTATAGTAATCTTTCGGATTGACAGGATCTTCCTTAATGGAAAATGATTTCTCGAAATAAGGCGCGGTGGTTCCGTAAGCCATTGAACCCAGCTGTATGAATGCCGTACCATCCTGCAATATCATGTTTTGCGGAATGGTAAAGCTGCTACCCATCCTTCCTGAGGGGAAATAAAGTGTAGGCTTCGTATTGGCGTCTCCGTAGTATCCATCACGATCAGGGGGAATGGCGCTGGTAAGCAGCTTGCCGTTGATAGCCAGCTCCACCAGTTTTCTTCCATAATTGAGGTAACGTACATTGCTCGCTGTAAGCGGCGGTTGTGTAGGTTGCTCAGTGTAAATAAAGTCGGCTTTATCTTTTTTGCAGGATGCTATTCCGGCCAGGAATGTTATCCACAAAAAATATCTTATTACTTTCATCTGCTTGCAGTTTTCAGTTTACCCTTAAAAAATATGATAGGTTAACCCCAGCATTACCTCGCTTCCGCGCTTATAACTCCGGCGGATGTACGTTTTTCCGTAATACTTTCCACCAGTACCCGGGTTCGCATATACTTCCTCATACGGCTGGTCGAGTATATTTTTCATATACCCCTTAAGCTGTAATCTTTTGGAGAGATACTGGCTGAAAACCAGGTCCAGTACCGGTAAGGGTCTGCTGTAGAGATCGGGCTCGCCACTCAGGTTAATCTGGATCAGGCGCTCGCCTACCATATTGAAAGTGGCGGTTATGTCTGTACGGGACTTCGGATTGTTATAGTTGAGGAAGACGTTGACTGAATAGGGCGCCTGTTCAAATAACGGGCTGTTGGTTGGAGCACGCCTGTCGATAGCACGTGAAGACTCCAGGCGCTCCGGCGTTTTCTGAATATCACTTTGTGCCAGCAGCAGGTTGGAACCCAGGAAGAAATTGCGCATCGGGCGCCAGAGTTTCCCCAGGTCTTTCACGATCTCCAGCTCCAATCCGTATACACGGCCTCTGTTCGGGTCGTTGCGGAATACGATAGCCGGAAACTCAGGAAAACGTGCATCCAGGCCCTTAGAGTTCTGGGTGTATACTTTGGTTAACTGATTGTCTATTTCCTTGTAGAATGCAGAAGCAGATATTACTTCACCGGGAGCCGGGAACCATTCCCAGCGGAAATCGTAGTTAGTGGTCGTTTGGTTCTTCAATTTAGGATTCCCAACTACCAATGCAAACTGGAACGGATCAAATTCAAACACATTGGTAATCTCACGCAGTTCCGGCCTTGCCAGTGTAGTGCTGAAACCCAGCCGGAAGTTCATATTCTCTTTAAATGTGTAGGTAACGTTCGCAGAGTAGTATGGTTTGTAATCCGCTTTGTATACGGAGTTGGGCTCCGTAAACACCAGCTTCACCACTTGTCCGTCCTTATTGGGTTGCGTAAGAGAAGGGTCGAGGAATACACCGGCTGTATCCACTGCCGCCTGTATGTCTGTCATTTCAAAACGCACACCACCCGTGAGCCGGAGGTTCTTCAGTACATGCAGGTCAAGCATGCCGTAGAAAGCGCGTGTTTCATAAAAGCCTTTATAGTTGTTGGGAGATTTCTGCGCATTGTAAAGGAAACCGCCTGTCATCGGCTCTCCTTCACCGGTGCTGCCTGTAGGTATTTTTACACCAATCTGATCATAGCCGACGAGGCGGTCGAGATTGCCGTGCGCCATGTACAGGGCCTTATTACCAGAAGAAGAAAAGTTAGAGCCGGGTAATGATAACACGTTTTCTGTAAAATCGCGGTCACGGTGCAGATAATTGACACCTGTCTTAAACTCCTGCTTACGGCCGGCCAGCGGGAAAGGTATCACAATATCTGCCTTATAGTTGTAGTTGGTTTCATGCAGACGGCGGTAACGACGGCCGTTGGGGTCAGCCTGGATGATACCGTAAGGACCATATCCATTCACATACCCCGACACCAGTGAGTAGTATGCCAGCGTTCCTGTAGGTGTTCCACCGACTCCTGGCGTTTCACCGGGGAAAGAGATTCCACCGCCACCGGCAGGACGATAAGCTGCCAGGTTCACAAAGCGATAATCCGGATCATCCTGTCCGGATGTAGATGTTGCAATGTTGTAGCTGAGTCTGGGTGAATATTCACTCTTCAGGAATTTATGTTCCCCCTGCAGGTTAAATGTGTTCAGTGTGCGGTAACTTCTCTTCAGGGAATACACGATACTGGACACGTCACCCGAAAGGCCACTGTATTGGTATCCGCCATACAGGTTAGATGCCTGTACATCAGCTCCGCGGCTGCCGAGATACTGCATGCTGATCTCGTGACGCGGGTTGAAACGATAGGTAAGACCTCCCAGGAAACCATAATTCAGGGTATTCGTTCCTGTATTTTCTTTATAGGAAAGATACTTACCCATATTGATATTGTTCGGCGTGATATAGTTAGGGATTACCCTTACACTGTTCACCTGGGCATTACCTGTCAATACGCCCTGATAAATGCTCCATTGTGTGAGATCGCCGCCGTGTATGTCTGTTGAACGCTGATAGTAATTCACACCGGCGATGAGTCCAAGCTTATGTTTTTTGAAAACAGTAAAGCTATTACCATAAGTAGCAGAATACAGCTGATTCATTTTTGCCGGTGCGTAATGAGTGGTAAGCACAGGCGAGAAATCATGCATGATGTTGTTGATACGGTTTACTTCCTGCTGCATCGCCGGATTATTTCGGTTGTGCGCGATCATGGACTGCACTTGCGCAAAACCACCGGGGTATTGCTTTCCGAGAGCAACAAAATCATCAGACAATCCGCTGTTCTTTACTTTCTGACCGAAGAAGCCGGGATCGCTGCCATAGAAACTATTCACACTACCACCGATACCGATGTTGGTGTTGAAACCTGTCTGTGCAGTGATGCTGAATGCTTGTCCGTCAGGTACTGATTTGGTTTTCAGTTCCACGATACCGGCGGCAGCATCAGCAGGTTTGTCGGGCGTATAGGTTTTATAGATGGTGATGTTGTCGAGCAAGGATGCCGGTACCAGGTCCAGCGGAATGGCGCTGCGGTCAGGATCTGAAGAAGCCAGGCGCACGCCGTTGAGCTGTCCTATCACGCTGCGGTCGCCAAGACCGCGGATAGCCACGTATTTATCGTCTGTAACCGTTACACCTGATACACGCTGTAATGCCTGTGTGGTCGTGATGCTGGCTGTTTTCTCAATATTGGCTGCGGAGATAGCATCCTGTACAATGGCAGATGCCTTGCGTTCCGCGAGTACCGCCATTTCTGTGTTGGTTTTCTTGCGGGCCTGTACTTGTACTTCGTTGAGCTGCGTGCGGCTCTCTTTCAGCAATACCTGTACATTGGCAGCTCCTGCGGCGACCCTGACTTCCTGCGGCTGATAGCCAATAAAGGAGATCAGCAGGGTGGCGCCTTCTTCCGGCACATCAAGGCTGAAGTGGCCATTGGCATCTGTGATGGCGCCGGCAGAACGGCCTTTAATTCGTACAGCCACGCCGGGAAGCGGTGTTTTTGTTCGTACATCCATTACTGTTCCTTTCACAGGTGGAGGCAGTGCGCTCTTTTGCAGCACTGTTATTTTACTGTTATCATATACTACCGCCGTCATGCCGGCCGGTGAGAGCAGTGTTTCCAAAACCTGCAGCAGCGGCTGATTCTCAGCACGAACATTTACAGACTTGTATTTATCTATCTGTTCATCATCAAAATAGATCCTTACATTGGAAATGGCGGCTATTTCTTTCAGCGCATTGCGGAGCGGCTGATGATTGATGTTTACTGAAACATTGACCCGTGAAAGAGACTGCCCCTTGCCGGAAATGCTGGCCATCAGGTTAGTGGCTATTAAGGTACACGCCATTACATAAAAGGAGATACGCATAACCCATTTTAAAAAAGCACAGGGTTTCCCCAGGGAAAAATTCATACTTTTACCTTGTTTATTAGTTAATCCATCGGGTTAATTAGTTGACAGCGATTGCGTGATGCGGTTTCTCAGGCCAGGTGTCATGCACATCGCATACAGAACCGGATGCGAAACGCAGCCGGTTTTTTTGTGTAACAGCTTAAGTAAATCTTTCTTTCATCTTAAAATTTTAAAGGATCAGGAAATAGCAATTATACCATTCGATTGTCTTTTAAAGTGCAGGGAATACACCCTGGATAATATCTTCAGAATATCGTCGAGCGACTGACCATTGTCGAACACGCCGCTGATCTCTTTCTTCTTCAGTATAGTGTTCTCGAACCTGAACACAACACCATAGCGGCTCTCCATAGCTGCCACTACTTCCATCAACGGATCTTTTTCGAAGCTCACGCCTCCTTTCCTCCAGGCCAGCAGCTCTGTTGCATGCACCTGCCTAACCTGTTGTGTGTGTTCGTCACAGTCGATCATCACCTGCTGGTCAGCAGTAAGCAGGATTGCCGACGTACTGTCTGAATGCCTGTACACAGCCACTTTACCTGAAGTAACTGTTACCTTGTAAATATGCGGTGTGGGATAAGAACGGATATTAAAGGCGGTTCCGAGTACCTGCGTACGATAACCGCCGCTTTCAATGATAAAGGGATGTACAGGGTCTTGCTGTACTTCAAAATAAGCCTCTCCTTCGAGGTATACTTTCCTGTTGCTACCAGTGAACTGTTGCGGGTAACGCAGATGGCTGTTGCCATTCAGCCATATCACGGTATTATCTGCCAGGGTAATCTTTGAGAGTTGCCCTTTCTGTGTATACAGGTCAAGCATAGGTTCCTCCGCAGTTGTTTTGCGTGCAGTATTCCACTTGCTGAACAGCAGGGCCGCTGAGAGTACTGCCAACGGAATAACCGCTGCAGCAACTTTCCACCAGAGGCGGCGCACGGATCGTTCCGGCCCGACAACTACTGTATGCGGCCGCAGATCTTCCTGTATCCGCTGATACATACGCTCTCCCAGCTGCTGCCGCTCTTCCGGCAACAACGGCTTGTAACCCGCTTCCGGCGCAGCATGCAGCTGGCTAAACCATTCATTAAGCTGCTGTTCTTCCTCTTCATTGGCTTTTCCTGACAGGTATAAGTCTATCAGGCGTTTAATTTTCTCGTTTTCGTGCATGCATTACGTTTATAGGTACATGACATTTACCCGGTATATTATTACCGCAAGCATCATCAAACACCTACTTCATGCAATATGAAATTAATGTTAACAGAAAGGAGCCGGGAGTTAACTCCTCAGATAGAACAGCACCAGTATGGTGATATAGTCTTTCAGCCCTATGCGCATGGATTTCAGGGCTTTTACCAGATGGTTGTTAACTGTTTTAGGAGAGATTTTGAGTTCATCAGCAATCTGCTGAACAGTATAACCTTTTACACGACTGAGTGTAAATACTTCCCTGCATTTTTCAGGAAGACGACTGATCTCCTGATGGATCAGGTCATTCAGTTCATTATAGGCCAGTTGTTCATTCAGGTGTTCTGACGATTCTTCGGTTGTTACCTGTTGCAGATATTTTTCGCGTGAGTGATTTTTACGCCAGGCATTCAGGATCTGGTTTTTCATAGCACCTGAAAGATAAGGCCGTAGCGGGCGTCCGGGATCTAACGTTTCCTTTTGCAGCCACAATGCTGTAAATACTTCCTGGGTCAACTCTTCTGCCAGTTCTCTGGTTCCCAGTTTATAAAATGCAAGATTATACTGCTTCTCCCAATAGAAATCATATATCTGCCTGAATGCATTTTCATCTCCCTCCCTCAACTTACTCACAAGGAAAGATTCGTTAGGCAGTATTTCTGTTACCGGGTTCATTACGTAAATCTACCGTCAAAAGTAATGCGCCCTGTGCGAGGAAGTTATCCCTGATGTATGAAATTATTGTTAAGCATAGTGCAACACCGCTATAGCGATACGCTTATTCTCGATAAATTTATTGTAACCAATATCCTCATTATGACCATTAAACTAAAAGTGCCTGCTACGGCAAGACTGGTTCTCGATGCAGCCGCTAAGATCTATGATTCCCCGTCAGAGCGGTTATATATCAGTAAAATTGATACGGAAGAAGTGAGCGATCTATTACAATGTCTCCTGGCGGCCTATCCGCTCTTCCGGGAAATGGTTTTTTACCGTAAACAGAGCGTACGCGATCTGCTACAAAAAAGAATGCAGCAATATCCATTACAGCAGGTATTGATATTAGGCGCCGGGCTTGATCCGCTCTCCCTGCTGATCATAGAAAAATATAAAGATCGTATCAGTAATATTTTTGAGATAGACAACGGGTATATTGAAGAGAAGGAAAAGATCTATGAAAATATACTACAGGGAGATACTACAGTGCAATTCATCAGATGCGACGTGACGGATACTTCACAACTCGATGCGCAACTGCGTCAATATGACTTTCGTGCTGATCTTCCGACTTTGATTATTTTTGAAGGACTGATATATTATATCACTAATGAAGAATTCATCAATACCATGCAATTGTTTAGTTCTGTGGACCACCGCAATATGCTCCTGCTGGACTTTATGCTGACAAGAGATGACATCCCTGCATACCATCTGCATTATTACAATGATATTATAAAGGTCATAGAGAAGGTTCTTAATATCAAACTAAATATTACAAGCCGTCTCACCATCACAGAGATGGCTGCCGCACTGAATGCCAGCCAGGTTGAGTTTATATCGCTTTATGAAACAGCACGCAGGCTGCTGGGCGAGAATCATGTATTCCGCGAACGCGGCGACGGTTTTCTTGAGATGGCCGTATTCAGTTTATAAATACCACCACTGTTGCTGGGGATAACTCTCGCCAACAATCACGGGTTCTCCGATCATGGGGGTGGTAATCGCTACGCCTCTTTCAGCCGCATACTTTGTAACCCGGATGGGAGGCTCGTTCCATGCATGAGTGGCAAGTGCAAACTTCGCCCAGTGCACAGGCATCAACACTTTGGCGCCCAGGTCGATGGCTGCCTGCACCGTTTCTTCAGGCTTCATGTGGATAAATGGCCAGTGGTCATTGTATTGCCCGCATTCCAGTATCGCCAGATCGATAGAACCGGCGGCCTTTCCTATGGCCTTAAAGTGTGTATCATAACCTGAGTCACCGCCCAGGTAAATCGTGTACCCGTATACGTTAAGCAGGAAAGAGGCCCAGAGGCTCCCACCCCGTTTCAATCCCCTTCCGGAGAAATGCCTTGCCGGCCTTGCTCCTAATGATACTTCCGGCATGATTTCCACATCATCCCACCAGTCCATTTCTACAGGCACAGGATGACTGCCACACACTTGCAGATCACTCCCTACACCCAACGGTGTATACACTGCCTTCACCGAAGGCAGCAGCTGCCGCAGTGTTTTTTTATCCAGGTGATCGTAGTGATTATGCGTAATGATCAGTATATCGATTGGCGGCATGTCTGCTACCGTATAGACATCCGCTCCGGGGAATGCCTTCACCATAAAGGAGAATGGCGCTGCGCTGCCACTGAATACCGGGTCCACCATTATGTTCATACTGTTGATCTGTATAAGATAAGAGGAATGCCCGAACCAGGTGATTACCGGTTTAGCGGAGTGCACTGCTTTCAGGTCAGTGCGCACCGACGGTAACATCACCGGCGGGCGCACTTCTTCCGGCTTGTTAAGCGCGTCCTTTATCATCCTGTAATAGGAAACCCCTTCCGGTTTCATGGGAGTTAACGTCAGGTTCTGGAATGCGCCATCCCTGAAGTTGTGGGACTGCTGCAATCGCTCTTTGTTTGCGGGTTTGTAAAACATACTGCTTTATTGGCGCAGTAAAAGTACTACAATTATGTACACGGTTGCATCGGAGGAAATTACTGTGGCAATATCCTCTTTCCTTTGGCCATCAGTCTGAGCAGGCGCGTATTTCCGAAGAACGCGGAATGATACCTGCCGGCTGCGCTGCGTTTTGCAGCATACCTGCGCAGTACTGCATCAGCGGTGACCATACCGGTCACCTTGTCGTCCTGCAGCACTGCCAGTACATCCATGGGTTGCTTATCCAGGACCAATGCCACCGTTGCCATATCATCGCCGGCAGCAGCAAACGGCTTTGCTTTTTCCAGCAACGCAGTAATGCTTCCATGACTATTTTCAAGTCGCTGCCGGTCGAGGTAGCCTTTGAACTGGTTTTCTTCGTTGGTAACAATAATATAACGCTGATAGTATGGCTGATCTTGTAATAAAGTATAGGCCTGCACGACATTCATCATATCCGTGATCCTGAACGGCAGTGGAGTAGCTACACCCGCGGCATTGATCTGCAGCATAAGGTCAGGCATATATTCTTCCGGTGTGGCAACACCTCTGCGGCGGATCTTCTCTGTCATGATGCTGCCCTTCATCAGGAAGAACGATACAAAATAAGCGCTGGTACAAGCTCCTATCAATGGCAGCAGTCCATGTGGCTGACCGGTGGTTTCCAGTGCAAATACAATAGCTGTGAGCAATGCACGTGAGGCACCCGCAAACATGGCAGCCATACCTATCAGAGCAGCTGTTGCCAGGTTGATGCCGCAACCCGGGAACAACGCAAGTACACCCATACCGATCAACGCTCCGGCAGCCCCGCCGATTGTAAACAAGGGCGCCAGCGTTCCGCCGGAAGTACCACTGCCCAGCGATATTACCCAGGATAAATACTTCAGCACACACAGTGAAAATATCAATGTCAGCGATACATTACCCGTCAGCAAAGTAGTAATGTTATCATAACCTACTCCCATTGTATGCGGAGCATAATAACCTATAACACCCACTGCTACCGCCCCCAGTGCCGGCCACCACATCCAGTGTATGGGCAGCTTTTCAAAGAGGTCTTCTACGAGATACACCGATTTCGATACCATTGCTGCCACCACACCAATTACTACACCCATCAGCACATACACAGCCAGGGCTGTATCAGATACTGCCGGGATGGCTGGCATCGCAAATACAGGCGCATCGCCAAACAACAGCAGGTGCATACCTGCACCTGTTATACAGGCAATAGCAACAGGTATTACAGAACGTGGCGAAAACTCAAACAACAACAGTTCTATGGCTAACAGGATAGCTGCCAGCGGACTTCCGAAGATGGCAGACATACCAGCACACGCACCGGCAGCCAGCAGTACTTTTCTTTCAGAAGAAGAAATGTGTATCACCTGCCCGGTGAAAGAACCCAATGCCCCACCGGTGGCAATGATAGGACCTTCCGCCCCGAACGGACCACCGGTACCGATGGAAATGGCTGCAGACAAAGGCTTCAGAAAAGTGATAATCGGCGGTATCCTGCTTTCGTTCAGTATAATATTCTCCATTGCTTCCGGAATGCCGTGCCCGCGGATGGCCTTACTCCCAAAGCGCGCCATGATCCCGACAATAATGCTGCCTGCAACAGGCACCAACACTACATACCAGCCCAGGTGATTGCCGGCAGGGCCATTCTCCTCAAAAGAGAAGTTTCCATAAAAGGCCAGGTTGGTAAAAAGACTGATCAGCAACACCAGCCCTTTGGCTACAAAGCCCACCAGCAATGCATTCAGCAATGCCTGTACACTCAGGTAAAATACTCTCCGTGATACGCTTCCCGTTGTTTTTCGTTCTTTTATATGATTCATAACATATTAAATGATCTTAAAAAGGTAAATTCAATCACAAAAATATGATTCAAATCATATAAAAAAGACATTTTATCATAAAAAGCACGAAAAAGTATTACTATTGCAATCATGAAAAAAGCCAGCATCTGCGATTTGAAAACATGTTTCCTTTGCCAGCACTGCATTCCAGAGTGGTTACCCGCTATAGAAAAAGGGCGGCAGCATCTGTCATTTAAAAAGGGGGAAACTATTTTTGAGGAAGGCTCTGCCTATACGGGCATATACCTGTTGTATGCCGGTCGAGTGAAAGTGCACAAGCAATGGGGAGAGGGTAAAGATCTTATTGTCCGGTTTGCAAAAGCGGGTGACATTATTGGCCATCGTGGATTTGGCAGCAGTCAGCGCCTCAACCCGGTATCTGTTACTGCACTTGAAGATATCCGCGTCTGCTATGTGGAGCATTCATTTTTTGAGGCATCGCTGAAAGTGAATACAGATCTTACTTACAGGCTCATGCAATTTTATGCAGAAGAGTTGCAGGCTGCGGAAAAGAAAATGCGCAACCTGGTGCATATGGACGTTAAAGGCAGACTGGCAGATGCATTACTGGAAATAAGCCAGCTGTATAACAGCAAAGAGTTCACCATCAATCGCCAGGATCTGGCCTCATTTGCCGGTACCACCTACGAAACCATCTACAGGGTTATGCAGGATCTCATCCACCATCAGCTGATTTCGACAGATGGTAAATCCATTAAAATATTACAGGAGAAAAAATTGATGAAACTGGTGGAAGGGTGAGGAGAAATCTCTCTGTAAGAGCCTATTGGATCTACATTTTTTGTATATTTGACATATGACGGAATTGCAAAAATTAGACAAGATAGGTACTGATGCTGTCAGAAGGCTTCGCCTTAAAAAACTTCATGATGGTTTTCCTTTTATGATCAATTCGAGAGAATTGCCAAGTGATCAATGTTATTTTGAATACCCTAATGGTTCTATCAAATTAATGGTACTGCAACCCTCAGCCAGAGACTTTAAAATAATTAGGGAATTGTCAGAGATCGAGGCTCTTAAAATCCGGGAAAAATACAATTTAGCTATCTAAAATGCCCGGTTTATATATCATTACAGGATCCAATGGTGCAGGAAAATCTTCAGTAGGTTCCTATTATCTTCCTCCTCATATCCAACAAGACTGTACCATCTTTGATGGAGATAAACTCTTTCTTCAAAAACAAAAGGAATTGTGGCAAAGCGGAATTACCGCCCACAAGGAAGCAAGAAAACTTGCTTATCAATTTGTAACAGATTCATTTGACAATCTGGAAAGAGAAGCATTAGAACAAAGCTTTGATTTTGCATATGAGGGACATTTTACCAATGAAGCAACCTGGGATATTCCTAAGAAATTTAAGACCGCAGGCTATCACACTTTTATGCTTTTTCTAGGACTGACCGATGTTAAATTATCATTGAATAGGGTTGCCGCCAGAGCAAAAGAAGGGGGCCACTATGTTGATCCCAATACTGTGACAGCCAATTTCTATGGTAACCTTGAGAAATTGAACATTTACTATAGTTTGTTCGACAAACTCGAAATAATAGATACTTCTGAAACCAACCACGTAAGCCTCGCTATCTTTCAAAACGGCAATCCGCAAAACCACCTCCCCTCTGCATCGTTACCCGAATGGTTTCAAAATTATTTACCTTCTTTGGTTAATAAAATAAAAGCGAAGGAATAGTACAAAATGAGTTTTTCTTACAACCGCTCCAGTTTCCGTTTATACTGTTCCGTTATTGCCTTCCATTCCTGGCTGTAGATATTGTTATCATAGCGCGCTTTGGCGTATGCATAAGTATCCGTTGAGAAATGCCATCCGAAAATATTCTGCAAATACTCCACCCCATCATCAATGACGCGCTGAAGCACTTGTGCCTTTGATATACCAGCAGCGCTGCAATACTTGTCCAGCCAGGCGCCACGTCCGGCTTTTACGTAAGTCACCAGCAGGTCTTCTGTAATGAAGGTTGCCGGCACATGCTCCATTTGAAAATCGCTATGCCGGATTATGAGCTGTAATAATTCTTCTTCATAAAAGCGTTCAGGTATATCCCAGTTAAGCATTGCGCCTTTCAGCGCTGCAGCATAACATAAGTCCCTGGTGACAAATGATTCGGGCAGATAACGCAGCGCCTTTCCATCCTGCTGAACGGCCTGTTGTGCCAGTTCGGCGGTGACCAGTGCCAGAGGAAAGTGTTGTAGCGCAGCAACTGTTTTACTCATTGCCAGCATACAGAGGTCTTTTGTGCGCAGTTCCTCCGGCGTTCTTTTCAGATCACGGTAATTGACGTTGATCTTCTTCAGCCAATATTCCTTGTCATGCACCACAGGGCGTAATACGTATTCACCTGCAGCAAGATCGCGGCGCAGTTCTTCGAATGTAGTAGTGAGCTTGTTATTCAGCAGTACCTGCAATCGTTCAGATATATGCCAGTCATCCTCTTCATCTTCGAAGCATTCATTCTCCACCGGACTTACAGGATCATGATCGTTGTAATAAAAACCACTGATGTTCTTCGATGCCGGCACAAAATGATAATCCTCCACAATCATCACCGGGGTGGTAAAAATACCGGGGCACTTCATCCAACCGTGATTGTAATGAAGCATGATAACTTCTTCAGCAGTTACATTACCGGTAATATGTGTGGGTGATCCGCCGATCAGCAAACTGCGGCAAAGCACATCACCAGTTACATACAGGGCGGGACCATAGTCACCTTCGTCATTGATGATGCAGCCATTCACTACCAGGTTGCCGGTGATAATATAGCCATGTATATCCCTGGACAGATTATCTGTGTCAAGTATAAAATTAACATCCAATATTAAGTCTCCTTCGTGCAGGTAAAAATGGTCTTCTTCCCTCACAAAATCCTCAAACATTTCTCTGCTCTCATATATATTTTCATCGATATGAAATCGTGCAATAGCTTCAGCTACCGGTATGAGATGAAAAATTGTATCCATAATTCCTGGGTTGTATATTTATGCAATATATAATAAGCACCATGAACAAGAGAGTAAAATTCGATTTCGACATCACCTTTACCAACGGCGGAGGCATAAAGGGAGAGGATTTCAGGCTGGATATTGCTGGCGATGATATATCAGACAAGGAACTCGCGGATTACATCATCGCAGATATGCGACTACTAATGGTGGGTGAAGCAAAAATCCTGAATAAAGAAATTATAACAGAAGCTCATAAGCGAAAACCAATAGATGCAACTGAAGAAAGCTACCTCATAGACCTCAGTCATACCATTGAAAACGGACTCGTTACCTACAAAGGTTTACCCGCACCTGTAATTTGCGACTACCTCAGCCGCGAAGATTCCCGCGCACTCTATGAAGAAGGTACTGAATTTCAAATCGGGAAGATAGAAATGGTCACCAACACCGGCACTTATATAGACTGTCCGTTCCATCGCTATGAGCATGGCAAAGACCTCTCTGAAATGCCACTGGAGCGCTTCGCAGACCTGGATGGCATCGTGATCCGCGTGCCTTATACCACTACCAGATCTATCACGGCCGATATGCTGCGTAATTACGAGATCCGTAACCGCGCCGTGCTGATACACACAGGCTGGGCATCCCACTGGAATACGCCACAGTATTATGAGGACCACGCCCACCTCACACAGGACGCTGCCGAATATCTCCGTGACTGTGCAGTGAAACTGGTGGGCATTGACTCCCACAATATTGACAGTACTTATGGCAAAAGCCGGCCCGTACACACCATCCTGCTGGGCGCAGAAATCCTGATTGTGGAACACCTCTGCAACCTGGAAGTATTGCCGGATGACGGGTTCACCTTCAGCGCAGTACCACCGAAGTTCAAAGGTGCAGGTACCTTCCCTGTGCGTGCGATGGCGAGACTGAAAAAACGATAAAATTAAAGTGCCGTCTTTTATCTAATTTTGTTGCATCATGGCCACAAAAGGAGTGTAAGCCTATATCATGTTAGTTGAAGTTCAGCAGGCCGACAATGCCCGGCAATACCGTATCGCCAGTTCTGTGTTCTATTTTATCTCCGGGCTGGGATATTCCAGCTGGGCATCCCGGATACCATCTATTAAGCAGCAATTACAGCTGAATGAAGCACAGCTCGGTGCGGTGTTGTTTGCCCTCCCTATCGGGCTGATGCTGACCATGCCATTAACAGGCAGGTTGCTCGGCAACTATAGCAGCCGCAGGATCATGACCATCGGCGCTATCATTTTCAATACCATACTCAGCCTGCCTGGATTCACCACCAGCATATGGCAGCTGGCATTAATACTTTTCTGCTTCGGTTCTTCACGCAACCTGATGAATCTTTCTATGAACGCACAAGCCGTGCATGTACAGCGACTGTACCCGCAATCTATTATGACGACCTTTCACGGCATCTGGAGCATCGCGGGATTTATGGGAGCAGCGATCGGTTACCTGATGGTATCCATGAATGTGCCGCCATCATATCATCTGCTGTCCGTAAGCCTGCTACTGCTGTGCTTCACGCTTTATTACTCTCCCCGTTCCTTCCCGGACGAGCCGACACCACAAATTGACACCGAGAAGAAACCGGTGTTCTCATTACCGGACAAATCGTTGCTGAAATTTTCGTTTATCTGCTTTGCGTGCATGGCCACTGAAAACACGATGTACGACTGGAGCAGTATTTATTTTCAGAAAGTAGTGCATGGCAGCGTTGCTTCTGCCACAGCGGCTTTCGTGATATACATGGTATCAATGACGATGGGCCGCTTTATAGGCGACCGCATCGTGAATCGTATCGGTATCAAAAATATGCTGCGCAACAGTGGCTGGCTGATACTTACCGGCCTGCTTCTGGCCATCACCCTGCCGCATCCCATCACCGCCACGCTTGGATTTATATTCACCGGTTTCGGCGTTTCCTGTATAGTACCGCTGGTATTCAGCCTGGCCGGAAAATCTAAAAGCATGAGCAGCGGACAAACACTCGCGTCCATTTCTACGATCGGCTACCTGGGATTCCTCGTGGTGCCGCCACTGGTTGGCTTTGTGGCCCAGGTTTCCAGCCTGCGCCTGTCGTTCGCCATTATGGCCATCTGTGGCCTCCTGATTATACTGATGGTCAGAGGCATCAAAGAATAATCAGATGGTATATTTACGCTTCAGCGTTTTCAATCCTTCGGGACCTATACCCAGTTCTTTTTGAAAGAATGCTTCTACACTGCCGTAGTCTTTGATGATGGCATTGAACATGCTTTGCAGAAAAACCGGTTTCAGTTCAAGCGCTTTACTGATTGAATCCACATCCATTCCTGTGGCCAGCTGCATGCCTTTGAACATGCGGCCATACATGGGTTGCAGATATACGTTGCTCGCGGTAAAGTCGGCTTCGATTGTTTGCTGCGCTACACCCAATGCATACAGAAATAAGGCGGTAGCCATGCCTGTTCTGTCGCGGCCACCGGTGCAATGATACATCAGCGCTTCTTTCTCGGGCAGTGTAAGCAGCTTCTGAAACAATGACCGGTAACGTGCTCCCAGGTATTTACTGTCTCCATAAAATTTCTCCATAAAATTGCCCTGCCTGATCATAGCGGCTATTTGTGCACCACTGGGCAGGCTGTCGCTACCCGCGGGGCATAACTCGTAGCCAGTACCCGCAGGCAGGCGGTCTGGAGCCATGGCTGCTTCTTTCACACCTCTGAAATCGATAACTGTACGGATATGTTTCTGTTCGAGTGTTTGCAGGTCCTGGTCTGTAAGGTGACTTACGTCTGCGGAACGGAATACTTTGCCCCACGCTACTTTCTTTCCATCTTTAGTGGTATAGCCACCTACATCACGGAAGTTAACGGCTCCCTGTAACCGCACGACTCTCTGTGCGCTGTCTGCCAGCTGAGCATAGCAAGCTCCAGGCAGCAGAATGGCTAATGCCAGTAGTACTTTTTTCATTTGATATGTTTTTTGTAGCTGTTATTAGATAATATCCCAACGGATGCCCGCCTCTTACGGCTATCGTTCCTTTAATTGTCTGCATCTGCGCCTGCGCTACCGATATTGCGAGTATCGTGTGTAACAGATACAGGGATATTCTCCTGAAACAGCAATTCATATGAGAGAATTTTCAGGCAAAAGTCTGTGATACCATCATGCGGTTCAACCGTATGCAACTATACACACATACAGACGTCCAGCTCCTTTCAAACATACGACTGCTTGCTGATAACCAATACATTAGACTATGTTACGGAATTATTAATAAACCCTTTTACCGCCTGCTTCCACGTCCTGCAATGGTGTGGTTTAACATTCCGGTAATATTGTTTTGATACTTTAGCCACACACTTGCAGTTATGATTTTCGTTATTGCGATCGGCGCCTTTCAGGCACTTACGGCAGTTATATTACTGTGGAAAAACAGATTGCGCAGCAAAGCTGATACCCTGTTGATCCTGCTGCTATGTTGTATTGCCACACACCTGGCCATCAAGTTCTATATCTACAGTTTTGTAAAGGATGATCATGTGCGCACGCAGATGAATACTTTCATCGGCTTCTGCTACGGTCCTTTATTATACCTGTATGCACTGAAAAACAAGAATGAATCGTTTATACCGGCCTCACGCTGGTATGTGTTTATTCCATTTATATTAGGCGCCATTAGTTATCTCACAGTAATCTGTGTACTCAGCCTGTCTGTGCCGGCAGGCTATGCTGCACTGGACATTTACAATAACAGCACCATCTGGCTTTTCCTTATATCCGGTTTTACCTTTCCTGCGTTGGCCATACGTATTGCGCGACAACTACAGGGAATACCACAGGAAAAAAGGCTGATTGAGAATATAGGTTATTGTCTGATGGGCATATGCGCAGTGTCGCTGCCATTTCTGCTGATGAAATACACGTCCATCCAGACATCCGGACAAATGATACTGTGCCGGAATATCGTATATACTTTACTGTTGGTGGTATGTCTGATCATTATACGGTATAAGTACGTAGGCCTCATGGGCGCCACGGACCCATCCTCCCCCCATGTTCCCGGGCCAGCTATAACTGCTGCGCGGGCAGCCGTCCGTAAAACACAATTGACAGCGGCGGAGCACAAAACGATATGGGATACCCTTGAAGTGCATTTATCTTCCACAAAGATCTTCACAGATGCGGATCTTAATCTTGATAAGCTTGCACAGGCCGTTGGCATCAGCAAATACCACATATCGGAAACCCTAAACTGCTATGCCTCCAGATCGTTTTATCAATACATCAATGAATGGCGTATACGGCGTGCAGCTGAACAGTTACGCTTTATGGCGGAAAAATCGCTTCCGGTAAACATACTGACCCTGGCCTATGACTGTGGCTTCAAGGCAAAATCCTCCTTCAATCTCTATTTCAAAAAGATCACCGGCGTAACCCCTACGGAATACGTTAAGAATGCTGCGTTACAGATCACCTGATAAGTTAACGGCTATTAAGTACCCTCTTTAGATCAGTTATACACTACGTCACATAACAAATTGACTATCAGCAGACTGAACTGACCATGAGATAATCTCTGGGAAACGCCACTACGCTACGGATAACTATGCAAAAGGCCCCGGCGATTTACCGGAGCCTTGTTTTGTCATAAGGGTTCAACAGATAGCTATTACGTTGGAATAGAATTCAATTTTGATAATACCACTCCCACACAACATGCCTTCATTTTCCTGCAACCAGGACAAAATGAATGCGTGCTGATCTTTTCATACCAGTACTTATAACAGGGCTACCCGGCAGGATACCTACCGCTGTACTGGTAACCGTTTATCACCAGAGCAGTTAATTTTTCGCCGGGAGGACGCCAGGAATGGCGATAGCAGTCCTGCGACGGCTTCAGATAGTGTGTGACGCTGTAGGGATGAAAGCGATAACGGCTATCCCGAAGGATAACAACTGCTATCATTACTGTGTCCGTTTATACGCCGAAATTATACGCCTGTCTCAGGTACAATACTAATGCGACAGGCAATTTATCAGTGCAGCAGGTATCAGCAAAGATATGGTAGTCTGGCTGAAACACTGCGGAGACGCAGGTAACAAGGCATACTCTAATAGTGCTACAGAATATTGCGTAAGTCCATTCTACGATCTCTGAACTAACCTGCCTGGCTAAACGTATGACAGGTATGTTCCCAACAGGAAAGAGTTTTACACAACGTACTGCAATATGCTGAAAATTCTGGTTACTTAAAACACTTTTCAAAAAAAAAGCTGTCAGCTTTTAGCGGCTGGCCTTTATTGCTGACCAACAACTAAAAAGCTGACAACTAAGTGCTAACAACTATTCCTTATTCATGCGTACGATTACGGGCATGAATTTTCCCTGTATATCGATCAATTGTTGCTGCGCTGCTATTACAGTGTCGATGTCCTTGTAGGCAGCCGGATTCTCTTCAACGCTGCCACCGATCAGTGTGACGCCTGCTGCAGACAACATCTTTTTAAGCGCAGAAGCGGTCATTTGTTCGCGGGCACGCTGCCGGCTCATTAATCTGCCAGCTCCGTGCGATGCGGAATACAAGGCGCTTTCTTCGCCCTTTCCTGCTACCAGGTAGGCGGGCGTGCACATGCTGCCTGGAATGATACCCAATTCACCGGCATGCGCAGGCGTGGCTCCTTTGCGGTGAATAACCACCTTACGGCCATCCTGCAGCGTTTCTTCCCATGCAAAATTATGATGGTTCTGCACCTGCTTCAGCGCCTGCAATCCTAATGCCTTTATCAGGTTGATGTGGATGCGCTCATGACACGCCCTGGCATAATCACCAGCGAGGTTCATACTGAGCCAGTACTCCTGTCCGGCTTCGCTGTCCAGATCCAGCCATGCCAGCTGCTTTGCAGACTTTGGCAGTCTGCATGTATCCATAGCAATAGCTGTGTAATGCTGTGCAATAGCAGCTCCCAATCCACGGCTGCCGGAGTGTGACAATAGTGCAAGATACTTTCCTGGCAATAATTGCATGATATTATCTTCTTTCAATTCTATCATGCCGAATTCCACAAAGTGATTACCGCTGCCCGAAGATCCAAGCTGCCGCCACGCTTTATGCTGCAACTTCGTCAGCAGATCCGTCGCCTGAAACGCAGGGCTATCCATCACTTCATGTGATTGTTCAAATGGGAGCCCGCCTTCCATACCGAAATGTGTATATTCTTTCAATGCTACTTTCAGCTGATAAGAGAAACGTTTCAGGAAACTTTCTCCTGTGTCGAGAATGCTGAGCATCATCCGGCACCCGATGTCCACGCCAACAGCATAAGGCAGCACGGCATTGTCTGTTGCCAGTACGCCGCCTACGGGCAGTCCGTAGCCCATGTGCGCATCAGGCATCAGCGCGCCCTGAACGGTAATAGGCAGCGACATTGCCGTTTCCATCTGGAGTTTCGCAGTATGCTCTATCTCTTTGGCGCCATAAATCTTTAGTTGCCCGGTTTGCTCCAGCAACTGAAATGATCTGTAATTGCATTCTGGTGTGGCCTGCTCAATAAAAGTGGCAGCGATCTTTCCTGTTATTTCATCTTCCAGATAATTTTCCGGCTGCGTTATTATATCTGTCAACAACCGGATAATATCTGTTTTACTATGATGTTTGAAATGTTTTGATATAATATTAATGACCAGGCTTCTTGTCTGATCATTGGTATAACCTATTTTACTTAATTCTTTTGCTTTTAAACTGCCCATAAAATATGGCGATTTTATTCCACGCAATATAACGTGGCTTACAAACAGTAGATCTATTTGTGTGATAAATAAATTCTTATGAGAAAAGGCTCTCCGGGCGGTCTTGGCATGACCACCGGGTTGCGGGTGTGACAAACGGCATCGGTGAAAGGATTACTTCGTCTGCCGCATCAGGCAAGGAGCGCAAGGGGCGATATGTGTGTATGTTCTGTCATGGCTAATGGGGTTTAGGTTGATGTTGAAACACTTAACTCCCAATCAGGAATGCGGTCGCAAAGATAGGGTTATTTTAACATTTCGCTGCAGCAAATATTGTCTTTTATATACTGTACATCACGTAAATTTGTGTGCATCCGTTCCCCAGAAAAATAACTTCGGAAATCTATTCTATACAACATAGTAAAACCTTCACATATGGACAAGCAACTCATCCGCAATGCTTACAAGCTGTACTGGCTGGAAAATGGTAAAGCGCCCGTGTCTGTATATACATTGTGTAAATCGCTGGATATTACTGAACCGGCATTCTATGAGGCTTACAGCTCACTTGAAGCCGTGGAGAAAGATATATGGTTGTCTGTTTTTGAATCAACGATCGAGCAGTTACGTGCAGACGACGTGTATCTACAATATACTTCCCAGGAAAAACTCCTGGCCTTTTATTTTCTGTGGGTGCAAAAGCTGAAGGAAGACAGAAGCTATATGCTCCTGCAGAAGGAACGTTTCCGTCTGCCTGATCTCTACCGTAATAAACTGGAAACATTCCGTCATACCTTCTATGAGTATGTCAGGGATCTCATCAGGGAAGGCTATCAGTCAGGTGAAATCAAAGAAAGGAAATACATCTCTGATCAATATGTTCATGGTTTCTGGATGCAGGCCCTTTTTGTGCTTAAATACTGGCTGAATGATTCCAGTGCCAATTTTGAAATGACCGATGCCGCCATCGAAAAGGCTGTCAATCTCAGCTTCCAGCTAATCAAATCCAACACCATCGACAGTCTCCTGGATTTCGGCAAATTTATTCTTACGAGGAAATAGACAGGCTTTATGAAAGAACAATCCAATATCCCTGTCACCAAGGTGGAAAGGGCAGGCAAATTCGTTACCACCGGGCTGAAAGTAGGCTCCAACTATATTAAGCATTATACACGCAAACTGATGGATCCTTCTGTTACAAAGGATACATTACACCAGGACAACGCCGCTGATATCTACAGTGCGCTCAGTGAGCTGAAAGGCAGTGCCCTCAAGGTGGCGCAGATGCTGAGCATGGATAAAGGTATGCTGCCCAAGGCATACACTGAAAAATTTGCTATGTCGCAATACAGTGCGCCGCCACTTTCCGGCCCACTGGTAGTGAACACGTTCATGAAAACGCTGGGTAAGTCGCCTACGCAACTTTATGATAAATTTGAGATGCATGCTTCCAATGCTGCGTCAATAGGGCAGGTACACAAAGCCTGGAAAGATGGCAAGCAGCTGGCGGTGAAAATACAATACCCCGGCGTAGCCAACAGTGTAAAGTCTGACCTCCGCCTCGTGAAACCCTTTGCCATCCGCATTGTGGGCATGAACGAAGTGGACATGGACAAATATTTCGATGAGATCGAAAGCAAACTGCTGGAAGAAACAGACTATAAGCTGGAGTTGTCACGCTCTATCGCTTTGTCGCAGGAGTGCGCGCATATTCCTAATCTGCTGTTTCCCGGCTACTATTCGGAGCTGTCGTCTGAAAGGATCATCAGCATGGACTGGATTACAGGTCAGCATCTGAAAGAATTTCTGCTCACCAATCCTTCGCAGGAAGTTCGCAATAAAATAGGTCAGGCACTGTGGGACTTCTACCAATACCAGGTACATAAACTGAAACAGGTGCACGCAGATCCGCATCCGGGCAATTTCCTGATGCGTGAGGATGGTACAGTCGGAATCTTTGATTTTGGCTGTGTAAAGGAAATTCCGGAAGATTTTTATGTCAACTACTTCCTGCTGGTAGATAAGGAAGTGCTGAAAGATGAAAAGCGCAGGCATGAGATCTATACCAACCTGGAAATGATCCATCCCACTGATACGCCTAAAGAGATCGTGTTCTTCTCCGGTCTTTTCCAGCATATGATAGACCTGCTCACTTTACCGTTCACCCTTGAAACCTTCGATTTCGGCAATGAGGTATATTTCAATGAAATATATGCCTACATGGATGAACTGTACAATATGAAGGAAATCAGGGAATCTAAAGTGGCGAGGGGCTCCAGGCACAGCCTGTATATCAATCGTACCTACTTCGGCCTCTACTCAATTCTCAGCGACCTGAAAGCCAATATTATCACCAGTCAGGAAAGAATACAGCAGATGATAAGGGGCGAGAAAGTGAGTGGTTGAAATAAACTACCTTTATACCTGCTCAATTAATATACAATATGAACTTACGGGATTATATTGAAATAAATCCTTTAATAATGATGGGTAAGCCCGTTTTAAGGGGAACGCGTATTACAATAGAACAGATTTCCGAAAGCCTTTCTTCAGGGTATGCTATTGACGAAATACTCTCTTCCCATCCACATTTGACCAGGGAACAGATAGAAGCTGCTCATTTATATACGACTGCTGGCAATTGATTCCTGATTTTCATCGCAATTATCCCCCGGTTGGTCGCAACATTCTCATGGTGCAACATTTATTTGCCTAAATTGCCGCCATGAATCAGGTATGGTATAACCGCAAGTGGGCAATCATCGTGAAGCACACGGCTGTGTGGCTGATCATGTTCTCATTGCCACACCTGCTGGGACCGGGTGCTGATAACCGCGTACCTAAGATGCCTGCTCACGAGGAACATGCCTGGCGTATGTTCAACATTGTGTTCTACGCTGCACTGATTGCCATCTTCTATTCCAATGCCCTTTATTTCATCCCGCGGTTCTTCCGGCAAAGAAGGTATGCAGAATATACCGGAGCGCTCATCGGAATGTTCCTGCTACTGTTTGTGTTGCGCTATAATTTCGAGAAGTTCTTTCTGCCGAAGCCCTCTATATATCTACGGCCGCTGACTTTCGTTATATTCTTCATTTACCTGTTTATTATCTCTATCAGCACCGCTTATCAGATGATACGGGAACAATTGATGATGGAACGTAACCTCAACGCCCGCGAGAATGAGAACTTAAAAACAGAGCTGTCGTTACTGAGATCTCAGGTAAGTCCGCATTTCATGTTCAATGTGCTGAACAATATGGTGGCCCTGGCCAGGAAGAAGTCGGACCTGCTGGAACCTTCGCTGATAAAGCTTTCGTCGCTGATGCGCTATATGTTGTATGAAGCCGATGAAGAAAAAGTGGCGCTGCACAAAGAAATAGAATACCTGCAAAGCTATATAGATCTGCAACAGCAGCGGTTTTTCAGGAATGTGACCATCAATGTATCTTTTGCTGTGGCAGAAAACTATTACGAGATAGAGCCGATGTTGCTGATTCCTTTTGTGGAAAACGCTTTCAAACATGGTACCGGTATGATTATGGATGCGCAGATCGACATCAATCTGTCTACCAAAGGCAGAACACTTTATTTCTCCGTAAAAAACAAATACAACAACAATAATTCAGAAGTCAAGGATAAAACCAGCGGAATAGGGCTGGCAAATGTAAAAAGACGATTAAATTTGCTGTACCGTGACGGCCACCACCTCGACATCGACAAGCGTGATGAATGGTTTACGATCACGTTACAACTGAACCTCCACTAACATGAGATGCATAGCCGTAGATGATGAGCCATTGGCGCTGGACTTGCTGGAAGATAATATCAGCAAGGTACCTTACCTGCAACTGGTGGGAAAGTGCAGCAATGCCTTTGAGGCTATCTCCCTACTTCAGCAGCAGGAAGTGGACCTGATCTTCCTTGATATACAGATGCCGGGACTTACCGGCTTGCAGTTCCTGCAGGCCATGCCGACCAAGCCATTGGTTATCATGATCACGGCGTACGAAAAATATGCACTGGACGGATTCAATCTGGACGTGACTGACTACCTCGTGAAACCGGTTTCGCTGGAGCGTTTCATCAAAGCGTGCAACAAAGCCCGTGAACTCCACGAGTTGAGGTCTGCCGGCAAAGCTGCAAAGGAAACAGCTGATTTCTTTTTTGTACATGTAGATTACAGCCTGCTGAAGATTGTTTTTTCTGATATACTCTGGATAGAAGGCTTGAAAGATTATATCAAGATACATCTGAAGAATGCCATACACCCCGTTGTCACCAGAATGAGCATCAAGAATATAGAAGAGCAATTGCCTGCTTCAGGATTTATCCGTATTCATAAATCATATATCGCATCTGTTTCAGCTATCACAGCCATCCGCAAGAACAGCGTCTTCCTGGGCGATATGGAATTACCAGTTGGAGATACCTACAGGGATACTTTATACGCTATCGCTGGCAAGAATCAATTCTGAAATAACAATTTGGCTGTTCGTAGCAACTTTTTGACCACTCATCGCATTTACTCGCAAAATCAATAACCCCATTCTATTTTTGTACCACTGAATCCAACTAAAATGCAAAAGATTTACTTACTCCTTGCTCTTTTTATGCTCGCGCTGCACGTACAGGCCCAGCCTCCCGCCGGTAAAGGTGGCGGCGGAAAAGCGCCGGCAATGAGCAATATCGGACACGTATACGGTAAAGTGCTCGACGCTGACAACAAACCCGTAAACTATGCTTCTGTTATTATTCTTCAGGGGCGCATGGATACTGCCACTAAAAAAATGAAAGATGTGCTGGTTAAAGGCGTTCTCACCAAAGCCAACGGTGAGTTCAGCCTGGACGAGCTTCCGCTGAGAGGGCCGCTGAAACTGCGTATTTCAGCCACCGGCCTCAAAACACATGAACAGTCCGTTACTTTCCCTCCCATCGACAAGGACCTGGGAAATATCAAACTGGCAGTGAGTGTGAAAGAACTTCAGGGCGTTACCGTTCAGGGTACTGCCAGCAAACCGCTGATGCAGATGGACATCGATAAGAAAGTTTTCAATGTGGAGAAAAACCTCACCAGCGCCGGCGGTACCGCTGTGGACGTGATGAAAAATGTGCCCTCCGTTAACGTGGACATCGACGGAAACGTTACCCTGCGTAACGCCTCACCACAGTTATATGTAGATGGCCGTCCTACTACACTGACACTGGAACAGATCCCCGCTGATGCGATCGAAAGCGTGGAAGTAATCACCAACCCTTCCGCTAAATATGATGCCTCTGGCGGTAACGCGGGTATTCTTAACATCGTACTGAAGAAAAACCGCAAAACCGGCTACAACGGTAACCTGCGCGCCGGTGTTGATAAACGCGGCGCCCTTAACGGCGGCGGCGACTTCAACCTGCGCGAAGGTAAAGTGAACATCTCTGCCAGCGCTATGGGCAACCAGATGAAAAGCCGTACCACCGGCTACACTGACCGTCATAACCTCGGTACCCCGGCATCCAACATCTACCAGGATAACTACAATAAAACAGATGGTGGATTTGTATTCGGTAAACTGGGACTGGACTACTTTGTAACCAACAGAACCACACTGTCTGTTTCCGGTATCAAAGTACATGGTGCTATGGACCCGACAGAGAACATCAATATTCTTTCAGACACCGTACCACGTCAGCAATTCTTCGGCCAGCGTAATTCAGGCTCCCACATGGAGTTTGATGCAAATGGCCTTGTGTTTGGTATGAAACACCTCTTCCCGAAGGAAGGTGAAGAGCTGACATTTGATGGTAACTACTTCGGCGCAAAAAGCAAGAACCACGGCAACTACAGAACAGACTACTACAACGGTAAAGATCTGGTGGATTCTTTCCTTCAGCGACTCGACGGCCGTGGTAAGATCTCTTTCCTGACCATACAGGCAGACTACGTAAAACCTATCACCCCAAAGATAAAACTGGAAACGGGTGTACGCATGTCCCGCCGTACCACTGAGTATAACTATGATAACTCTGTGTACGTGGCCAATAAAGGATACATACTGATCCCCGGTGCATCCAACAACTTTAAAAATGTGGATAACGTATATGCTGCCTATGCCAGCGTTACGCACAACATCGGCAATTTCGGCTATAAAGCGGGTCTGCGCCTCGAAAGCTCTGACTATGATGGTGAGCTGACTACCGTAAAACAGAAATTCAAAAACAACTACCCGGTAAGCTTGTTCCCTTCGCTGTTCTTAAGCCAGAAGCTGAAAAACCAGCAGGAGCTACAACTCAGCTATACCCGCAGGATTAACCGTCCTACGTTCTTTCAGCTGATACCATATGTGGATTCAACCGACAAACTGAATATCACACAGGGTAATCCTGGTCTGAGGCCGGAATTTACGTCGTCCGTGGAAATGTCTTACCTGAAAACGTATAAAGGTAACAACACCTTCCTGGCTTCTCTGTACTACAAATACACAGATAACCTGATGACCCGTTACCTGCAGAAAGAAACTGATCCGGCCACAGGAAAGGAGCTGTTGGTAAACACCTATATCAATGCCAACTCCAGCTATTCTATGGGCGCCGAATTAACATCCACGAATACACTGACCAAGTGGTGGAACCTCACAGCCAATGTGAATATCTATAACTCAAAGATCAATACCGCCAATACGGGTGCTCCTTCGCAGGATGCCATGTGGAGCTGGTTTGGTAAGCTCAACAATACATTCAAGCTGCCACTGAGTTTTGAGATACAGCTCTCCGGTACCTACCAGTCTAAAACCAACCTGCCTGTCAACGATAACAGGAATGCGCAGGCTGGTCCGCCGATGCAGACTTCCCAGTCGGCTTCGCAAGGTTACATTGCTTCCTTCTATGGCGTAGATGCTGCCATCAAGAAGAGCTTCCTGAAAAACAATGCCGCTTCAGTAACACTCAGCTTCAGCGATATTTTCAGGACACGTAAAACTGACCAGTACTCTGAAAGCAGCTACTTCACCCAATACTACAATCGTCTCCGCGATCCGCAGATGATCAGACTTAACTTCGCTTACCGTTTTGGTAAGATAGATGTAGGACTGTTCAAGAGAAAGAATATGGGGGCAGGTATGCAGGGTATGTCAGAAGTAGTGCAATAAGCAGTTAGCCATCAGCAATAAAAAAGGTTCGCACAGTATATATGCGAACCTTTTTTATTGCTGATAGCTAACTGCTAGTTCCTTCCTCTCTCATGGGGGTACAACAGATGAACAGGATCACTTTGCCATACCTCTTTTGTATCAATATTCATGGCAGACAAGCGCCCTGTAAAGGCAGCGCCGGTATCCACATTATACACATTGGCAGCGTGCATCGGCATAGGTTCACCATAGTTGATAGTTGGTGTATGACCAATGAAGATCTCTTCGTACAGCTGAAGTCTTTTCGGATAACGCAGTGAGCTTCTGCTGAGATTCGGGTTCAGCGCCAGGGCCAGCTCCCATAAGGTACGGTCCCAATAACACATGGCGGGGAAGCGCTCGTGTGAAGGACCATGAAAAGAAGCGAAGCCCGCGTGTACAAACAGACGGTCCTGCTCATCTTCATAATAATTGAGCATACGGTTGAAAAATGCCAGGTGGATCATTTTTTCCACCTCCGACAATTTCTCATAACTGGCGATGGTAGCCCTACCGCCATGTAACAGCCAGCTTTCCACCGGCTGCCCGCCAGACAACCACAGCTCGCACCAGGCGTCATGGTTGCCTTTTATAAAAATACAACTGTACTTCTTTTCCAGCTCCATCAGGTAGTTCAGCAGTTGCGCTGACTCTGACCATCCATCTACATAATCTCCCAGAAAAATAAACTGATCATCCTTTGCCGGCGCTATCCTCATTATCAACTGCTGCAATGCTCTCAGCGCACCGTGTATATCTCCTATTACGTATGTTGCTGACATTTCTTGGTTTTACTACCATAAAGGTAGTATAACCTGCATGGTTATGCAATATTAAAACTTCACTGCCACGCCAGCCCTTATGCTGAAAGGAACTCCGGGTGTGAAGCACATCTCATACAACCCATTTTTATATCTTCTTCATTATAACGTAACAGCTTAGCTGAAAATGTGCTGACTATTACGGACACGAGGGCTGTAACACCCTTCACTTGAAGCATGATCTGCCCTATCCCCCGCAGGAGGGATAAGCAGCATGGTTTCCTTTGCTGCACAATCAAAATATTTTAGTTATTAAAAGATGGCTACCAGCCGAAGAATACCATTGCAATGCCACACAGGGTTACCACGGCGCCGCCGATAGCATGTACGTAACGTTCGAGTTTATCTGTTTTGATGAAGGAATAACCATAACAGCCTATCAGCACCATGGTCAGCATGGTAAACACTGTCATTACTGCAAATACGCTGATCAGCACGATCACTTCCAGCGCTGAACGATGGGAACCGGAGTAAAACAAAAGCGGCACCAGTGGCTCGCTTGGTCCCATTACAAAAATGGCGAACAATATCCAGGGGGTTACTTTCACCCGCTTCTGCGGATACACCACTTCTCCATGCTTGTGCTCATATACATAAATATCACCGCCTTCATACACATCGAAATGCTTGTGCGGTTTATTGAGATACGCCTGTCGCAATCCCCACAGGAGATAGGCCAGGCCAAATATCAGCAGGCACCAGCCCGAAAGATTACCACGCACATCCTGGAACCACGTAAGCCTCGCCAGCTGCCAGCCCAATAGTACGCCAATCAGCCCAATAACAACAGAGCTGAAGATATGCCCGAAACCACAGAGGATCGTCCACATAATGGTTTTAGGCATGCTCCATTTGCGGGAGCGCGAGAGCACAATGAAAGGCAGATAGTGATCCGGCCCGGTTGCCGTATGCAGACAGCTGATGGTAACAGCTGAGAGTATCAATGTTGTTAATCCTATATTCATAATACCGTTGTTGTGTTCACGCTATTTTTCCAGAGATAATACTGCATGCGTTGCAGACACGACAGCAACTGTTCGCCGCCGTTACCCAGTATACGCACAACCGTACAATAAGTGCCGGAGCGCGAAACACCCGCGGCAATACCTTCCTCTGCAGACAACAGTTCATGCAGTGCATCCGGTAAAGCATCCATATCACATTCGCCGGTATTGACATACAGCAGTGTTGCCTGATGCGTATATCCTTCCATCTGCCCTATCGCCTGCATGGACAGCAGCTGCGGTTGCAGCAGCACATTATCTTTCAGCAGCAGCTTATGACGGTAACGCACTTCGGTGATATTATGGAAACTGCTGAAGCGGAATACTTCGCCGGAATGTTTACGGCCACAGGTGATGATCTCACCGAATGTAAGCTGACAGTTATCTTCCAATATAATGGCAGTGTGCCCGCTGAAGATGGAGTGCTCATGCGGTACTACAGGATGCTGCACATAACTGAACGTACTGTTTCGTTGCAAAGTAATACGTTGTTCCTGCCGCGCACCGCGCTGCATGTTGAACAGCCGTTGGTACGACTGTGATTGCAATTGCAGACGGCTGTGCGTTTCCACCGTAATATCAATGTCATAATGGTCATCATCCAGTATGCCAGGAGATGAGCTCATGATCATAAGGTACAATGCAGGATCACGCCGGTCTTCCCCAACACTGACTACACGGAACGGGCGCGTGAAGAATGTATCCTTCAGGTATGACCGTTCATTTTTAAATCCGCAGGTGATGCTCAGCCTGTTTATCATTTTTTTATTTTATGATGTGGTTATTTTTTTATTTGTGCTTTGTGCCCGATTCCATTATTAAAGGCAATACCCCCTACTTTAAATAAGAAGATCTATTAATAGTCAAAAAATAACCTCATAACTACATAACCACATAATCTCATCTTACCAATGCAGGTTCATCTACTTCTTCGAGCAATGCATATTTTTTAATCCAGCCGATCACCGTATCCAATCCCTGTAAAGACAGGAGGTTGGTGAAGACAAAAGGCTTGCCGGCACGCATTTTCCGGGCATCGCGTTCCATAACACCAAGGTCTGCATGCACATATGGCGCCAGGTCAATTTTGTTGATCACGAGCAAATCTGAACGTGTAATACCGGGACCACCTTTGCGTGGTATTTTATCTCCCTCTGCTACATCTATCACAAAGATGGTTACGTCTGCAAGATCCGGGCTGAATGTAGCAGAGAGATTATCGCCGCCACTTTCGATCAGGATCAGCTCCACATCAGGGAAGCGCGCCGCCATTTCATCCACAGCTTCCAGGTTCATGCTGGCATCTTCGCGGATAGCCGTGTGCGGGCAACCACCTGTTTCCACACCGATAATACGCTCGCGGGGCAGCAAACTGTTCCTGGTCAGGAACTCTGCATCTTCTTTTGTATAGATATCATTGGTGATCACACCCATGCTATAGGTGTTCATCAGTTGGCGGGAAAGCCTTTCTATCAGGGCTGTTTTCCCGGAACCCACAGGTCCTGCCACACCTATCTTTGCATATTTTCTATCGCTCATAAAAACTTTATTTGTCTACCTAAAAAATATCAGGACATATACAGCCTGGAATACAGGCGTTCATGCTGCATGCATCTTATATCGAAACCGATGTTGCAGACACCTACCAGGCTACGGTCGAGATGAATGGTTTTATCTATCAGGCTGCTGATCAGTGGTTGAATACGAAAGAGGATATCCTGTCCTTCCAGTTGTCCCAGGGGCACCAGTTTCACGGCATTGGTCACCATACCCACCGCAGCATTGTAATAAAAAGCATACAGCGCATCCGGTAATGGAATACCTAACAGCAACGCGTATACGCCAAATGCAACACAATAATGACCTTCTGCTTCCTTTGCCGCAACCGTTTTTTCAAAAGCCTGTGCCAGTGCATAGGAACGCTGACGGCTGAAGATCTTACCCAGCCGTACGCCCAGCTTCTGGCTGGCCTGACGGATTTCCCGCGGCAGCTTCAGCGCAGCGACTTCTTCATCCAGTTGCAGCAGCTGTTGCAGATCGTCTGCCTGTGCTGCGTGATAGGCGAGGCAGACGAAGACAGCATCATTATAATGCAGGTTGGCCGCCAGCATTTGCTGCACAAAAGCTTCCGCGGTGGCAGTATTGTTCACAAGCCCCAGCTGCACATATGTTTCAAGGCCGCTGGAGTGGGTGTATCCGCCGATCGGCAGCGTAGGATCGCTGAGGTGCAGCAGACTGCCTAAAAAATGGTTTGTCATCATCGTAATTATTCTTTTGACATGATGCCAATGATTTTCGAGAACAGGGAACTACCATTGCCATGCGAATGTGGCTGCGCATTGGCATTGAGCAGGTTGGTAAGACGTGTATGCGCTTTCTCCGTTGCGTAGCCGCTCGCCTGCAGCCAGCGATAGATGGGCTCTTCAAAAGGTAACAGCACCTTATCATCCTGTATAAACACAGGCAGGTGTTTGTTGCCGATCTCATAACATACGCTGCCCATTTCCAACGGGGAGCGCGGCGTTACTACGATAGCATCGCTGGGGATAATATCCACTACCACAACTTTCTCATCATCCATGTATAATATATCGCCCTGGCTCAGTCGCTGTCCTTCTTTCAGGAAACGGATAGCGATCTCCATACCGTCCTGTGTATGCCTGCGCTGTATACGTTTGGTAGTTTCATACCATTCCAGCAGCAGCAGATCAGTGGTACGATCACCGGTTTGCTGGTTGCTGGTATTGCCGATAATTTTATCAATGATCATCTGCATTATTTTTTCAGATCAGAAGAGGAAATAGCGCTGGGCCAGCGGTACGGTGGCTACTGGTTCACAGGTCACCAGCTCTCCGTCAACACGCACTTCATAATTCTCCGGGTTCACGGTAATTTCCGGTGTCTTATCATTATGGATAAGGTCTTTTTTGGAAATGTTACGGCAACCTTCTACGGGCAACACTATTTTTTGCAGGCCGTATTCCGCAGCGATACCATTTTCCAGCGACGCCTTAGATACAAAAGTGGCGCAGGTTTTATGCAGCGCGCCACCGAAAGCGCCAAACATATTGCGCATGATCACCGGTTGTGGTGTCGGGATCGAAGCATTAGGATCCCCCATTTTACTGGCGATGATCATACCGCCTTTGATGATCATATCCGGTTTTGCTCCGAAGAGTGCAGGTTTCCACAGTACGATGTCTGCCATCTTGCCCGGCTCTACAGAGCCAACATAATTTGAGATTCCATGTGCAATGGCAGGATTGATAGTGTACTTGGCCACGTAACGTTTTGCACGGAAGTTGTCGTTCTTTGAAGCAGCATCTTCCTGTAATACGCCGCGTTGCTTTTTCATTTTATCAGCCGTCTGCCAGGTACGGGTGACGACCTCCCCTACCCGCCCCATTGCCTGTGAGTCGGAGCTCATGATGCTGAACACACCCATATCATGCAGAATGTCTTCCGCAGCAATGGTTTCGGGCCTAATGCGTGAATCCGCAAAGGCAACATCTTCCGGGATATTTTTGCTGAGGTGATGACAAACCATGAGCATATCGAGATGCTCATCGATAGTGTTCACTGTATAAGGGCGTGTGGGATTGGTAGAAGCCGGCAGTACATTGGGATACATAGCGGCCTTGATGATGTCTGGCGCATGACCGCCGCCAGCGCCTTCTGTATGGAAGGTATGTATCACGCGGCCAGCGATGGCGTTGATGGTATCTGCGAGAAAAGCCGCTTCATTCAGTGTATCTGTATGAATAGCTACCTGCACGTCATATTTGTCGGCCACTTTCAGGGAAGCGTCTATCACCGCAGGTGTGGCACCCCAGTCTTCATGTATCTTTACACCCAGCGCACCGGCTTCTATCTGCTCTGCAATCGGCGCTTCTGTAGCGCAATTGCCTTTACCGAAGAAACCGAGGTTCATGGGAAATGCGTCGGCTGCCTGTAACATCTTCGCGATGTTCCATTTACCAGGCGTGATGGTAGTGGCATTAGTGCCATCTGCAGGTCCTGTACCACCACCGATCATGGTGGTGATGCCGCTGAAGAGTGCAGTTTCTATCTGCTGTGGACTGATAAAATGTATATGCGTGTCTATTCCCCCTGCGGTGGCGATGAGACCGTTGCCACCGTGTACTTCTGTAGAGGCGCCGATGATCATGTTGGGCGCAACGCCGTCCATAGTGTCGGGATTACCTGCCTGTCCGAAGCCCACGATCTTTCCGTCTTTGATACCAAGATCGCCTTTCACAATGCCCCAATGATCGATCAGCACCACATTGGTGATCACGAAATCCAGTACGCCCTGATCGCGGGTAGCGGTGCTGGATTGTGCCATACCATCCCGCACCGTTTTACCGCCGCCGAACTTGCTTTCATCGCCGTAGTGGTTGAAGTCTTTCTCTATTTCAATGATAATATCGGTATCGCCTAAACGAACTTTATCGCCAACCGTTGGGCCATACATGTTGGCATATTTTGTTTTATTAATCTTAAGGCTCATAATTGCTGGTTTTTAAAGTTGAGTGCTTCCAGTCTGGCCACCGCCTGCTGTTTGTTACTTTCCAGTGTGGTATCTCCATTCACGAGGTTGTTGATACCATAGGCATGGCATGTGCCTCCGATGGTTACCAGTTCGACTTCCTTTTCTTCGCCGGGCTCAAAGCGGACTGCTGTGCCGGCTGCAATATTGAGGCGTTTGCCAAATGCCAGGGACCTGTCGAAGTTCATTTTACGGTTTACTTCAAAGAAATGGCAATGAGAACCTATCTGTACCGGGCGGTCACCGGTATTGATCACCTTTATCTTTATTGTTTCGCGGCCTGCATTGCAGGTGATGTCTCCGTCAGCGATAAAATATTCTCCGGGAATCATGCTGATCTTTTTTTGTGTTAGCGGATAGGATTATGTACGGTAACGAGTTTGGTGCCATCAGGGAAAGTGGCTTCAATTTGTACGTCGTGGATCATTTCGGGAATACCCTCCATAACGTCTTCCCTGGTGAGGATGGTAGCGCCGTATTGCATTAGCTCGGCCACCGATCTACCGTCTCTGGCAGCTTCCAGCAATTCGCTGCTGATAAGTGCGATGGACTCCGGATAATTCAGTTTAAGACCGCGCGACTTGCGCTTGGCTGCCAGCTCTCCGGCCAGGTGTAGAAGGAGTTTCTCTGTTTCACGGGGAGTTAAATGCATTTTACTTAGTTTTAATATGTATAAACAAGAGGAATCATATGAAAAAAAGATACCCTATAGCCCTTAAGCTACAATATTTTAATTATTTTTCATATAGTATCAGAAAAGGCATAGAAAGTCGTGCTATAGCGATAATGAATATACGTAACTGGAATAATACCGGAAATAAAATACGGCAACTAAGCAATGGCGTAAGGGATCTGGATAGAATGGAAAAGAATAAACAATGGAACAGGTTCTACGGCTGTTTCCTGCCAGACATACCGATGGTTGTCGACAGGGCTTTTCTCGTCCGGGAGAAACAGTGACTGGTAAAAATATGCGAAGAGAATGGAAACGCGATGCTGAAGAGAAGAAGTTTGTGCATCGCTTTCATCTTCACGGTTATCTTCGTTGAAACAGGAAGACAATTCTGTAAAATCCACCGATTCTGTTGCTGTACGGAAGGCATCCGAACCATCTGTAACACATGTTATGCTCACAGCATTCACGTGCCTGAGTTGCAGCGGAGCCTTGTTATGGCCAGTGAAAGAGAAGCCTGCAACTGCAAGGAAAAGGAACAGTAATATGTAGTTTATGTGCAGTTTCATTTTATGGCTTGTAAGGTACTCAGAATAAGTACTGTATAATAGTACAAATCCTGCATTTCTTTTCATAAATCACGCTTACGTTAGCAGCGTGTATGAAATCTTCCGTAAAACTATTTACCAACTGAGATCATCGATCAGCTGTCGCTTAACAAAAGTCTTGTAAAATTCTTCTTTACTTCTCCGTTTGTAGCATTACCGCGGCCTGCTGTGAAATGGCTTGGCAGTCTGTGTGAACTGATGGAAGAAGAGCTGGCTGCCGACAGTACTAACCTCAACGTATGTACGCCTTTATTCCAGTCGCTGCTACAAAAGATCATCCGCCACGAACAACCACAGCCCGCGGCTATCAGCCGCAGCCTGGAAATATCACTGAAGTTCAGGGAAATGGTACAGCAGCACCACCTGAAAGAGAAAACGGTGCTGTTTTATGCGGGCAAACTGAATATCTCTGAAAACTATCTCAACAAATACGTTAAAGAGGCCACAGGCAAGCCTCCAAAACAATGGATCAACGAAGTGAACATGCTGCACAGCCAGATACTGTTGCAGAACCTCAGCCGTGATGTTGCAGGTATCGCTTTTGAATTAAATTTTCAATCAGCGTCCTATTTTACACGTCTCTTCAACAGGTTACCGGTGTTTCGCCGTCAGTATACCGCATAAAAATAAGCGGCTCCTGATCATGGCCAGGGCAAAGACTTTCCTGTACTCTTTAATATGGGCATAGGCGCATTCCATTGCTGCAGCTGATGCGATAACATTGTGCGTAATATCTTTGCTTTTTCGGGATACCTCGTTGCCAGATCCTGTTGTTCTCCTATATCATCATACAGGTTATACAGCTCGCTGCTTTGCGTGCGCTGATCATATACCAGCTTCCAGCGGCCCTGGCGGATAGCACTCTTATAGTTGATACCGGGGCCACCTTCAGGTATCCATTTATTGGGATAATGCCAGATCAATGCCCGTGCGGAATCCGCAGTGGCAGGAGATTCCAGCAACGGCACAAAGCTGCGGCCATCCACCTGTTGCACCACATCATACAACTGCACACCTGCCATTTCAAGGATAGACGGAAAGAAATCTTCTATCATCACATATTGTGGCACCACTGTTCCAGGCCTGGCCACGCCCGGCCATTTCACCAGCATCGGTTCACGGATACCGCCTTCATAAACGGAGCCTTTGCCGGCGCGCAGCGGCTGATTCTGTGTGTGAGGCAGGCCACCCCGCGGAGGCGCAAGACTCAATCCACCGTTGTCGCTCATAAAGAGGATAACTGTATTATCAGCAATATTCTTTGATACAAGGAAGTCCATCACCGTTCCCAGGCTGGCATCCATCCCTTCAATCATGGAAGCGTAGCGCGCTTCCGCTTCGTCCATACCCATATCTATATAACGCTGGTGATATTTTTTATCTGCCTGTAAAGGTGTATGTACTGCATAATGCGCGAGATAAAGGTAGAAGGGCTGACGGCGGCGAACCGGTTCCTGTAAGGCTTTCAGCGCTTCGCGTGTAAGTGCATCCGTTAGGAAGGTACCGGAGCCGTAGTATTCTTCCAGATCAGGAACTGCCTGCACGGTGGCTTTACCAGACATATTTCCGTAGTTCTCTTCTGAAAGATAGCTCTGGGGATGGCCCGCAGCATGGCCGGCTATATTCACCATGAAGCCCATGTTATAAGGATTGGCGCCTGGTGTACCGATAGCGCCCCAATGTGCCTTACCTGCATGTATCGTAAAATATCCGGCTTCGCGGAGCAGCTGCGGTAACGGTGTGGCATATACAGTGTTGGGGACATCTGCTACCGGGCTGAAACCATTCGTTTTCCAGGGCGCCGGTAACAGCTCATTGTCAGCTGCATCAGCATTAACACCTTTCTGCGGGGAGGTCCAGTTGGTGACGCCATGATGCGCTGCGTTCATGCCGGTGATCATACTTACGCGGGAAGGCGTGCAAACAGGCGCCGCATAAGCGTTGGTAAACTTCGCGCCCTCCCTTGCCAGCCGCTCCATATTAGGTGTGCGGAAACGTTTATTCGAGACCGTTAGTTTGTCCCGGAATGGCACCGAGCAATCCTGCCAGCCCATATCATCTACCAGGAAGACGATGATATTGGGTTGTTTTCTCTTGGGCCTGGGATCTTTGAACTGCGCATGACTTCCAACACCGGTGATGGTAAGGCAGAAAAACCACCCGAATATTTTCGAAATGTTCATCCTGTTCTGTTTTGCCTTCCAAAATAATAAAAACTTATTATTCTGTTCTCAGACTATGTACAGGGTTTGTCATCGCCGCTTTCAGCACCTGGAAGCCCACGGTGGCCATCGTAATGAAAAGCGCGCCGCCCGCTGATAACGGGAATATCCACCAGGAAATCTGCGAATGGTATTGTCTGCATAAAGCGGCCGGTCTTGATGAGCATCTTATCACCGTATGTGAGCACGTGCTTGTCCGGATAAGTAGAAAGACTGATACGCTGAAAGTAGCTGCCATACTTGTTTGCCAACTCATCTCTCAATGGGATTGGCACTTCCGGCTGTGTGCGTACGGTGCCGTTATAAGTCGACTGCATCATCACATCGGCTATTGTGTCATAGTTTCTGTGATACCTATTGTAGGTCACTTCATCATATACCCATAGCCCCACTAGCAATGCCACGGCCATCCCGGTGGCTAATCCGGCAATATTGAGCACGGCGGTACCTTTGTTTTTCAGCAGGTTTCTTATGGCAATTTGAAAATAACGACCCAGCATGTGAGGTGATTTATTCAGGTTGAAAAATTATTGAATCAAAATGAAATTCTACATACGCTGCATATGCTTCAATTCGTTATTAACCATCGCAATGCCATGTTATATAATTATAATAATCAGTTATTTTTCCATTATAATAAATAAATCTATGTTCAATCTCAGACATTTATCGTCCGAAATTGAACGACCCCTGTTTTTTATGCAGGGAATGCTTAAATTTATAACACATCCATTTACATGATAACCGAAGACACAAATAACCATACTAACCTGATTTTTAATCATGCCAATATTGGTATGTTACTGGCAGACGGGGGTAACAATGTTCTGCTGGCCAATCCTTTTTTACTCAACCTGCTCGGCTATACGGGAGAAGAGCTGCAGGGCCGCAGAGCCACACAGCTGATACCTGCGTTGTTTTCTGACACACCACCGGGCACAGCCAGAGAGCTGGTAGCAATAAGGAAAAATGGTACGACTATTCCTGTGGAAGTAGTGGTAAGCCAGGAGGATGAAGACCACAAAATAGTGTGTATAACAGAAAAGCCTATACGAAATCTAAGTGCCGGCGAAGAAGATGCCTTGTTGATAACAGGTCTCAGAGACCAGATAGTTGCGCAGGAACAGATCATCCGCGAGCTGGAATACGAGTTGCAGATCGCGGGTGACAAAGACCGCAGTACCAAAGGCATCAATAACTTCCTGCGCAGCATCTGGCTCAATGTAGACGCCATTATGATGGTCACCAACCGCGAAGGTTTCATCCGCTGGTTCAATCCCGTTGCAGAAAAAGCTTTGGGATACAAGCAAGCGGAAGTGATAGACCTGTATGACCTGACCCGCTTCCTTGACAAAGAACAGCTGGCTGAGCGCGCCACCGCCTTCTCTGAGGAACTGGCCCAGCATATCCATCCAGACATGGAAACACTTACCATCAAAGCCAGGCTGCATATGCCCAATGAATATGAATGGGATTACATCCGCAAGGACGGCAGCCGCTTTCCGGTATCGCTCAACATCTCCGCGATACAGGACGGGCATCTTACTACCGGCTACATTGCCATTGCACTGGACATCACAGAACGCAAGCAATCCGAGCTGGAACTCCGGAATGCACTGGGCAGGGAACGCGAACTGAACTCATTGAAATCGAGATTTGTATCTCTCGCCTCACACGAATTCCGTACACCACTCAGTACCATCAAATCATCCACCTACCTCATATCAAAATATGAGACGGCGGCAGATCAGGTAAAAAGACAAAAACATATACAACGCATTATCTCTTCTGTAAATATGCTGACAGACATTCTTAACGACTTCCTGTCTGTTGGCATCATTGAAGAAGGAAAGATCCAGGTGCGGAACAGTTTTGTAAGCACCGGCAAATATGTAGGCAATATTATCAGTGAACTGGATGGGCTGAAAAGAGAGTCGCAACACATCTACTATGCGCATCACGGCCTGCAGGAGGTTTATCTGGATCCGACCCTGCTCAAGCATATTGTAATGAACCTGGTGTCAAACGCCATCAAATTTTCTCCAGACGAGGCAGTGATTTCGGTACGCACGCAATGCACTGAAGAAAAATTTGTACTTTCCGTAAAAGACAAAGGAATCGGCATCCCTCCGGAAGATATGCAGCACCTGTACGACAGATTCTTCCGGGGCAGCAATGTGGCCAATATCCAGGGCACTGGCCTGGGGTTGCACATTGTAGCCAGGTATGCGGAACTGATGAAAGGGAATGTGACCTGTAAGAGTGAACCGGGTCACGGTACTGAATTTACTGTAACTATTCCATCTATTCCTCCTCCCCAAAACTAATACGCCTTGGAAAAAATACTACTGATCGAAGATAATGCAGACATACGCGATAACCTGGCTGAAATCCTTGAACTTGCCAATTACCAGGTGTTGACAGCCGCCGATGGAAAAGAAGGAGTCACTATCGCACTTAATGAACAACCGGACCTGATTGTGTGCGACATCATGATGCCCGTACTGGACGGCTATGGGGTACTGCACATGTTGCACAAGAATGAATCACTGCGTTCCACTCCCTTCATCTTCCTGTCTGCCAAAACAGAGCGCATGGATGTGAGAAAAGGCATGGAGCTGGGCGCAGATGACTATATCACCAAACCCTTTGAAGGCACAGAATTGCTGAGTGCCATCGAAAGCCGCCTTAAACGTTACGCAGAAATCAAGCAGACAGATGCCACCGGGCTGAATGGATTACACATGCTGCTCTCAGCTACTGCCGGCAAAGACCTCCTTTCCTCTCTGAAGGATGACCGCAACACCAATCATTACAAAAAGAAACAGCAGATCTACTCTGCAGGCAACAGGCCTGAAAGCCTTTATTATGTGCTACAGGGAAAAGTAAAGACCTATCATCGCAATGATGATGGTAAAGAACTGATCACCGGACTGTATACAGAAGGAGATTTTCTCGGATATACTGCAATGCTGGAAGGCAGCTCCTACAAGGATGATGCGGAGGCGATGGAAGAAACAGTACTGGCGGTAATACCACATCAGGACTTCGAACTGCTGGTCAACAATAACCCGGAGGTGCTGACCCGCTTTGTACAGTTGCTCGCAAAAAATATTAATGAAAAAGAACAGCAATTGATAGGGTTGGCCTATAATTCCCTACGTAAGAAAGTGGCAAATGCGCTTATCACGCTGGATAAAAAGTATAATGCTGAAGCAAAAGATGGTTTTCCGATTGATATCAGCCGTGAGAACCTGGCTGCCATAGCGGGTGTGGCGAAGGAGTCGCTGATTCGTACCCTGGGTGATTTTCGTGATGAAGAACTGATAACACTGAAAGAAGGACAGATCAGTCTTTTGTCGCGGCACAAACTTAACACGCTGATCAACTAGCGGACAAAAAAGTCCCGGATCTTTCTGATAAGAACATTCACATGACAATTGAAATGCAGGGAAGACTAACAGACTGCGTTACCTAAACCAGCACGATGCTTATCTCAACTGCATTTCAATCCCTCATATCAACCACCTCAATTTCAGGAACCCCAACTACTCCGAGATAAACATGCCGGCCTTCATCCTCACATCCAGCAATCAATAACAACAAACAATCTGTCAATCTTCTCCTCATTCCACTACCCTACAATCTCCGCTGCATTTCCACTACGTTAATATTCTTATCAGAACTATCCGGGAACAACTCTAATTATCCCCCATTTATAAAACTGAAAAAGGACGTCTTCATTTTATTAAAATCCTTCTCCATTTTCTGTACATCTCTATCTAAAGCTGCAAACTGATGAGGGGCTACCGGCTGCGGCTGCGGTATAATATCAAGCCAGTCCAGTTGTTCCATTACTTCATGCCGCAGCAGCGCCACTGCATCTACCATTTGCAACATTTGTGTTTGAAATATCTCTGCCTGTTCTACGAAAGCCGGATCTTCCGCATGTTGTAAAGATTCTGCCAGGCGATTCATTAATAAAGCAGTTTCCTGCCTGAGTGATTCCAATATCTTAAGCCATGACCTGCAAAGTTGCTGATCCTCGAAGTAATTCCTTTCTTTATTTTCCGGGTTATTCATCATAAAAGTTGCTAGTTGTAATAAACCTGCCGCCCGTTCAGGATCTGCTGCCCCTCCCAGTGCTGCAGCAACGCAACCAGCTGCTGCTGCGTTAGTGCCAGTTCCCGGATGCCAGCGATTAGCTCCTGCATCTTCTTATCTGCACAAATATCAGAAAAATTATTGTTGCTATTTATGCATTTCTGTAAAAAAGAAGCGGTACTATTACTTTGCTTAATGAATGACTTCATCAATCCCCGCAGGCTATTGTGATGATCAGGACTAAATTGCCTGATAACCCTGTCTTCTACTTTTTTCTTGAGTGCAGGCTTCACTTCCGCTTCCAGGTTTTCCAGTACTACTGACTGGTAGATATTCAGGTCGCGGTAGTAGCTAATGATCTTCTCATTGAACTCCACGAAAAGCACGGGACTATTGTTCATGTCATCGCGGCTCACCGCATACAATGTCTCCAGCTTCTGCATCAACTTCGATGCCTGCGGCATGGCCGTATTACCGATCCTGCGTGCTAATTCTGCAGCATAGTAGCCGTTGAAGTCAAAAATCTCCGGCTGCGCATTCAATACGGTCTTTACGCCCGACTTGGATGAGTACTGCTTAAAAATGAAGCTTCCATACTGACGTAAGCGCCTGATCGGAAAGAAGAGAAAACCCTCACAAAATTTCCTCTGCATAGCAGAAGAGAAAATACCCGTAAACATTTGCAATCAATTAAGAATCTGATGTAAAATTAGAACCGTCCGGAACGATGAACAATGATTGCCATCAACGAAACCGATGATTGAGGTCAGTGATGAGATCAGTATTAAGGAGACAGCTCCTGCGGTCTGACTTCCGGCTTATATCCTATGCACCGGAACACCAGGAACTTTCGTACCGTGTGACCATGCAATGTTACCACAATTGGAGGCAATGACTCTACAGTTTCAAACCATGGCTTCACTTCACCAATAAATATTTGCTCATCCTTATCATCTTCCACATCAATCAGCGAATTGATGAAGAGCGCATTTTTCCCTTTCAACGCATTAAGCTCCGTTCCGATGAAATCAAATTGCAGTGCATTCTGTCCGATGACATTTCTGGAGTATACCATCTCTCCCAGGTAGAAATTGAGCATAGCGCTGGTTTTATAGTCATCTGCAGAAAAAATAAAATCATCGGGATACCTGGCCCTCAGCGCTACGGCTACGGCTCCAAGACCATCCCACCCCACCATCGTATCATCTGAGTGAATAGCTACCGGATAAAAAAATATTTCCACTGCCAACGCCAGGTGCACTACCGATGAAATAATCAATTGCCAGCGTATCCATTTTCCCGTTATCCAGATACTTACCCAGATGATGCCCGTAATGTAAGCAGGCATTATCCAGTTGATCTTCACCCAGTATACAGGAGAAATAATAATGAAGCCCAGGAACAACGGTAAGAAGAAACATAAGAGGAATAATTGCTGTGCAGATATTGTCTCCGGGAGATGGATACCACGCCTGCGGATGTTTTTATAGAGATAAAACACTATAGCGCTAAACAGCACCGGGATCAGTATCGCTGCCTGATGTCCCAATACACCAAAGAAGTCCAGCGGATGCAGCTCCGCACCACTCACACGTTCCGACGATTGGAACCGGAAGGACGCAAAATGATTATTCACATTCCAGATGATCACGGGTGAGATAGTAAGGAAGAAAAACGACACACTTAGCAGGAACCACGGCGACCACAAATAATGGCGATACTTTGCAGACAACAATAGGAACAACACTGTACCAACAGGCAGCATCAGGGCGGTGTACTTACTATCAAATGCCAGTCCCATGGCAATGCCTATCCATATCCAGGCAGCGCGCTTTCCATGAAAGACCGCTCTGTACAATGCTGTCAGCGATAAGGTCCAGAACAGCATCATGGGTACATCCGGTGTAGACACAAGCGACAACAATGTGATCATCAGTGTGGAATACAACAGCAATAAGGCATTGCCGGCACGGCGCCTGGAGAGGAAATGCCTGGCCAGTTGCCAGAAAGCCAGTATAGTACCGGTGGTTACCAATGTATCAGCCAGTTTGATCACCCAGGTATGCCTGCCCAGCATATCTGTAAAGGCACGCAGTATCCACGCAATAGCCGGTGGATGATCAAAATAGGATAATGCCAGGTGCTGGCCATAAAAATAGTAATATGCATCCTGCGGCATCAGTCCCATCAGCCAGATGCAGGACAGTCGTAATGCAGCAATGATGATAACAGCTGCAACCGCCCACTTATCTGTAATAGTATACTTCGCTATAACACGTACTCCTGTAGCCTTACTCATGATATTCCGTGCAGTTATAGTTGTGACAGTAAACACCGGCGTAATGACGATCATGATACCGTGTTTACATGAAGATACTCTCTTATTTTGGTTATTACTTGCTTAAAGCGTAGGTTTGCACCCACAACTGGTTGCAGGCGGCATCACTGCCGCTGCATTAAAAGGGAATCCGGTGCAATACCGGAGCTATCCCCGTAGCTGTGATCCTGCCTCCCCTCTGTAGCGGGGAAGCGTTTTTCCGGACATCTGCACACGCCACTGTTTTCATCGTAAAACGGGAAGGCTGCCGGAAAAGCAGGAGAGCCAGAAGACCTGCCAGTCGTATTTATTCATTCAGCGCTTTCGGGTGAAAGGCAAGGAATGTAAGTCCGTATGGGCATATATTTCATGTTGATGGTTATTTACGCTCCGTGGCGCATTTAAGGTATATTAAATGTGTAGATACATCTGTATATTCATCTATTGTCTTTACCTGCTGCTTCCTGGCAAAGCGGTTGCACAACTGACGGCAAAAGATACACTCAGAATTGTACAAGTCAATGCCAGGAGGATTCCTGACAACATTAACCCCATCACTCCTGTACAAACCCTTAGCGGCAGGCGCCTGGAAACACTCAACAGCCTGTCTGTTGCGGATGCAGTACGATACTTCTCCGGCGTGCAGCTGAAAGACTATGGTGGCATCGGCGGACTTAAAACCATCAATGTCCGCAGCATGGGCTCACAGCATACAGCCGTGTTCTATGATGGCCTTATGATCTCCAATGCACAGAATGGGCAGGTGGACCTCAGCAAATTCACCCTGGATAACATTGATGCCATATCGCTCTACAACGGACAATCAAACAATATTTTCCAGACAGCACGCGCCTTCTCAGCCGGCAATGTTTTATACCTTACCTCCAAAACACCACAATTCAGCGGTAATGAAACATGGCACGGCAAGGCCAGCATCAAAACCGGATCGTCAGGACTTATAAACCCCTCGCTACTCTGGCAGCAGAAACTCAGTGACCGTATCAGCAGTACGGTCAGCGCGGAATGGGTCAATGCCAATGGGCGTTATAAATACCGGATGAAAGACCTGGAGTATGATTCCACTGCTTTCAGGCAGAATGGCAACATCAACGCTTATCGACTGGAAGCTGGTCTTAATGGTACTTTGCGCGATAGCAGCACCTGGAACCTGAAGTATTACTACTACAACTCGTCACGCGGCCTTCCTGGGGCAGTGGTAGCCAACAAATACAAGTATGGCCAGCATCTCAACGATCAGGATATGTTTGCACAGGCGTCCTGGAAAAAAGAAGTACCAGGCAGATTCGGCCTTATGGCCAATGTGAAGTACAGCAACTTCTTCAACGTATACATAGACCCGGAGTATCTCAACGAAGCACGGTATCTCGACAACTATTACCGGCAGCAGGAAATATATGCATCCGTCGCAGGTAAGTACAACCTAACTTCTTACTGGGGAGCTGCACTCGCAACAGATATGATCATCAACACCATGGGTAGTAATATCAGGAGATTTGCGGAACCTACCCGCTATACAGAACTGGTATCACTCGCTAGCAGACTGCATTTCAAGCAACTGGAAGTACAAGGTAATATACTGGCTACAATTGTGGATGAATCTGTGAAAGCCTATAACGGCGCCGGCAGCAAGCGGGAATATACACCTGCGGTATCTGCCGCATGGCAGCCTATTCCAGGCAAGAATCTCTGGCTGCGGGCGTTCTACAAAAATATCTTCCGCATGCCCACTTTCAACGATCTTTATTACACCTACATCGGCAACAACAACCTCAGGCCTGAATTCGTAAAACAATACGATGCAGGTTTCACCTATACCACCGCCCTACGTGGTAAATGGCAGTACATCTCCATTCAGGCCGATGGTTATTACAACAATGTAAGAGATAAGATCGTAGCACAACCCGCCGAAAACCTGTTTGGATGGATGATGATGAACATCGGCAAAGTAGTGATCAAAGGCGCAGAGGTGAATGTAAACACTGCATTCATGCCGCTTCACAACATGACGCTGAACATGTCGCTCAGCTACACTTACCAGGATGCCCGCGATATGACCACCGGGAAAGGCGGCTACAACTACGGCGAACAAATTCCGTATACACCGTGGCACAGCGGAGCTCTCACTGCAGGACTCGATTGGCGCGCCTTCACATTTAATTACAGCTTTCTATACACCGGCGAAAGATACTTCCAGAAACGCAATACACCCGATAACTATATGCCGTCGTGGTATACATCAGACATATCCGCCTCCTGGACCATCAGGCGGGTGAAGTTCTCCGCAGAGCTGAACAACATGCTGGATCAACAGTTTGACGTCGTGCGGAATTTTCCCATGCCGGGCCGCAATTACCGGATCACTATGAATATTCATTATTAATTATACATTATGAAACATTTATTCACCTTCTTATCTGTTATTATTCTGTTTGCCAGTTGCCGCAAAGATGTGGATGCACCCTCAGGCAGCAAGGAAGTACCTAAAGCGTCTGTTGGTTTTTATCTGCTCAATGAAGGCAACATGAACATGAACAAGGCATCGCTGGATTATTACGACCTGGTGAATGGAAAGCTGACCAGCAACATATACCAAAAACAGAATCCAACAGTGGTGAAGGGTTTGGGAGATGTTGGAAATGACCTGAAGATCTACGGCGGAAAACTTTATGCTGTTATCAACAACTCCAACAAGGTAGAGGTGATGGATGCCGTTACAGCAGTGCGTATTAAACAGATCGATGTAACACAGTGCCGATACCTTGCATTTTACAAAGAGAATGTATATATCACCTCCAATGCGGGCTATGTAGTAGTAGCCGACACCGCCACACTGACAGAAAAAGCGCATATCACCACCGGCCGTAACCCGGAACAGATGGCTATTGTGGGCAATAAACTGTATGTAGCCAATTCAGGTGGATATGATCCGGATAATTATGAACGCACCGTTTCTGTAATTAACCTCGATACCCGTCAGGAACTGAAACGCATCGACGTGGCTGTCAATCTGCATCGTATTGTAGCAGACCAATACGGTGACCTGTACGTAACTTCCCGCGGAGACTATAATACCATACCCTCACGGCTATACGTAATTGATACCAAAACCGACCAGGTGAAAAAAGAATTTCCTGTCGGCGCCAGCAATCTTGCTATCCACAATGATCTTGCCTACATCTACAGCGTATCCTGGAGCAATATCACCAACAGCAATACGATTACCTACGCTACTATAGATGTAAAGAATGAAACCCTGCTCAACACCAAATTCATTAGTGATGCTGATGCCGCCAAAATCGTGCTGCCGTATGGTATCGCAGTGAACCCTGATACAGAAGACGTTTATGTAACAGATGCGTTGGATTATATTTCTCCCGGTATCCTTTACTGCTTTGATAAAACCGGCAAAAAGAAATGGCAGGTGGAAACTGGCGATATCCCGGCACATTTTGCATTCATGAAATAACTGAATCTTTCATCCCTCTAAAATATATCAACTATGCAGTTCCCGACATCTTCAAAAGTAGCATGCATGGCCGCTATCATGACCCTGGCAGCCTGTTCTAAAAGCGATCAGGTAGCAACGCCGGATCAGACTCCTAAACCGGAAGTGACCGCTGCCGGCAAGTACATCAGCCAGATCTTTGAATATGCCCCGGCGCCCGGACAGTTCATTAATGCTGGCAACACCGGCACGCCTGCCGGTGCGCAGAAACTGATAGGCGGTACCAGTGCGCTGGTATCACTGGGCGCATACGGTGGTTACATCACCTTTGGATTTGACCATCCGGTGCAGAACAATGCCGGTGCAGACATCGGCATCTATGGCAATCCGCTTATCAATACCAACCAGGAATGGTCCGAGCCAGGCATCGTCATGGTAATGCAGGACCTTAATAACAACGGCAAACCTGATGACGGTGAATGGTATGAGCTGGCTGGCAGCGAATACAACAATCCCGCTACGATCAGGAATTATAAGATTACTTACTATAATCCCAAACAGAGTGTTGCGGCGGATGTACTGTGGAAAGACAACCAGGGCAGATCAGGATATGTACTGAAGAACAATTTCCATGGACAGTCTTACTATCCGTCTTTTGCAGCTAACCAGGATTCGTTGGTATTCACAGGTGCACTGCTGCCCAATACGTTGGTAAAAAGGTTTGATCCGGTTATCAACTCCAATATCATTACTAACCAGCCATTGGCTGCGGGATACAGTGATAATGGCTCTGCTGAGTTCATTAACTTTTTCAACACAACCGGCCGTGGATACAACACCGTAGATATTTCCAACGCCGTCAACAGTCAGGGGCAAAAAGTAAATCTCAGTTATATCAATTTCGTTAAGATATACACCGGGCAGAATAACAATGGCAATACCTCTGCAGACCCCGCCAATCCAGATCGGAAGACAGGCGAAGTGAGTACGGAAGTTTCCGGCGCTATGGACCTGGGGCTGTGATTTTTCTGATGAGTGAAGATGGTGATACTTTATAAAAAGGAATAACCCGCTGGAAATACCGGCGGGTTATTCCTTTTTATAAGATAAGTCAGGAAAATCACCCCAATCACAAAAATCACAGTTAACTTTAGAGATCATCTAAAAGTATGGGCATGCCTGGAAAGATCAATCTCCCTGAACACATTAAAGGACTCGATGATGCCGCAGTGGACGCTTCCAGGCAGCAATATGGCATCAATGTGCTGGCAGCCCCTGATGTGAATCCTGTACTGGAGCTGGTGAATGAGATACTGCATGAGCCGATGTTGCTGTTGCTGATCATCGTTACTGTTATTTATTTTGTCATGGGAGAATGGGGTGAAGCCTATTTCATGCTGGCAGCCATAGCCATTGTCTCTGGCATTTCCTTCTATCAGGACAGCCGCAGCCGGAAAGCCCTGGAGGCACTCGAAAAGCTGAATGAGCCATTAAGCAAGGTGATCAGGAATGGTGTCATACACGCAATACCCACTGCAGAGATTGTAAAAGGAGATATGCTGATAGTTTCCGAAGGTAATACCATCAATGCGGATGGTAAGATCATACACAGCAATGATTTTTCTGTAAATGAGTCTGCGCTTACCGGTGAAGCCTATACGATTTTTAAGCAGGCAGATAGTGAAGACAGTCATGTATATAGTAGCACACTGGTGGCTTCGGGACTGGCTATCATTGAAGTGACCAGCATCGGCAGTGCAACTAAAATTGGGCGGTTAGGTGCCGCCATATTACGCATAAAGGAAGAACCCACCCCTCTGCAACAACAGATACAGCAATTTATTAAAGGCATGGCCATCGTTGGCGCCATTGTATTTGTGGCAGTATGGCTGATCAATTTCCTGCAGAGCGGCAGTATTACAGACAGTCTGCTGAAAGGGCTTACCCTGGCCATGTCTATACTACCAGAGGAAATACCGGTAGCATTTACCACATTCATGGCGCTTGGTTCCAGACGGTTGATGCTACTGGGAGTTATTGTAAAGAAGATCCGTACGGTAGAAGCACTAGGCAGTGCCACAGTTATCTGCTCGGACAAAACAGGCACCATTACAGAAAACAGGATGAGCCTGCAGGCAGTGTATAACGGTGCTGATTATACGCTATATGAGAGTGATCCCTGGCCGCAGGAGGTGATTAATGCTGCTATGTGGGCCAGCGAACCGGTTCCCTTTGACCCTATGGAAAAAACATTGCACGTCTTATATGCACAGACTACCATTCAAGATGTAAGGCCGCAATATACCATCGTACATGAATACCCGCTGGATGGAAAGCCTCCCATGATGACGCATGTCTTTGAAGATGCAGAAGGGAATCGCATCATTGCCGCAAAAGGTGCACCGGAAGCTATATTGCGTGTATGCCAACTGTCGGAAGAAGCAAAACGTAACATTGAAACACAGATACAACAGCTTGCCGGGAATGGTTACCGCGTGCTGGGTGTAGCCACATCCTCCTTCTCAGGAAGTGATTACCCTGCCTTACAGCAAGAGCTCCCTTTCACCTTCATCGGTCTTGTCGCTTTCTACGATCCTCCCAAAGCGAATATTCGTAATGTCTTCGAAGCATTCTACAAGGCAGGTATCAACATTAAGATCATCACCGGTGACAACAGCAACACCACCAGGGCCATTGCAAGACAGGCAGGATTAAAACATCCTGACACCGCGATAGACGGAGATGTGCTGATGCAGCTGTCTCCGGCTGCATTGCAGCAACAACTGAAAGACGCAGACATCTTTACGCGCATGTTTCCCGAAGCCAAGCTGGCAGCTATTAACGCATTGAAGGCAGACGACCAGGTAGTGGCTATGACCGGCGATGGCGTAAATGACGGCCCAGCGCTCAAAGCGGCACATATTGGTATTGCAATGGGCAAAAAAGGAACAGAGATCGCCAAGCAGGCCGCAGCGCTTATCCTTGCCAATGATGACCTCTCTGGTATGGTAGATGCCGTTGCCATGGGACGGCGCATCTACACCAACATCAAAAAAGCAGTACAGTATATCATCTCCATACACATCCCCATCATCCTTACCGTATCACTTCCGTTGTTCCTCGGCTGGAAGTACCCCAACATCTTTTCACCAGTACATGTTATCTTCCTGGAACTGATCATGGGGCCAACCTGTTCTATCGTTTATGAGAATGAACCGATGGAAAAGAACGCCATGCTGATGCTGCCGCGGCCCATCACGCAAACATTCCTGTCACTGCGCGAAATGAGCAGCAGCATATTACAGGGCCTGATCATCACAACTGGTGTATTGTTTGCCTACCAATGGGCTATCGGCATGGGTTATAATATAACAGGTACGCGCAGTATGGTTTTCATCACACTGGTGTTATCCAACATATTCCTGACATTAGTAAACAGATCCTTTTACTATTCTTTCATCACCAGTATCCTGTATAATCATAACCGGCTCATGACCGGAGTAATCCTTACTACCCTGCTGCTACTGGCCGTTATGCTATATATTCCACCAATTGCCGGTTTCTTTCATATAATACCACTGCCGGGAAACGCCATGCTGGTATCAATAATAACAGCTGCCGTTTCTGTTTTCTGGTTTGAGATATGGAAATGGGTAAAAAGAAAAAGTAAACATGTAAAGAGAAAATAAACAATGAAGATCTTTATCACACGAGTGCTTCCGCCAGAGGGTCTTGCACTGCTACAGCGTGCGGCCGTTAATGTTACCCAGTGGGAAGAGAAGCGCAACCTGTCCAGAGAAGAACTGATTGCACACTGCCAGCAATATGATGCACTGCTGCTGGCCAGCGATAATATCATCGACCGCGGTTTTCTGCAGCAATGTGGCCATCTAAAAGTGATCAGCCTGTTATCAGTAGGTTATGACAAGGTAGACATACAAGCCGCCAATGAGCTGAAAGTACCCGTTACCAATACTCCCGGCGTACTGAGCAGCGCTACTGCAGATACAGCATTCCTGCTGATGCTGGCAGCATCACGTAAGGCATTCTTTCAACACAAAAGGATTATACGTGGCGAATGGGGTTTCTCCGAACCTACTGCCAACCTCGGTATCGAGATAGAAGGTAAAACTCTCGGCATCTGGGGACTTGGCAACATTGGTTATGTAATGGCACAGCGCTGTATCAGTGCGTTCAATATGAGAGTCATTTACTGCAACCGCGGCCGCAATGAAGAAGCAGAGCAAAAGCTGGGCGCAGTGCGCGTTTCATTCGACGAACTGCTGTCGCAGAGCGATGTGCTCTCCGTGCACACAGCCCTTACGCCTGAAACAGCCGGTACGTTTAACATGGCCGCTTTCAGTAAAATGAAGCCCACTTCTATCTTCGTGAACACAGCCAGGGGAGCCATTCACAACGAAGCGGATCTCATTACCGCCCTGCAGCAACGCATTATATGGGGCGCCGGCCTTGACGTCACCAATCCGGAGCCGATGTCTAAAGACAATCCACTATTGGATATGCCTACTGTAGCTGTACTGCCGCATATTGGCTCTGCTACGGAAGAAACGCGTAATGCCATGGCTGTGATGGCCGCAAAGAATATCATTGCCGCTATGAACGGAGAACCACTACCCAACCAGGTTACCAGCCTATAGCTTTCTTCTCGCCCACTTCACCGTCAGCGCAATCCCGGTAATACTCAATGCCGCGCCGCCCAGGAGTAACACAATCAACGTGATATCCCAGAACGGGCGACTGGTATGAAAATGGGGAAAATCAAAGCTGTGCAACCCGTGATAGAGCCATCTCAGATTGCGGCTGTTATTATCCAACCGCAACAG
>NZ_DATLKJ010000038.1:0-21936 GCF_035538455.1 Chitinophaga sp.
TGATACTGACTGGCAGGACCTGGATACCAGAACCGGCTTCCAGCAGAATCATAACCTCTCACTGAGCGGCGCCAACGATCAGACCAACTACTACGTGTCTTTCGGTTACACTGATCTGAAAGGTATCCTGCTGGGCAACGATCAGCGTAAATACCAGATGCGTTTTAAACTGGAGCAGAAAGCGCTGGACATCGTTACTGTTGGTGTGAACGCTAACATATCCCATGTTACCAACAATGGTCTGAACACTGGTACCAATGCGCTTTCCGGCAACATTGCCAACGCGCTGCGTGCATTGCCGAACGTACCTGCAAAATGGAACGATGGCACCTACAATCTCAGCCCTACCAATACACTGGGAGCTGGCGCCAACGGAACTGTTATCGCAGATAACTATCCCAATATCCTGTATGTACTGGATCATAACATCTACCGTAACAAAAACCTGAACGTTACCGGTAACGCATTTGTAAACGTAGAAATTATCAAAGGGCTTAACCTGAAAACACAGATCGGTATCAACCTGCTGAACGGTGAAGACTATCAGTACTGGAACCCGATTCATGGCGACGGCCGTGGCAACAATGGTTATTTGTTCCAGCAGGCAATCCCGTATTTCCGTTACAACTGGACTAATACATTGTCTTACAACAAACAGCTGGGTGATCATAATATCAATGCTGTGGCTGGTCTTGAGTTCCAAAAAACGAGAGACAGGTTTTACAGGGCAGAGGGTAATAACATCACCAGTTCATTCTTCGGAGAGAATGGTAACATCATCACCAATAGTGTTGCTACTCCTTCCATCGGTGGCGGTGTTAGCGAGGGCGCATTCAGATCTTATTTCATACGCGCAAGCTATGCCTATAAAGACCGTTATATCGTGTCTGGTACATTCCGTAGAGATGCACTCTCTTCGCTGGCTCCGGGTAACCAGAATGCCAATTTCCCCGGCGTATCTGCCGGCTGGAGAATCTCTCAGGAGAACTTCTTCAAAAATGCTGAAGGACTCAGCTTCATCAGTAACCTGAAGCTGCGCGGCGGTTATGCAACAGTGGGTAACGTGGACATCGGATATTATCCATATGCCGGCACCTTTAAGCCTGTACAATACGGATCCACACTGGGTCTTGCTTTCAACCAGCTGGCCAATCCCAACCTCAGTTTCGAGACCAGCAAAAAATATAACATTGGTTTGGACCTTGGATTGTTAGAGGATCGTATCAACATCACTGCTGACCTCTTCAAGAATGATATTGATGGCATGATCATGGAAGCGCCTATTGCTCCATCTCTCGGTGTGCCTGGCAACAGCAAGCCTAACGTATATTTCCTGAATGCCGGAAAGATGTACAACAAAGGCTTTGAGCTCTCTATCAACAGTACCAACATTTCTAACGATAAATTCACCTGGACTACTTCATTCAACGTTACATTCCTGAAAAATGAAGTTACCCAGCTGGCTAATGGTAATGCCGACCTGATCTCTCCATACAACATTACCCGTGTGGGCGAAAGAATTGGTGAGTTTTACGGATATGTATCCAGAGGCGTAAACCCTGCTAATGGTAACCCTCTCTGGGAAAAGGCTGATGGCTCTGTAATACAGGGTGACTACTCCAAGAAAAGTGGTTGGTTTAAATATGACCCTTCCAAACCAGATGACGTGTCACAGGCAGCAGAAGCGCTTGGTCAAAACGACAAACGCCTGTTAGGTCATTCTATGCCTACTTACTACGGCGGTCTGAACAACACTGTTACTTACAAAGGATTTGATCTGAATGTATTCTTCTCATTTTCCGGTGGAAACAAAGTATACAACGTTACAAGACAGGAAGCGCTTAACAACCAGAAGTTCATGAACAACGGAAAGGAAATTCTGAACAGATGGACTACTCCCGGTCAGGTTACTGATGTTCCTAAACTCTACAACGGATCTGACGGATTTGTATTGCAGACTGGTAACGTGAACAGCCGTTTCCTGGAAGACGGCGCCTTTATCCGTGCACAGAATATCGGCATCGGATATACTTTCCCCAAAAGGCTTATTGAAAGTATCCGTCTTTCCAACATCAGGGTATATGCCCAGGTGCAGAATGCATTCGTGATCACCAAGTATACAGGTGTAGATCCTGAACTGAATGCTAGTTTATCATCTTCTACTGTAAATACACAACCTGGTCTGGACTATAATACCAACCCGGTTCCACGTAGCTATACCTTGGGTGTTAATATTGGACTGTAAAAAAAATAATCATGAGAAATATATTCGGATATAAATATAACGGGGGAGCAGGTAGAATGGCGATTGCAGCAGCAGCGTTGCTGGTGTCTGTGGGAATGACCTCCTGCTCTAAATACACAGAATTAGCTCCCAAGGGCCTGCTGCCTGAAAACACCATATTCACGGACTCTATACAAGTAGAGCTGGCTTTGAATGGTGTGTATAATGCTGCCGAGATAGGAAGCTACAATGACAGCTACGCCGGCCGTGGTTATCCTTTTGGCGCTGCTTCTATTGAGCAGGCGGAGATGCGCGGTGAGGATATGGTAAACCTCTCCACTTTCTACGAAATCACTTACAAAGCTCAGTACACCACTACTTCAGCCAATAACGTTTCTATGTGGCTGAACCTGTATTCGCTGATCAATCAGGCCAACGTGTTCATTGAAGGGGTGAAAACTGCTGGATCCAAAGGTGTGGTTAGTGGTCCTAAAGCATTGCAAATGGAATCAGAAGCAAGGTTCCTGCGTGCCCTGGCGCATCATGAGCTGTTATTGCATTTCTGCCGCCCTTATGCTGATAATAATGGAGGTCAGCCTGGCGTTCCATACAGAGAGCAGGCGATGAACACACTTGACAGAATACAGGAAGGCGTAAAGGTACCACGTGGCACTGTTGCCGAAGTATACACCAAAATACTTGCAGACCTCGACTTCGCAGAAACTAACCTGGCAGGCGCAAAAGTCACTAACGTAAGCAAAGCTACCCAGGGGGCTGTGATAGCTTTAAAAACAAGGATAAAGCTGCATAAAGGCGATTGGGCTGGCGTAATAGCAGAAGGTACCAAACTGGGTACTAACACCGCGGGGCCTTCATTTACCAGTCCAATTAACGGATATACGCTCGCTGCAGCTCCGGATGATCCGTTCACCAACTATACCAAGAGCGTAGAAGCTGTATTCTCTATTGCCAACAGTGCCAACACTAACGGTAATACCAACGGTGCACTGGCTTCTATGTTTGGCCCTTCCGATATCGGCGGCCGTGGTCTGGTGGCGATGAGTCCTAACCTGTATAATGCTTCTTTCTGGCCATCTGACGATCTGCGCAGACTGTTGCTGACGATAAGAGCTACTACCAACGGCGCTAAATACATCTACAATTACAAGTACAGGGATTATGTAGGTAAGGCAGACTGGGCGCCTATCATCCGCTATGCTGAGATAATGCTGAACGCTGCTGAAGCGTATGCCCGCTCAGGTAATGCGGCACAGGCTTTTCTGCTGTACAATGCTGTGCGCAACAGGTCTTTACCTGCTACCAGCCCTAACAGGATCACAGTTCCTCCGGTTGATATGGTACAGGCTATCCTGAACGAACGCCGTGTGGAATTTGCAGGCGAAGGCCGCCGTTGGCCTGATCTGCACCGCCTCGCACTGGATCCGGTTTATGGCAAGAAAAACATTCCTGCCAAAGTAAACCCCGATAACCTGAAGGGTGATGGATCAGATTATAACTTTAATACAAAACCAACAGTAGCCACCAATATCGCTGCCATTGACTACGGCGATTACAGGTTCCTCTGGCCGATTCCTGCAACAGAAACAGCTTCTAATCCTACTTTGAGAGCTCAGCAGAATCCTGGTTACGGTAACTAATCCAATCCTCATAAGCATCTATAATAAAAAGTCCCCCCGCTACAGCGGGGGGACTTTTTATTATAGATGAAATATAATCAGTGTTATTTGATCACCTCTTTCAACTTGGCTTCCAGTGCATCACCTCTAAGATTAGAGGCAATTATTTTACCCTGCGGGTCCAGAAGGAAGTTAGTGGGGATCGCATTGATACCGTATAAAGGCACTACTGCAGACTCCCAGAATTTAAGGTCACTTACCTGGTTCCATGCAAGGCCATCTTTCTTAATAGCCTCCAGCCACGGGCCTTTTGACTTATCCAGTGATACACCGAGAATAGTGAAGTTTTTATTTTTGAACTGCTGGTACGCTTTCACTACATTAGGATTTTCCTGGCGGCATGGCCCGCACCAACTAGCCCAGAAGTCTATCAGTACGTACTTTCCGCGGAATGAATTCAGGCTTACCATTTTCCCGGAAGGATCAGGCAGGGTGAAATCCGGTGCAACATCGCCTACTTTCACTGCTGTAGGTTCTTCCCCACCAGCGGCATCGCTGCCATTGCCTTTAGCGGCAGACAGCTGAGTGATCTTATCAGTCATGCTTTTTACCAAGGTGTTTTTAGGGAAACGTTTGGTTAAGCCTGTGATCATATCTTTATGAGCGAGGATCTCTTCGCCGCTTCGCACCTGGCTGATAGCAAATACTGCGTTAGCCGGATTTTTTGTTTTAGAAGCCATGTCAAAGAATTCCTGCTCGAAATCCTTTTCTTTTTTCTGAAATGCTGCAACCTGTGGCTGAAGCACACTGTCAGGCATTTTCAGGGAATGCAGGCTATCCAGTTTGCGCATCTCTTCAGTCAGCGAAATGGACTGCTTGCTGATACTTTCCAGGAACTGTTGTAATTCCGCTGATGCTTCAGAGCCGGTGAACTTTACATTCTCCAGGTTATTAATATCGCCATCTACTTTCATGTCGCCGGCATCGAGTGCCAGCAGTACAAATTTGTTGTTGGCAAAGCGGATGCGGTAAAGGCCCTGTTCAGGCACCATTCCCTTGAGGGTGAATTTGCCTGCTGCATCTTTCACATTTACAGAGTCGACTACTTTTATATGATCAAGTGTAAGTTCTTCCAGCACAACCGGCCCCAGTGGCAGATTGGTGAAACGTCCGTCTATCTTAAACTCTCCTTTCTCCTGTTGTCCGGTACATCCCGCCAGGAGTACTCCTGCGGCAGATATCCATAATAAGTATTTTTTCATGCTGTTGATTTTAATGATTACCAGCTTAAAAAAACTGATAATACCCAATATCTGAGATAAATTGTTACCCTTTTAATTTCTGCGCCAGCAGCTCGTTGGTGAGCCTTGGATCTGCCTTACCTTTCGACAGCTTCATCACCTCTCCTACAAACAACGACATCAAACCTTTCTTTCCTCCTCTGAATGCCGCTACCTTGTCGGGATATTTTGCGAGCACTTCATCGATGATAGGTATAATGTTGTCTGCGTTATTGTCCTGAAGGAGGTTCAGACGGGTCGCTATTTCCATCGGATCGTCAGGAGTGCTGATCATTTCCGGCAGGATGCGTGAAGAGGCAATAGAGAAACTTATTTTGCCACTGTCGGTCAGGCTGATCAGTGCTGCGAGTGCTTCCGGTTTTACCGGGAACGCCGAAATCTCTTTGGACTGCTCATTCTGCCATGACTTCACGGGGCCTAGCATCCAGTTGGCTGCTGCCTTATAATGTGATGTAACAGTTGTGAGCGATTCAAAATAATCGGCGGTGGCTTTATCATCGCATATTACTCTGGCGTCGTACTCCGGCAGGCCATATTCCTTTGTATACTTGCGGATCAGTTCCTCCGGCAATGCAGGCAATGTAGCGCTGATATCTGCAATGAATTCGTCGCTGAGTTTGAATGGAGCCAGATCCGGTTCCGGGAAGTAACGATAGTCGTTGGCTTCCTCTTTGGAGCGAAGGGAGAAGGAACTGCCGTTGGAGGCGTCAAAGCTGCGGGTTTCCTGTACCAATGTACCACCTGCCTCGATGAGATCAATCTGTCGTTTCACTTCATTGTCTATCGCGCGTTTTACGTTACGGATAGAGTTCATGTTTTTAACTTCCACCTTGGTTCCCAGGGTAGTAGCGCCTTTGAGGCGAACAGAAATATTAGCGTCGCAGCGCATACTGCCTTCTTCCATGTTACCATCGCAAACGCCGAGGTAGCGCACCAGCCGTCTCAGCTCCGTGAGATAAGCGTAGGCCTCGTCGCTGGTATGCATATCCGGCTCGCTTACAATTTCCACCAGGGGTACGCCGGCTCTGTTGTAATCCACATAGCTGTCTGAGGGGGCCTGGTCGTGCAGCAGTTTGCCTGCATCCTCTTCCAGGTGGATACGGTTCAGTTGTACCTGCCTGTTGCCGGCGTCTGTGCTGATACTAACGTAACCGCCTTTGCAGATAGGTGCAGTATGTTGGGATACCTGGTATCCTTTGGGAAGGTCCGGGTAGAAGTAATTCTTACGGGCGAAATAATTCTCTTTAACAATTTCACAATGACAAGCCAGACCCAGCTTGATGGCATATTCTGCGGCCTTGCGGTTCATTCTGGGCAGCGTACCGGGATGAGCCAACGTAATGGGGCTGACGTGCGTATTAGGCGCACCGCCAAATGCTGCGCTGTCGCTGCAAAACAATTTACTCTCTGTTAAAAGTTGGGCATGTACCTCCAGCCCTATCACTGTTTCATATTTGCTATAGATATCGCTCATATTCCATGACTGATTAACGCAAATATATTCAAATAATGCTGGCTTTTCGGGCTATTTCATGCGTAGAAAATGCTAAATTCGGGTTGTACATCTTTAAAAATTCTTCCCTATGTTCAGCAATGCCCAGACAGGTCAACTGTATAAAGCCCAGCAGCTCTATTTTGAATCAGGCGTTACTTATCCATATGCATTCCGGAAAACCCAGCTGAAGCAGCTTAAAAAAGGCATTAAAAAATATGAGTCCCGGATACTGGAAGCGCTGCATAAGGATCTCCGCAAACATCCAATGGAAGCATATAGCAGTGAAGTTGGTTTTTTGTATGATGAAATCGATTTTATATTGGCCAATCTGAAACAGTGGATGCAACCGGAAGTGGTTACATCGCCTTTTGTGACCTATCCCAGCAGCAGCCGGATCTACCGTGTACCGCTGGGCCTCACCCTGATCATTGCTCCGTGGAACTATCCATTTATGCTCACTCTCAGCCCGTTGCTGGGCGCCATTGCCGGTGGTAACTGTTCGATACTCAAGCCTTCCGAGCTGGCGCCGCATACTGCAAATATCATTGCGGAACTAATCAAAGATACTTTTGATCCTGCGTATATCGCTGTTGTAGAAGGCGAAGGCAGCGAGGCTATTCCGGCGCTGATGCAATTCCGTTTTGATCATGTATTCTTTACCGGCAGTATTCCAGTGGGAAAAAAGATCATGGAGATGGCAGTGCCGCACCTTACACCAGTTACGCTGGAGCTGGGGGGGAAGTCGCCCTGTGTGGTGGATGAAAAAGTGAATATAACCGTAGCGGCTAAACGAATCATATGGGCAAAATTCTGGAACGCAGGTCAAACCTGTGTAGCCCCGGATTATATCCTGGTACACCAGAAGGTGAAGAACGAACTGGTTACTGCTCTGAAGGCTTCCATTGTAGAGCTTTTTGGTGAAAACCCTGCCACCAGTGAGGACTATGCGCGGATGATTAACACTAAACGTTTTGATACCGTGGCTACCTACCTGAAAGAAGGCCATGTACTTCACGGTGGACAAACAGACCGGGAGCATCTCTACATTGCCCCTACACTGCTGGACGATGTGGAATGGTCTGATCCTGTAATGCAGGACGAAATCTTTGGACCAATACTGCCCATACTTACTTTCAGTGACCTGCCACAGGCTATTCAGGCAATCAGGCAGCATCCTTATCCACTGGCATTATATATTTTCACTAAAAGCAGTAAAACGGAGAAAATGTTAATTGAACAGGTGCGCTTTGGCGGTGGTTGTGTTAACAATGCACTGGTGCATCTGACTAATCCTGAGCTGCCCTTTGGCGGCGCTGGTTACAGTGGTATGGGGAAATATCACGGCCGTTACAGCTTTGATACTTTTACACATCAGAAGGGGATGCTTAAAACAGGCACCTGGCTGGATGTTCCCGTTAAGTATCCCCCATTTAAAAATAAGCTGAAACTGATAAAGCAGTTAATGAAATAAGCAGCTTACAAGTCCACTTTATTCAGTTTTTTAGGCACTTTGATTTCTATGTTTTCACGCTGCCCGTTTCGTTTAATCGTAGCTGTTATAGTGCCTTTATTGCGGTTGGCGCGATAGACAGCAGATACATCACGGGCTGATTTAATGCTTTCGCCTGCCAGCTCTGTGATAATATCATTGGTTTTGAGTCCGGCCTTTTCCGCGGGAGAGTCTTTCAGTATGTCCATGATCTGTGCGCCGGATTCATCCTCCATGTCCTGCACCTGTATACCAAGTTTTACGTCGTTGTCTTCATTGCCAAACCAGCTGAAGCCCCTGTCTTGTGGCTGCGGGAAGCCAAAAACGTTGCCGCGGTTGCGTGGTATGGGGATAACACCGAAGTCCGGTTCTCCTCCTTCGTTCTTGCGTTCCTCAAGGGTAACTTTCACCTTTGATTCCTTCTTATTGCGTATATACAACACCGTAACCTTGTCGCCGGGCTTGTATCCGCCAATGGTTTCGAACAGTTCTTTAGGCTCGTTGATCGCTTTATCATCCACCTTTACAATAATATCACCGGGTTTGAGGCCTGCTTTGGCAGCGGCACTGCCTCTAGCCACCGTTTTAACGGTAGCACCTTTGGCGGCTGTCTTTTCAGTGATCACACCCAGCACTGCTTTGTTGCCAGGCAGGGGAATACTTTCCTCTTCATTGCCATTATCCCCGTTGCCGAACCCGTTGAACATGTCAAATGAACCGCGGGTACCATCATCAAAGCTGAAGTTATTGCCATCCACAGGCGTTATCCTGCGGCGGAAGACGGAAATATCCGGGTTGCTGAACTGGTCTGCTTTCTTACCATCTATCAGGACATCCCCGTCCTTTATTTCGATGGTTATCTTGGTATCCTTGTCGCTTTTGTGCTTAATCACAATTTCATCAAACTCACCCAGCTTGTTCCTGGTTGTGTTCTGCGCCTGTGCGGCAGCTACCCCCAGCGTCAGGCACCCGAAGCCTGCCAGCGTAATGGTTTTGAACAAATTAGTCATATCTCGCCCTGGTTTTTATAATATTAAATGTAACGAATGCAACAAAATTAAAGGGAGGCAGAAGCAAGGAAAAGTTAAACTATGTTTTTTAGGATTTTTTTGATTTTCCTGCGTTTTATGAGAAGAGGGGGTAGAGCGGATGCTTAGTCAGGAGAAATGCCCTTGCCGGGTGAAAAATGCCCGGAACAGAGTGAGGAAAGAGGGGCTCCCTGTGGAAAATGCCCAGGCTACACCCCTGATCAGTACTATATCCTGGGAGTATACGTGGACTTGATCGGGATTTGATATGGACTTGACCCCGGGGGATACTTCATAAAAGAGAAGGCCCGGGCAGATAATGCTGCCCGGGCCTTCTCTTTTATGAAGTATCGACGCTGTTATGAAATCAGCGCACGAACGGCTGCGATTACCTGGTCCAGCTTATCTGTATCCTGGCCGCCGGCAGTAGCAAAGGTTTTCTGACCTCCGCCGCCACCTTTGATCAGGGAGGCGATTTTTTCCTTGATAATTTTGGGTGCTTCCAGACCTTTGGAGGCCACCAGCTTTTCATCGATTGTCAAGGCTACTGCTGCCTTACCGCCAATGTTGGCCACAAAGAGCAGTACGTGATCAGCTATTTCATTTTTCAGCTGGAACGAGAGCTGTTTCAGTCCTTCCGCATTGCTAATGCTTACTATTTTGCCCAGGAAGTTAATGCCATTGATGGTTTCCACTTCACTGTGAAGGGCAGTAGCCAGCTGGCGTACCTTTTCGAGTTCGAGGGCTTCCACCTGTTTTTCCAGGGATGACTTGTCCTGTAAGAGGGCTTCTACAGCTTTTACCGGCTCTTTCGGATTTTTCAGTGCGGCCTTGATCTCTTTCAGCTGCAGCAGCTGTTCATTGACGAAGGCTTCCGCTTTGGCGCCGGTAACGGCTTCCACGCGGCGTACACCTGCAGCTACGGCGCTTTCAGATACAAACTTGAAGAGCCCCAGCTCGCCGGTAGCGCCGATGTGCGTGCCGCCGCAGAGTTCCACACTGTAGGCGGGGTCCATCACCACAACCCTTACCACGTCTCCGTATTTTTCGCCGAACAGGGCCATTGCACCCAGTTTCAGTGCGTCGTCTTTAGACATCTCACGGATAACCACCGGGATATTCTGGCGTATCTTTTCATTCACGATAGCTTCGATCTGTGCCAGCTCTTCGTCTGTTACTTTGGCGAAGTGAGAGAAGTCGAAACGCAGGTTTTCTGCATTTACCAGCGACCCTTTCTGTGCCACATGCGTGCCCAGCACCTGGCGCAAAGCAGCATGCAGGAGGTGTGTAGCTGAGTGATGACGTGCGGTATCGCGGCGTTTATCTCTGTCTACGGCTGTTTTTACAGCGGCAGAAGGCTGCTTGGGCAGTTTGTCTGCAAAATGTATGATGAGGTTATTCTCTTTCTTGGTGTCGGTTACGTGAATTACTTCATCTCCGAAGTGAAGGGTACCCGTATCGCCTACCTGCCCGCCGCTTTCCGCGTAGAAGGGGGTTTGTTCCAGTACCAGCTGGTACTGTTCTTTGCCTTTGGCTTTTACGGTACGGTATTTCAGCAGTTTGGTGGTGCCTTCCAGTTGTTCGTAGCCGATGAAGACAGAATCCGGTGTTTCGTCCACTATAACCCAGTCGCCGGTATCCAGTTCAGTGGCGGCGCGGGAGCGGTCTTTCTGTTGCTTCATGGCGGCTTCGAAGCCTTTTTCGTCTACGGTGAAATTATTCTCGGCAGCGATAAGGCTGGTGAGATCATAGGGGAACCCGTAGGTGTCGTACAGTTCGAAGGCGGTTTGTCCGTCTATGTTTTTGGCGGCAGCCTGCTGTATAAAATCTTCGATCCTGCGTATGCCGCTATCGAGCGTACGGAGGAAGTTGTTTTCTTCTTCAAAGATCACTTTCTTCACAAACTCCACCTGTTGCTGCAGTTCGGGGAATACATGGGAGAACTGTGCCGCCAGTACGGGAACGAGGTCGTGGAGCAGCGGTTTCCTTACATCCAGGAAGGAGAAGTAGTAGCGTACTGCCCTGCGGAGAATACGGCGTATTACGTAGCCGGCGCCGGTATTGGAGGGCAGCTGGCCATCGGCAATCGTAAAGGAGATGGCACGGATGTGGTCTGCAATTACGCGGAAGGCCACGTCTTTTCTGGTATCTGTGCCTTCGTATTTTTTGCCTGTCAGCTGTTCGGTGGTGTGGATGGTGTTCATGAACAGGTCTGTGTCGTAGTTGGAGGTTTTACCCTGCAACACCCTTACCAGCCTTTCCAGGCCCATACCGGTATCCACGTGCTTAGCCGGGAGTGGTTCAAGGGACTTGTCTTTCAGGCGGTTGAACTGCATGAATACGTTGTTCCAGATCTCGATTACCTGTGGATGGTCTGCATTTACCAGTGTTTTGCCGTCAACTTGTTGCTTTTCAGCATCGGGGCGGCAATCTACGTGGATTTCAGAGCAGGGGCCACAGGGGCCGGTATCGCCCATTTCCCAGAAGTTATCTTTCTTGTTGCCCAGCAGGATACGGTCTTCGGCAATATGTTCTTTCCAGAAGTTATAGGCTTCTTCGTCTTTCGGTAAATTTTCGCTCGTATCTCCTTCAAACACTGTCACATACAGCTTGTCTTTCGGGATTTTATATACTTCTGTGAGCAGTTCCCAGCTCCAGGCGATGGCTTCTTTCTTGAAATAGTCGCCAAAGCTCCAGTTGCCCAGCATTTCGAACATAGTATGGTGGTAGGTGTCTATACCTACTTCTTCCAGGTCGTTGTGCTTACCGCTTACGCGAAGGCATTTCTGGGTATCCGCCACACGGGTATGGGCGGGTACCTGGTTGCCCAGGAAATAATCCTTGAACTGGTTCATGCCCGCGTTGGTAAACATCAGCGTGGGGTCATTCTTGATAACGATGGGAGCTGAAGGCACTATCTGATGGCCCTTAGACGCAAAAAAATCCAGGAATTGCTGTCTTATGTCTGATGCTGTCATAAATATGGATACGAGTTAATATTTGTTTTTTATGCTATGATGACGGTGGGCGTTGTTATGGCTTTTAATTGTTTTTCAAGCCATTATAAAGTAGTTAGAAAATTGACATTCAAAAGGTTGATGTTTTAATCTAATTACATTAGGTTTGTGCGCCTTATTTTCCCGCCGTGTCACAGGGAGTGCAAAAATATTGAAACCTGTATGATTATGCAAAACCGGATACGCTACCTGGTAAAAAAGTCAGCATGGGAATAAAATAATGCATTATCTGCCATCCATAATGTTTGCTCCTGATGAAATAAACTGGTTGTCATAGCGTTCTGTGCACTATGGCACATAAAGTACACCCTGGTGCATGAAGAAGGTTAAATATTTTTACAACACCCAAACATTAAAATATGAGAAGCTCGTAGTGTCGCTACGGGTAAAGATCCTGAGGATCTTGGGATTTGTGTCTGCGGCCATTGTCACTGGCGTCATTTTCCTTTCCGTTGCTTACCGGGTGCTGGACTCTCCTAAAGAAAAGTCATTGCGCCGGGATCTGGAGGGCATGAAGGAGAAGTACGACGCGCTGCAGGGCCGTATGAAGGAGGTGAAGGGAAAGTTGGCTGAACTGGAAGAAAGGGACAATGAGATTTACCGTGTGATCTTTGAAGCTTCCCCGATTCCTGATAGTACCCGTATGGGTAAAGTAAACCGGGAAGAAGAAGCCGTGCAGCTGCAATCTTTTGCCAGCAGTGAGATTATTGCTTCTACCGGCGTTTTGCTGAAGGAAATTACCAACCGTCTCAAATCACAGGAAAATTCTTACGGCGAGTTGGATAAAATGGTGAAGAACAAGCAGCAGATGCTGGCTTCTATTCCTGCCATCCAACCGGTGGCTAACAAAGACCTGAAGCGTATTGCCTCTGGTTTCGGCTACCGTATCGATCCGATCTACAAAACCATGAAATACCACGCCGGACTTGACTTTACGGCTCCCAGCGGTACTCCTATCTACGCTACCGGCGACGGTGTGGTGGAAGAAGCCAGCCTGAGTGACGTGGGATATGGTAACCATGTGGTTGTGCGTCATGGTTATGGTTATAAAACACTCTATGGGCATATGCTCCGCATGAAGGTCAGGGCTGGCCAGTCTGTAAAACGTGGAGATGTACTCGGCTGGGTGGGCAGCACCGGTAAATCCACCGGTCCTCACTGCCATTATGAGGTAATGAAAAACGGGGATAAAGTGGATCCGGTATACTTCTTCTTTAATGACCTTACTCCCGAACAGTTTGACCGTATGCTGAAAATGGCCCGATCCGGCAACCAGTCGTTCGACTAGCGATATTACTCCTGGAGTCGGCTTTTGCCAGGGTTTTTCAGGAAGAACGATTTTAAAGCCTTAACTTCATCTTCGTAACCATTCGTTTTTACCAAGATGCACCAGTTAGATCTCTTTTCGCCGTCTGGTACTCCCAATACTGTTAAGGAAACAGCGGGAGCTGCCGCCAAAGTAAAAGTGAAGAAAACAGTAGCGGCAGTTGCCACGCCGCGGGGTAAGAAGCGAGGGCGTAAATCATTGAAAGAACTATCGGAAGATCCTGGATTGATTATGGAGTTGGACAAAATAACATTAGATAAACAATACTATTCCATCAGCGAAGTAGCCACTATGTTCAAGGTGAATACTTCCCTGATACGTTACTGGGAAAATGAATTTGATATCCTGCAACCCAAAAAGAACCGCAAGGGTGACCGGTTGTTCAGGCAAGAGGATATTCATCATCTGAAGCTGATATACCATCTGCTGCGCGAAAGGAAATATACCATTGAAGGCGCCAAGCAAAAATTGAAAGAAGATCATAAGCTGGCTGCCCGTAATTTCGAAATGGTACAAGCTTTGCTGAAGGTACGTGGTTTCCTCACGGAACTGAAAGATCAATTATAAAAACATGATTATGCGTTTAAAAACATTACTCCTGGGAAGTGGCCTGTTATGTTCTACTCTGGCCTGGGCACAGAATGGCAATGATAAAGTGCTGAAGGGTAAAATAGACATGAAAACACTGATGCAGGACCAATCCACCGCCTGGTTCTATAAAGGAGTGAATAACTACCAGCCAAACGACAATATGCTGAATTACCTGAAAGCTAATCGCAGCAACTACAACCTGGTAGTGGTAATGGGCACCTGGGATGAAGCCAGCCGTAAGATTGTACCTGAGCTCTATAACGTTATGATCAAAGCCGGTAGCCCTGATGAGCAGGTACTGATGTTTGGCGCTGATCAGAAACTTGAAACAGATGCACCTACTGATTATAAGGTGAAAAAAGTGCCTACTATCATCGTTTTCAGAGATGGTAAGGAAGCCGGCCGGATTGTAGGTGAACCTAAAGAATCTGTTGAAGGCGACCTGGCTCGTATTATACTGAACAGCAGCAAAAAAGAACAATGATTTTTGTGATTCTTTTGATTTTCCTGATGAGCGAAGATTGTAAAGAATTATAATTAAGATAAAAGCGGGAGGCCCATCCAGTTTCAACTGGATGGGCCTCCCGCTTTTATCTTCTCACGTCAGCATAATCACAAAAATCAAGAAAATCATGGTTACCTGTTGTCTGTGAATGTCACGTTAGTGCTGGTGGAGGGACATTTTACGCCATATTCTGTCATCTGCCTGATGATACCCAGGTTAATGGTTTCCCTGAGTGCTGCATATTGATTTCCTTCAATAATGTAGGTGTTGTAGATAACCTGGATAACGAAAGTGTCTTTCGTGAATTCATGCAGGTTTACAGTAAAGCCTTCCAGCACATTACTGTTTTGTTGTAACAGGGCGCGGATGGCTTGCAGTACTTTCAGGAGGCTGTCGGCGGAGGTTTCAGTGGCTATCTCCAGCCGGAGGGCAACACGCTGCTGCGTCCGGAGTGACAGGTTGTCGAGGATACTGTCTACCATCTTTTTATTGGGAACCGTTACAAATGTTTTTTCCAGTGTACGGAGGCGGGTACTGCGCAGCCCTATCTTCTCTACAGTACCCTGGAATGAGTCCACTTTAACAGCGTCGCCTACACGAAATGGCTTGTCAAAGAAAATAATGAATGATCCGATAAGGTTTTCAATACTTTCTTTAGCGGCCAGTGCGAGGGCTGCAGCACCTATACCAAGACCAGCGATGAGTTTCTCCACCAGTGAGGGACCGAACAGGATGCGTATGAACGCTATTGCTCCTATTATCATCATGATGGCCTTGAAGAAATCGCGGAAAAAGATAACGAACTGGTTGTCTGTCATGTCAGCGGTGAGATCCGCTTTCTTCTCCAGGATCAGTGCGATGAAATCTATGAGGCGCAGCAGTATCCAGATGATACTGAGCGTGAATGCAAGACTGAGCAGCGTATTGGTAACATCCTGGAGGGTGGCCTTATTGTATACGTTCACATTCAGTAACCGCGGAAAGGTGAAATGATCAATGGTGAACATGAATGTTACCAGCAACAGGAAGTATTCCAGGGGGCGTAGCAGCAGCGTTACAAAGTCTTTTTCCTCTATCTGCGGCGACCAGTGTTTTACCAACCTGAAAAGCACCGCTGCCATTCCTTTTGAGACAAACCTTTTTATAAAAGATACAAACAGCAATACACCTGCCAGTAACAGATAGTCCCGCACAGGATTGTCAAGAATTACTTTATTCAGAAATTCATTCATAAGGGTGATGTATAATTATATGATACGTTTACTTTCTTCGTTTATCAATACCACGCCTGGTCTGGCGCCTTTATGGAAACTACCATAGGTATCACTGATGCCGAGGGCGCGTGCGCCGTTACTGGTACCCCATTTCAGCAACTCTTCCAGTGGAATTTCCGGATAGTGGCGGCGTATTGTTTTGATCTCTTCCCATACAGACAGGCAGTGGTTGGATGCCAGGCTGTCTGTACCCAGACTGATATTGCATCCATGACTGCGCAGCATGTTGATGTCTGGGAGGCGGTCTTCTATATACAGGTTTGCCTGCGGGCAAAGGCACCACCAGGTTTCGGTGGCTTGTTGCTGTGCATACAAAATATCCTGGGAGGAGGAATATGTATTATGTACGAGCAGGATCCTGTTATGAGAAAAGAATGGCAGGTAAGCCTCCAGGCTGTTGCTACCGGGAGCATTGAAGCCACTGATATCTATCCCGAAGGTTTGGTAGAAACTGAGGAGGCTGCCGGTTTTGTTTTGATAAAGCTCATTTTCGGCCATGCATTCCTGGTTATGGATGCTGACAGGCGTGTTGCCGGGAGTAGCTGCCAGCAGATCAAACAGTGTGCGGCTAACGGAGTAAGGCGCATGCGGCACAATTGAGCTGTTATGGGAGGCGCCGTTGATGGCGCTGAACGCCTGCAAGACTTCCAGGCTGGCGTTGTAGCGGGTGCTGGCCCCTGCGTCCACGAAGCCCATGCATTCCACGAAGGTGTGGTAATACAGGCGTTGTTGCTGTTTTTGGTGTAAGGTGGCTGTACCGTTGCTGATATCGCCCACTGCGGCAATACCGGCGTTCCACATGGCCAGTTCTGCTTCCCGGATGGCCGTGGGTTGCAGGTCGGCATTGATATGCCGGGATTGCATTACCTGGGTAAGAAAGGCCGGGAGTCCTGTTTTTTCGGGGATTACGCCTTTCATGTGGGAAAGTTCCAGGTGGCAATGGGTATTCACAAAGCCGGGACATAATATACCGTCCAGTTCCTGCACTTCTTCATTAGCCTCTGTTTCGTCTGTAATGCCCGACACCAGGCCGTTTTCATCGATTGTTAATACTTTTCCGGGACCCAGCAGCCGTTGCCCGTCGAATATATCCTTTCCTTTTAATTTGATCTGTTTCAATAACCTGATATTTAATTAAGCTAATGATGTTAATTTTGCAACCCGATTATAAGTATTATTAACCCGGTTGGGATATGGTACTCAAAAGTCAAAGATAATTATGATAGACAAACTGGAAGCTATAAAAGGCCGATTTGAACAGGTTTCATTGGCCCTTACCAACCCTGAAGTGGTAAACGATAACAAAAAGTTTGGCCAGCTGAGCAAGGAATACCGCCAGTTGGAGAAAATCGTGAAAGCATATGATGCTTACCGCAACCTGCTGGACAATATTGCGTTCAACAAGGAAGTGCTGGAAAGCGGTGACGAGGAAATGAGGGAGCTTGCGAAGGCTGAAACAGAAGAGCTGCAGGAGCAGAAGGTTGTGCAGGAAGAGATTATCCGCAACCTGCTGATACCGAAAGATCCGCAGGATGAAAAGAATGCTATTCTTGAGATCCGCGCCGGCACCGGTGGTGATGAGGCCAGTCTTTTTGCGGGAGACCTGATGCGCATGTACCTGCGCTATTGTGAACTGAAGGGGTGGACTACCAACCTGCTCAACGAGAACCCTGGTTCTGTGGGTGGTTACAAGGAAATAGTGCTGGAAGTGAGCGGCGATGATGTATATGGCACATTGAAGTTCGAGTCCGGCGTTCACCGTGTACAGCGGGTACCTGCTACTGAGGCATCAGGCCGTGTGCATACCTCTGCTGCTACAGTGGCTGTACTGCCGGAGGCGGAAGAGGTGGATGTGGATGTGCGTGAGGCGGATATCAAGATGGACACTTTCCGATCGTCCGGAGCTGGTGGGCAGCACGTAAACAAAACAGAATCTGCCGTGAGGCTTACCCATATTCCTACGGGGGTGGTAGTGGAATGCCAGGAAGGCCGTAGTCAGCACTCCAACCGTGAGATTGCGATGAAGATGCTGCGTACACGTATCTACGAAGCTGCAGTGCGCAAGCACGAAGACGCAATTGCGTCTCAGCGTAAGAGCCTTGTATCTACCGGAGACCGTTCTGCCAAGATCCGTACTTACAACTACCCGCAGGGCCGCGTTACGGATCATCGGATAGGTATGACCGTATATAACCTGGACGCTTTCATGAACGGCGATATTAAAGATATGGTAGACGCTTTGCAGTTTGCTGAAAATGCGGAGAAACTGAAGCAGGGCACCTGATAGGACTACATTATTGGCATATTTATGGCTATAGGAGGGAACGCGGCAGCGTTCCCTTTTTTATGGCTGGCTTCATAATTTGGTAACGCTTAAATCCGCTAATTAATCATACATTTAAATTACTACTGCAATCAATTTTCAATTATCTCCTCCTAAAAAACACAAATCATGTTAGAGCAATTAATGGATCTCGTTCGCGAACATGCGCAGGCCCCTGTTATTGACAATCCTGCGGTTCCCAATGAACAGAATGAAGCCGTGATTGGCGCTGCAACGGAATCTATTGCTTCCAGTCTGCAACAAGAACTGGCCAACGGCAATACAGAGGGCGTGTTGAGCCTGCTGGGCGGACAGTCTGCAGACGGTGCTTCAGGAAGCAACCCTGTTGTGAACAACATTTCCAACAACTTTATCGGTACATTACTGGAGAAATTCAACCTTGACAAAGGTGCGGCTACACAGATTGCTGCTTCGCTGATCCCAAGTGTACTGGGTTCACTGGTGAAGAAAACCAATGACCCTGGTAACAGCAGCTTCAGCCTGGATGGTATCCTTAACTCGCTGACCGGCGGCTCGGCACAGGGTATTAACCTGCAAAGCATACTTGGTTCCCTGAGTGGTGGCCTGGATAAAAACGGTGATGGTAAAGTGGATCTGAGCGATCTTACCAGTTTGTTATCAAATGGTGCACAGCAACAACAGCAGAATCAGTCAGGTGGTGGAGGTATCGGCGGCCTGCTGAAAGGTCTTTTAGGATAATTTTTTTATATATAACACTGCGATTATAGAACAGTTGTCTATCATTTTTTTATCTATTATTTAACAATATTAATCAAAGGGTTATAATCCGTGAACAAAACTGGCAGTATATTTGTTATCCAGTTTTTGGATACGTAGTAATCATCCGGAAAACTCACAATATAACCTTCATGTTTAAAACTAATACGATGAAAAAATTTAATGTTCTGGTAGCTCTGGTTTTATCAGTAACCATGTTATTCAGTTGTAAAACCTGGCAGGGCATGGACAATACGAAGAAAGGCGCTGCTATCGGTGTAGGTGGTGGTGCTGCTGCAGGCGCCATAATTGGTAAAGCTGCAGGAAATACTGCGCTGGGTGCTATTATTGGTGCTGTTCTTGGAGGTGCTGGTGGTGCTTTGATTGGTAAGAAAATGGACAAACAGGCACAGGAAATCAAGAACGAAGTACCTAATGCTACAGTAGAACGTGTAGGTGAAGGTATTAACGTAACATTTGATGCTGGCGTACTGTTTGGTTTCGATAAATCTGACCTTTCTGCTGTAGCCCAGGAAAACATCAAACAGCTGGCTGGTATCCTGAACAAGTATCCTGATACATATGTACGTGTAGAAGGCCATACTGACAGCAGAGGTACAGATGCCTATAACATGGGTTTATCTGAGAGAAGAACTAACAGCGTGGTGGCTTTCCTGAAAGGGCAGGGTGTTGCTGCTAATCGTATCCAGGGCTTTTGGTACGGTAAGAGCCAGCCTAAGGCCTCTAATGATACAGAAGAGGGCCGCGCTCAGAACCGCCGTGTTGAGTTCTCTATCTTCGCAAATGATAAAATGAAGTCTGAGGCTAAGAAAGAAGCTGGTCAGCAATAATAAAATATTTGATTTCAGAATTACTTATTTCTCATAAGCAGATATACATTCCCTCCTGGTTCCAGGAGGGTTTTTTATTTTGATCTGGGGAAGAAAAGGTAGAGGATAATCTTAAATGCGGCGACACCGGCAATTGCTCCCAGTGTATCGGCCAGCACATCATACATATCAAAGCTGCGTTGTACGGCCCAGTATTTCTGAATAAACTCAATGCCTAAACCGTAGGAGGCAGAAAGCAGCACGATCAGGAATATAGCGGATGCCGGGATGTGTTTTTTCTGCAGGAAGATACCCAGGCACAGTAACAGCACGATGCCTCCAAACATACAGAAGTGAACGATTTTATCGAAATGGATTCTTTCAAGGAAAGAGTTGGTAGGAATATCCTTGCCTGGGAGTGTACACAGGATAAAGATAATAATGATCCACAATGCGGCTGGCAGATAATATTTCAGCAGTTTAGTCACCTGTATACTTGTTTTACTGTAAAGCGGTTTCCGTGAAAGTTATTTTCAGTAAAAAGGACAACAGGCATGCCTTTCAATAACGCAGCCCATTGTCCTTTTTTATATCAGATAAAATTGTTGGCGTAATGATTATTCTGCTACGAGCGCTTTGTAAGCGTCAGCGTCCAGCAGTGCAGCAACATCTGCAGGGTTTTTTACAGTCATTTTCACCATCCAGCCTTCACCGTAAGGGTCCTGGTTAACCAATTCAGGCTCACTTTCCAGTTCCGGATTCACTTCTGTGATAGTACCGGCAACAGGCAGGAACAGATCAGAAACCGTTTTTACTGCTTCTACAGTTCCGAACACTTCTTCTGCACCAAGTGTTTTGCCTTTAGTAGGAACGTCAACGAAAACTATGTCGCCTAATTCGCGTTGTGCAAATTCTGTGATACCGATGGTAGCTGTGTTACCTTCTAATAAGACCCATTCGTGATCCTTTGTGTAACGCAGATTTGACGGAAAATTCATAATGTTTTTGATTTTAGGCCGTAAAAATACGGAATTCAACATTTAAAAGAACAACCATTTCTTCACTACTCTTATTTTCATGGGTACGTCCTGCAGTGGCCTGTCGTGGCTGTCTGTTTTCAGTGCGGCTATTTTGTCAATCACTTCCATTCCTTTGATGACCTGGCCAAATACGGTGTAGCTCTGATCGAGGTGTGGAGAGCCGCCTTCGTTTTTGTATATCTCTCGTTGGTCTACCGGAATTTTGCGTCCACCGAGCCGTGTTTTTTCCAGTTTGTCGAGTTGTTCATCTGTAAAGGTTTTGCCTTGTACAATATAGAACTGGCATCCGGAAGAGGCCTTGGTGGGGTTGTCATCGCGGGCTGCACCCAGTGCGCCTTTGCGGTGAAACAGGTCCAGCTGGAATTCGGCGGGGACAGTGTAACCCACATCGCCGTTGCCCAGGGTGTCGCCGGGGTGCGCATGTTTGGAATCGGGATCACCGCCCTGTATCATGAACTGTTTGATAACACGGTGAAAGAGCGTGCTGTCAAAGAAATGCTGCCGGCTTAATTTCAGAAAATTATCGCGGTGTTTGGGTGTCTGGTCATACAACCGGATGATCATGGTGCCGTAGGGTGTGATTACTTTTACTTTCCTGTTCTTAGCAGTAACCGTGGCGGTTATCAATAACAGCAGGGCAAAAAGGGTTAATAATTTCTTCATAAACGGGTTTAAGCTTCTTCCTCTTCAAAATAAGAAATGACATGTTCTTTCAGAAATACTTCCTGTTCGTCCAGGTTAAATTTCGGAACGGGATGCAGCTCTTTGAAGTGCGGCCAGCCATCTTTATCGTAGCCGTCCAGTTCGTAATAGCCGCTCTGACTGAGTAACGTGCATACGGCCACGTGCATCAGGTCCTGTTTCTGTTCTTTGCTGTATTTTGTTTTCATGTTATTCAGCTCATTGATGCCGATCAGGAAAAGAATGGCTTCCATATTGGGTTTCTTGCCAAATCTTTCGGTCAGCATATCTTCCACCCGTTTCCAGCGCGTCTCAAAATCTTCCATATTAAGTTATTTTAAATCAATCTGTAAAAGCTGCTACAAATGTACGTTATGCGGAAAATATACACCCCCGACTGCACCGCGTGGCACAACGCCGCGGCGACGGCACCCGC
>NZ_DATLKJ010000039.1:0-31135 GCF_035538455.1 Chitinophaga sp.
CCTTTACCATCTTCCCGTAATAATGGTGATGGAATAAGGGGACTTAGAATTGCCCATTGATCATCTGTCAGTTCTTCTTTTCTTTTTGACATGCTATAAAGTTCTATAAAAACTAAATAGCATTTATGAAATAAGTTCTAGATATTCATAATAGTGTCGCGGCCCAAAATATTTGCATTCTTGTCAAAAATAAAATTATCTTTGTAACTAAGATAATTAGTTAATAAGATAAATAATGGAAAACGAACATACCAGAGCAACCAGGAAGCTGAGTCAGGCTTATGCTTATACTTCCCTTCAGATGCATGAAGCCGTTGCACGAAAGGCAGGACTTTCAGGAACGGACCATAAGTACCTGGGCTTCCTGTTACAAAATGGACCAATGACAGCTGGTGAGCTCGCAAACTTATCAGGACTGACAACAGGTGCTGTCACAGGACTAATCGACAGATTCGAAAAGAAGAAGCTGGTAAAAAGAGAATTGGCTGAAGACGACAGACGGAAGGTAATAATCGTGCCCAATACCAAAAATATAATGGCGCTCCTGGAACCGCTTTACAAAGAATTCCGGCGTAAATCAGAAGAGCTCATTGCTTCATTTTCAAACAAGGAGCTCAAAATCATTGATACCTACTTTCAGAAAGCCATTGAAATAATGACCGAAACAACCCAAAAACTCAACAATAAACAGGAAAGCAAATGAAAACGATGAATACACGTATACTTGATTTCCGGGAAGCCGATAGGGCAATGCTCGCCATGGTCGGCGGTAAAGGAGCCAATCTGGGGGAACTGCTGAAAATGAAGGATGTACATGTGCCCGAAGGCTTTTGTATTACCACAGCGGTCTATAAAGAAGTCGTGGGGAACAACACAGCGGTCAATTCACTGCTGGATCAGCTGGCAACGCTGAAAGCGGATAACAGGAATGCTATCAGTGAAACCGCTGCTGAGATCCGCAGCGTGATTGAAAGTATCTCCATGGCCCCTGACATAGCAGATGATATGGCGGGTTATCTCGCAAAATTTGATGATGGACAGGCCTTCGCCGTCCGATCCAGCGCCACAGCGGAAGACTTGCCCACAGCCTCTTTTGCGGGCCAGCAGGATACATACCTGAACATTATCAGTAAGGACGCCATCCTGAAGCATATCAGCAGGTGTTGGGCATCATTGTATACCGACAGAGCCATCATCTACCGGATGCAAAATGGGTTTGATCATCGCAAAGTAAGTTTGTCGGTTGCTGTCCAGAAAATGATTTTCCCTGAGGTGGCAGGAATCATGTTTACCGCAGACCCGGTTACGGCAGATAGAAAGGTCGTATCCATTGACGCCAGTTTCGGACTGGGTGAAGCCCTGGTATCCGGAATCGTAAACGCTGATAATTATAAAGTGCGTAATAGCGAAGTGACAGATAAGAAGATCCCCGGTAAAAAGCTCGCTGTTTATGCCTTGCAGGATGGGGGTACTAAAGAAAAGGGGATCGCACCTGAACTACAATACAAACAAGCGTTAACAGATGAACAGATATTGCAGCTTGAACGCCTGGGACGAAGGATAGAAGAACACTTCGGTTGTCCCCAGGATATAGAATGGTGCCTGGCCAATGACACATTTTATATGCTGCAAAGCCGGCCCATTACTACTTTATACCCGATCCCGACTGCAAATGATAAAGAGTACCACGTTTACGTATCTGTAGGGCATCAACAAATGATGACCGATCCTATGAAACCGTTGGGGTTGTCTTTATGGCAACTAACCAGTATCAGGCCCATGGCTATCGCCGCCGGAAGATTGTTTGTCGATGTGACAGAAGAACTGGTTTCTCCCACAAAGCGAAACATCATATTGAATGTACTGGGTAAATCCGATCTGCTCGTAAAAGATGCATTGACAACTGTCGTTGAGCGTAACGGCTTCATTAAATTATTGCCCGGTGACGAACAAACGCCCGGAAGTGAAGATAAGCCCCTCGTGAATTATCTGGCATTGACCGATTATGATCCTTCCGTTGTTACTGATTTGATCAAACGCAGCGAGATAGCAATAGAAGAGTTAAAACAGCGCATCCAGACAAAGTCAGGCCCTGACCTGATTGATTTTATAATAGAAGACACCCGGCTATCAAGGAAGCAGATATTCGACGCACAAAGCATAGAAGTAATTATGACAGCCATGAATGCTGCGTCATGGATCAACGATAAAATGAAGGAATGGCTGAACGAAAAGAATGTAGCGGACACGCTTTCTCAATCAGTATCCAACAATATCACTTCGGAAATGGGACTGGCATTGTTGGACGTGGCTGATGTGATCCGCCCTTATCCGGAACTAATAGCGTATTTACAGCAGGCGAAAGATGATAACTTCCCGGATGATCTGCTGAGGTTTGAAGGCGGGCAGGAAGTGCGCGACGCTGTCTACGCCTATCTCAACAAATACGGCATGCGGTGCCCCGGTGAAATCGATATTACGAGAACCCGTTGGAGCGAAAAACCGGATACACTTGTCGCCTTTATGCTTACTAACATCAGAAACTTTGAGCCCGGCGCCAGCAAACGAAAGTTTGAGCAAGGGAAAAAAGAAGCGCTGAACAAAGAACAGGAGTTGTTGGAACGGTTGGCACAATTACCGGATGGCGAGGAGAAAGTAAAGGAAACCAAACGGATGATCAACCTGGTCAGGAATCTTGGCGGTTATCGGGAATATCCCAAATACGACATGGTTAACCGCTATTTCATTTATAAGCTGGCTTTACTGAAAGAAGCAGAGAAACTCCTGCAGGCGGGTGTTATTGTTGAGGCAGAAGATATTTACTACCTCACTTTTGAAGAACTCCGCGAAGTGATAAGCACCAGTCAGCTGGACTATCAGATCATCAGCAAACGAAAAGATGACTACAGGACATACGAAAAACTAAAACCCCCACGTGTTATCACCTCTGATGGCGAAGTCATTTCCGGGCAATATAAGCGGGACAACCTTCCCGTCGGTGCCATCGTAGGGTTGCCCGTTTCATCCGGAGTGATTGAGGGGAGGGCACGTGTTATCTTAAACATGGCAGACGCCGATCTCGCAGAGGGAGATATATTGGTCACCGCTTTCACCGATCCCAGCTGGACACCGCTGTTCGTATCCATAAAAGGGCTGATTACCGAAGTAGGCGGACTGATGACACATGGGGCGGTAATTGCGCGCGAATATGGCCTGCCGGCAGTGGTAGGGATGGAGAATGCTACCCGGCTGATCAAAGATGGACAAAGAATCCGGTTGAACGGTACGGATGGATATGTAGAAATACTGTAGATTGAGATGTATTTTTGTTAGAACGGAAATTGTTTAAATCAGCTAGTAAGATGAATAGGAAGACTCAATACGTGCTTGCCGCGGCAGGCGATGAAGACCAACTCACACAGATAGCGATGGAATCCAAACGCCACTGGAACTATCCGGAAGAGTGGATGCAACTTTGGACAGAAAGCCTGACCATCACCCCCGGATATATCACTGAAAACAAGGTGGTGAAAATCATCAGCGACGATAACCTGGTGGGGTTTTATTCGCTGGAGTATAACGAAAAGCAATTATTCATCGGCCACTTCTGGATACTTCCCCGGTTTATCGGAAATGGGTATGGAAGGGAAGCGTTTGCGGACATCCGTGAACGATGCCTCGCCATGAATGAACACATCGTGGAAGTGGAATCAGATCCATATGCGGAGGGCTTCTATAAGACGCTCGGTGCCAGCAAAGTTGGCAGCGTAGCTACTTTGATTGAAGGCCGGGAATTAAGCGTGCTACAGTTCCGCTTTTAAAGTAATCGTCATCATAAATATCAGAACCTGCGCATGGTCGCAGGTTTTTCCTTTTTCCACAGCTAGTGCCTGGCCAGCATCGGGTAAGTGAATAACAGAAAGTGAAATAAATTGAAGCAGAAGTGCGTAAAGATAGCCGCCATAATACCTCCCTTTTGATACGCAACACCATATCCCAACCCCGCTATAAATGCCAGTAACATCAACGGCCATCCGCCGGTGGTATGCACAACGGCAAACAACACAGCTGATATGATTAAAGGAAAATAATATTTATGCTTGTTAAATACAATGTTACCTAAGTATCCTTGCAGGTATCCTCTGAAGATCGTTTCTTCCACAACAGCTACCAGTAGCAGGTTATTCAGTGCCCATATCCATAAAGATTCAGGCAGTAACTTGGGCTCCCACGCAACAAAATGTAATGCCCATGCTGTAACGATACAAAGCGTTATGATCACGGCCAGCGGTAAAATGACCGCCTTCGCTATCTTCCTTACATCGTATTTTTCAATCTGGTTGGCGCCTAACAGGCAGGTGAAAAGGATAAATCCAACAAAGGGCTTGTCCAGGTTAAAATGCATGGTGAAGGGGGCTGCATCTGCTGTAAATCTTACGTGATCAAAAATCAGCACATTCTGAAAGCCAGGCAGCCGGTGCATCAAAAGTAAAATACTTAAACAAATGAACGCAATATGTGCAACCACCTGTTTCCAGCCCGACAGGTATCTGACAGCCAGGATAAGCAACCCGGCATCAAGCGCCAGCAGCGCAATACCGGTAAGTGTAACGCTTCCGTTGATGAGTGCCAGCAAGTAGGCAATAACCAACACTACCCATCCTGCTTTCACCGCACGTAAGAAACAAATCAGTATACTGACAATAAAGAGAAGATACCCTGGTAATAATTGTATGTCAAACATAATAAACGAATACTGGTCCTGAGAATGATAGGAGCACAATATATGGAAATTTGAATCGTCCCTGGGAGAAGAAAAATGAAGGGCCTGTCACAATCGCCCTGACGGCGCCGTCACCTTTTTAACGGAAGAAAATAGAAAAGGTGAAACCAGTTGTATTATATTTGCTGCCGCTTAATTTAATTTTTGCGCTTATCTATGAAGAAAATGTTTATTGACCCCAGGATTGGGACAGCTGCTTTCTTAATCCCTATCATCATGATAGCCTGTAATGGCGGTAACCAAAAGGACAGCAGCAAACAAACGGATTTCAGTATTGTCAAAACAGATACAACACAGCCAATAACCGCAACTGCTGACACGGCTGCTGTATCTACCGAAACCTATGTGGCCGGAATTATCAGCCGGAGACAAGCCATTGCCAGTCAGCTGCCTGGGTTAAATGCAGAAAAGGCTGCACAGCTCTATCAATCCCTGGCTTCGTATGTGGATTCGGTCCTGGGAGACATTGCAGATAGAGAGACCGTATGGCTGGATCAATATGCCAACTATTCATCTGAAGCAGAGGCGCCCGCCAAAGTGCAGCAACGCGTTAAACTATTGGCTACAGCCGGTCTTGAACCCTGGGGGATAGGCGAGGGATATTCTATACTACGTACCGTACCTGATTTCTACACCGGCTTATTCAAAAACTCCCTGCCCGCAGATCATAATAAGTACCTGCAGCTGAAGGCAGATGAAGACACTGTCCTGTACAGCGCTGACGCAGGATTGGTAATTCCGTTCAACCTGATAGGGAAACGGGCGCTTAACTGGGAAAAGTTCCTGGATACCTATCCTGGAAGCACCTTCTTCATATCAGCAAGAGAGCTGTTTGAAGGGTATTGCACGGATTATCTCTTTGGAGAAGATAATACCCCCTCATTTGATAATGAAAGCCTTAACTCACTGCTACCGGAGAATAAGGAAGAATATCTTTCTTTTATACAGCAGCATGGGGATACAAAAACCGGCAACATCGTTAAGCAGTTCATGAGCAGATTAGGTACTGAGAAGAACAACGACTCGCTGAGGTTACATATGCGGACAACCATAGAATCGGCCTACCCCTCGAAGAAGTAAGCATAGTAAAGCCGCATAGATCAAATGATCCATGCGGCTTGCACTTTTATCTGTGTCAATTTTTGGCAGGTGCTGTTATGGCCTCGAATAATCGTTTGTATGCCGCCAGTTTGTCGGTTGAGTTGCCGGCATCCGGCGCTTTTACCGGCAGGAATCCGCCGAAGAACATAATGAATGAACAATCAGTTCCCGCTAACTGGGCCACGCCATGGCACCCTTGGCAACCACCCATACTGTATCCTTTCCTTTTGTAAACGCTGTTGATCCCGCCATTGAACGGCTTATTAAGATTACTGCCTCTGAAATTAGCCAACATGGAGTCAGACTCAATTACATAGTTAGCCAGAAAGAAGCTGAAGCTCTTCGTGTCATTGGTAGGATTGCCCTGCACACCCACAAGACGATAGTATTGCCAGATCGAGTTCGGATTTTTCTTGTTAAGCTCGCGGTGAACATAGGCAGTGGAGGAATCCACCACGGCAGGGATGGTATGCGCGCGTCTGTAAGCCATGGGATTGCTGTCGGGAGTGCCATGTCCCAGCAGCACATAGCCCATATGATCAGCTTCTACGTCTACATGCTCAAATGTAGCAAAGATGAAATTGGGGAAGTAAAGTGTCTTATGAATGATGTGCATTCCGATAAGCCCGTAAATTTTATTATCGGCATATACCGTATTGCCCACTTTTTTGTAAGTGATTACTTTGCGCGTAAAATAACGGCGTGTTTCTGAAGGCCCTATCTCTTTCCATGCTGTTTTTACCTCTACAGCTCCTTCATATTTCGTATATCCAAATGTGCCTGGTACATCGGCGCCTCCGCAAGGCAGACAGAATAATTTGGCATTCCGGTCGCAACTGCAGCTGCTGCCCACATTATCATAAGCTGAATCATGCATTACTTTTGTCCTTGAGTTCGCGAGTGCGATCTTCAGGTTATTACTATCACGATAGTTATTATAGAGGTAATCGTATTCATCCCTGTTGGCCTTTGCCTGGTATAATACCTGCCTGCGTTTTCCATATCGGTCTGTATTGGCATACAGATCACAGGACCCAATCTCATTGTTCTCATCCAGGTTGTTGAAAAGCCCGGTCGTTGCACCCGGAGTAGGCACTATATTGATCTTATAACTATAATGCGGCGGATTGTCAAACGGAAGCATGTTATTACTGTATGGCCGCAATTCTGTACGGTGGGCATATGTTTCCCAAACTACCGGATCTGTAGGATAAGGGGCGCTTGAATTGTATGCATCATATCTCCAGGATCTGTCCGGGTCTGCCCGTTTCTTCGAAAAGGAGTAACTCGACTTCCAATTCAACGCAAAGAATTCATCCCAGGCAAAGTTGATAAGTTCAATGGAATCCGCCCCGGCTGAGGAAGGATTCTTCGGAACATTAAAATCAAATTTTACATTGAAGTTATAACCAGGCGCCTGATCTGCTGGTAAGGAGGACTTCTGATGTGAAAAGGTGACTACTGTTACTCCGGCCAGCAGGAAGACCGCAACAATAATGAGTGCTTTTTTCATATGATAGCGCATTTTAGATAAGGGGTGATGATGAATGCGGTTTGTATGTATTGATGTAAAGGATTCCTTACTATATTGATGTGTGACGTAATTGCCCTGCTAAATACAACAGGTATTGCCAGTTGCTATGCACATGACATGGCGTTGACTGCGCTCGTGTAGATATGTTTGGTCGAATTTCTTTAGAAGTCCGGCTATTTGAGGTTTAATCTGAATATCCGTCTTTGAGGTTCATTTCTGCGAAGGTAAGAGAAATAAGTCAATGCCACATGATAATCATGCGTGAAAAATACGGGTAAAGTTTGTCAGGAATTTTCTTTAAGGAGAAATGATTCGAGAGCAGTTATATCTGCTTACCTGGAAACTGAGCCGGCATGCAGACCGGTAGCACCGTTTAATTGTAGCTTGTTATCAGATAGCTGGTTCCATGTAAGATCCTTTAGCCTGATTCCCTTGCTTTTCGAATTTCACTAACCCGAAGCGCGCCGGTAATTGAGAGCCTCAGCCTTTAAGAGAATAAGACCCGATCCATCCTATACCGGATGACCTTCATATAATGTTGTTACCTGTAGAAAGTGCCGACATCGATATTGAAAAATACTAAAGAAGTAGCTGGCAACATATGTACAAGGAAGGTTTATCGCCTTTCACTGCTAACCGTTTTGTTTCTCTTCAGTATCTCAGCTGAAGGACAGCAACGTCATATTATATTAAGGTTCATAGATGCATCAGATCATACTGCTGTTCCCTTTGTTAGGGTATCCGTAATCGGTCTGAAAGGAGCGCCGCTCACGCAAACCATAACGGACCGATCGGGCATATGTGTGTACAGTGTTGGAGATTCACAGAAAGACAGCATTAAAGTACATGTCAGATCCCTGGGATATGAGGAGTATACGTCAGGTATCATTTCATTTATTGAACCCGATTCGCTGGTCCGGGAAATCAGACTGAAAAAGAACATTACACAGCTTGCCGGAGTAGACATCTTTCAACAGCACATTACAAAAGAAGCAGGTAAGATAATATATAAAGTAAACCAGGACCAGTTTTCTGCATCTGTGAGTGGCGCTGAACTCTTTATCAGATTGCCGGGAGTGTCGCTTGTTTCCGGGATGGTTAAAGTAAACGGAAGACCTGGTACGCTGATATTAATTGACGGAAAGGGAGAATTGAAAAGCCAGGAGCAGCAATTGAATACACTTTCTGCACTTGGATCCGATCTCATCGATAAGATAGAAATCATCTCTTTCCCTTCCTCCCGCTATGATGCCAGTGTTACATCCGTCATTAACGTTATTACAAAGAAAGAGAAAGGTACTTCCAGTATACGGGCTGATTATACACAACCTTTATTCATGGATGAAAAAGATTGGGGAGGGAAGTATGTTTCCGGCGGAGCTGCTGCCAACCTGAATTTTAAAATCAATAAGATCAGAACCTCACTGATACTGGGTGTCAGCAATACACAACGTATTGAAAATACTGCAGAAAAAGCCGCTTTCTATAATATGATGAAATACGATTTACTGAATACTTCATCATCCGCCAGCTTCAGGATAACTCCTAACCTTACCCTGGACTACGATATCAACAAGAAAACCAGCATTAGCCTGAATCTGGATATCTCCTTTATGCCGTCTTACCTGATAAATACGTCCGAAAAATATACATTCCTCAATTATGCGTCAAGCCAAACAGATTCTGCTGTCATAGGCTTTAATAGGTATAGGAGTGAACGCAGGAATATACAACTGTCGGGTAATTACAAATATCTGCTTAGTAACAGGAAGAGCAGCTACCTGTTTATTAATCTTCTTTATGCCGGTAGCCCGTCAGTCAATGCTAACCTGCTCAGCAGAGCATCCGGCAGCGGTGATACATCCACGGTCCGGAATCTGTTCAAAGGGAATACGGATATTGTAAACGCATCGCTGATTTTCACTGACCTTATCAAAACACCCTTTGTAACCACGGAGGCAGGAGTAAAGCTGAATATACTTCGTAATCATACAGATCAGTGGATAAATAACGAAACAGCAGACTTTCACTATTCGGAAGAGATCGGTAGCCTTTTCTTGAGCGCCAGGTGGAAATTGGGCGGATATCAGCTGGTTTCTGAGCTGAGAGGAGAGCTGCTGCACTCAAAAGCAGCTTTCAGTCAGAAAGGAGCTGTTGAAGAGCTGGAAAAGCAGTACTTCAAAATATATCCGAACCTGATCTTACAAAAGAATATCAACAAGGATTTGTCCATCAGTGTCGGTTATACAAAGAAAATCCGGCGCCCGTTTGCAAGTGATCTGAATCCTTCACTGCGTGTGAGTAATAATTTCAAAAGCCAGGTAGGCAATATGAAGTTCAATCCTGCTTATACCGGCAGAATAGAAGCGCAGCTGCTCTATAAAAAAACGAGCCTGACATTGTACTATGAGAGTACCTCCAACAGGAGAGTCTTCGTGCCGGGAAGTAATCCGTTTATCAGCGAGGCCACCAATATGGGACGGTTAGACAGGATAGGAATTTTGGTCAGCCATGAAGCAGGAATTGCTGACCGTATTACGTCCAGCTTCAATATTCATTACGCCTATACGAAATTCGGGGATAATGGAATGAAGTATTACTACCAGCATTCCAACCTGTTTGAAATCAGCTCTGCTCATGAGTGGACGCTGGCAAAGAAAACCAGGCTACAGGTCTCGTTTTATTATAATGCCAGCATACAGTTGGAATACAGCGCCTACAGTGATTTTTTTTCCACGTCGCTCACCCTCCGGCAAATACTGTTAAAAGATAAGCTCACCATGAGCGTGGCAATAGCTGATCCGTTTGGATTGGAAAGAACCAGTTATCGGAGCGTTTTCCCGGCACAAACAGAAAGTGCACAGACAGTTAGTAACAACCGCTCATTCTCATGCAGGCTGGTGTACAATTTCCCTATGGGCGCCAAATTCAGAAAGCAATCCTATAAGGTGAAGAACGATGGAGAAGTAAGAGATCAATAATCCGCTAATCATTCATCAACCAATATAATGTACCTGATATGAAAATCATGTTATCCAAAGAAGTAAAACTAATGCTGATGTTCTTTTTGCTGGTTACGTCGTGTCAGATAAAGAAAAAAACTGATCCGGAAGCAATTGTGCAGCAATGGATGGGTAGGGAGATTAAGTTCCCGTCAAGTATAATCTGTTCTGAACTGGGAAAGGTCATTCCTTGCAAAAGTAATATGGACAAGAAATACAGAGTACTGGTGTATACGGATTCTTCGGGTTGCATCAGTTGTAAACTGAGGCTCGATGAATGGAAGAAGTTCATCAGGGAAACGGATTCATCACTGGTGGATTTTATCTTTTATTTCAATCCTAAAGAAACCGATAATCTTCCGGATCTCTTCAAACGGGAAAACTTCAGAAGACAGGTTTACATCGATTTGCACGATGAGATAGGTCATATAAACCACTTCCCGGGACAAATGGAATATCAATGCTTTCTTTTGGATAATCATAATAAAGTACTGCTGATAGGGAATCCAACACTGAGTACCAAAGTCTGGAAGCTATACCAGAAAACAATAAACGAACGGATGGATCATCAGTAACAGTGTACCGCATTGATGGTCCCCATTTTTTTAACCATAAAAAAGGAGGTATCGTCTGACGTCATTTGTAAACGTTTATCAGGTTTAACAACTGTATTATTCATTTTCAAATTTCCTTTTATGAAAAAAAGCATTTTATCTTTTGTAGTTGCAGCCGGTGTTATTGGCACACTGGTCACAGCAATCATGCTTCCTGCGGCCAAATCAACCGCTTCTTCACACACATTGACGAACATCGAAGCGCTTAGGCGTGATTCAACAGACGGACCATCATGCACTGGCCCTAAAAATAATAACTGCGAATGTACCAATACAGCGCCGTGTAAGGATATGTCTGGTTGTTGAGCGAATGGCTATTCAGATGCTCATAAAAGAAGGGCGGAAGCAGAGTACGCCCTTCTTCTCCCTTTTTAACTTAAATAACCTCGCATCGTATTTATGAAATCGTCTATAATATTGTTCGCCTCCCTTGCCATGCTGATCTGCAGCTGTACAACAAAAAACAGGAGAACGGAACTGAATGTTCCGGCCGATAGTATTCATTTCTCTGCCTTTAACGAAACAGTGACACGGGACCTTCCGCCCGGATTCGTAAAAAGCAGGGAGTATATTAACCTGCAGATGAAGAATGATGAAAACTATGTTACGGCCATAAACAAGATATTGGTAGTGCAAGACCGGATATATGTAATGGATAAAAGAGGAAAGGCGCTGGTAGCATTTGACAGCAGGGGAAATTACCTCGATACAGTTGGTAAAGCAATGCTGGACTACGTGAATATAGCCGATTTTGATGTGGACACTACCGGATTGATTTATATCATTGATGGAAAGAAAGACAACCTGTTATGCTACAATGCCGGCTTTAAACTGATGTATAAAAAGCAGTCTCCATTTGAGATAGATGTAATTCAATCCTTGCCGGGAAAAGGTTTTTTGCTGGGATTATCCTCCTGGAACAAAATGTCCAATGCCCATGATAAAGTATTACTTACCGACCGGCAACTCGCTCCTGTAAATGTGCCGCTGAAGTATGACGACTGGGTAGATGATAATTTCTGGGTGTCTGGTTATAGATTCTTAAAAACGTCCGGCGCTATCCTATATAACAGGCCCGTCGATAACAACGTCTATGCTTTCTCGCCGGACGGAAAGCTAAACATGGTATACAGCTTTGATTTTGGCACAATGAATGTACCTGATGAACACAAAAAGAATATTGAGAAGCATCTTTACAGTTTCGATCATTACCGGCTTTTAACAGATTTTACTTTTGCTGATGACAGATGGGCATTTGGTAAACTATGGGATAAGCGGAAACACAGGTTCTTTTATGCAGACAGGATTCATCATATTGTTTACCTGGAAGATCCGGCTGTACCCAATGAATTAAAGAATATTGCAGACTTTGATGGTAAATATCTTGTCTCCTTTATTTATCCCGGAGAATACAGGGATACGGCATTTGGAGGCTTGCCGGCTGTTTCAAAGAAACAATTGGAGCAAGGAGGACTGGTTATTTGCAGATATGAATTAAACCAATAGGGTTAAGGTATTTGACAGTTGGCGGTTGAACCCGGATGGGGGCGTTTTTCCCGGTACCGGGTATTCCCCCTTTTATTTATCTTGAGCATGGGAAATTTGATTAAATATCATATATTTAGGTACCATCAAAAGGAAGCTGACCGGTAGATATTGTCATACTCTCATTCTTACAAGAAGATTTAATCCCAATAATTTAACTGTTAAAACCAAAATTCCATTTTCTATGAAAAGCAAAACCAGTCTTTCAATGGCTTTGGTCACCCTATTCGTAACCAGTATTGTTGCGTACAACTGTACCAGCAATAACAAGCCCAAAGAAGGCGGAGCAACAACCGATGCATCGGGAAATAGCGGCGCATTTCAAAACCATCGTGATTCAGTGCCTTCAAAAGAACAATACAATTATCCGCTTTTTACGCTCAGCCATGATTATCCTACATCGGTAAGTACTATTACAAATCCGCCTTGGCAACAGGCTTTGAATGGACAGCCCATCTCTGCAGCAAATGTGTTTGCGTTTATGGACTCACTGAAAAGCTATGTAGCCCCGCATCTGCTGCCCTTCTTTACCAACAACCATGAATGGACAGCCGCAAAGTATGGCTGGTTTCAGGAACCCTGGCTGGGAACACAACGTGAAGCCATCCTCGGAGCTTATTTAGGTAATGGTAACCCTGCCAATATGTTTAAATCGCTGAAGGTGGATGAAGCCGGATACGCACTCGTATTATATGATTCAATAGCAGGGTATACTGTCGGACAGATCTGGGGCAAAACCGGACAAAAGGTAAACCTGATGAACGATGCCGCACAGTTCAAAGAAGGAAGTGTTGTGGTAAAGCTGGCCTTCTCCAACATCAATTCACCTGAATGGCCGGTAATGAAGGATGCACTGACCTTTGATGTGTATGATACCATTCCTACCGGAGAAAATCCCAGGCAAGGGTATCAGATGCGCAAAGTCAGCTTCTTCCAGATGGACATCATTGTCAAGGACAGTCAAACCTCTCCCAAAACAGGATGGGTATATTCCACCTTTGTATATGACAAGGGTAAACCAGGCAACTTCTGGGATAAGATGGTTCCACTCGGCGCCATGTGGGGTAATGATCCTAGCGTAACAGATACAACGCAGCCTCTCGCTGAAACCGTTATCAACCAGCAGGCGCCCGAATACAGCCGGGAAACACTGGGTTGGGGCGGCAGATTGAGCGGCCCGAACGACGGTGCTGTCACCCAGCTGGCGTACGACTATGTTACCAAGAAAAAATATACCAACCTGGCATTATCCTCCTGCATGAGTTGTCATAGCCCTGCACAGGATACATTCAAATCCTTCCTCCTGCCCGGCCCCATGCCAAGAGCATCTTTCGGCGATACCTTTTTTGTATTTACTCCGGCTGGTAAAGAGTGGATGCGCTGGTTCAGGGATGACTACGGCAATGTACCTTTCGATTCAGGACAGGTAGCCATGGACTATGACATGGTAATGGCCTTTAAATCAGTACCAGCCTTTGAATCTTCCAAGCCCTCAGAAAAAGGGAAGCTGTTGAAAACGCAGATGGACGCCATCAGCAGATTCAGGCAACACCGTACCAGGAGCATGTTCTGGCACTAAGTCACAGCTATACAATAAAAGCCTTCAGGTCATTGACCTGAAGGCTTTTATTGTTATATACGGAGATGATATACCTTTGCCTGATATCATCATCATAACCGGTGTAAATGGAAAGAATCCCCGTAAGGCAACTGCATGCTGTGCACAAAGAACTGGCTCCTGCCGAAAACTTTATCATACGTGATATTGGGACTCTGCTGGCTGGACGTGCATTGCAGTCAGAAGAACTTCACCGGCATGCCTTCTATTATGTGATAGCACTGGAAAAGGGGCAGGGCAGGCATGATATAGACCTCGCCTCTTATAAGGTCGATGATCATTCCGTTTTCTTCCTGCGTCCCGGCCAGATGCACCGCATGGAACTGGAAGAAGGATGTAGCGGTTACATCATGCAATTCAGAACGGATTTTTTTTACCCGCATGACCAGGTCGCTGGCGATCTGCTACGCAAAGCCGGCACCGTGAACCACTATCAGCCTGATGCCGGAAGGATGCGCCGGCTACTGGATACACTGGCAGGTATGCTGCATGAATTCTCCGGTAAGCAGGAACGCTACCTGGATGCGATCAGGGCAGACATGAACATCTTTCTCATTGAGCTGATCCGCTATGGCAACAATAAACCCGTCGACAATGCCAGCCTGTATATGCAGGAACGACTGGAAACCTTTCTTGAACTGCTGGAAAAACATGTGCACATACACAAGCAGGTGTCGCACTATGCGGCCATGATGAACTTGTCGGCATATCAGCTGAATGCCGTTACCAGAGCCTTGCTCGGCAAAACATCTTCAGACCTCATCACTGAATCCATCATACTCGAAGCCAAACGGTATCTGCTCGCCACATCAAACCAGGTGAATCAGATTGCCGACTACCTGGGATATGAAGATGTTTCCTACTTCATCAGATTCTTCAGAAAACATACAGGACATACGCCGGACGCATTCCGGAATAATTTCAGATAAATCCCATACAACTGCATTTTTGTCCTACTGCTACACCCCGCATCCATACTACTTTTGTATCCGCTAAAATGATCTACAAAAGACAGTTCAACAGGTATGAAAACAAAAGCCCGGCTGATAGCCTCTTTGAAAATATGGCTGGCCATCTATCCTTCAATTACACTGATGCTTTACCTGCTTGGTAAGCCGTTGTCCACATTGCCGCTGTATCAGCGAACACTTTGCCTCACCATGGTATTAGTTCCCTGGGTGGTGTTTGTTGGCATCCCGCTGGTGGACCTTTTCATCAGGCTGGTCAGTCGTACCCGGAAATAGTGGTACATCCTGTATTTAACTGCATCAATAAAAAGAAGTGTATGAAAAAAGATAAGATTTTCGATGTGATCATTATCGGGGGTAGCTATGCCGGACTTGCAGCCGGAATGGCGCTAGGCCGGTCGCTGAGACAGGTGCTGATCATCGACAATGGCGAACCATGCAACAGGCAGACGCCGCATTCACATAATTTCCTTACACAGGACGGCACACCACCAGGTGAAATTGCAATGATAGCCAAACAACAGGTAGAGAGATATAACACCGTGGAATTCTTTAACGGCCTGGCAACAAGCGGTGTTAAAGCAGAAGATCTCTTTACTATACAAGTTGCCTCCGGTGAAACATTTCACAGCCACAGGCTGGTTATGGCCACTGGTATCCGGGACATCATGCCGGACATTGCAGGGTTTGCTGCCTGCTGGGGTATCACGGTGCTGCATTGCCCTTACTGTCACGGTTATGAAGTAAGAAATGAAAAGACGGGTATCCTTGCGAACGGAGATGCGGCCTTTGAACTCTGCATGCTGGTCTCCAACTGGACGAAAGAGCTGATGCTCTACACCAACGGCCCCTCAGCGCTTACCAGCGATCAGACCGCCACTCTTGAAAAGCATGGCATTGGCATCATAGAGAAAAGCATAGCAGGGCTGGAACACACAAATGGACATTTACGTCATATCACTTTCAGTGATGACGCCATAGCACCGCTTACTGCAATATATGCACGTTGCCCGTTTCAGCTACAGGATACTATTTCGCAAACACTGGGATGTGAACTCACCGAAGAAGGACTGATTAAAACAGACGCATTCCAGCAGACCACCGTTAAAGGCGTCTATGCCTGCGGGGATAATACAACCCGTTTACGCACCGTGGCAAATGCAGTGTCAGCAGGTACTACAGCCGGTATGATGATAAACAGGGAGATGATTGCCGCAACATTTTAACAACATCTCTTTTCACAAATCTTTATGTAAAATAAAATATCACAACATGAAAGTAATTATTATTGGCGCTACGGGCGCAATAGGCAAACATGTAACCAGCGCATTGGAAAAGGAACACGAAGTGATAAGAGTAGGAACAAAGAGTGGTGATATCCGGGCCGATATTACTTCGCCCGCTTCCATAGAAAATCTGTTTAAACAGACAGGCGCCTTCGATGCATTGATCAATATCAGTGGTGAAGCGCACTTCGGTCCGCTGAAAAGTATGACTGATGAAACATTCAGAATAGGTATCAACAGCAAACTGATGGGACAAGTGAACCTGGTGCTCATTGGGCAGCATTATATCAACCCGAAAGGTTCCTTTACGCTCACTACCGGTGTACTGACAGATGATCCGATTCTGCTCGGCGCCAATCCATCTGCCACTAACGGTGCAGTAGAGGCATTCGTACGCGCGGCAGCAATAGAACTGGACAACAGTATCCGCATCAATGCCGTAAGCCCGACTGTAGTAGAAGATTCACCTGAATATTTCTCCTATTTCCCCGGACATATTCCTGTGACCATGAAACGGGTAGTGAATGGCTATCTCAAAAGTGTGTTGGGCGCCGGAACAGGACAGGTAATAAAAGTACATTCAAATTAAGTTATATGCCTTGATAGTAAGAAGCTGTCAAAAGTTGGAGTGCCCAGGAAAGTCAGACCGACTTTTTAATTTCAGGCAGCTTGAGTTCTATATTGTATAGGACTCAAGCCGTTTGGTTTTTGTTTGGAAAAGAAATTTTTTATTGGTTTTTGCCGATATAACAATTTCATTTTTTTTTGTATCTTGCTGTATCGAGATGCTCCAACTTAACTTGAGTGAATATTGCCAGCCAATCTGACATATGATGAGGATGCTCTGCTAGCCAGGGTCGCTGCGGATGATGAATATGCTTATAAATTGCTGTTTGACCATCACTGGAACCGTATCTACCAGGTGGCACTTTCTTTCCTGAAAAATCATGAAGAGGCGAAAGACGCGGTGCAGCTGGTTTTCATCCGGCTATGGGAAAAGCGCGACCGTCTGCCGGAAGTTAACAACTTCGATGCATGGCTGTTCATCATGGCGCGCAATACCATCATCAACCAGCTCAACAAGCAGGTAACTGCCACCGGCGAAGTCGAAGATGTACTGCCGGAAGACTACCTTACGCCGGAAGCCGTGATGGAATACAAGCAAACTGCCATGCTGATCGCCGAAGCCGTGGCCATGCTGCCACCACAACAATCACTGATCTTCCATCTCAGCAGGGAGCAGGGGCTTACCCACCCCCAGATTGCCGCTCAGCTGAACATTGCGCCGGCTACCGTAAAGAGTCATATTATACGCGCGCTCAACGCCGTAAGGGAACATATACGCAGATGTGGAGGACCCGCCTTGCTGGTCATCTGGTTACTGACAGGAACCATGAAATAAAAAAAATTCCCCAGGCACTGCACCTGTTGCCTTTTTTTCATGTCTTTAATAACAACGACCAAATAAATCATCGTCATGCAAGAGCCGGACCAATTTCAGCAACTGATGGACAAATACCTGACTAACTCTGTATCTGCAGGGGAGAAGGAGCAGTTGTTCGCATTGATCAGGCAGGGAGATTATCGGGCCGGGCTGGCGCAGATGATCGACGATGCACTGGAAATGCCGGCAGATGGTGAAGAGGATCTGGCATTGAGAGAAGAGATCTTTGCACAGTTACAGGCAAGCCGGAAGCCGGTGAGAAAGCTGAAGCCGTGGCCGCGTATCGCTGCTGCTGCCGCAGTTTTACTGTTGCTGGGCGCCGTATATTATTACCAGGTGTTTAAGCCGGTTGCTGTGCCTGGCGTTAGAAGAGTGAACTTTTCGCAGATCAAGCCGGGTACCGACAAGGCCGTGCTCACACTGGCCGATGGTTCCACCGTAGCGCTGGACAGCAACGCGCACCAGGTGATCCGGCAAGGCGCTGCCACGGTGTCACAGCAACAGGGGCAGCTGGTGTACAATACTCCCGGCCATGTGGTGGCAGCGAGCTCCAATAAGCTGCAAACACCGCGTGGCGGCCAGTTCCGGCTGGAGCTGCCGGACGGCACCTTGATATGGCTGAACGCCGCATCATCGGTTACCTATCCTACGGCTTTTACCGGTGAGGAAAGAAAGATTACCATTACCGGCGAAGTGTACCTGGAAGTAGCACCGGATGAAAAGCCGTTTATCGTATCCACATTGCATGAAGAGGTGCAGGTGTTGGGCACACAATTCAATATTAACGCATACGAGGAGGAAACCGCCACCAGGACTACCCTCTTATCCGGAAAAATAAAAGTAATGAACGGCGCAGCGGGCATAGTGCTGAAGCCCGGTCAGCAAGCAGTCGTCAAACATCAGGCATCTTCCGCCATTCCCGTCAGGGAAGTAGATGCTGAACAGGTCATCGCCTGGAAGAATGGTTATTTTGATTTTGAGAATGAACGGCTGGACGCTGTGTTACGCTTGCTCTCAAGATGGTACAACGTAGATTTTGACACAGATCCGGCCGTTGCCGGCCTTACGTTTAGCGCCGGGATAGCGCGTTCGTCAACACTGGAACAAGTGCTGACAACACTCACAGCCACCGGGGCGATTACATTTTCTGATGACGGGAAGAAAATAAAGGTTTATCTAAGTAATACTAAGTAATAAGTAAATAGCAGATCGTCAGGGGCATTTTTGCGTCCATACAGCACGCGGAAAAGGGCTTGTTTTATGCCATCAGCGGACAACTGGTAAATAGGCAATGTATTTATTATTAACCAAAATCTCACAGCTCCGATAACTGTGAAGTACCTGCGCGCCGTACTGTCGGGCCAGCCAAGAACCAAACCACCAATGAATAGTATGCGATCCAGGATTTTCTTCTTGTTGATCAGCTGCGTGCAGCTGACAATGACCTGCTATGCCCAGGTCACGATATCGGGAAAAGGACTGACCTTCCCCATGCTCTTTAAAGAGATCAGGAAACAGGTAGCGTGGTCCTCGACAGGTACCTGAAACCGGCCATGCTTACTTATATGATCCGGGAAGATTATACCGTACCGGAGACCAACGGACAGATCCAGTTGTACCGCTCTTATCCCGGTACAGGGAAAGTAGTAAGCCTTGCCTACAGAGAAAGATGATGATTATTAAATCAAAAACCATAAGTCAAAAACCATGATACGAAACCGTTGTTATTTGTTGCTGGCACTGCTGTTACCGATTGCAGCCTATGCTGCCAAACCTTTCCGGGTTACCGGAAACGTGCATCTGGCTGAGCACCCGGTATGGGCAATGCTTATTTATAAATCCGGTGATCAATATGTGCGTGACTCTGCCCGCATCACCGATGGTAAATTTACATTCGCCGGTGAGGTGGCTGAACCGGTGAAGACCCTCCTACGCTTTGTTGGCTATACTTCCCCCGTGCGAAATTTCTTTAGGGGCGATTTTTACCTGGAGCCGGGTAACCACGCTATCACCATAAGTGAAGATAGAAAACTGACCGTTCAGGGTTCTTTGCTCAACGATGAGTACGTACAGTTGCAACAGGAGCTGGCAAAGATAGGTGAGCCAACCAACAGTAAGAATATTGACTCGTTGGTTGTATTGTGGGAGCCGGTGCAGCAGGATTTTATTTCCAGGCATCCTGCATCCTTTATCAGCCTTGACTTGCTGGAAGGATTTAGCGACTATACCCTGGAACAACAGGAGGCCACCTTCGCCGGCTTTACGCCTGCATTGAAGAACAGTAATGCGGGCAAAGCGTTTGCGGCTATGCTGGAAAACCTCAAACGGGTGCAGATCGGTGCGGTAGCACCGGATTTTACGGAGAAAGACACCGCCGGTATCGATGTTTCATTAAAAGATTTCCGTGGCAAATATGTGCTGGTAGATTTCTGGGCCAGCTGGTGCGGTCCCTGCTTAGCGGAAATGCCTAATGTGCTGAAAGCCTACAATAAATATAAAGGCCGGAACTTCACCGTGCTGGGCGTTTCGTCGGACAAGTCGAAGGCCGACTGGATCATGGCTATACAACGGGTTAGGATGCCCTGGAAAAATATCTCCCACCAGGACCCGCAGCGTGTGTACGCCGGGAAGCTGTATAGCGTAAGGTTTATCCCACAAAATTTTCTCATCAACCCGGAAGGGAAGATCATTGCGCACAACCTGAGAGGAGAAGGGCTGGAAAAACTGGATGAGCTGTTGAAATGATCAGTTGCAGAAAATAGGGAGGAGTATCGATTTTATGTGTGATGCTCTGGTGGATGGCAGGAAGTTCCGGCTGTTAAATGTAATAGACGACTTTAACTGGGAATCATTAGCTATTGTATTGCCGTCATCTGATTACTGACAGGAACCATGAAATAAAAAAAGTTCCCCAGGCACTGCACCTGTTGCCTTTTTTTTATGTCTTTAATAATAGCGACCAAACAAATCATCGCCTGGAAGAATGGTTATTTTGATTTTGAGAATGAACGGCTGGACGCTGTGTTACGCTTGTTCTCAAGATGTACAACGTAGATTTCGACACAGATCCGGCCGTTGCCGGCCTTACGTTTAGCGCCGGGATAGCGCGTTCGTCAACACTGGAACAGGTGCTGACAACACTCACAGCCACCGGGGCAATTACATTTTCTGATGACGGGAAGAAAATAAAGGTTTATCTAAGCAATACTAAGTAATAAGTGAATAGCAGATCGTCGGGGGCATTTTTGCCTCCATACAGTACGCGGAAAAGGGCTTGTTTTATGCCATCAGCGGACAACTGGTAAATAGGCAATGTATTTATTATTAACCAAGATCTCACAGCTCCGATAACTGTGAAGTACCTGCGCGCCGTAGTGCCGGGTCAGAACCAAACCAATGAATAGTATGCGATCCAGGATTTTCTTCTTGTTGATCAGCTGCGTGCAGCTGACAATGACCTGCTATGCCCAGGTCACGATATCGGGAAAAGGACTGACCTTCCCTATGCTCTTTAAAGAGATCAGGAAGCAGACCGGGTACAAGTTCGTCTACAACAATAACATGCTGCCGGAAGAGCAGCGGATGGATATTGATGTGAAAGATGCGCCTGTTAGCGTGGTCCTCGACAGGTACCTGAAACCGGCCATGCTAACTTATGTGATCCGGGAAGACAAGATGATAGTTATCAGCCAGGTGAAGCAGCGGGAGCAACCCTCATCGTCGCCTCCGCAGGTGATCCGCGGCAGGATCATTAATGATAGCGGGCAACCGCTGCATGGCGCCGTTATCATTATAAAAGGCACCCGGCTCGGCACCGTCGCTAACCAGGACGGTAATTTTGAGTTGCAGGTACCCGGCCGGGATGTAACGCTGATCATCTCTTTTGTGGGCTACCGGTCCATAGAACTGGAAGCATGGAGCGGCAGCAAAACCATCGCGCTGCAAGCTGTCGCAGTAGACATCAAAGATGTGACCATCAGTACAGGTATGTTCAATCGTAACAAGACCACCTTTTCCGGTGCAGTAGCCTCTTTCACAGGAAAAGAACTGCGCCGCGTAGGTAACCTGAATGTGTTGCAAAGCCTGAAAACGCTCGACCCTTCCTTTATCATTGTGCCGGACAACTCGAAAGGATCCAATCCTAACCAGTTGCCCAAGATAGAAGTGAGAGGTAAGACCAGCCTTTCTTCCAATACGGTGAGAGATCAATTTTCAACAGACCCCAACCAACCATTATTTATTTTGAACGGGATGGAAACCACCCTGCAACAGATCATCGACCTCGATATCAACAGGGTGGCGTCCATCACATTGCTGAAAGATGCGGCTTCCACAGCACTGTACGGCTCCCGGGCCGCTAATGGCGTGGTGATCGTGGAAACAGTACTGCCCAAACCCGGGGAACTGAATGTCTCCTATACAACTGACCTGCGCTTTGAGATTCCCGACCTGCGCGATTACAATATGATGAATGCTGCAGAGAACCTGGAATTTCAGCGGCTGGGCGGTTTATATAAAACACCCATTTTCAGTTATTATAGTACCGTTAACGATTACCTGTACAACGATCGCCTGGTTGCCGTGAAAAGCGGCGTTAACAGCTACTGGCTCAATGTGCCTTTGCAGAACAGTTTTACCAATGGCCACTCGTTGCAGGTAAACGGCGGCAGTTCCGAATTCCAGTATGGCATCGGACTGAACTACCGGGGCTTAAATGGCGTGATGATCGGTTCCGACAGGAAAACATGGGGTGGTACCGTTGATCTCGTCTACCGGAAAAAGAAACTCAACATCTCCAACTTGCTGTATGTAAATGGCACCAATGCCAACGAATCGCCCTACGGCACATTCCGTGATTTTGTGAATATCAATCCCTACTATCGTAAAAAGAAAAACGACGGCAGCCTCAATACAGATCGCTATCTGGAAACATATCTGACTGATGACGGTACAACCTGGCAATTTCTAAGTTTTTACCTTCCAGATACCGTGAAGATCGGCAACCCCATCTACAACGCCAGCCTGGGTTCGAAGAATAATAGCAATACGTTCATGTTGCAGAACACCGTGAACCTGATCTACGATATCCGCCCGGAATGGCGCATTTCAGGCGCTTTGCAGGTAAACAAGAATACAGCTACCACCATCAGTTTTATCCCTTCGGCGAATACCATGTTCGATACCGCGAGCATATATCAGAAGGGCTCCTATACTGAAACCCGCCAGGATGGACTAGGTTACCAGGCTAACCTGATGCTCACCTACCGGAAAGTGATCAACAGCGTGCATAGCTTGACGGGTAACGCTCGTTCAGAGATCCAGGAGCAGGCGCAAACCACTACCGGCTTCACGGCCACCGGTTTCCCCGATGGCGTGAAACCCAATCCTGCCTTTGCTTATGGCTTTCAACCCTATGCCAGACCACTTTATAACAAAACGAAAATACGGCGGGTGAATGCGTTGGCGAGCGTAAACTATGCATACAACAACCGCTATTTTGTGGACCTGAATTTCAGGATAGATGGTTCCACCGCTTTTGGTACTAGTAACAAATATTCTCCTTTCTGGTCGATAGGGGCAGGCTGGAATATCAGCAGTGAAAAGATGATGAAGCAGATCTCTTGGCTCACTATGTTGCGGATCAGGGCCAACGTCGGGACCACCGGCAACCAGGCGCTGGGCAGCTTTGCCTCTACTTCTGTGTATGGATATGAAAACAATCAGAATATCTTCGGGCAGGGGCTGTCCATCACGCAGCTGGGCAACCCTTTGCTGCAATGGCAGCGCACACGCAGTACCAGTGGCGGTATCGACGCCATACTCTGGAACGGCCGGCTCACGGCCACGCTTAACGTGTACGAAAAATTATCCAACCCGCTCATTGCCACCGGTTCCTTGCCGGCATCGTCAGGCGTGTCTACCTATGCGCTCAATGTAGGCAAGCTGCGCACGAGAGGGGCAGAGGCCATCATTCGTTTCTCGCCCGTTTATCATCCTGATAAAAATGTGCTCTGGATGCTGGGCTATACCGGTAGTCTCTATAAAAGCCGCTACGAAGGCTTCTCCAATATCCTGAAGAACCTGAACGATGAAGCGCAAAAATCCAATTCCCTGCAACGCTACCTGGATGGCTACAGCCCCGATGAGCTGTGGGCTGTTACTTCACTGGGTATCGACCCTGCTACCGGGCAGGAAATGTTCCGTAAGAAGAACGGGGAAGAAACCTTTGTATACGATCCTGCCGATATTATGCCTGTCGGCGATGGAAAACCATTGATACAAGGCGTGATAAGCTCCAACCTGAATATCAAAGGTTTCCTGCTGGGCATTAACCTTCGTTACAGCATAGGCATGTATATCTTCAATAATGCGCTTTTTTCCAAAGTGGAAAATATCAGCCTTGAAGACCTACGGTACAACCAGGACAAAAGAGCGCTGGAACTTCGATGGAAGCAACCTGGCGACCATGCAGCCTTCAGGGCGATTGATATTACCAGTCAAACGCCGATGTCGTCCCGCTTTATCCAGAAAGAAAATTTCATCACCGGCGAGTCTATCAATGCGGGATATGAATTTCGTTCCATGCAATACCGCTGGCTGCAACGCCTGGGATTAAAGACCATCCGGCTGAATGCCTACATGAATGATATTTTCCGGTTGTCCAATATCAAGTCGGAGCGGGGCCTCGATTATCCTTTCAGTAATGCAGTATCCTTCAGTGCCAATATTTTCTTCTAAAAAAATCAGTATGCGATATATTCAAACTGTTTCCTTGCTTATCATAATGCTGCTGCTGTTCGCCTGCAACAAATACCTGGATGTACAGCCGGAAGATAAGTTCCTCGAAAATGATGTTTACGGCAGCCGTACTTCTATCCGGAATGCGCTCAACGGTATTTACCTGAACCTGGCTAAGCCGGCCGCTTACGGGGAGAATTATACCTGCACTGCGCTGGACGTGATGGCGCAATATTATAACTGCAGCAGCAGCAGTCATCCTTTTAATACGCAGGCCGCTTATCAATACACAGATGCCGCCGTGATGAATCGCACCACTACCATGTGGAACAGTAGTTATGCGGCCGTGCTCAATCTCAATCTTTTTATCAAACACCTGGGTCCGGATAACAAGGTGTTGCCGGAAGATGAAAAACAGTTGTTGCTGGGAGAAGCATACGGCTTGCGGGCTTTCGTAGCCTTTGACCTGCTAAGGCTCTTCGGGCCGGTGTATGCGGTGGATTCATCGAAAGCAGCCATTCCATATCCGCATGATCCTGAGTCAAAGATCCAGGTATTGCTGCCTGCCAATGTGGTGATGCAAAATGTGCTGGATGACCTGGCCACAGCGGCAAAGCTGCTGGAACACGATCCTGTGCGCAGCAATGGCGTGCAGGCAACGCCGCTGGGTGGCGACAGCTACTTCGGTTTCCGTAACCGCCGTATGAACTATTACGCTGTAAAGGCGTTGCTGGCCAGGACGCTGCTTTACCGCGGAGACCTTGCCAGCGCGAAGGCCGCTGCGGACAACGTTATCAAAGAAGCTTCGGCATGGTTCCCCTGGAGCCCCTCTGCACTGTCGGCGCCGGGCATCACGAATCCCGACAGGATCTTTTCTTCTGAGGTGATCTTCGGGCTGGAAAATGCCGATATGTATAATACCCAGGCGAACCGGTTTGCCGCCAGTCTTTTTGACGACGAAATACTAATGCCTTTGCCGCAACGGCTCAATGCCATCTATGAACAGTATAGCAACGATTACCGTTTCCGTATCAATTTTGATGTAGACCATACTTCTACAAGAACGGATAAAACATTCTTCAAATATGCGGACGTGGGAAATAAAAACCTGATGTACCGCAAGCTGCAACCACTTATAAGGATCGCTGAAATGTACTACATCTCGGCAGAAGGGACACCAGATGATGCCAGCGCCACCCGGCTGCTGAATGCCGTACGCTTCAACAGGGGGCTGCCTTTGCTTACGCTCAATGGCGACAAACAAACACAGCTCGGCAAGGAATACCAGAAAGAGTTTTGGGGGGAAGGGCAGCTCTTCTTCTATTTCAAACGTACCCGGCAAACGGCCATCAGCAGCGGGGCTTCGGCCGATGCTACCATCACCATGACGCCCGATATGTACGTAGTGCCACTGCCTTTGTCTGAAACCGCTTTCAGGTAACCTTTTAATATATCAACATGAAAAAGATCATTTTCTATTGCCTCATCATATGCCTGGCTGCTGGTTGCACCAAAAGCGAACTGATGCAATATGAGGGAAATGCCAGCATTTTTTTTTCTAATGCATATCGGGCTCAATATGGGCCAAGCTATGATACGTTTCACTACAGCTTTGCTATAGACACGCTTAAAAGTTATAATAAGTTGAAAGCGTATGTTTATGTGTCAGGCGAGGTAACTGCTAATAGCCGCACTTTCACGCTTGCGCCCGACGCTGGCACCACCACCGCTGTTGCAGGTCGTCATTACATCCTGCCGGTGGCCGACAGCCTTATAATCCCTGCCGGGCAGGTGAGCCGCATTGTCCCGATCACCTTGCTGCGCCCGGCAGACCTGTACGAGAAGTCGGTGACGCTGACACTGAAACTGTTGCCTGATAACAATTTCAAGACCAGCATACCGGTGTATGACCACAACAGTACTTATGTTAAGTCGATTGTAACCATGAGGATCGTGATAGATGATATCCTCGCCAAGCCGGGGTTATGGGATGCCAACCAAAACGCACTGGGCTCCTATTCCAGGCTGAAGCTGGAACGGATGGTAAAGGAACTATCACTCTCGCTGACGAGGTTTTATTCCAATCCTAATTCTTTTTCGTCTCCTCCTTACTCTGCGCCCCAGCTCACCAACTTCGCCAGGCAATTACAAGCCTATTTGCGTCAGCAGCAACAGGCAGGGCATCCCGTGCTGGAAGCCGATGGCAGCATCATGAAAATGGGGCCCGCCGTACAATAAATTTCTTTCATCATTATAGATCAGCTATGAAAAGATATACTTTACTGGTGGCCGTGCTGGCATTGCTGGCAGTGTCCTGTATGAAAGACAAGGGGAGTTACGACTACACGGCCGTGAACCGGGTACAGATCAAAGGGATCGATTCTTCCTACAATGTTGACCTTGGCGCAAGGCTCATCATCAGGCCCACCCTGACGATGACGGACGATCCGATAGGAGATACGGCCAACTATTCCTACAAATGGGTGGTGGATCACGCAATCGGCTTTGGGGCGGTTGGGTTCATAATTTCTACGCAGCACGACCTGGACACGGCAGTGGCGGGTCTTCGTTTGAGTGCGGGCAGCTACTCTATGTATTACCGGGTTACCGATAAAAAGACCGGCATATTTACAGACAGCCATTTTCTTCTGACGATGACTACTGCCAGCTATGAAGGTTGGCTGCTGCTCTGCGATACAGAAGATGGCAACAGCCGGCTCGATATGATCTCACATGCAGGGAACCATGATACCTTGTACCGTAACATCCTGCAAAAAATGCAATCGACCTATGTAGCTACCGGCAAACCGGCCTATGTAGCTACCGGCATTGCCAATGTTGGTGGGCCTGCCATCGGTTTCGTGACCACCTTTGTAGCTACCAGCAAAAAGGCGGTGGTGCTGGGCGCAAACGCGCTAGACTATTTTCCACCATCATATGATATGAATACGATGATGTACATATCAGACCCGTTTACAGACTGGAGCAATGCGAAGCTTTATCTCTCCAATTTATGTGGTATGTTGTACGCCAACAGAAACCTTTATAATGTTGAGGCCTTTTCCATCAACGGCCCCGTGAATACCAGGGATGGCGGCACGGCTTTATTCACCCCTTCGGCCTGGGTGGGTATAGACAAACAACAAGCTTTTGGCGACCCCATGATCGTGTTCGACAGTACCAGTGGCACTTTCCTTCGCTACCCCGGGCTTGGGAGTACCTGCCTTACACTGCCTGCCGGTGATCTTTTCAATTTTAGTACCGGCATGGAACTGTTGTATATGACCTATGTGCCTTTCAGCGGCGGACAGGTATTTGCTGTGTTGAAGGACCGTAGATCCGAAAAGCGTTATCTCGCCTGTTTTACACTGACTGGTAAACAGAATTATTATGCAGAGATCAGCGGGGAAGGGATTTCGGCTGCCACACAATTCGCGGTGAGCCCCGATCTGGGCTATCTTTTCTATGACGTTGGCGGTAAGGTATATGAATACGATCCTGTGTTGAAGCAGGCCCTCCTGATGCACGACTACGGCGCCAGCACTATCTCTCTAATGAAATTCCAGCCATTTGCGAGCATTTTTGATCTTGCACTGAATGCGGAATATTATAAAAGCCTTGAGAAAAAATTGCTGGTATGTACTTATACGAAAGGCGTCGGCATGCTGGATCTCTATACCGTACCGGAGATCAACGGACAGATCCAGTTGTACCGCTCTTATCCTGGTACAGGGAAAGTAGTAAGCCTTGCCTACAGAGAAAGATGATCATTATTAAATCAAAACCATGATACGAAGCCGTTGTTATTTGCTAATGGTATTGCTGTTGCCGATTGCGGCCTATGCTGCCAAACCTTTCCGGGTTACCGGAAACCTGCACCTGGCCGATCAGCCGGTATGGGCGCATCTTCTTTATACATCCGGTGATCAAAAGGTGGATGACTCTGCCCGCATCACCAATGGTAAATTTACATTCACCGGTGAACTGGATGGACCAGTGAGGGCCTATCTCCAAGTCTACTATCCTCCCTCCGGGGGAAAGTCCTTTGCTCGCGAGTTTTACCTGGAGCCGGGTAACCACACCATCACCATGAGTGAAGATAGAAAACTAACTGTTCAGGGCTCTTTGCTCAACGATGAGTATGTACAGTTGCAACAGGAGCTGGCAAAGATAGGTAAGCCAACCACATGGAAGGAAAAGGAAGTGGACTCGTTAGATGCATTGCGCGATGTGGTGGAGAAGGATTTTGTTTCCAGGCATCCTGCATCCTTTATCAGCCTTGAGTTGTTGAGGGGATTTGACGACTATGGCTTGGAACAACTGGAAGCTGCCTTTGCCAGCCTTACGCCTGCATTGAGGAACAGCCATGGGGGCAAAGCGTTTTCGGCCATGTTGGAAACCCTCAAACGGGTGCAGATTGGCACGGTAGCACCGGATTTTACGGAGAAAGACACCGCCGGTATTGCTATTTCATTAAAAGATTTCCGTGGCAAATATGTGTTGGTAGATTTCTGGGCCAGCTGGTGCATTCCCTGCTTAGAGGAAATGCCTGGTTTGCTGAAAGCCTACAATAAATATAAAGACAGAAACTTTACCGTGCTGGGCGTTTCGCTGGACAAGTCGAAGGCCGCCTGGATCAAGGAAATACAACGGGGTCGGATGCCCTGGAAACAGGTCTCCCACCAGGACCCACAGCGTGTGTCTGCCGCGGACCTGTATGCCGTAAGGTTTATCCCGGAAAATTTTCTCATCAGCCCGGAAGGGAAGATCATTGCGTACAACCTGAGAGGAGAAGCGCTGGAAAAACTGGATGAGCTGTTGAAATGATCAGTTAATATCCTGTTGCGCAGCACTAAAAACCAGTAAATCCGCAAAACGTTATCTCGTCTGTCAACGGCGGCTACAGGGAAAGTAGTGAGCCTTGTCTACAGACAAAGATGATCATTATTAAATCAAAAACCATGATACGAAACCGTTGTTATTTGCTGATGGCACTGCTGTTGCCGATTGCGGCCTATGCTGCCAAACCTTTCCGGGTTACCGGAACCTTGCACCTGGCCGATCAGCCGGCATGGGTACATCTTTATTATATATCCGGTGGTCAAAAGGTGCATGACTCTGCCCGCATCACCGATGGCAAATTTACATTTGCCGGTGAGCTGGATGAACCGGTGAAGGCCAGTCTTAAATGCACTTATCCTTCCTCCGGAGGAAAGTCCTTTGGTGGCCAGTTCTACCTGGAGCCGGGTAACCTCACCATTACCAACGATGCTGAAGAAAAAATGACCGTTCAGGGTTCTTTGCTCAACGATGAGTATGTACAGTTGCAACAGGAGCTGGCAAAGATAGAGCAGTCCGCCAATGGGCAGGAAAGCGGAGAGGTGGTCGCAAAGCATTTGCAGGATTTTATCTCCGGGCATCCTTCATCTTTTATCAGCCTTGATTTGCTGAAAGTACGCACCGACTATACCCCGGAACAACAGGAGGCCATCTTCGCTGGCTTTACGCCTGCATTGAAGAACAGCCATGCTGGCAAAGCGTTTGCGGCTATGCTGGAAAACGTCAAACGGGTGCAGATCGGTGCGGTAGCACCTGATTTTACAGAGAAAGACACCGCCGGTATTGCTGTTTCATTAAAAGATTTCCGTGGCAAATATGTGCTGGTGGATTTCTGGGCCAGCTGGTGCGGTCCCTGCAGACAGGAAAATCCTAATATGCTGAAGGCCTATAATAAATACAAAGACCGGAACTTCACCGTGCTGGGCGTTTCGCTGGACGAGTCAAAGACTGCCTGGATCAAGGCTATAGAACAGGATCAACTGCCCTGGAAACAGATCTTCCACCAGGGTCCGCAGCATGCATCCGCCGAGTACTTGTATGCCGTAAGGTTTATCCCGCAAAACTTTCTCATCAATCCGGAAGGGAAGATCATTGCGCGCAACCTGAGAGCAGAAGGGCTGGAAAAACTGGATGAGCTGTTGAAATGATCAGTTGATATCCTGTTGCGCAGCACTAAAAACCAGTAAATCCGTAAAACGTTATCTCGCCTGACAATGGCAGCTACAGGGAAAGTAGTAAGCCTGGCTTACAGAGAAAGATGATCATTATTAAATCAAAACCATGATACGAAGCCGTTGTTATTTGCTGATGGTATTGCTGTTGCCGATTGCAGCTTATGCTGCCAAACCTTTCCGGGTTACCGGAACCCTGCACCTGGCCGGTAAACCGGTATGGGCGCATCTTGTTTATACATCCGGTGATCAAGAGGTGGATGACTCTGCCCGCATCACCGGTGATAAATTTACATTCGCCGGTGAACTGGATGGACCGGTGAGGGTCTATCTCCAAATCTTCTACCCTCCCTCCGGGGGAAAGCCCTTTACTCGGGAGTTTTACCTGGAGCCGGGTAACCACGCTATCACCATTAGTGAAGATAGAAAAATGACTGTTCAGGGCTCTTTGCTCAACGATGACTATGTACAGTTGCAACAGGAGTTGGCAA
>NZ_DATLKJ010000040.1:0-2079 GCF_035538455.1 Chitinophaga sp.
AGAGCTGCGCGCGATTAAAGGTCTTCGTTTCTGGCAAATGTGGTTCCCTATCAAAACCAGTATTGGGAGGTACAGCGGCACACTCAACAATATTAATGCGGTGTTTGTGGATGATGAGCAACCCAAGACCAATCAGCATAAGTTATGGTTTGCTTCAACTGTAATACGATCCTATGCAGACTACAACGGCATGGCTTCCGTTATTGGCACGGGACAGGCTCCCTCCGGCCTTCGTATATTGCTGACTACTTTAAGCGCTCCGGGGGCTGGCTCAACACCCATGAACCGGCACCGGACCAATGCAGGCGCTATGCCCCAAAGTTTCATTGAATACTTTATTGCACAGCCAGGATTAAGTTCCTTATCGCAGCTTTTCAATTACCTGTATAACTCAAAATTGCTGGCGGGTGTGGACATATCTCTAAGTTATCATGTCCCCAACTGGGCCAGTTCTGACGCCAGGGAGGTAATTTACCATGAATTAACGCATGCTGCTCACTTCAACCGGGTTGGTCAGGTATGGTGGAATACCTTTGTTTATGCTGAAGCCGCAGAAACTGCTCGTTTTGGCTCTGGTGGTCAAAACAGTCCATATGGTGATGGTACCGCCGGGGATATTTCAAATTACATAGCACTTGCAGAAAGCTGGGCTTATCATATGGGGCATTTTATGACTGATATGACTTATGGTTATAATACTGTTGCTGTATCGTTTGCAAGAAGAGCATATTATAATAATTCACCAGTAGTAGGATTAAGCGCACATCTGAATGCTTTAGAAGACTATGATCCTCGCCGCCTTGATTACCCGTTCCAATGGATACCTTCGGGCTTGTATTATGATTTGTTAGATAATAGAGCAGATTTACAATATGTTACTGACAATGTTAATGGGTACACAAATCAGCAGATGTTCGCAGCATTGCAAAGCGATGTTTCGTCCATAATACAATTTAGAGATCGGCTACTCCTCAATAATGGTAACAATCAACAGTCCCAAGTAAAAACTTTATTTACAAGCTATGGCTATTAAATTTAAAATAACAATAGGATTATTACTTATCCATTTGTTTACTTGTTATACTACATGCAGAACCAATTGTGCAGGAGTGGATTTTTCATTCGCTATCGCTAACCGCATCTATCCAGACAAAGACAGTATTAATGTAGGAGATACTATCTGGATAGAAGTGGATGTACCGACACAGTTAACAGATTTAAAAACCAGTTCAGAAGTAGATTATTCCGGAGCCGTAAACCTGGGTAGTGCCATAGCGTTTCAAAAATTCGATGTTGGCAGCACAACCCAAACCGGATTGGTAGAGGCAGCGGAAGCATTTAAGACACATTTAGTATTTGGGGAGGTTATTGATAATTCAAAAACTCCTTTTGCAAAAAAAACAAAAGAATTCCGATTTCATGAGACTAACGGGCGGTATCGATTTAAGGCGGGGTTTATTGCTACAGAGAAAGGTGATTTTATGATTGGGCCAGGCGATGCAAATGGTGTATATCGGCAACAAGACAAATGCTCTAAGGCTAGTTTCACAATCACCATCGCAAACACCAACCAACACCTATATCTATTCCAAAACTTCCGACCAGATTATGTCTTAAGTGAATCTGATCGAAAGCATGCTTATTGTATGAGGGTAAAATAATATTTTCCCCAATAGCTTATTTTGATACTGGAACAGTATTATTAGAAGGATATTTGAATGAAAGCACTCAATTTTTCGTAGATAGATGTTATCATGTCTGCTAAAATTGCTGCTGGTGAAAAGAAAAATGAACACACCTCCACACAAATAAAAGCGCCTTATAAACAAATGTTTTTCTACTGAAGCCCGACAGGTGGCCCACCGTTGCAAAAACATTTGTTCATAAGGCGCAAGCCCGCGGCAGCGATACCTGGTTATACACTCCGCTTCTGCAAAACTACTCCTTCACCAAACAGGCGGCTACGCAAAACACGCATATTATTGCTTACTTTCTGTTGGGTGATCTTGGCGTAAATCTGTGTAGTACGGATGCTTTTATGGCCTAATAACTGGCTTACTGTTTCTATAGGCACGTCAT